>JAIOYV010000058.1 GCA_021740905.1 Bacteroidales bacterium
ATCCTTCTTGATGTGGCCAAATTACAAAATCCAATCACTGTCCCCTGGCTAAATAATAAAAAATTGGAGATTGTTTTTACACCCTAATTTTAGGAGCAAATTATGCACAGTTTAAGAACCTGCGAAAATCGGTGATGAACGTTTGCTACGAAGCACTGTCTCCCCTTGGGGGAGAAACAGAGGGGGGAATTGATTTATAGTTTGGAATAAACGGTCCGGTACTTAATAACTCACCCGGTGACTTTAAGTCACCGGGTGAGTAAAAGTTATCTATTTGATCTTTATGCTATTCTACAGAGTTGTAATTAACAGATTGAGCCGTTGTTGATGATGTGTTGAAATAATTAGGATTGATGGTGTCTCGCAGAGATCTTATTCTTATGTCTTGTGCATCATGTTGGTATTTGAGTCGTCCAATGTGGTGAATCATTAGTCGAACGGCACAGTCTATATCTGTTGGTTCTGTACTAGTTGCATTCATATAACTTGGCTCTCCACTTACTGGACTTGCATACATTAAACGACCAAAGAATTCTTTTATTGTTGATGTATATGCAACATTAAGATAAATAGGGTTTCCTGCGACGTTAACGTTTTCTCCGTCGTTCATTAGATATGGTACATATATTGTTTGAGGTGGTCCTCTAATAATATTTGTTCCTACGGAATCTGGAGATGTTGTGTAAGGGTTATAAGTTTGCATAAATGTTGTGTTCATGTTAAAGCTATAATTTACTGGTGTGACGTTTGTACTGAATAACTGGTTTGCATAGGTGATAATTCCACACATTGTATCTATTTCAGCTGTTGTAAATTCAGTTGTATCAAACCAGACGAAGTTCTGTTCGTAGAGCGCGTCTTGAATGTTGAAACCTAAATGACGCCCTTTGAATTGTAGTGCTGTTGGTGCAACGGTCGTGTCGTTGAGGTTGGAGTGTAAGAGTCTCTTGATTAAGAGAACGTTGAAGTCATTAGCAATTGTGTCGGCGTAGCTAGTGGGTTCTGTTATTTGTAACGAGTCTAATGTTTGCTCATAAGAGAAATAATCAAGATTGTCTGTGTTCACGGCTATTTTATACCAACCAACGGGTAATTGTGGAATTGTGTATTCACCGTTTGCATTCGTTCGTGTACTATCAATAACGTTTGTTGTGGTGTTCTTGACAGCGACAAAGATGTTGTTGACACCAAGCATTGCACTATCACGAACAAGACCGCTGATTTGTTTGTAATTAGGAAGCGGAGGAAGTGGTGTGAGAAACATTTGTTTAGGGGCGTTAGTTCCGCTTGAAAACGTTACTAGCAGACTATCGGTGAAGAATCCTTCTTTCTGCCACTTAACATAGTACTCACCATCAGCACTTGCAGGTAAGGATGTGCTTTCTCCGACGAAGATGGGTATGTTGTATGTAATTCCACCACCGCCTGTAGTTTGTAGGTTAATCGTAGTATCTACGTCTTGAATGTAGTGTGATTGCAGAGATAAGAAAACTCCCCCAATAAATAATCCTGTTTCGTTATTCTGTGTAACAATATTCCCCGTTGCCCACAAGGTGTCCATAACTACTGGAGGAACTTCTTGCATGTTGAGGTCAATACTGTTGGGCATACCTTCCTCGATGTACGCGTCAAGACTATCCGTGATAATATTGCTTCCTGACCAAATAAACCGATACTTACCAATAGAAGTAACCTGGATTTCACTGATTGATTTTTGTCCGTATTTCGTAACTGGTTGCTCAGTTATGTTTTTTTGTGTGCATGTTTGCACGCTATTGTTGGTTTTAACAAGTTTTCCTGCGAAGACGTTGTTATTCATGTCTGTTAACCTAACAATGTAAACTCCTGAGCTGTATTGTGAAATGTTGAACATGTTTTGACCTTGAATCTCCAAGGATACAATTTGTCTACCTTGAATGTCGTATACATCAATTTGTCCGGGTTGTGTCCAGTTAACTTTGAAACTACCGTCAGAGAAACTTTGGATGAATTGTTCTTGATAACCTGTTGTGGTAATCGCATCGCTAGTTGAGATACTTACTGGTAAAGAGAAATCCAGATGTTCAGGAGTGTTGGTGAAAAGATAAGTTGTGTCAAAAGGAACATTACCCTCGATTTCTATTGGTTTGATTTGTAGCGTCGCACCGCTATATGTAGCACCCTCAAGATACATATTTGCAGTTCCGTTTGCCCAAACAGTGTCGTTTATATTAATCTGGGCATTGGCATTTACCAAAGACAATAAAGCTATAGGGATAAAACTAATTTTCATTATTCTAAATTTTCTCCTAAAATAATTCAATATATTAAATTCACCAAACGAATTGATCCCTATGATATACCTTTACCCTTTCACCAGAAAACTATCAAGCTCGCTTTCGTGCGAAACCACATACGAAATCGATTTCTTGATCAATTCATTTAGAGTCACTTTCTTGCGGGAAGCAAGAAGGGATGCCTGTTTATGTAACTCCGGGTTTAGGCGCACATTAAAACTTCCTTTGAATGTTTTGTCTGGTTCTTTGCCTAAATCCTGGCATGTTTCCATTTTAAAAATCGAGACTTAACCTCAAATGCCGTCCAAATCCTTCCCTAATGATCCTCATCAAGGTTGATAACCGAATGTCCGAAGCATTGTTTTCTATCCGCGAAATATATGTTTTCGTTGTTCCGCACTTTTGGGCTAATTGTTCCTGGGTCATGCCATTCTCTTTCCGCAATTCCTGCAACATGGTTCCAAGTTTAAAGGCTTCGAATCCTTCTTCAAAACTTTCTCGTTCGGGAACTCCCCTTTTTCCATATTGTTGGTCTAAATGATCAGCAAATGAGGTTAAATTCATACTCGTATCCATTTCTATCATTATTGGATATCCTTGATAAGATCCTGTATTTCAGTATCTGAAATAGCATCCTTTTCTCCTTTGCTATAAATCGAAAACAGATATACCTTTTCATCAGCTATTTTGACCATCGTCATTATCCTTGCTCCACCCCGTTTCCCTTTCCCTTTGCTTTTTACAGCAATACGGATTTTGTAAATGGAATTTCCGAGATGTTTTCCTTGAAAGGGTTCATTTGCAAGTACTTCAACCAGATTGTGGATTTCAGCTTTAAGTGACTGATATTTTTTAATTAGTCTTTTAGCCTCCTTCTCAAAGTTTGGGGTAGTATCTACGCTATACCTCATTTAAAAATTCCTTAGCCGGCCTGGTTTGCAATTTCCCTTCTTTGATTAACTTAAGTTCTTTAAGACCCTGACGGATATTTCGCTTTATTTCCTCTTTTGAAGGTTCCTCAAAATCAAATTCTTCATCCATTCTTTGATATTTGTTCCTGATTCTTTCCCATAAGCTAATGGGAACAACAACACTTATGGTATTCCCATTTTTATCTGCTATATATTGAAGGTTCATAATTAAATCTTTTTGTATACATTTTTTCTTTTAAAATAAGCTTCAACAAATTTAGGTAATATTTCCTAATTTTACCAGGCTGAACTAAAACTTATAATCATGAAAAATTCTATTCTAATCCTTTGTTTTATAATCCTTTCGGGATTTGCAATTGCCCAAACTGATATTGCCGATGCAAGAACTTTTTCTGTTGGCAGTTCTGTGACTGTGTCGGGTATTGTGACCAATGGCCCGGAGTTGTCGACCATCCGCTATTTCCAGGATGCAAGTGCCGGGATTGCCGTATATAGTTACGATGTGACTTATTTTGCTCCCGGAGATTCGATTACAGTAACCGGTGTGTTGGACGATTATAACAACCTGCTCGAAATAGCCAGCGTCACTTTTCATACGGTTCATTCGAGCAACAACCCCATGCCGGTTCCGGCGGTGATAACGCCAGCGCAGATGAGCGAGGATTATGAATCGGAATTGGTACAATTGGAGAATGTGGTTTTCGATAATGCCGGGAGTACCTTTCAGGCCAATACCTCTTATACTTTTTCTTTTAATGGTGAAAGTAGCACCGTGTACATCCGCTCGGGCCATCCATTGGTTGGGGCAGTTATCCCTGGAAATCCTGTTACTTTAATCGGGATATGCTCGCAGTTTTATGCCAACTACCAGTTGTTGTTGCGAGGTCCTGATGATATTATCAATGGAAGTGCCATCAATATCATTAGCCCCATTGCTGTGAGTAATATTTCTACATCCAGTTTTGACCTGCAATGGCTCACCGATTCGGCTGCAACTACAGAAGTTTTTTATGGCAAAACTCAGGCACTGGAAATGGGCCTCCTGCAAAATCCTGGTTCAGGGACTTCGCACGCCATCAGTTTTACCGGCCTCGACCCGGCCACCATTTATTATGTGCTCTCTTTTTCAGTATTAAATGATGATACTGCTTTTTCAAATGTCAATGCCTTTTGCACCCAGTCGCTATCTTCTGGTGAGATGAAGGCCTATTTTACACGGTCGGTGGATAATTCGGTTTCGACGGGAACTGACGCCATATTCCTCGATGATCTTGTGGATGATACATTGATTAATTACATTAACCGGGCAACGGAATCCATTGATCTTACTATTTATGATTTCAATCCGGCCAACATTTCAGACATTGCCGGAGCCTTGAATAATGCTCATGCCAATGGTGTAGAGGTTCGGGCTATCTTCGACACATCATGGACAACAGTCAACCTTGGCCAGTTGCTCTCACCCGGGATTAATAGCCTCCCGGCACCTGACCTTGCCGAATATGGGATCATGCACAACAAATTTGTGGTTTTCGATGCCGATGCTACCGACCCGGACAAAGCCATAGTATGGACCGGCTCGACCAATTTCGAGGACGTGAATATCAACACCTTCGCCAACAATGTGATCATTGTCCACGACCAAAGCCTTGCCAGGGCTTACCGTGCCGAGTTTAACGAAATGTGGGGAGGCGATTCGATTGTTCCCAACTTGGCTCAATCTAAATTTGGCCCTTTCAAAAAAGACAATACACCGCACGAGTTTATTATTGGCGGAAACCGGGTTGAATGTTATTTCAGTCCGAGTGATGGGACTAATTCAAAAATTGGCCGTACCATTTCTTCAGCCGATGATGAACTATTTGTGGAAACCATGCTGATAACCCGTACCGATTTGGGCGATTCCATACTATCGCGTGTTAGCAATGGTGTGCAAACCAAAGTGATTATCGACGATCCGTCCAGTTCGAATTCATCTGTCGTGAATGGGCTGGAATCGGCTCTCGGGAGCAATTTTAAAATTTATGGCGAAGATGGCATGTTGCACAACAAATTGATGATTGTCGACCCGGCTGGTTCCGATCCTTTGGTACTGACCGGTTCGCACAATTGGAGCAGCAGTGCCGAAAACCGCAACGACGAAAATACCCTCATCATCCACAATGCAGAGATGGCCAATATCTATCTTCAGGAATTTATGGCCCGTTTTCAAAATGCACTTCCGGTACCTGAAAATCCTTTTATCGATTGGTCAAACAAACTTTACCCAAATCCCTCACAGGGTCAGTTTATTATTGATATGAATGATGGTTCAGGGCAAATTATAGAGATTGTGATTTTTGATGTTTCAGGAAAAGAAGTGTATCGAAATCACACAATTAATCCTCTTGACGGAAAGGTTTTAATTGAAGATTTTTCGGCCAAAGCAGGTGTCTATTTTGTGAAGTTGATGGCTGATCAATATTCTGAGACCCGGAGATTGAGTATTATCCACTAAACATTTTCGAATGAGAAATCCAATTAAGTTATTCTGGTTTGCCATTTTTGTACTTCTGATATTTTCAACATGCCAAAACAAAGCCGAACAACCAAGACCCGGATATGCCCTGGTAATCCATGGTGGATCAGGAAATTTTTCTGTGGATGATATCTCTATCGAAAAACAGAAAGCCTACCGGGAAAAAATGAAAGAAGCTCTTTTGGCAGGGGAGGAAATCCTGAAAGAAAACGGCTCTTGCCTCGATGCAGTGGAGGCTTGCATCCGGATAATGGAAGACTCCCCCTTGTTCAATGCAGGCAAGGGTTCGGTTTTTACCCACGAGGGAACCAACGAAATGGATGCCTCCATCATGGTTGGCTCCGACCGAAAGGCTGGCGCTGTGGCTGGTGTGAAGCATGTAAAGAACCCAATTTCGGCAGCACGGGCAGTGATGGAAAAATCGAAACATGTGATGCTCTCCGGCTCCGGGGCTGATTTTTTTGCTTCTGAGAACGGCCTCGACACGGTCGGCACTGAATATTTCTACACCGAAGAAAGATGGCAAAGCCTCCAAAATTTCCTTCAAAATGAAAAAAAGAAGGAGCTTGATAAGCTGGGAACAGTTGGCTGTGTGGCTCTCGACAAAATGGGCAACCTGGCTGCCGGCACATCGACCGGGGGGATGACCAATAAAATGTTTGGCCGGATTGGCGACTCCCCAATCGTTGGCTGTGGTTCGTATGCCGACAACAATACCTGCGGGATATCCTTTACCGGACATGGCGAGTATATAATCCGTACTGTGGCAGCCCACGACATTGCCGCTACAATGGGATATAAAAATGTCGATTTAAAAACCGCCATGACCGATGTGATTATGATCAAACTTAAATCCATTGGTGGCGATGCCGGGGCAATAGGGATCGATAAAAATGGGGATATCGAAATGGTATTTAATACGAAAGGGATGTTTCGGGGATATGTAAAACCTGAAAGTGCCCCTGTTATTTTTATTGGGGAATAGGATTGAATTTCACTAATAGTTATTATCAGCAGACCTATAGATCCGGCTTTTATATGTACACTTCAATCGGTTGATGAAAAGGTGATAATAATCGCAAAAATTAGGGAGTCTTAGATGTATGAAAACTCTTGCTACCTTTCTACCATACTGTCACCTCTCCGAGGCTAAGTGGTCTTTATTTTGATTGTTTCTACCATACTATCGCCTCTCCGAGGCTTATCGAATATTGATTGAGTAGAGTTCCGCTAGGAACGGCAGTATGGTAGCAATAAAAAAAGGAGCAAGTTTACCAAGCCTCGTAGAGGCGACAGTATGGTTAGATGGATTTGAAAAAATGCGGAAATTTATCCAGTTTGAAGTATAAATCGCCCTCATTAAGATTATAAAAGTTCTTATTTAGAATGAGTATATATTGCTGATTTATTTCTAATTAAGTAACAGATTGCTTAATTTTACTCTAAACTTAAAATTTATTAGCATGAGGAAAATTAGACAATTCACACTGTATTCTTTAGGGATTCTTGCATTATTATCGGCATTTGGATTCTATTCCCCTCTTTTTAATCAGCCTAAACAAGGGGAGTACATTATAATTGGATGGAACGACCTCGGGATGCACTGTGCAAACCAGGACTTTTCGAAGATGGCCGTTTTACCCCCTTATAATAATTTGATGGCGCATGTAATAAAAAAAGGTTCGGCCACAACCTGGCCCGAAATTGTAACCGATACGTTTTCTGTTACTTATGAAATTCCCGGCAACACTTACTCGGTAGGGAAAACGAACTTTTGGGATTACGAATTCCAACTTTTTGGTGTAAACCTTACCAATAATATTGGGCTTACAGGCAAGGGGCTTTCTGGCGATATGGATACTACCATGGATTATTTCCATGCCGAAGGGATTCCTATTACCCCTTATGTGGATACCAACCTGCTTACTGAAGACCCATACCAACTGGCTTTGATCAAACTGTTCGATGCCTCTGGCAATTTGTTGGCGAGTACACAACCTGTAATACCGGTTTCGAATGAAATTACTTGCGTAAGCTCGGGCTGCCACACAAATGAAATGGATATTTTAAACGAACATGATAATGTGTCCGGCTTTAGCACCTCTAATTTACCCATACTTTGCGCATCTTGCCATTCGTCGAATGCTTTGGGAACAACGGGTACTCCAGGGGCCGATCCTTTATCGCAGGTAATTCACGAAAAACATAAAAGCTCAACCAGTAATTGCTACAAGTGCCACCCGGGAGCAAATACCCAATGCCACCGGGGCACCATGTATTCATTGGGAATGACATGTACCGATTGCCACGGAAGCATGCAAGACATTGCCGAATCGATCGACAATGGTCGTGAACCCTGGCTGGAGGAGCCAACGTGCGGAGCTACTGCCTGCCATGGGTCAAATTACGCAGAGGAGCCCGGTAAACTGTTCCGCCAGTCGCGGGGTCACGGAGGCTTGTTTTGCAGCACCTGCCATGGTTCGCCACATGCCATTTATCCTTCGTCGAATGCCCGCGACAATGTTCAAAACATTGCCTTGCAGGGCTATGCCGGCATCCTCAACAAATGTAGTGTATGCCATGGGATAACGCCTACGTATGCTGGCCCTCATGGGCTGGTTGTCACCGAAATTACCGAGACTCCAGGGGATTCTCCTTCCGAAAACCACTTACATGATTTGTATCCAAATCCTTCGAGAGACATAACAAGCATCCCATTTAGCGTTGCCGATAAAGGAAAGGTTTATGTGGAGGTCGTCAACCTCGAAGGGAAAATAATCCAAACCTTAGTGAACAAAGCTTTACCTGTCGGGAATTATGAAGTCGATTTCGACACCAGGACAGTTGGTGCCGGTATTTATTTTTGTCGGTTAAGACAAGGAAATTTCAGTGATTCAAAGAAGTTGGTTGTTCTGGATTGATGATTTAATCAAAATATTAAATTGCGGTTATTTTGGTTTATAATGGATTAAACTTGTTTCTTGGTCACTTTACAATCTGAAACTTTTACTTAATCAGGATAGCCGATTCAACTTGTTTGACCGCAAGGAATCCCCAAGCTCATGGCTTGGGGATTCCTTTAGGGCTTTTCTTATCTAAAATAATTCTATTTAGCGTGCTCTTTTATTTGATAATCAGTGCGATATTTTAATTTATTCACTCTTGTAAATGCAATTACTCTTTTTTTTTATCTTTGACACAGTTAAACTGATACTAAAGTAAAAAAGATGGCCAAAGTTAAAACTCGCTTTTTGTTTAAATCCTTTTTTGGGACATTGCCCAAAACCTCGACTATTGAGGCGGATGAGAAAGCACTCATACAGGAATATAAAGAAATTACCACCTTTGAAAACTCTGATGAGCTAAAGGGTATTCTCGAAATGGAAAAGGAAGTAAATTCCGAAAAGTTCAAGAAAAAACTTCAGGCACTTAAAAACGATACCTTTGATAAAACCGAAGAGTATAAGAGACTTCAGGAATATAATGGATTGAAGAAGTCGAAGGCTATCAAGGCATACTTCAAATACCTCGAATCGGGGAAACTCGAACGCTTGGAACAAATTGAGAAATCAGGAAAACTCGAAAAACTCACTGACCTTGAAAAACAAGTTTCTGCTAGCAAATTCATCAGCAAAAAAGAGGAACTGAAAGCTGAGAAAACATTTAATGACAGCTCGGAATATTTACTAGAACAGGAATACCTCAACTTGAAAAAAGATAGTGAGCTTAAAGAGTATCATAAAATTAAGAAATCGGGTAAATATATCCAGCATATCGAAACTGAGAAATCGAAGGATTTAGCCCAATTCCAAAAACTGGAAGAGCTAGTTTCATCAAAAGATTTTCTGGAATTTAAGGCAGAAAAAGAGGATACTGAACGCTATAAACAAAGCGACGAATACAAGTTTCAACAGAAGTACGAAGCTGCTATGGCACAGGAGCATGTAAAAAAGTTCTTTAGCTTGAAGGGCTCCACCAAGTTCGATGAATTGAAAGCATACGAAACTACTTTCTTCGATGATTTTGAAGGAAAGACCCTCGACCCCTCAAAATGGATTACCAATTATTTTTGGGGCAAGGCACTGATGAACGAAAGCTATTCGCTGGCCAGCGACAAGCATTTCATCACAAACGGCAACAATATTGAAATCAAAGACAGTGTTTGCAAAATAACTACGCGCAAAGAAAAGGCCACCGGAAAAAGTTGGGACCCACGCATTGGTTTTTACCCTCGCGAATTTGAATATACTTCGGGACTGATAAGCACAGGCGAAAGTTTCCGCCAGAAAACAGGCCGCTTTCAGGCAAAAGTAAAATTGAATTCATTGCAGCCTGTGACCCACGCTTTTTGGATGGTTTCTGAAAAAATGCTACCTCAAATCGATATATTGAAGTCAGCGAAAAAGAATAAAATTTCGCTTGCCAATCATTGGGGTAAAGAGATCCATTCGAGTGTGTCTAAATTTACCGGGAGCAAGTTTGTCAACGACTTCTATATTTTCACCCTCGATTGGGAACCTGGCAAACTGACCTGGAAAATAAACGATATTGTGGTTACTGAACTTACCGATGGCATACCCGATGAACCCATGTATATTATTTTCAGTTCAGGCTTGCAAGTTGCTCCTGAAGATAGCTCATTGCCCTCCGTTTTCGAAATTGATTGGGTGAAGTGCTCGAAAAAAGTAGCTGTGAAGTAGGAATTTCCAACCTCTCATAATTTCTTTTGATAAATCAAATGATTTTCATTTGGGCAGGTGCATGCAAATCTCATCATCATCTCTTTATTCCCTAAGAAATTTGAGAAATGGCTGCCAACTGTCATTTCTTTTTGTGAGCATTATTTTGTCTTGAAAATCGAAATGACAGCTTGTTGGTTATGGATTCTTTTTCTAATTGTTCATATCCAATCATTCATTGAAATGCGAATAATCGCATCACTACATGTTGGGGCATCAAATCCTGACTCAGGATCTACCACACAAAATTCGCTTCATACAACGCAATATTATCCTTATTGTCAGTAACTTTCAGTAAAAGATTGTGACTGGCTCCCCGCGTTATTTTATTATCGGAGAATTCATGGAAAATAAGGTTTGATTTGGCATCGTAGCGGAAAAGCACCCACTCGTTATCGATTAATCCAACGTATTCCTTGATACCCGAAAGCCCATCGGTAATTTTAATGCGGATGCTTTTTACGTTCTCCATGTTTAGCGAATCCTTAATGTTGATTGGCGTAATGCTGGGTGCAATGGTATCAACAACAATGGCATAATCGCCAAAAGACGATATGCTGGTATGTACCCAACCCGAATCGAAATCCCCTCCCGAACTAGAATATTCAGGCTTTTCAAAAGTTCCCGACACTGAAGCAATCACAGCTTTCTCCTCTAGGTTTGCAGGAAGATTTTTAGACTTAATCCAAAGCTGGGCCGATCGATGCAGCGGCACATTGCCTGTATGGACATGGTGCAAAGCCGAGTAGATCCCCAAGATTGAACTATCTAGCGAATAGTTGAAAAATAGGTCATCGTAAAGTGCGGATTGAGGAATGATGAGTTTGATTTCCTCGTCTTCAAATGTGTTTTCAATTTTCCAGGGCATAGCCTGCGTGTATTCACTTTGAATAATCAGCGAATCATAATCTTTTGGTTTTTTGCCTACTATGTCGAACATAATTTTAGTGGTATTATGGTATGCATCTGTGACTACATATTTCACTTTGTGCTTTTCCCCATCATCGACTTCAACAATCCCCCGGTTTTTCACATTTGAATAATTGCTGAATTTATTGTTTGGTTCAACAAACGATTTCTGGATGTAGTCGTTCGATTCCTGTTTATAGCCATAGTCGTAATGGCTTTGAATATAGCGCAATTCCGAAAAATCAAGCTCGTTCATTTTATATGAAAAAACCAAGTTCGAGTCGACAAATAAGTCCAGGGTGTAAGCACCACATTTATTTTGCGAGTCGTTTAAATAGTCGTTCACCTCAATCCCAAAGCCTATTTCACCAAAAGCCTCGACTGTATTCCAGGTAGGCAGGCCATTTTTTATTTCGTCGATAAAAAAACTGTTACTCCCTTTCACAAAACTATAATTGTTTAATGGATACACGGCCACAGAATAAACCTTAGGTGCTATATCGTCCTTTACTTCAAAGCCTAACAACAATGGGTTGAGTGCGTGTTCATTCTTGCCATTGCGTATTTCAAAATGAAGGTGCGGCCCGCCCGAATTTCCGGTATTGCCGGAGATACCTATTACATCCGATTTTTTTATCACGAACCTGTCGGCTGGAGGGAACAGGTTTATTTCAAAAGTCCTTTGTTTATATTGATTTTCCAACAAGTAAGCGGCCATGTCGCCCGAATACTTTTGAAGATGCCCGTAAACACTCACGTAGCCATTGGGGTGGGTAATATAAATAGCGTTCCCATAGCCACCAGCCTGTACTTTTATCCGCGAAACATATCCATCGGCAACAGCATATACCTTTTGCCCTTCAAACCCCAAGGTTTTAAAATCGAGGCCGGTGTGAAAATGATTCGACCGCATTTCGCCAAAATTACCAGATAGCAGCAAAGGAATATCAAGTGGCGAACGAAAATATCCCTTTGGAATACTATCCTGCGCAAAAAGGAAATGTGCTTGAAATAATATCAATAAGGGAATGATTAGTTTCAACTTATTTTGGTTCATTCTGCTTTCCATACTAAATGTTGTTTTATTTGCTACCATCTAAATTTTGACAATGGGTTGCAAAGATAATCGAATCCCGTTCAGGATTAAAGGAAAAGATAAAAGAGGGTGGTTGACAAATTCCGCAGAGAATAATAGTTCTTTGGTTTTTTTACAAAGTTTATGGAATTGGAGTAATGGAGTGTTGGAATATAGGGAATTATTTGGCCAACCACCCCCCTAATACTCCATTGCTTCAGCACTCCATTTCTTATCTGATTTTTATTTTCTCAATATGTTGCTTCAATAGATTTGTCTATGTATTTTTACAACCTTAATTTTATAAAAATTATACTTATTCTGATGGATGATTTGCGTCGAAATATAGATGAAAAGATCAGTAAAATCATGAACATGCAGAAAAATATCAAGAGCGAAAACCAGCTTTTGATAAAAGAAAACGAAAGGCTCATGGAGCGTTTCGAGGAGAAGGATCAGGAATTAAAGAAATTGAAACACAAATATAATTTACTTAAATTAGCAAAAAATTTCGAGGCATCGGAAAGTGAAAAAGGCGATGCCTCAAAAAAGATTAACAACATTGTGCGGGAAATAAACAAATGTATTGCTCTTTTAAATAGCTGAAATATTGATAAATGGCTGACAAACGGATGATAAATCTTACCATTGCCGGGAGGAAATATCCCCTTTGGGTAGACAAGCAGGATGAGAAAGAAGAAGAACTTCTCCGGGTGGCCACGAAATTAATTAATAAAAAGATGGATCAATATCAAAAAAAGTTTTCAAATAGAGATATTTTTGATATATTAGCCATGACAACATTGCAAACTGCGAAGGAGTTAATTGGTTCTAAGCAGCAAGGAGTTAAGTCTATTAATATAGAAGGATTACTTGAAATAAACGATAAGTTGGACGAGATAATAGAAGAGTAGCACAGCGTTCTTTGGATAAAAAATAAATATTGCCCGCATTTTTTCTTTAAGAGTTTGAGAACTCAACATTATTTTAATTGGAGAAAAGCTCGGTTTTTGTAAGGCAGGCCTCAATCCCCTCGGGGATATTTCATTCGAAAACAGTGGAAGCAAGAAATAAACTGGCATCTCTACCCGTGTTGCACAGGGGTTTTCTAAATTATTGAAGAAAGATTGCGGGCTTTTTTTTTAAATATATAGTCGAAAAAAAATGGATATAATTTATGGTTTAATAATTGGGATAGTGGCCCTTATAGTTGGCGGTTTGGCAATGCACTTGTATTGGAAAAATGCCATTGCGAACAAAAGTGTCGACATATTGAGGGAGGCGGAACTGAACGCCGAAAACATAAAAAAGGACAAGATCCTTCAGGCAAAAGAAAAGTTTTTAAGTTTAAAAAGCGAACATGAGTTAATTGTCACTGAAAAGAACAACCGGATAGCAGCTTCCGAAAATCGGATAGCTCAAAAGGAAAGCGCGCTAAATCAAAGAAGGGAAGAGCTTCAGAAAAAGCATAAGGAGTTCGATATTTCGAAAAAAGAAGTGGATGCTATTCGTGAAAACCTGAATAACCAGCTCCTATTGGTTGAAAAGAAAAATTCTGACCTCGATAAATTGCACAAAGAGCAGGTTGAGAAATTAGAGCATGTAGCAGGAATGTCGGCTGCCGATGCAAAAGAGCAATTGGTGAGTTCGTTGGTGGCAGAAGCCCGTACCGAGGCCATGTCGACAATCAACGAAATAATGGACGAGGCCAAGCTTACTGCCAGCAAAGATGCAAAGCGGATAATCATCCAGACTATCCAGCGTGTAGCAACCGAGGCTGCGATTGAAAATTCGGTTACTGTGTTTCACATCGAAAACGATGAAATGAAGGGCCGGATTATTGGTCGCGAAGGTCGTAACATCAGGGCATTGGAGGCTGCAACAGGAATTGAAATCATTGTGGACGATACACCCGAGGCCATCATCCTTTCTGGTTTCGACCCCGTACGTAGGGAAACTGCCCGTTTGGCCTTGCACAAATTGGTCACCGATGGACGGATTCACCCGGCCCGTATCGAAGAAGTAGTGCAAAAAACGAAGATGCAGATCGAAGAGGAGATTGTGGAAGTAGGAAAGCGCACAGCCATCGACTTGGGCGTGCATGGCCTGCACCCTGAGATTATCCGTTTGATCGGTAAAATGAAATACCGTTCATCGTATGGACAAAACCTTTTACAACACTCCCGCGAAGTGGCCAACCTTTGCGCTATTATGGCATCGGAACTAGGCCTGAACACTAAAATGGCCAAACGTGCCGGCCTGTTGCACGATATTGGAAAAGTGGCCGACGAGGAGCCTGAATTACCACATGCCATTCTCGGGATGAAAATAGCAGAGAAATACAAGGAGAAGCCTGAAATCCTTAACGCTATTGGTGCCCACCACGACGAAATTGAAATGACCACCCTTTTGGCACCGATTGTGCAGGCTTGCGATGCCATTTCAGGGGCACGTCCAGGGGCACGCCGCGAAGTAGTCGAATCGTACATCAAACGCCTCAACGACCTGGAAGCATTGGCCCTCTCATATCCTGGTGTTACTAAAACGTATGCCATTCAGGCAGGCCGGGAGCTAAGGGTGATTGTTGGGAGCGATAAAATTGATGATACCCAGTCGGAGACCTTATCGTTCGATATTGCCAAGAAAATACAGGATGACATGACTTATCCAGGACAGGTCAAAGTTACGGTTATCCGTGAAACTCGCGCAGTAAGCTACGCCAAGTAAAGACTTTTAGGTGACGTCAATAACTGTGTTACGTTCAACATGAAAGTCAATCATTTACGAAAGTAAGCTCTTTACTTTCATGTCGCACAAGCCATGTTCTTAACGCCATCTAAGCAGTCTTTTATTAAATTGAAGTTAAGTAATGGATTGAATAGCATGATTGTAAAGTCAAAAGTATTGGTGACAGGCGGGGCCGGTTTTATCGGCTCTAATCTTGTCGAAGCTCTTTTAAAACAAGAAAACGAGGTAGTTTGCCTTGATAATTTTGCCACCGGAAAAAGGGAAAACATCGCCCCCTTTCTTTCGAATCCCTCATTTCGCTTGATCGAAGGGGACATACGCGAACCCGAAGCCTGCAAAGAAGCAGTGAAGGGCATGAAATACGTGTTGCACCAAGCCGCGTTGGGGTCGGTGCCACGTTCGATAAAAGACCCAAAAACGACAAACGATGTAAATATTGGCGGCTTCTTAAACATGTTGATAGCCACGCGCGACGAAGGTATCAAGCGTTTTGTCTTTGCAGCCAGCTCGTCCACCTATGGCGACCATCCGGGTTTACCAAAAGTGGAAGACAAAATTGGAAATCCCCTTTCGCCTTATGCCATAACCAAATATGTGAACGAGTTGTATGCAACGGTGTTTTCCGATCTCTACGGCATAGAAACGGTTGGCCTTCGCTATTTCAACGTATTTGGACGACGACAAGATCCAGATGGAGCTTATGCTGCGGTAATCCCCAAGTTCGTAAAAGCATTGATGGAAAAAGAATCGCCCATAATAAATGGGGACGGAACTCATTCGCGTGACTTTACCTACGTCGACAATGTGGTACAAATAAACCAACTTGCTGCAACGGTTGAAAACCCTCAGGCTGTGAATACGGTGTATAATGTGGCTTTTGGCGAGAATACCAACCTCAACCAGTTAGTTGATTTGTTGGGTGAGTATTTATCGAGCTTCGACCCTGAAATAAAGCAGGTAAAAGCTAAGTATGGCCCCGAACGGGCTGGGGATGTCCGACATTCTTTGGCATCCATCAACAAAGCGAAGGAGTTATTGGGTTACGATCCGAAATTTGATATAAAAACAGGGTTGAAGGAAGCTGTGACCTGGTATTGGGAGAATTTGAAATAAGGATTTTGTTATACGGAATCAGGAAATAGCTAAAATTCACTATGTAATTTCGAGTTGTTCTTGCACAAAAACAAATTGCGTTGGAAAAGTTAAAAATTACAATGTCCAGTACATTCCTGCCCGAGAAGAGGTACATTTTCGACACCCTCTTCTGGCAATTCTTGGGTATTCCCTTTTCTCTAGTCCCATCCAACAAATTAGGTCCCTATTACAAAATTGAGATTCCAGGAGGTTCTGAATTGATTTTCGAGGACGACTTCTTTGCCAATTTCGACGAACAATCTGGATACTTAAAAAAGGAAGCTCTCCCCGGCTCGCTAAAAACTTTGAAAAACGAATTTTCCCCTGAACCTGATCTTCCATTTCTATTTGGCGAAGACTTATTTCTGATCAGGGAAAAAAAGAACAGAACAGAAATAACCTGTGGCGCAGATATTTTTGCCTCGGCTTTTTTCTTTCTTGGCAGGTGGGAAGAGTATGTGGTGAAAGTCCGCGACAAACACAATCGATTTCCTTGCGGGGAATCTTACATTCAAAGGCATGGATTGGAAAAGAGGCCGCTTGTAAACGAATATGTAGAGTTTCTTTGGAATCTGCTGAAGAAACTTTCCTATCCCGGGGAAAGGCTCCCCCGATCCTATTCTGTTAAGCCCAGCCATGATGTAGATTATTTCAAGCGTTTTGATAGTTTATGGAAAATCTCAAAGACTCTCCTGGCCGACATTTCGAACCGAAGGAGTCCAAGCCTTTTTATAAAGGATTTGAAAACCGCACTTAAAGTTAAAAATGGAGAAATCAATGACCCATTCGACACTTTCGATTATCTAATGGACGAGTCGGAAAAACATGGTTTCACATCAGAGTTTTATTTTATTGCAGCTGTAAATGGGGAATACGATTGTGAATACGATATCAATAACGAAGAAGTAGTAGATATTATCCGTCACATATCCAATCGAGGGCATAAGGTTGGAATGCATGGCAGTTATAATGTGTTAAATAAACCTGCAGTATTCAGGAATGAATTGAGCCGTCTGGAGAAGATATGCGGCAAGGTGCAATTCAACCGGAGCCATTATCTACGTTTCGATGTGCCAAAAAGCTGGCAAATTCTGGCCGACAATAATTTTACGAAAAGCAGCAACATGGGATTCTCAAACAAAGCTGGTTTCCGTACTTCCTGCTGTTACTCGTACCCTGTGTTCAATATCCTTAGCCGCCGCACCTTGCAACTTGTAGAGCAACCTCTGATTGTAATGGAATCGGCACTTGTAAAGGACAAAGTAAACCATGATGCTTTTTTTGAGGAAGCTATTGACCTATCACATATTGTGAGAAAATACAATGGAGAGTTTACTTTTCTGTGGCACAATTCGAATCTTAATTTACCTGAATGGGAGCCTTTTGCTAAACGGTATGGGGAATTTCTTGAGGCGATCAAATAAATAACTGTGCCTCCTGTAACTTATAAAAAGACAGAAACCAGTCAAAATACCCCGGCATCAATATTCAGTGCGGGTGGCACGGCAATTCCACAAAAACATCACTCTACTCTGTTCCAAACAAGTCGCGCCCCGACATGAAACATTTGTTGGCTGTAACTGCTAATTATACAAATCCTATGACTCAAAATCATCGGACGTGCATCGTGAGTTTAGGCGGGGTGCGACTTCGCGACGCACAAACATTACATGCTAAAGCTTACTTTTTATAGTAGCTCACTGTATTTACTTTATTCCACGCGCCCCTGGTAAAATCTGGCACTTTAACTGGCATGCTTTGGTTTTCGACCGATTTCCTGGAAAGCTCCACAATAGAAGACCATTCGGCGGCATCATACACATCCTCATCTAATGGCAGCCCATTGCGCAGACAATAAATCAGGCGATAATCCATAATGAAATCCATGCCTCCATGCCCACCTACTTCTTTTGCTTTTGCATCAATGTCCTTAACTATTGGGTGGGTATAGACTTCAAGAAGTGAATCCATTTTTTCTTGCGATAAAAAATGGTGGGCATTGGGTTCTAATGCAATTCCTTTTGTGGGATACTTTTGGGCAAACCCTTTTGTACCGCTGACTACATGCAAACGGCTATACGGGCGTGGGCTTGTCACGTCGTGTTGTAACATGATGGTTTTGCCTTTTTCTGTTCGGATGAGCGATGTGTTCATGTCCCCCTTTTTATAGGTTCGGTTTGCATAATCGGAATCATCTCCAAATTTCTCTTTGGCATAAGCTGTCATTCCAAACTGGTCAGTCGACATGGAAGTTATATAATTCATTTTATCGCCCCGGTGAATATTCATGATATGCGCAATAGGCCCAAAACCGTGGGTTGGGTAGGTGTTGCCATCCTCTTTTTCCAGGTGCTTCAATCGCCACATGTCCCAGTAGCCTGTTTCTTCGTCAAAGTTGAGCCACCTTAAATCGTGTATGTATGCCCCTTCGCAATGCACAATTTCCCCAAACAAGCCATGCTGCGCCATGTTGAGGGTGGCTATTTCGAAAAAGTCGTAATTGCAATTTTCGAGCTGCATACAGTGTTTCCGGGTAAGTTCGGCAGTGTTTACCAATTGCCAACATTCGTCGATGGTAAGCGCCGCAGGGACTTCGGTGACCACGTGCTTACCATGCTCCATAGCATAAACAGCTATGGGTGTATGCAAATCCCAATGGGTGCATACATAGATTAAATCAATATCATCGCGCTCACAGATAAGCTTCCAGTCCTCTTCACCGGTATATTCATCGGCTTTAGGGAAACCCTTATCGGCCAAAGTTTGTTGAGCCTTTTCCACGTTACCCGGAACCACATCGCAGAGAGCTATTATTTCTACACCTTCAAGAAAAGTATAACGGTAGACAGCACCCGATCCCCGCATCCCAAGACCGATAAACGCTATGCGTACCGTTTCGATGGGATCACAAGCCAGTTCAATAACATCGGTTTGACCTTCTGCCTGCGGAGGTTCAGGGAATAACTCCCGTGCTTTAAATGTTTCGTCATTAGCCTGTTTCTGTTCTGGGTTTGTACCGCAGGAAACAACTAAAACCGAAAGGAAGGTAATAAGAATAATAGTTAGGTTCTTCATAATTTGTAATTTTAGTTTCGTGTTATATCTTCTCAAGTGATTCTGCTTCCAAAGTAAGTTCATTTTTCAAATTTCCCGTGTTTATATTCGATTCCGGTACGAAAAGCATTACATGAACTTCTTCCTCGGCAATGGGTTTGTGTGTTACACCCTTTGGTACAATGATGAATTCGCCCTCATTTACATCAATTATCTTATCCTTAAAATCTATTTTCAAGGTTCCTTTTATTACAAGGAACATTTCATCTTCGTTGTCGTGCTTATGAAAAACAAATTCGCCCTTTAATTTTGCCAATCGCACTTGCTGTCCGTTCAGTTCCCCTGCAGCCCTGGGGTGCCAATGATCGTTGATCAGCTTTAGTTTCTCTGCAATATTTACTTTTTTCATGTTTGTCCTTTTATATAGATCGTAATCATTTAGATTTCATTCTTCCAATAATTCCTCATAAGTTCGTGTGTCCATTCGGGTTGAATCACCTTCCCTTTTGGCAGGTATACATCAAATACCGGTTTAATATCCAAAACAGGAGTCCCGTCAATTGCATCAAGGTTTGAAACAATTAGTATCCGACCCTCTCTTTCGATCAAATTCACAATTGTAAGGCCCAGGTGGTTTGGCCTGTCTTTTTTTCGTTGCGCAAAAATGCCAACTTTTGGCCAGTTTGGGTTTTCGCGTGGATGTTCCCTCCCCGTCATTGTTTTTTCTGATTTATCGAAAAAGTAGATAATCTCCAAGTGCGAAAAGCTTTCGATACCATCGAGCGATTCGGTAGGCAGGGAATCAACCAGTTCAATTTCAGAAATTACCTTATTCCAATTATCATCGATCATTTCTTTGCGATTATTCTTTACATAGGCAATTGGGTGAAGTGATATTTCAGTATTCATAGCTTCCGGATAATCTTTTTCCTCCAATTTTTCAAGCATCTAAAATAGCGATTTTGTTAATACCATATCTTCATAGCACAATGAAACCATTAACATTATTTTTACACTTAATCATTATTAGCCAATATCTTCGTATCGTTTTAATTCCTATCTTTATAGCCGTTATCAATTACTATTCTTTCAAAAACTATTACGACCATGAGAAAAGGATTTCTGTTTTTGGTGATTAGCATCTTTGCAGCGAATGCTTATTCGCAGATTTTTATGCCGGTCACTACTCCGTTTCCCGGACTAATTTATTCCTCATCAGCCTGGGGTGACTATGATAACGACGGGGACCTTGACCTGTTAATATCGGGAAAGGAGGTATTGATTTTTGATGATAAGACGATTGCCTACAGGAACGATGGAAATGGGGTATTTGCAGAATTAAACCTCACACTTCCATGGTATTGGAAAGGATCGTGCAACTGGGTCGATATTGACGGGGATAAAGACCTGGATATGTTTGTGAGTGGTGATCCGCCAGGTGGAATGGGACCATCCAATACAATATTCAGAAACGATGGAAATGACACCTTTGTTAATATCAATTTACAGGGAAGTGGCTCGAATATAAGTCATTATGTAGATATTGATAACGATGGTGATATTGATATTGGCATTCTGGGGAGTGGGATTGATTTCTTATTAAACGATGGAGAGGGGAATTTCAGCCATTTTTATTCGGACATTTACTCTCTGGCACAGGAATTTTACTTTCCTGATGTTGATAATGATGGCGATGCCGATGTTTTTGTTTACATGACCAGCGACTATTCGGTCAATACAAAGCTATTTATCAACAATGGAAATATGACATTTACCGAATCAACCAGCCCGTTTGTCCAGATGAAATCTTCCTCAGCGGCCTGGGGCGATTTAGATGATGATGGCGACCTTGACTTGCTTATTGCCGGTGATGCCGCCGGAGGGGTACAGACTGTAGTATATGAAAATACGAATGGCATTTTCGCGCAAGTAGCCGACACATTGGTTAATTTGAATTTTAGTTCTACGCTATTGGCTGATTTTGATAACGATGGCGACCTCGATATATGTCTTTCGGGTCAGGTTGATTTTAATCATGATTCCACTTATATTTACCTAAACAACGGATCGTTTAGTTTCACACCTTTGTCTCAGCAGTTCAGTTGGTTCGGAGATGTAAGTGTTTCGATTACCGATTATGATAGCGACAACGACATTGACATTTTTGCCCTGGGATCCCTCTATGGAAATTCTCCTTCCGAACTTTACAGAAATGATATTTCAGTGGCCAATACCGCCCCGATTCCTCCCACAAATATTTCTTCCTCCATTCAGAATGATAAACTGATTCTCAGTTGGGACAATGGGAGCGATGCCGAAACCGACACATTGGGCTTGTGTTACAATGTAGAGATTTTCAATCTTGCAACAGGCAAATATATTGTAGTTCCCATGTCCGATTCATTGACCGGAAGGAGGATGGTTTTGGATATGGGCAATGCCCAACAGGCCATGACCAAAACCTTCGATTTGAATAATTTTGACATAGGGCCTTGCCAGGTACGGGTTCAATCTATCGACCATGGCTACAGGGGATCAGCATTTAGTACACCAATAAGTGTAATTATTTCGCCTACTTCTACCTTTATTACAGATAAGGATAATCTTCCGGTAAACGATACCTTGCTGGTTACCTATATTGGCAACTGCGATACTTCGGCTATTTTCACCTGGGATTTCGACAGCGCTATTGTTTTAAGTGGATCGGGCATGGGACCTTATCAGCTAACATGGGCAAGCCAAGGCAGTAAAATAATTAGCCTTGAAGTAACGCAAAATGGAGTGACATCGTATATGACAAGCAGGTTGGTTAATGTGGGGCAAGCTTTTATTCAAATATCTACATCAATCCAACCCTTGGTATTTTCCATGTTTGCATGGGGTGACTACGATAATGACAATGATTTGGATATTGTTTATACTGGTTTAGATGAACAAAATCTCCCGGTCACAAATTTGTGGCGTAACGATGGGAATGATCAATTTACACTAATCCCCACCTCTATTGTGCCAGTTAGGCCAAATTCAGTAGCGTGGGGCGATTACGATAATAATGGCTTATTGGATTTGTTGATTTCAGGTTTCGATACAGCCAATAACGGCAGCATTTCCATATACATGAATGAAGGAAATAATACTTTCAGCGAATTAGCGACCAACCTACCTTCAGTTTCGCATCCTTATTGCGAATGGTTTGATATGGACAACAATGGTGATCTCGACATCTTACTAGCATATAATCCGATAAGTTTAGGCTCTATTAAAATATGTAGAAATATTGGGTATGGGAACTTCGAGATTTCTAATGAAGCATATTCTGCAGGATTTATGAAAGGTAATCGCTTTGACTTTGATAATGATGGCGATCAGGATGTGATCACCAATGAGTTTTTCTTTAAGAATCTTGGAAACTGTCATTTTATAAATACTTATTGTGATTTACCATTATTGGTAGAAAGGTCAAGGTGTGCAGATTTCAATAATGATGGATGGATGGATTTCCTTGTTATTGGATATGACGATTACTATCCTCAAACTTATATATTTGAAAATGATGGTACGGGTGATTTTTCCATAATCCCAATTGATTTGTGCATAGAATATAACGACCCCAATTTTGATTTCGGTGATTTCGACAATGATGGTGACTTAGATATATTATTGTGCGGCAGATGGACAGTTCCCATTGATTTGCATGATCGGGTTTACGAGAATAAAGGAAATTATCAGTTTGAAGAAATAAACATTCCATTCCCTTATGCAAAGAAAGATGAATCAAGATGGGTAGATTACGATAATGATGGAGATTTAGATATTACATCTGCAGCAGGTGAGTCTACTGAATATTCTTTCTTCATTTTCCGAAACGAAATCGACTACAGCAACCACAAGCCCGGACCGCCAGCAAATTTAAACACAAACCTCACGAGCGGGCACCTCATGGAATTTTCCTGGGACATGGCCACCGACCTCGAAACCAATGACACTACCCTAACCTATAATTTCTACCTCTATAAAGTAGGGGGCGACACCATCTTCACTTCCCACGCGAATATCCACACAGGTTTTAAAAAGGTTGTGGGCTATGGCAACATGGGTTTCCGCAGGCAATTTACATTCACCGCCACCGAAATTGGCGAATATCGTTGGAGCGTACAATCGGTCGACAATAATTTCGAGGGGTCGGCTTTTGCACCCGAGCAAAGTGTTACAATTGTTGGCATTGATGAAAGTGAGGCAAACAAGGAAATGCAACTTTATCAGAATATTCCGAATCCATTTTCAGGGAAAACAAACATTGGGTTTTATATTCCACAAAGTGAAGACATCGAATTAAATTTGTATGATAATCAAGGAAAGTTGATCCAGGTACTTGCATCAGGTAGGTTCGAGAAAGGCAACCACTCAGTTGAATTTAATTCTGGAGATTTAGCTTTCGGAAATTATTATTATAGCTTGAAAGCTGGGAATGGTACTATTTCGAGGAAGATGATTGTGGGTAAGTAGTTGAATGAGGAATTCGGGAATTGGGGATCTGAAGGAAATTAAAATTTGGATTTTGTTTGCTTTTTGAAGCTTGAAATTTGTATTTTATTTGTCATTTGATACTCGGAACTTGGGACTTTAATTTTAAATTTGTTTTGGAGAAAATTATAAATTCGCAGAAAATAAAAAGATTGCATTATGTTTGAAGACGACGAAGAAGAATTTATCGACCCCAAAAATCTTCCTATCTACAGAAAAGGGAAAGAGATTTACGATGCGGTAAGCGAGATTTGCGACCTCATCCCCGAAGACAACGAATACTTGCAAATGGTAAAAGGCTGGATGCTCGGCGATGCCATGCAATTGACTGTGAAAGTGGCAGGCGCAGAAGGGGGCGGGCTTTACGACCTTCGGATGGAAGCGGCAGCCATTATCCGCAAAGCTGCCCGCGACCTGATGATCCAAAACCATTCGCTCGACTTGCACGGTTTCGAGCATGTTGAATACTACACCATCGTGCGCGACCTAATTGAAGAGTACCGCCTTTTATTTATCGACTGGGTGGCCGGTTTCGACAAGGATGATTACATCATCGACCGTTGGGGTTTGTTCAACCCGCCCGGCGTAGGGCCTTTCGACAAAGACCCCGACGATGACATCCCATTTGATCCTAAGGATTTTTTTGAGGATATGGATGAATGATTATATGGCTCTGTTTAACAATTCAATATTCCTTAATTCCTAACTCAACCTAAACACCTCAATCACTTTCCTTCCAATTCCCGAAGGTGCTCCATTTTTTTGCGCTCCAGGAACTCACGGATGCCTTCGAAATGTTCTTTCACCCGTTTGTTTCCAAACTCAAAAACCTTGCTCACCATACCGTCCAGGAAATCACGGTCGTGGGACACAAGTATAAGTGTACCGTCGAAATCCATGAGAGCTTGTTTCAGAATATCTTTGGTGCGCATATCCAAATGGTTGGTCGGTTCATCGAGTATTAGCAGGTTTACCGGTTCGAGGAGCAATTTTACCATAGCCAGCCTGGTTCGCTCGCCGCCTGAAAGAACCTTCACTTTTTTGTCCCAATCCTCACCGCCAAACATAAATGCACCCAAAATGTCTTTTATCTTTGAGCGTATATCGCCCTTGGCTACATCATCGATAGTCTGGAAAACTGTTAACTTTTCATCAAGCAATGAAGCTTCGTTTTGAGCAAAATAACCGATCATTGTATTGTGCCCAAGGCTAAGTTTTCCACCGTGCTCAATTTCTCCCATAATGGCTTTTATAAGGGTTGATTTGCCTTCGCCATTCTTGCCCACAAAGGCCACCTTCTCGCCACGTTGAATGGTCAGGGAGGCATCTGAAAAAACCAGGTGCCCGTTGTAGTTCTTCGACACATCCTCTGCGATGACAGGATAGTTCCCCGATCGCGGGGAAGGAGGGAAGCGCAATCTGAGATGCGAAGTATCCACTTCATCCACCTCAAGAATTTCCAACTTTTCGAGCATCTTCACCCTCGACTGCACCTGGAGGGTTTTTGAGTAAGTGCCTTTAAAGCGATCAATAAACACTTGTGTTTCGGCAATCATTTTTTGTTGTTCATCGAAGGCTTTTTGTTGGTGCTCGCGGCGTTCTTTGCGCAACTCAAGGTATTTCGAGTAATTGACTTTGTAATCGTAAATCCGGCCCATCGTAATTTCAATGGTCCTTGTGGTGATATTATCGACAAAAGCCCTGTCATGAGAAATTACAATAACGGCCTTGCTACTGGTGACCAGAAAATCCTCCAGCCATTGCACTGATTCAATGTCGAGGTGATTGGTAGGCTCGTCAAGCAAAATGAGATCGGGGTTTTGAAGCAATATTTTGGCAAGTTCTATACGCATACGCCATCCCCCGCTAAAATCGCTGGTTGGTCTTTTAAAATCGGTGCGAAGGAAACCCAGGCCTAAAAGGATTTTCTCCACCTCGGCATCGTAATTCACTTCCCCCAGGCTGTAGAGTTTTTCGCTCAACTCCGAAACTTTCTCAATAATGGCATAATATTCCTCCGATTCATAATCTGTCCGCACCGTTAGCTGATGGTTTAATTCATCCAGATCGGCCTGCCTAGAAATCATTTCTGAAAAGGCCTGAGATGCTTCCTCAAATAAAGTCCGTTTATTTTCGGTGATCAAGTGTTGGGGCAAGTAAGCAATAACTGCATCCTTGGGAGCCGAGATAATCCCGTTTGAAGGTTTCTGAACCCCTGCGATTACTTTCAACAGGGTCGATTTCCCTGCCCCGTTTTTACCCATCAGGGCAATACGGTCCTTGTCGTTCACCACAAACGATATGTCCTTAAAAAGTGTTGTCCCTCCAAAACCTACTGCCAGGCCGTCGATTGAAATCATTCTTTGCATTTAAAATTAAGGCCGCAAATGTATTGAAAAGAAAGGAACTGAGAAGCAATCTTGTGTACTACAGAAAGTCCCAATTATAACTGATATTTTTCTGATGAAATGGTTTAACATTGGCCATTTTATTCAGGGATAAAAATTTTCTGTATTACTTGATTCTATGAAACTAAAAACATTATCTTTGCCGCCGCAAAAAGAAAAAGTTGCAGGTTCTAAAAAAATAATGGCGAGGTAGCTCAGATGGTTAGAGCGTCCCGAAGCAAATCGGGAAGGTCTGGTGGTTCTGAGAAATAATGGCGAGGTAGCTCAGATGGTTAGAGCGCATGATTCATAATCATGAGGTCGCGTGTTCAATTCACGCTCTCGCTACTTAAAAATGAAGCACTTACAGAGATTTAAACTGTAGGTGCTTTTTTATTTGCCAGTGATTTGCCAGTGAAAATCTAAAGAAAAGCTATTAATCATACAAATTTGCAGTATCAAAGTACTCGTGGTGTTAACATAAAAACAAAAGGTGGTTTCATTCGCAAAACCGCATACCGTTTTTTCACTACCACTTTCTAACATGTTCATATTTTCAGTATAATTGCCATTAATTGACATGCCAATGAAAATACAGGAATTGATATTGCAACCGGAAGGCCGCAGGTTGGAGTTTAAACAGGAACTTCCGACCACCGCAGACCTGTGCAAAACAATTGTGGCTTTTGCCAACGATGCCGGTGGGGAGTTGTTTATTGGCATTCGTGATGTACCCCGAGAGATTTTAGGTATTCCCGAAGATGAATTGTTTAAACTGGAAGAGCGGGTCAGCAACCTGATCCACGAGCATTGTTACCCGGTTGTTGTCCCCGATATTTCGTTTCACGGTGAAGATGATGCCCGCTTTATCCGGGTGAAAATTTTCAGGGGCAGTAATTTCCCCTACTACATCAAATCGAAAGGGAAGCTCAATGGGACTTTCATCCGGGTTGGTTCATCCAATCGCCAGGCCGATGCTGAAATCATCGCCGAACTGGAACGTCAAAAGCGAAACATATCCTTCGACAGCGAACTGGTACACGATCTGCCAGTCTCCAAACTTCAAACCGAACCATTCTACGCCTTGTTCAAAGAAAAGACCGGAGAAGAACTTACAGAAGTTACGTTGAGAAAACTTGGGCTGATGAAAGAATATCATGGTGCCTGGTATCCCTGCAATGCTTTCTTGCTTTTTTCTGAATATGCTGTGCGGAAAGAATATTTTCCGTATTCCAAAATAGAATGTGCCCGTTTTAAAGGAACTGTTTCGGATGTTTTTATCGATCAAAAAACCATTGACGAACATATTGCAGTTCAGGCAGAGTTGGCCTACGATTTTGTGCTTCGCCACATCAACAAGGGAGCTATTGTAAAAGGAGTTTATACCGAAAGCCGATGGGAGTATCCGGTTATTGCTATCCGGGAAGCTATACGAAATGCGGTGGTGCATCGCGATTACTCCCTTACCGGGAAAGACATAAAAGTGGCCATTTACGATGATATGATAGAAATTACCAGCCCCGGCAAGCTGATGCCTTCCATTGATTTCAATGAAATGGAATCCCGACAGTCAGACATTCGGAACAAAGTGATTGCACCCGTTTTTAAAAAAATCGGAGTAATTGACCAGTGGGGCAATGGGCTAAAACTGATTTCAGATGAACTGAAAGCCTATCCTGAAATTGATTTCAAATGGTTTGAAAATGGCCTTTCTTTCCAAATTCAGTTCATAAAAAAGGACTATACCCCGCAGCCCGACTATAATGCAGATGAATTACTCAAAGAAATAGGGACTAAGTTGGGACTAAGCTGGGATCAAGTTGGCACTATGCCGGCACTAAGTCGGCACCAAGTTGGCACTAAGCCGGCATCAGGATGGCATCAGGTCATACAACTAATTGAAAAGGCAATAGAGCCATGTGGTATCCAGGAATTGATGGACCTACTTAACTGGAAAGACCGCACCAAATTCAGGACAAAATACATCAATCCATTATTGGAGGAAGATATTTTGCAAATGACCATACAGGACAAACCACGAAGCTCGAAACAGCAATATTTCCTAACTGAAAAAGGCAGGGTATTTTTAAAAATGATGGTGCATGAATAACCCAGGAAGCAAAGCTGCTTATCATTTAGTACCCAGCTGGCATCGCTTAGGTACCCAGCTTATTGAATTGAAGTGGCCGGCCAATCAGGCTTTTAAAAAATACGACATCGCTTAGGTACCCAGCTGGAGCCAAAAAGGTACCCAGCTAATCCCAAATCCCCAATTACAATGACAGAACAAAGGCTCATTCAGGATATTGATAAATTAATACCGACTCAAAAAGTATAGAATGTGTGGGCGAAAGACTCGGTGTTTGCCGAGCACATGAAAAACACTGCCTTTATGATGTCAAGTCCCCGTTTGCTGAACAAGGCAATACAGACTATCAACAGGATTTTGGGAAAGCCCTAATACAGCCACCTGGTACGGAAAAGCCGACTTTCACGAGTCGTTTTTTTTCTTGGGTACAACATAGGTACAACAAATTGCCCTCTTTTTATACCTGTTTTCGCAATGCCTCACTTTCTATCAAATGCCTTCATATTTATTCACTTTCTAATTATACTTGACGAACTTCCTTTGCTCGTAATAAAAATTTCAGGAATAAAATATTTGATTCTTGCTCCTAAGTCAAAATAACAAAAATTCCACTACTTTTATAAAGTTCAAATTCCACTCATTACGATGGCTACCAACAAGAATGCGACAATACGATACCAGACACTTGACAGATGTTTTCGCAATCCGGGAAGGAAATACTATATTGAGGAATTGGTTGAAGCATTGTCTGATCTTGATCCTGATTCTTCAGGGATAAGGAAGCGGCAAATTTATGAAGACATCAAGTTTATGAGGGAATCCCGTGGGTTTGATGCACCCATTGAAAGCTACAAAGATGGACGAAAGACCTATTATCGCTACGATGATTTGAATTTCTCTATCAATAACCAGCCACTTAATGAAAAGGAAGCACAGCAATTAAGAGAAAGCCTATTTACTTTATCCCGATTTAAAGGAATGCCTCAATTTGAATGGGTCGAAGAAATTAAAGCAAGGCTTGAGCAGAGCTTCCATCTCAAAAGCACACAAAGGGTAATGAGTTTTGAAGAGAATCCGTTTTTGACCGGAAGGGAATACATAGGTGAATTGTATAATTCAATTGTAAACCAGCAGGTGTTAAAGATTCTCTACAGACCATTCAAAAAGGAAGAGAACATCGAATTTATTATTCACCCATACCATTTAAAGCAATACAACAACCGATGGTTTTTGTTTGGCTTAAACGATAATGAAAGAAACCTCGCAAATATAGCTCTCGACCGGATTGTTTCAATCGAAGAAACAAACAAGGAATATCAGGAGAATGATAATATTAATTTTGAGGAGTATTTCGAGGATGTAATTGGGGTGACTGTTAATCTTGATGCTAATCTTGAAAAAGTTCTTATAAAAATATCATCCGTATTATGGCCATACGTCAAGAGCAAACCGCTTCATGGATCTCAAAAGGTAAAAATGAGAACCGATTCAGAAGTGATTGTCGAGCTTACTGTTCAGGTAAATCATGAATTAATTGCACTCCTATTCTCTTATTTGGATGGAATTGAAATATTAGAACCAGTAGTACTAAGAGAAAGAGTCAAAACCATTTCAGAATCAATTTTTAATAAATATAGATAAATTGAGTTTCGATTATTATGAATAAAATAACACTTTCCCAACTCGAACAATACTTATCCAAAGCAGCCTGGATACTAAAAGGCCCGGTGGATGCTTCTGACTTTAAGGTATACATCTTTCCGCTCTTATTTTTCAAAAGGATATCGGATGTGTATGATGAGGAATATCGGACTGCTTTGCAAGAATCTGAGGGTGACAAAGAATACGCTTCACTTCCTGAGTTTCATAGATTTGTTATTCCGGAAGATTGTCATTGGAAGGATGTAAGAGAAACTACAACCAATGTTGGTCTTGCTATTGAAAAAGCCTTACGTGGAATTGAACAAGCCAACCAGCAATTCTTGTATGGTATTTTTGGAGATGCGCAATGGAGCAATAAGAACAAGCTCTCTGATAGATTGCTTATCGATCTGATCGAACACTTTTCGCAATACGATCTTTCCAATAGCAATGTAGACTCTGACTTACTTGGAAATTCCTACGAATACCTTATCAAGCACTTTGCTGATCTAACAAACAAGAAAGCCGGTGAGTTTTATACACCTCGTTCAGTGGTTCATTTGTTGGGATTAATTCTTGATCCTCATGAAGGCGAAACGATTTATGATCCTGCTTGTGGTACGGGTGGAATGCTTTTGGAATGCGTGGATCATCTCAAGAATAACCATGAGGACTACCGCACCTTAAAACTGTATGGACAGGAAAAAAACCTGACATCAAGTTCCATTGCCCGGATGAACATGTTCCTGCATGGCATTGAAGATTTCCAAATATTTCGAGGCGATACATTGCGCAATCCTGCATTCTTTGAAGCGGATGGCTTGAAAACTTTTGATTGTGTGATCGCCAATCCTCCTTTTTCCTTAAAAGAATGGGGTGCTGAAAATTGGGCCAACGATCCTTTTGGAAGAAACATTGCCGGTGTTCCACCGCAAGGAAATGGTGACATGGCTTGGGTACAGCACATGATCAAATCCATGAATAGCACCGGAAGTATGACGGTAGTATTGCCGCATGGCGCCCTCTTCAGAAAAGGTGCAGAAGGCAGGATTCGTGAAGCACTGATCAAGCAGGATATGCTGGAAGCTGTAATTGGACTTGGATCCAATATTTTTTACGGTACGCAACTGGCTGCTTGTGTATTGGTCTTCAAGCAAATCAAAGAAGCGGACAAAAAAGGCAAAGTACTTTTCATTGATGCTTCCGATCAGGTGCGGGTGGGCAGAGCACAAAATTACCTGGAACCTGAGCATGTCAACCAGATTTTCGATTGGTATAAAGCCTTTGCTGATGTGGAGAACTATGTAAAAGTGGCTTCTCTCGATGACTTGAAAGAGAATGATTTCAACCTAAATATTCCTCTATATGTGGAGAAGATCATTGAAGACAATCTTCCCAGAGTGGAAGAAGCACTGGAAGATTTGAAATCAGCCTGGAACGAGAGTCTTAAAGCGGAGGAAAGGTTCAAATCAATATTGATAAATTATATCTAATTGCATATAATATTGATTAAAACAACTATTTTATACGCAAATACATATAATTAAATAATTTTCATTACTTTTGTATGCAAATACATATAATATGAGTGAATTATCAGACTTTGTAAAGACCAAAAGAAAGCAATTGGGTTTAACCCAGGAAGAATTTGCTGAAAAAGCTGGAGTAGCACTTACGGTTATTCGAAAGATTGAACAAGGCAAAGAAAACCTCAGTTTGTTAAAGGTCAATCAAGTGCTACAAATGTTTGGCCATATTTTAGGTCCAATAAATGAGAATCATGCGTCAAGGAATAGTTAAATACAACAACATACAGGCCGGGCTTCTAACAGAAGAAGATAATGGAGAATATCTGTTTGTATATGACCAAACGTATGCACAAACCTACCCTAACCAATTCATCGCCTTTCAAATGCCGGTATCCACAAGGCCATACAGAAGCAAAAGACTGTTCCCGTTTTTCGATGGACTAATTCCGGAAGGATGGTTGTTGAATATTGCAGCTGAAAGCTGGAAAATTAACAAGAATGATCGAATGGGTCTTCTGCTGGCCTGTTGTCAAAATGCCATTGGTGCTGTAAGTGTTCACCCTGTAAATCCTGAAGCCGATGAGTAAATGCCTGTATTGTTATAAGAAGTTGGATGAAAATCATTTTGACTATCACCCGAAGTGCATCAAAGCATTTTACGGAACAAAACATGCCCCGTTTTTGCCATATCGATTATCAGAGATGGAAAAATTAGCGAAAGAAGCTGCAGAGTTATCCATCACAGTTCCTGGGGTTCAGCCTAAATTGTCATTAGGGTGGATAAAAAAAGAATTGGTAAACGGGCATCAAGGGCGATTGACCATTATGGATGCTTTAGAAGGAAATTACATTTTGAAACCACAAAATGCTGATTATCCTCAGATGCCCGAAAACGAGCACCTTTCCATGAAGTTAGCCGAATTGTTCAAAATAAACATTGTACCTGTCAATATGATACGTTTGGTATCCGGGGAACTATGTTTTATCACCAAACGTATTGATCGTAACCCTGATGGATCCAAAAACCACATGATTGATTTTCTGCAAATTTTGGAGCTGGAAGATAAATACAAGGGCACCATGGAAACCCTTGGAAAAACCATTGGCGATTTATCTGTAAATACCTTGTTGGACAAGTTGCGTTTTTTTGAATCAACGATCTTCAACTATATTATAGGAAACAACGATATGCACTTGAAAAACTATTCCATGTGGCTATCAGATATGGGCTGGGTACTATCGCCTTTCTACGACCTTTTAAATGTAAAAATAATATTGCCTAAGGATAAAGAAGATATGGCCTTGCTACTGGGCGGTAAAAAGGAAAACTTTAATAAAAAATATTTTGACCGCCTTGGCACAGTCATGAAATTAAATGACAAGCAAATCAATGCAGTGTATAAAAGGCTGCTAAAATGGCTGCCTGAGGCTACTCAATTGATAGAAAACTCTTTTCTGGAAACAGAAAGGCAAAAAGCCTATAAGGAATTAATCTCTGAACGCGTAAAACTTTTCATTCTATGACCCAACAACAACTCGAAAAATACCTCTGGGGGGCAGCTACCCAATTGCGCGGAACCATAGATGCAGGAGATTATAAACAGTATATCTTCCCGCTCTTGTTCTTCAAACGCATCTGCGATGTGTACGATGAAGAATTTGAAAAGGCCCTGGCCGAGAGCGATGGCGATATGGAGTATGCAGCCTTTGCCGAGCACCATCATTTTATAGTGCCCAAGGAAGCGCATTGGAATGAAGTACGGGAAACGACTACCAACGTGGGTATGGCGCTGCAAGAAGCCATGCGAGCTATTGAAAAAGCGAACCCCGACACTTTATACGGAATCTTTGGGGATGCCAGCTGGACCAATAAAAACCGTTTGAGTGATGAAACGCTGATTAACCTTATTGAGCACTACTCTCAACACAAACTGAGTTTAAGCACTATCGCTGATGATAAACTGGGGAATGCCTACGAATACCTCATTAAAGAATTTGCTGACGATAGTGGCCATACGGCTGCCGAGTTTTACACCAACCGCACAGTGGTAAAACTCATGACCCTGATAATGGACCCACAACCAGGCGAGAGTGTATATGACCCTACTTGTGGCAGTGGTGGTTTGTTGCTAAACTGCGCTCTGCATTTAAAGGAAGAAGGCAAGGAATACCGCACACTTAAATTATACGGACAGGAGATTAACCTCCTCACTTCTGCTATTGCCCGCATGAACATGTTTATGCACGGCATTGAGGAGTTTAGCATTGTGCGGGGCGATACCCTGGCCACCCCGGCCTTTTTGGAAAACGATGAATTGAAGCGCTTCAATGTAATTTTGGCCAATCCACCTTATTCCATCAAAACCTGGGACCAGAAAAGTTTTGCAAACGACCCCTATGGACGTAACCTCTGGGGTTTGCCACCGCAAGGCTGCGCAGATTATGCCTTTCAACAGCATATTCAAAAGAGTTTAGATGCCAAGAATGGACGCTCCATTTCCTTATGGCCGCATGGCGTATTGTTTAGGGATAGTGAAGCAGTGATGCGCAGAAAAATGATTGAGCAAGACATGGTGGAATGTGTTATTGGATTAGGACCCAATCTTTTTTACAACTCTCCCATGGAGGCGTGTTTGTTGATTACAACGACTAATAAAGCAGCATCCCGCAAAGGAAAAATTCTAATTGTGAATGCAGTTAAAGAAGTTAAGCAAGACAAAAATATTGCGTTTCTGGAAGACAAGCATATTGATAAAATATATAAGACCTATTTGGATTTTAAGGATCAAGAAGGTTTTTGCAAAGTGCTACCAATTGAAGAAGTTCTCGCAAATAGAGGCAGTTTAAATATTGCTCAATACGTAAGCAATGTAGATAACGGCATTAAGAAAGTATCAATTGATGATGCCTTGTCTAACTGGGAGGAATCTTCCATTCAGCTAAAGAAAAGTATGAACGAATTATTTCAAATCTTGAATTAATGATGGAAGAGATCATGGAAAAAATTGATTTGAAAAACCTTGATAAGGCGAACTGGAAGACCTTTCGATTTGATCAGATTGCTAAGAAAATATCAGAAACGGTTGATCCGAATACTACTGACTTAGAAATATACATTGGTCTGGAGCATATTGACTCAGAAAGTATTCACATTATTAGAAGAGGAACATCTTCTGATGTAAGTGGTGGTAAATTAAAATGCCATCCCAGTGATATTATTTTCGGAAAAAGGAGAGCCTACCAACGAAAAGCTGCGGTTGTAGACTTTGAGGGAATTTGCTCGGCACATGCTTTTGTTTTACGAGCCATTCCAGAAGTGATGGATCCACAACTGTTTCCTTTCTTTCTTCATTCCGATTTGTTCATGCACTGTGCTGTGGATATTTCAGTAGGAGGATTGTCTCCGACAATTAATTGGGGCCAATTGAAAGAACAAGAATTCCTCCTCCCACCCAAAGACCAACAAGCCGAACTGGCCAAACTGCTTTGGGCTATGGATGAGGTGGTGGAAGGATCATGGAAAACAAGAACTCGTTTAGAGAAATTAAAAAAACGCATTGCTTATGATTGTTATAGTTCCAAAGAAGTTCAAAAGATGAACCTAGAAGATCTTACAGTTAAAATTCAAGACGGGAGTCATTTTTCTCCCAAGATCTTATTTCCTGAAAATGACGGTTCAAGATTTAGATACGTGACTTCTAAGAATATTAGAGTCACTGGAATTGAATTTAAAGAAGATCAATATGTAGATAAAGAATTCCATGACTCCATATATCCTAGATGTGATGTCATTAAGGGGGATGTGTTACTGACAAAAGATGGAGCAAATACAGGAACGGCCACCTTGAATAGTCTTGATGAAGAATTTAGTCTTTTGTCAAGTGTTTGCTTAATTCGAGCAAACGAAAAGACAACAAATGGATATTTATGTCAATATATTAATAGTGATATAGGTAATACAAATTTGGTTGATCAGATGACAGGAACGGCTATATCTAGACTTACCCTAACAACATTGAAAAAAATTAAGGTGCCAATTCCAACTCTTGAAAAACAAATGGAAGTAGTCAGGAAACTAGATTCTATTGATAAGACGATTGATGATACAATTGAAGCAATAATATCAGGCAAAGCCCTCCAAAAATCCCTTATAAATCAAATCTTTTAACGCATGGCCTTCAACGAACTCAATAGCGTAGAGCATTACATCATCCACCAGCTTAGTGGGGTGAATTTGAATGTCAATGGTGTGCAGGAAGGCAAAACTGGATATGGTGCGCAATGGGTGTACAAAACTGCCAACGAAATTCAACGGGGCGTGAATGAAGTATTGGTAGAATCGGAATTAAAGGCAGCTCTTATTCGCCTCAATCCGGAAATCACGCATAACCCCGCCCTGGCCGATGAGGTTATTTATAAACTACGGGCGGTATTTTTGGCCGTCAATCAGGTGGGTTTGGTGAAAACCAACGAAGAGTTCTTCAAGTGGCTCACCGGAGAGAAAACCATGCCTTTTGGCGAAAACAACCGCCATGTGCCGGTGCGCCTTGTTGATTTCGATATTCTCACCAACAACACCTATGTAGTTACCAACCAATACCGCATTCACCATCGCGAAACCAAAATTCCCGATATCGTTCTGCTCATCAATGGCATTCCGGTGGTGGTGGGTGAAGCTAAAACTCCTATTCGTCCTTCCGTCAGTTGGCTGGATGGAGCCCATGAGATTCATGATATTTATGAGAACAGTGTTCCACAATTGTTCGTGCCCAACATCCTGTCCTTCGCTACTGAGGGCAAGGAATTGTATTATGGTGCCATCAGAAGTCCGCTGGAATATTGGTCGCCCTGGCGGATGGAAAATGATGAGGATGCCCTGGCCAAAAGGCTCGGCCTGGCCGAAATTGGAAAGGAGCTTTCCGATTTATTGAAACCTGCACGATTGTTAGACATACTGCGAAACTTCTCCTTGTTCACTTCGGATAAGAAGAAACGCAGAATAAAAGTGATCCCACGCTTTCAGCAATACGAAGGAGCCAATAAAATTGTAGCTCGGGTAAAAGAAGGAAGAGTCAAGAAAGGATTGATCTGGCATTTCCAGGGATCGGGTAAATCTTTGCTTATGGTATTTGCAGCGCAAAAAATGCGCAAGGCTGCCGACCTGAAAAGTCCAACGGTGATTGTATTGGTTGACAGAACAGACCTGGATACCCAGATCAGTGGCATCTTCAATGCGGCAGATATTGCCAATGTAGAAACCACCGAGAACATTAATGAGTTGCAAACCATGCTGGAGCGGGATACCCGTAAAATCATCATCTCCATGATTCATAAGTTTCGGGATGCCAAGCCCAATATGAATACCCGTGACAACATCATTGTGCTGGTGGATGAAGCACACCGTACACAGGAAGGAGATTTGGGCCGCCAAATGCGAGCTGCTTTACCCAATGCATTCTTATTCGGATTAACCGGTACACCTGTCAACAGGGCGGATAAAAACACCTTTTGGGCGTTCGGCTCAGAAGAAGATGCAGGCGGATATATGTCACGTTACACCTTCCAGGAATCTATTCGCGACAATGCCACCTTACCCCTTCACTTTGAACCCCGTTTAGTAGATGTGCATGTTGATAAAGAAACCATTGACAAAGCCTTTGCCGTCTTCAAAGACGAAGCAGCGCTTACCGATGAAGAAGCAGATGCCTTGAATCAGAAATCGGCTAAGATGGCCGCCTTTTTGAAATCACCGGAAAGAGTAGCCAAAATCGTAGAAGACATTGCAAAGCACTTTAATGAAAAAGTAGCTCCTCACGGGCTAAAAGCCATGATCGTTACTCCCGATCGTTTAGGCTGTGCACAGTATAAAGAAGAACTGGATAAATACTTCCCAATAGAAGAGAGCACTGTGGTAATCTCTACCTCGGCTAATGATGCTCTTGAGTTCAAGCAAAAATGGGGAATGGACAAAAGCAAGCAAGAGAAAATTGTAGATGAATTTAATGATGCTCAATCCGACCTTAAATTCATCATAGTTACAGCAAAACTCTTAACTGGATTTGATGCGCCCATTTTGCAAACCATGTACCTGGACAAATCCTTGAAAGACCATACCCTTTTGCAAGCCATTTGTCGTACCAACCGATTGTATCCGCAAAAATCTTTTGGTCGCATTGTCGATTATTTTGGGGTTTTTGATGATGCTGCGAAAGCATTACAGTTTGACGAAGAAAGCGTGAAGAAAGTCATTTCCAACCTTTCGGAATTACGCACCAAATTACCGGGAGCTATGAGGGAAACGCTGGCACATTTCGAAGGCGTGGACAGAACCATAGGTGGCTTTGAAGGACTCGAAGTCGCCCAGAATGCTATCAATACAGATGTAAAGAAAGATGCCTTTGCCAAAGACTACAAGTACTTATCTAAGTTATGGGAATCTCTTTCTCCGGATAATATTTTGGATTTGTACAATGCCGATTACAAATGGTTGTCGCAAGTTTTTGAATCGGTAAAGCCTGCCTCCGATAATATTGGTAAGCTGCTGTGGTTTTCCTTAGGTGCCCAAACCACCAAATTGATTCATGAAAACATCCACGTAGGCGATGTCCATCAATTGGAAGAATTTGTGTTGGATGCCGATGTGATTGAAGAGATTTTCAACAATCCCGATCCGAAGAACGCAAAGAAGCTGGAAAAAATTCTGATCAAACGATTCCAGAAACATGCAAGCGATCCCAAGTTCAAGAAGCTCAGCGAGCGACTGGAAGAATTGAGAGATAAAGCCGAAAAAGGATTGATTACCTCCATTGAATTTGTGAAAGAACTCTGCAAACTCGCCAAGGAAACGGTTCAGGCAGAGAAAGAGTTGGAAGAGCTTATTCAGGAGAAAACCCCTCAAGCAGCGCTCACCGAATTATTCCTTGAATTAAAAACCGACCAAACGCCAGCAGTAGTGGAACGTATTGTAGCGGATATAGATGCTATTGTAAGGGTAGTTAGGTTTCCGGGATGGCAAAATTCCAATCAAGGAGAAAGAGAAGTGCAAAGTTCACTAAGAAAGGTTCTTTGGGCGAAATACAAAATCAAGGATCAGGTATTGTTTGATCGGGCGTATGGGTATATAAAAGAATATTATTGATAAAATATAAATTTGAAAAGAAAAGTTTACCTATGCAGATTGATTGCATACAAAGCGATTTTCTTTGTGGATTAATAAATAAGCTGATATGGAACTGTCTGGGAAAGTATTAAAAATTATAAATGAAAAGCCAAAAGTATTAAAATCTAAATTGAACTGAACTTAAACTAGGATTGATATGCCGGATGAATTAAAAACATTCAAAGAAGATTTTAAACGGCTGTATGGCAAAGGTACAATTGTTCGAACAATAATAACCGAGATTATCTACCCTTCTCAAGTTGTCACTCAATTCCAAGATGAGTTTATTGGAAGATTATCAATTTTGGATATATCATATTGTCTTCCAGATGCAGAAGAAAGAATAAAGCAATTCAAAATTGGTGATTCCATCGAGTGCGTTGTTTTAGATATTGATTTTAATTCAAAGCAAGTAAAGCTTGGTCAAAAGCACTTGGTGAAAACTCTTAGCGAAACAACAAAGTGGGAAAGAATTGAACAAGGCGATGAATTTCATGGAACAATACTGGAAGAGTTATATGATTTCTATTTAGTAAGCACAAGAGAAAATGTATATGGCTTTCTTCATAAGTCTTTCATTGACCAGAAAACAAAAAAAATAAAAGTAAAGGTCAGTTCAAAACTTGATTATAGTGAGTTACTTTCTTTCGTGCCAGCGACATTGGAAATGGAGAGCGATGCTGTAGCAAAGAGTGATATAAAGGGAGAATATACCTTTATAGAATCAGACTTAATTTCATATCCAGCTTTTAAAAGGTCACTGTTAGGAATAAATGCATCAGACGATGATCACGATTTAATTTCTGATGGTTTTGAGCTGGATAGTAAGATATTTTCAAAGGAGATTTCTACAGAGCACACTCTATATCTGCAGTTTGAACTGAATAGCCCGGCTTATGAAACGAATTTTAAACAGAATGCAATTCCTTTTTTCCTGGAAGGTGAAACCAATTCCCCTGAAAATGAGAAAAAAGTTCTGGAAATTCTATCAAAACAAGTTTACTGGTTTAAGTTGAACAGAAAAAGGAATGAGTTTTCAGTATATAATGAGAATTTATACTTTTGGGGAGACATTAAAGAGTCAAAAGATAAGAAGGAAACGCGCTTTATTATTAAGGTGTTCAGTGTTGGACAAACGTTTAGTAGAGCAACTGAAGAAAAGAAGAAAAATGCAAAATATGGCTCCTTTCTGCTTTCAAATGCAGTAAAAGTTGTTTCCCCCTTTGGCACTATCCCAATTGGAGATTCTCAAAGGAAGTTTGCAGATTTTGCAGAGTTAAAAACAGATTGCTTTCATACAATATACAGGTTAAAAAAAGATGCAAGTGAGATCCTGCGACAGGAAGGCAGAACATTAGCTATTATTGATCGTTTTCTGGATTATCAAATTAGCCTTTTAGATGATAGGAAGGAGGAAAATGTCTTTGTTGATAGATTTAAGCAAGTACCTAGTTCTTCAGGAGGTATATCAATTCAACTTCCTGTTAATATTGGAGATAGTCTTGAAATTGAAGAAGAAACAGTAGTTAATATCAGGCTTAAAGAAAATGATAAGCTTCTGAAATTAGCAGATGGTGTTATTTGCAATGTCCAGGGTGTTTGTAAACTTATAATATATAAACCGATACGACTTGAATTATTAGATCAAGGATTCTATTTGGATAAACGTATTGACAAAAGGCAATTTGAAGTCCAGAAAGAAATTATAAAGGATTTTCTGGATAAAAAGATTCAGATTGATCACATCGAATCTCTTCTTGTTGAGCCTGATAGGATTAAGTCTCCTGTACTGTCAAGAATTGAACTGTTTAATGAAGACTTGAAAAGAACAGAGATAGAAAGTCCTGACAACAATCAAATAGCAGCAGTTCGCAAAGCAGTTGGGAATAAGAATATCTTCTTAATTCAAGGACCTCCCGGTACTGGAAAAACAACAGTAATAGCTGAGATTATTCAACAACTTGTTTTAAAGGGAGAGAAGATACTCGTATCAGGTCAGAATCATGTTGCGGTTGACAATGTGCTAGGAAAGATCTCTAAGTATCATTACATGAATCTTCTTCGAGTAGGAAACCCTGACCGAGTTGATGAAAATCTGGTAAGGTATAATATTGATTATCTGGTTGAGGATTATAAAACAGATTATAAGGAATTCATCAATAATCAACTAATACTTGCGAAGAAATATCTCGAATGTATTGATCGCAAGCATGATGAGATTCTGGAAATATTCAATGAAGAAGTAAACAGGTTAATTGAGTCTTATGGTAAATTAAAGGAGGTATTCAAAGCACGTCATTTTATTCTAAGGGATGGTTTAAGCGAATTAAGCCAAAAAGAAATTAGCGATGTAATTGAATCCTTGGAGAGATGGAAAGAAAGTAACAATAATGAATACGAGGTTTTACTCAAACCTCTCATCTATAATTCTGTGGATGTAGTTATCGCTACATGCATAGGAATAAAAACCGATAGGGTTTTTAGAGAACTTGACCTGAAATTTGATACAGTAATCATTGATGAGGCAGGTAAAGCGAATATCGCTGAAACACTAGTTGCTGTTGAACTTGGAAAGAAAGTGATACTTGTGGGAGATCAAAAGCAACTTCCGCCATATATGGATAGCTCATTGATAGATGAGAAAGATCCGTTAAGTTTCCCACGATCTGAATATGGTTCGGATTATATTATGGATGAAATAATACATGCTTTATCTACTTCATTTTTTGAATTTATTGTGAATCGTATTGACGCGAACCAATTTCCAAAGGTTAACAAGGAAATGTTGAATTATCAACATAGGATGCATCCGAATATTGGAAAGTTTGTATCGAATTCATTTTATAGCGGGCAGGTAAATAATGGTAATAAAACACATCTGAACAGATTAAATCTTCCGATGCCTTTTAATAAGGAGATTATCTTTTTTGATACTTCCAATTCTGAGAATCCATATGAGCAAACCGATGGTTATTCTGCTAAGAATAATTCAGAAGCAGAAGCAATATCTGAATTCATATTGCCTAAATTGTTTAATCATAATATATCTGCTGCCAATATAGCCATTATTGCTCCTTATAAATCCCAGGTAGCGAACATAAAAAGATTCATATCAAGCTCGACTTTATGCTCAAACAGAAATATTGATGTTTCAACTTTAGACTCTTTTCAAGGTAAAGAGTATGATATCATATTATTTAGTTTTACCAGGTCCTCAAATCACAGGAAGGCACCTGTAGTAAATTGCAGAAAGAAATATACAAAGGTGGGCTTTCTTGATGATGCAAGAAGATTAAATGTTGCATTTAGCAGGGCGAAGAAGAAATTAATACTTATAGGAAACTCTCTTACACTTACAGATCGAAGGTCACATTTTGATGGATTTTTTCCTTATACACAATTGTTTGAAAGACTGGTTAAACTAAGTAAGGATGAAGCTATTGGAAACTTTGTAAACATCACAGATTACCATGGTTTTAAAAGTCCGTTTAGTGAGTTTGTTGAGAAATATAAGGAGGGACAAATTGTATTTGGTACTTGTCAAGACTTTGCTGTTTCACAGGCAACTAATAAGCCCTATGGCCGATTTATTCTAATTGATCGGTACAGGGCTTTAGCTCCTTATGCACATAAAAATGAAATATTAAATGCAAGGTTTAATAAAGGTGATGAAGATGAAAAAGTTGTTGTAAAAATAATTCAGATTGATCATTCAACTAAATGGACTACAGTAGAGATATTACATGATCCTTGGTATAAGAAACTAGAAAGGGCTTATAGTCAAGAAAGCATAGATGTACTTGTCGAAGAAGTATGGAGTTATGGATATTTGTTGAGTTCGTCTTTTGGACTTAAAGGGTTGATAAAGAAAAACAAGGTAAAAGGAATGAGAATAACACAAGGAGATCCGCTTAGCGTATTAATAGAAAGTGCTGATATGAATAAGAAAAGGGTATTCTTTAAAATGAAGTAATGAGTTTATTTAGTATTGATATAGAGAGATTTTATAGAGAGCTTGAAGAAAAAAGTCTGCAATTAAGGGGTATCTTCTGTTTACAATATCCCATTTATTGTATTCATGCCAATATTACTGATGAAACACCTGACCCTCTTGACAACCTTGATAATCTCATTGTTGATTTTCTGATTTCAAAACCTGATTTATCCGCCTTTCAGATAGCCAGTTTAATAGGTACATCAAAGCATTTAGTTGAATATAGAATTGCAAAACTTGTCCAGGACAAATTACTTCAGAAAAAGGGAAAGGATTTTATTTTATCAGAACTTGGTACTGAAGTATTTTCTGAAAAGACACAAATAAGGCAGCACAAGCAATCTTACGATTTTTATTTGGATGGAATTACCTTGAAGCCTCTGTCAAAAATCTATTATTCATATTACAGAACAAAACTTATTAGCGAAAACGATTCATATTATCACACAAACAAAAAAGGAGAAACAAAGCTAATTCAACCATTTGGACCTGATTTAGTTCATACACCGCCTGATAATGATGAAATCACACAAAATATTTTTGAAGTAGGCAATGAAGAGAGAGGGAGTTTTTCAATTCCACATGGTCTGGTCAGTATCGATGATACTTCATTTACAAAGATGTCATTTCATTTATTGGTTGCAGTTAGCTCAAAGATGGATCGAATAGTGAAGGAATTGATTGATGGTCATGCAATATATTCCTTGTCTGATGAATTGAGTTATTATGAAACTTTAAAACAAAACATTAAGTGTTTTGAAAACATCTTAAAGGATAAAATTACTCAGTTGGAATTTAAAATCTCTATTCCAAATATTAGACTAGATAGTGAAGATACACCTCGACCTATACTAACATCAAATTGGGCAGAAGTCCAAAAGCATAATGAATCGGAAAATAAATGTTATTCTTTTAGTAGTGAAGACCTTCTAAAAGTAGTTGATCAAATTTTTCAAATTAAACATGTTGTTCCGGAAAGTTTAATCAATGAGGATAGTATTATTGAAATTGCTATTGATAAAAATACGCTTTTTAGCTCAACTGATAGACAAAAACTGGTTGCAGATTTAATTAGGGAAAGAGATTACAAATTTGGCTTTGAAAATAATAATGTTTTTCTACTATATCTCTATTATAAAACCGATGATGACTTTGTAAAAGAAGTAATACAATTCAAAAAGACCCTTATTGATTCTGATGGAGAGGACATAAATCTCAATTGGTTTGAAAGTAGTCAGCCAAAATATTCATTAAATTATAGAAGACTGCTAATTGCAGCAGGCGAGTACTGGCTGTTGGAGAAACTGGATATTGAAAAATATATGACAGAACCTAATTGAAATGGAAATAAATTTAACACATACTGATTATTTTGGCACAGGCAAATTTGTTCTGAATCATAGCTGTCCGAAAGATTAATATAGGAATAAAGCCCGAAAATTCCAATTTTTGAAGCGCAAACTTTTAAAAAAAATTATGGGCTTTATTCCACTGCATAAAAGTATAAAAAATTCGACTTTCCCCTTGTTGAAAC
>JAIOYV010000059.1 GCA_021740905.1 Bacteroidales bacterium
ATGAATAGCCATGTACGCAGTGCATGGTTACTGGACAATACGATGATAGAACCCGGAAAGGGTTCAACTATTGTTTTTCATTAGTGATTCCCAATAATACTATCAACCAGCCCCTTACAAAACACTGTCATTGGTAACGAAGTGAGGAATTTGTTTGTGGTTGGTGAGTGCTTTTATTGGAAACGTTAAATGTATGATCACCCAATCTTCGACACCTTCCCATCTTCCAACTTATACTTCTTCATGCTTTCGGGACATTGGGCTATTCCTTCCTCGTTAAAATGGAGGCGCTGTCCATATTCGCTCATCCAGCCCAATTGTTTGGCTGGGTTGCCCACCACCAAAGCATAAGCGGGCACTTCTTTAGTGACAACCGCACCAGCACCAATAAAAGCAAATTCGCCAATGTCGTGGCCACACACAATGGTGGCGTTAGCTCCGATGGAAGCCCCTCTTTTTACCAGGGTGCGCTCGTATTGCCCCCGTCGGATCACAGCACTTCGCGGGTTCGACACATTCGTGAAAACCATGGATGGCCCCAGAAAAACATCCTCCTCGCATATTACCCCTGTGTAAATCGACACATTGTTCTGCACCTTGCAATTATCGCCTAAAATTACTTCAGGCGAAACCACCACATTCTGGCCAATGTTGCATTTCTCGCCCAATTTGCAATTCGACATGATATGTGAAAAATGCCATATTTTAGTCTCTTCCCCTATTTCGCAACCTTCGTCAATTACAGCGGTTTCGTGGGCATAGTAGCCAAGTGTGGATGTATTCTCTTTCATAGTTTTGATTTATTTGAATTTGAAACAAAAATAGAAAAAAGATTGAAGGGTGGATTATCAAATCCACAATTTGCATCTCCCCATCCTCTTGCCTATTTTTGAGACTTAAAAATTTTAAAATTATGATTAAGCAATATTTTCATTCAATTATTCTAGTCCTGCTTTTCACAGGAGCCGTTCAACAGGTTTCAGCACAGGCATTGTCGGGTAGCTACAGCATCGATGCAAGCGGCGCAGGGAATTATACAAGTTTTGGGGCAGCGGTTTCTGCACTAACCACCAATGGTATAAATGGAGCTGTGACATTTCTGGTTGAACCCGGAACTTACAACGAACAGATAAGTATCTCAGCCATTTCAGGGGCTTCGGCAATCAATACAATTCAATTTATTGGAAATGCTTCGGATAGTTTGTCGGTGGTGCTGTCATATAACCAGACTGCTTTTGCATCGAACTATGTGGTGCATCTCGATGGGGCGGACTATGTCAGTTTTCAGAAGATGACCATCCAATCGAACGGTTTTATTTACAACCGGGTGGTGGTTCTCGAAAACCAGGCTGATTACAACATTTTCTCACATTGCCATATTGTGGGACAGCCCGCTACGAGCTATTACACCGACAATGCAGTGATATATTCAGAAAACACACGCGATCAACACAACCAATTTCTAAACAATAGCATTCTTAATGGTTCTTATGGAATTTACCTTTTCTCGACCAGTATTAATGATGAATACAACAATCACATCCATGGCAATTTCCTGTCTGGATTTTTTGCCTATGGGATAAAAATGGAATACCAGTATGCTGCCGAAGTTACCAATAATGTGCTGGTAAGTGCAAGCCAGTGTTACAGTTATTTGTACGGAGTGTATCTTCGATATGCCGATGGCCCCACCAAAATTACGGGCAACAAAATCGAAGTACGGGGATCGGACGATATCCGGGGAATTACCACCCAATACTGCAACGGGACAACATTAAACCCGGTATTGATTGCCAATAATTTTGTGATGGAAACCGGGTCGAGCACCAACAATTCGTGGGGTATGTTTATTTATCATGGCTTGCACCAGCATGTTTACCATAATTCGGTATGGGTTTCGAGCGGGAGCGCATCGGGGAGCCGGGGCATGTATTTTACGACGTATGGCAGCACCTCGACAGGCTATACTAAAATCAAAAACAACATTGTGGTAAACACTGCCGGAGGGCCAGCCATCCATACTTCCTACAGTGCTTATACCAATAATCTGATCGCGGAATGTGACTACAACAACTGGTACACAACAGGCACATACATCGGGAAATACAAAGACATTGGCGAAACCAGCTTGGCCGATTGGCAGACCGAAACCATGTGGGATGCCTACTCATTCAACCTTGATCCATTGTTTGTCGATACAACCAATTTGCACATTGGCAACCTGGCTTTGAATGGAACCGGAACACCTCTCGCTGAAGTTGCTTTTGACATTGACGGTGAAGCCCGCGATTCTATCAATCCCGACATTGGTGCCGATGAGTTTGGATTGCCAGGCCCGATGAACGGTTCATACCTTGTTGACCTGAATGGCTCAGGTGATTTTCTATCTTTTACAGATGTAATAAATAGCCTTGAATTTTTGGGGATCGACGGGTCGGTTGTTTTCAACATCCTACCGGGAACTTATCTTGAAAAGCCTGTTATCACTGAAATATCGGGAGCCTCCGGAATAAATACAATTTGCTTTCAATCGGCCAATGGCGATAGCAGCTCTGTTATTTTGTCCAATGATATTTATTCCAGTTGTCAAAACTATACCTTGTATCTTAATGGCGCCGATCATATTATTTTTAAGAACATTACCATCGCTACAAATGTGGTCGGGACTTATTGCCGCCTCGTGGGGATCGACGATGGTGCCACACATATCTCTTTTGAAAATTGTATTTTTCAGGGCGTTGCCTACTATAGCAACAGCACTGAATTTAGCCTGGTATTTTCCGATACCGGCAACGATGATTATTGTTCTTTCATCAACAACCGGTTTTCGGGTGGGAGCAATAGCCTTTATCTGAAGGGAAGTTCAGAATTTAATCCTGAAGTTGGTTTGCAGGTTATTGGCAACGAGTTTTTAGATTTCTCTTATCGGGGCATCCTTACACAATACCAGGAAAATTCACTCATCGAAGGGAACACCATCGTGTCGAATCCTGCCACCAGCACATATAGTTATGTATATGGAATTTATGCCACATTCTGGACAGGATCGAACCGGATTACCCGAAACACAATTAAGGTGACCGGCTACGATAAAAACCACGGTCTTTTTCTGAACTATTGCGATGGCGTTTCGGGCTCGCCGGTAGTGGTCGACAACAATATGTTTTCACTTACAGGCCCATCAACCAGTTCATGTTATGGCATCTATTCCTTTAGTGGCAATCATCAGCAAATCTATTTCAACTCTGTGTTGCTTGCCTGTGGAAATTCGGGTTCGGCAGCTTTTTATGCTACGGCTTTGAGCAATGGCACCTATCAAAATATCGATATCCAGAATAACATTTTCGCCAATATTAATGGGGGATATGCCAGCTACATCAACAACACAGCCCTGACAGCCGGGTACATATCCTCGTGCGATTACAACAACTATTACAACACCGGCGGCATCATGGCCAAGTTTGGGAATTTCGATGCCGCCGACCTGGCAGCATGGCAATTGATGAGCGGTTGGGGCAGCCATTCTGTTGAAGGCAACCCCTTGTTTGTGGCCGATACTGTTCTGCATATCCAGGCTGGAAGCCCAGCAATTGCAGGTGGGAATTATCTTGCCGGTTATGCTTTTGATATTGATGGTGAACTTCGCGACACAGTTTCCCCCTGCATTGGTGCCGACGAATTTATTGTACCTGTTGCAGAAGCTGATACCCATCTTGTCGCCCTGCCATTAGGTTGGGGCATTTTTTCTACTTATATCAATCCTTTTGAAGCTATGTTGGATTCAGTTTTTGCGCCTGTGTCCTCCGAGGTTTCAATTGTGAAAAATGGAAACGGAAATGTTTTCTGGCCTCAGTATGGGGTCAACGCGATCGGCAACCTGGTTTTGGGTGAGGGCTATCAATCGAAAATGAACCAGGCTCTTTTGTTGCCGGTAATTGGCAATGCAGCCGTCCCTGAAAATGTGATCATTCCGGTTCCACAGGGATGGAGCATAATCGGCTATTTGCGAAAAACCCCTGCGGCTTTAACAACCATGTTATCTTCTATAAATTCGGAAATTATTATTATGAAAGATGGCGATGGTTCGATTTACTGGCCTCTGTATGGTATAAATTTGATTGGGGACTTGCAGCCAGGGAAAGGCTATCAGGTGAAACTGGCAAACCCGGCGAATCTTACCTATCCGGCCAATCTTTGACGAGGGTTGATTGATTTAAGGTTACCGATTTTTGAAATGCGATTTTGTATGACGAAACACAAATCAAAAATCTTATATTGTTGATCTTAAATCTGAAATCATTTTTTGAATGTTCTTATTCTTTGGGGAGAACTCTTTTATCTTTACGCTTGCAATAACAAGGTCGGATTGGGATGCCTGATAGTAAACCCTATCAGATTATTGCAAAAATTGAACTTCTGAAAGCTCCCTGCCTATTTGCTGAACACCTTTAAGGATACGTTTAGTTTGAACAGGTGATGGTTTTTTGATCCCAATTTCAAATTGAATATGTATCTTTCGGGCTGATTTTTAACATGGATTAAAAAAACGAATTCCTTATGAAGTCTTTTGATTACAAGTCGATACTGCCTTATGTTACAGCCATTGTGCTATTTGCCATTGTTTCACTGGCTTATTTTTCACCTCCCATCCTCGAAGGGAAAAAACTAAAGATGCACGATGTGACCACCGGGCAGGCCATGCAAAAAGAAATCAGCGATTTCCGCGATGCTACCGGCGAAGAAGCCTTGTGGACAAATTCCATGTTTTCGGGCATGCCGGCATTTCAGATTTCGGTTAAGTATTTTGCGGGCTTCCTGTCAAACGTACGATCGGTATTTGAACTTTGGTTACCCGAACCTGCAGGACTTCTTATGTTGTACATGATCGGTTTTTACATCCTGCTGCTTGTGCTGGGGGTGAATCCCTGGTTGGCCATTCCGGGGGCAATGGCCTTTGGCTTTTCATCCTATTATCTGGTGATAATTGCCGCTGGGCATATCTGGAAAGTCCGGACCATTGCCTTTTTCGCCCCAACCCTGGCGGGTATCTTGCTCACTTTGCGTGGCGAATACATCCGGGGGGGTGTGCTCACGGCACTTTTTCTTACCTTTCAGATTTTCTCCAACCACATCCAAATGACCTATTATTTCCTCATTATGGTAGGCCTCATATTCATTTTTGAATTCTACCACCGGATAAAAGAAAAAGAACTTCCCTTCTTTTTCAAAGCTGTCGGGGTGGTTGCCATTGCCGGAATTATTGCCCTTGGGGTAAATATTACGAATATCTGGTCGACCTACGAATATGGAAAATATACCATCCGGGGCGCATCGGAACTCACTTTCGATAAAGAAGATCAAACCTCCGGCCTCGACCGTAGCTATGTCACAGGATGGAGTTATGGCATTGGCGAAAGTTGGTCGTTCCTGATCCCCAATGCAAAAGGCGGGGCAAGTGCTCTGCTGGGCAACAGCAAGGCAGCCATGGAGAAAGTGGATCCGGCTTTCCGCGAAAATATTGGCAACGGCCACTCGCACTATTGGGGCGACCAGCCCGGAACATCGGGTCCGGTGTACATGGGGGCCATCATCGTTTTTCTTTTTGTTCTGGGGATGCTACTCCTTACATGGCGCTACAAATGGGCCTTGTTTTTAGCCGCCGTGTTGGTAATCATGCTTTCGTGGGGGAAAAACCTGATGTGGTTTACCAATCTTTTCCTGGACTATTTCCCACTGTATAATAAGTTCCGCTCGGTGTCATCCATTTTGGTGATAGCCGAATTTGTTTTCCCACTGCTTGCATTTATGATGTTGAAGAAAATCTGGGACGACCCCGAAATCATCAGCAAAAAGAAAAAGGAATTTTTCATTGCTTTTGGTCTGACTGGAGGGATTGCCCTTGTGTTCTATATCCTTCCTAAAGTATTTTTTAGTTTTATCAATGTCGAAGAAAGCTCTCAGTTCGATACTTACATTATGAAGAATGCCGGCAGCGAGGGGCAGATCATGAAATACATCGAAAACCTGGAGGCGGCACGTGTTGCCATTTTCAAGGCAGATGCCCTCCGCAGCTTTTTCTTTATTTTGATTACGGCTGCCTTGCTCTGGTTCTTCTCGACAAAAAAAGTCAGCAAGACTTTGCTTGTGGTTGGGCTCACCCTTTTTATTGTTTTGGATATGGCAACCATCGACAAGCGCTATTTGGGAACCGATAATTTTGTTTCGAAAAAGGCTGCCGAAGTCCCTGTAAAGGCGACCCAAGCCGATCTTCTAATATTGAAAGATACCGACCCCAACTACCGGGTGATGAACACCACCGTAAGTACTTTCAACGATGCGACTACTTCCTATTTTCACAAGTCGATTGGGGGTTATCATGGTGCCAAACTGCAACGCTACCAGGACTTGATAGAGCACCATATTGCCAAAAACAACATGGATGTGCTGAACATGCTCAATACCAAATATTTTATTTATAAAGGAAAGAGTGGCGGCCCCGAAGTGCAAATAAACATGGAAGCCCTGGGCAATTGTTGGTTTGTCGATAATATTAAATGGGTCGAAAATGCCGATGAAGAGATAATGGCTTTGAATGATTTCGACCCGGCCACCATCGCCATTATCGACAAACGATTCGAAGGCACGTTGAAAGGCTTTAGCCCGGTGCCCGATTCGTTGTCCACCATCCAACAAACCGATTACAAACCCAATCAACTAACTTACCAATCGAACTCTACGAAAGCTAGATTGGCTGTTTTCTCAGAAATATACTACCCATCCGGATGGAAGGTTTTCATCGACAACGTGGAAGCAGATTATTTGAGGGTAAATTATGTATTAAGGGCTTTAAAAATCCCAGCCGGACAGCATGAGATTGTCTTTAAGTTCGAGCCAAAAACCTATTTTATAGGAGAAAAGATTTCGGTGGCAAGTAGCATCCTTCTCGCTCTTGTGTTGATATTTGGGATTTTTAGCGAGTACAAGCGAATGAAAAAAGAATAAATAGGAGTATTTCCCATTTCATATTTTTGTGTTTTCTCTGTGAAACTCTGTGCCTTCTTTGTGTAGCTCTGTGGTATAGCTAAAAAGTTATTTCACAGAGGACCACAGAGGTAGCACAGAGTTTCACAGAGATTTGTAATTTCGTTTTGTGAATATTTTGTGTTTTTGCACCTGATTGGATAAAACGATGCTTGATTCTTGTCAGGAATGGCCACTCATTCCGACTTTCAGCTAGAAATGAACCTATAGAAAATGATTATTTTGCATCTTTTAACAGAGCGGTGTGCATACAAACTTCCCATTGCAGTGAACCATTTTGAGTCTTCTTAGTTTGTTTGTTAAAATGTTATTTCTTTTGATGATAAACAGCAAATACAAAATAACTCACAGCATAAAATGAACATTATTTCAACAGATTCTTTGCGCACTTTTTTAGAGGCAGGACAGGGTATCGTAATTGATGTACGTCCTGTTGACGCATACAACGGATGGAAAATGCAAGGCGAAGCCCGTGGCGGACATATTAAAGGAGCCAAAAGCCTACCCCTAAAATGGACCAAATACATCGACTGGATCGAAATTGTCAGGTCCAAAGGGATTCTTCCCGAAAATCCCATTGTTATTTATGGCTACACGGCAAGTGATGCAGAACAGGCAGCCAAGTTTTTTCAGACTGCGGGTTACACCAATATCAGCCTTTATAATTCTTTTGTCGATGAATGGGCCTTGAATCCAGAATTACCATTGGGGCATCTGGAGAGACATCAGAATCTGGTCTCTGCACAGTGGGTTAAATCCCTCATTTCGGGTGAAAAGCCACAGGGGTACAACAACCAAAAACATGTTCTTATCCATGCGCATTACCGCAACCGCGAGGCCTATTTGAGTGGACATATACCGGGGGCAATCGACATGGACACCCTGGCTCTCGAAGCACCCGAAACATGGAACAGGCGTAGCCCCGAAGAACTAAAATTGGCTCTTGAACAACATGGGATTACTGCAGACACTACGGTGGTTTTATATGGAAAATTCATGTACCCCAACAACGATGACCCGTTCCCGGGTAGTGCCGCCGGCGACATTGGGGCTATCCGGTGTGCTTTCATCATGATGTATGCAGGCGTGAAAGATGTACGGATTCTTAATGGTGGATTTCAATCGTGGGAAGATGCAGGTTTCGAAATAAGTACGGATGATGTGCCTAAACAGCCGGTCGTGAATTTCGGGGTTTCCATTCCTCAATTACCCGAAATTGCAGTTGATATCCCCGAAGCAAAAGAAATGCTGGCTTCAACCGATGCCGATCTGGTTTGTGTGCGGAGCTGGCCCGAATATATTGGCGAAGTAAGCGGCTACAATTACATCGAGAAGAAAGGTCGGATTCCCGGGGCTATTTTTGGAAACTGTGGGTCGGATGCCTATCACATGGAAAACTATCGCAACCTCGACCATACCACCCGCGAATTTCACGAGGTGGCTGAAATCTGGAAAGAAGTTGGTATTACCCCCGACAAGCACCTGGCTTTTTATTGCGGCACCGGTTGGCGTGGCAGCGAGGCCTTTTTTAATGCCTGGCTTATGGGCTGGCCCAGGGTTTCGGTTTTCGATGGGGGTTGGTTCGAATGGAGCAATGATCCAAAGAACCCTTATGAAACGGGAGTACCAAAAGGAAGTTAAGATTAGGGGAAATAACAATAGGGAGAGTTGGAGTGATGGAGTATTGGAGTAATGGAGAGCAGTAGTCGATTGTCACCCAATACTCCAACACTCCAAATTTTAGCAAATCCGGAATCAGTAATTTTTAAGAATAATGTAGATTTAGTTGTAGACCCCATTCAAACAGATATACCATGGAACAAATAGCAGTACTTACAGATTTTGCAAAAGATACCCTGGAGGGCTTGACATCGCAACATAAATATTTGTCATCGAAGTATTTTTACGATGATCGCGGCAGCAAAATTTTCCAGGACATCATGCGGATGCCCGAGTATTACCTCACCGATTGCGAACTGGAAATATTTCAAACGCAAAAACAGGAGATATTGGCTGATTTTCTGGGGAGTGGGTCGCATTTCGATTTGCTCGAACTGGGGGCCGGAGATGGCTTAAAAACCAAGGTTCTGTTGGCACATTTCTTAAACCAGAAGGTCAATTTTAGGTACACACCAATCGATATTTCAGAGGTTGCCGTAATAAACCTGGTCTCCGACTTAGAACATGAGCTTGCGGGTTTGGAGGTAAATGGCCTGGTTGGCGATTATTTCGATTTGATCGGGGATGATAAACTGAATGGACATACCAAAAAGATCATTTTATTTCTGGGGTCCAACATTGGCAATTTCAACCGAAAAAAGTCACTGGCTTTTTTAAGGCGATTAGGTGAGGCCATGAACCCCAACGATCAACTATTTATTGGTTTCGACCTGAAAAAAGAATCCGATGTTATTTTAAACGCCTACAACGATCCTTATGGGCACACTGCAGCATTCAACCTTAACCTTTTACAAAGGATCAACAATGAACTTGATGCTGACTTCGACCTTTCGAAATTCATTCACCAAGAAGTGTACGACCCGCAAACGGGCACAGCAAAAAGCTATCTCATAAGCCAGAAAAATCAACAGGTAAGGATCCACGAATTGGATCAAACTATTTACTTTGATGCAGGCGAAAAAGTATATACTGAAATGTCGCAAAAATACGATTCGGATATGATACAAGATTTAGCCACCGGGTCGGGTTTCGAGGTTGTAAGAAATTACTGTGACCAACGACAATACTTTGTAAACTCATTATGGAAACTTAAAACTTAAAACTTAAAATATGAAAGCAAGCTGGAATGGTAAAGTCGTGGCCGAAAGCGACAAAACAATCAACATCGAAGGAAATCAATACTTCCCACCTGATTCGGTAAACAAGGAGTTTTTATCAAGTAGCGAAACCCACACAGTTTGCCACTGGAAAGGGACAGCCTCTTACTACGACCTTGTGGTGGATGGCAAAACCAATAAGGATGCTGCCTGGTATTATCCCGAAACATCGAATCTTGCCAAGAATATAAAAGGGTACATTGCCTTTTGGCACGGTGTGGAAGTGGCGGAGTAGAATGGAATAAACCCTGCAGTACATTTCTTTCCTCTCTTTTAAGAAAGCTAAAATTATCAGTTTTTATGGGAGTTGACAGAAACTCAGCAAAATTTGCGGACTCCTTCTTTTCCTTATTGAACGATTTCTTTCGATACTTAAAAACCAGATATTCATAGTAGTTTGCCAATTCTCTTTTTGCTTCGTCCGTAAGAGAGTTCATATCAATAAATGCTGCATGATCCATAACTATTTTATTTTGAATCAAAATTAGTACTTTCTTATGGACAAGAAAAAGGGAACAAGATTTTTACGTTCTTGAAGTCATGGAAAATCTAAATTTCGAAATCTGCAAATCGGTGGAAGTTAAACCACATTTTGAAAAAAACTAAATTCCCTGTCCTTCGCGTTTCATCTTTTTGTAATTTAACGGGTTCAAATTTTTAGAAAAAATATGGCTATTATGATGAAGATTTACCACAACCCACGGTGCAAGAAAAGCCGGGCAGGTTTGCAATACTTGCAGGAAAAAGGCATCGAATTCGAAGTAATCGAATATTTAAAAGATGAGTTTACGCAGGAAAGTTTCAAGAATGTATTGATGCTCCTGAACAAAAAACCACACGACTTGATCCGCACCCAGGAAGAAATGTACAAGAAGGAATTGAAAGGGCGCAATTTCACCGACGACGAATGGGTGAAGATTATGGTCGAAAACCCCAGGCTTATCAGTCGGCCTATCGTATGTGGGAAATATAAAGCAGTTTTGGCTCAGCCACCCGAATACATTGACGAACTATTACACAACTAATATTTATAGAAATGAACTACCGAATTGAAAAAGACACCATGGGCGAGGTAAAAGTACCTGCCGAAAAATATTGGGGCGCGCAAACACAGCGCTCGGTCGAGAATTTCCCCATCGGGGCACCAGCTTCGATGCCACGCGAAATTGTGCAGGCTTTTGGCTATCTGAAAAAAGCCGCTGCCTTTGCCAACCACGAACTGGGTGTGTTGGATGGTAAAAAACGCGACCTGATCGGAAAGGCATGTGATGAAATTATCGAAGGCAAATTATACGATCAATTTCCGCTTGTGATATGGCAAACAGGATCGGGCACACAAAGCAACATGAACGGCAACGAGGTTATTTCCAACCGCGCCCATGTACTGGCCGGAAACAAACTGGGCGAAGGCGAACGCTTTATCCACCCCAACGATGATGTAAACAAATCGCAATCGTCGAACGATACTTTCCCAACGGCTATGCACATTGCTGCCTATAAAATCCTAATCGAAAAAACAATCCCAAAAATTCAGAAGCTGCGCAATACCCTCGACGAACGGGCAAAGGCCATGAAAGATGTGGTAAAAATTGGCCGTACTCACTGGATGGACGCTACACCCCTTACCTTGGGACAGGAGTTTTCGGGCTATGTGTCGCAAATCGACCACGGTATAAGGGCATTGAAAAACACGCTTGCCCACCTTTCGGAATTAGCTCTGGGGGGAACAGCTGTGGGAACAGGACTTAATACACCCAAAGGCTACGATGTGGCAGTGGCCAAATACATTGCCCAGTTTACCAATCTGCCTTTTATTACTGCTGAAAATAAATTCGAGTCGCTGGCCGCCCACGATGCCATTGTGGAAACACACGGGGCTTTGAAACAATTAGCAGTTAGTTTTACAAAAATTGCCAACGACATCCGTATGTTGGCTTCCGGGCCACGTTCGGGCATTGGCGAAATCATAATCCCTTCCAACGAGCCGGGATCGTCGATCATGCCAGGCAAGGTGAACCCCACCCAGGTGGAAGCTCTTACAATGGTTTGCGCCCAGGTGATGGGCAACGATGTGGCCATTTCGATTGGAGGCATGAACGGCCATTTCGAGCTAAATGTGTTCAAACCCATGATGATTTATAATTTCCTTCAATCGGCAGAATTGCTGGGCGATGCTTGCGAATCGTTCAACGATAAATGTGCGGTGGGTATCGAGCCAAATCACCCACGTATTAAAGAGCATCTGCAAAATTCGTTGATGCTGGTAACCGCCTTAAATACCCATATTGGTTACGATAAATCGGCCAAGATTGCCAAGAAAGCCCACCAGGAAGGCACCACGTTAAAACAGGCTGCCCTCGATCTGGCTTATCTGACAGAAGAAGAATTTGATTTATGGGTGGTCCCATCGAAGATGATCGGGTCGCTTTAGACAATAAAAACGTATCGCTCAACGAGACCTCCATGGTTTTCAAAAAACCTTGGAGGTCTTGTAAAAGAAAGAGATTTATTCTTTTGCATCTTGCCCCAGATAGGCGGGCAGGGATAATTTGAATATGCTGCCACCGGGGGTATTCAGGTCGTTGTTCTTGCGGACTACGCTTTCGGCCCAAAGCCTCCCGTTGTTCTTCCTGACGAATTCCGAACAAAGCGAAAGGCCTATTCCTGACCCCGATTCGTTTGCTGTGCCCCTGGTCGAAACGGTTTCGTTCATTTTAAAAATCCGCCTCATTTGGTCAATATCAATCCCGACTCCATGATCCAATATAGCAACTTCAACTTCGCTTCGACCATCCTTCGACCAAATCTCAATTTTGCCCCCTTTGTATGAAAACTTGATGGCGTTTGAAATCAAATTCCTAAAAATAAGCCGCAGCATGTCAGGGTCGAACCAAACATAAATCCCGGGTTCAATATTTACATTGATGGCGATATTTTTTTGCGTGCTAAAATGGGAATGTAGGTGGATGGTTTCATGGACAATCTCGTTAAGGTCGCATTTCGAGGGATTGACCAGTAATGCCCCCTTTTGGCTATTTGCCCAAAACAAAATGTTTTCTAATAAGGTCATAGCCGATTTTGCAGATATATGGAGGCTTTTCAGCAATTTATCGATGTCCTTTTGTTCAAGTTCAAAATCTTTGTAGTAGATCGTGTCGAGCACCGAATCGAGCAAGCCTATGGGGCCGCGCAAATCGTGACCTATAATCGAGAACAATTTGTCTTTGCTTTTATTGATCCCAATAAGTTCGGCCTTTTGCTCTTTAAGTTTGAAGTTGGTATCTTCGATCACCTTTTGCTTATCTTCAATCTCCTTATTCTTGCTGATAAGGATAGAATTGGCCTTTTTTAGTTTTTTGCGCCCCCTGAAGAAAACCAGGGCCATCACGAGGAAAAGCCATGCAATTAAGGCCAGGGCTATATTCAGGATTCTTTTTTTTTCAATTTCAGCCTTTTGCAATGCAATTTCTTCTTTGTTACTGGCCAATTCGTATTTGCTTTGGATTTCGGCAATCTCTATCGATTTGATTTCGTTGAAAAGGCTGTCGTTCAAATCTTTGAATTCAATGTGGTAATTGTAGGCACTCTCAAAATCGTTTATCTCCGCATAGCATCGAGCTACCAAACCATACGCAAATTTTTGGATGTCAAGGGCATCGATCACTCGGGCTATCTCAATACTTTTTAAAAGATAGGGAATGGCATTTTCGGAATTGCCCATTTTATGATATTCGCTACCTATGATACCATTGCATTTGGCCTGGTTGCGGGTATTCCCGTTCGTCGCAGAAATAGCAAGCGATTGTTTCAGGTACTCCAGCGATTTTTCAATACTGTCCTGTTTCCCATAAACAAGTCCGATATTCAAATAGCTTGTATCGAGTTTGTTTTCCTGGCCCAGCTCCATTTTTATCTTTATCGAAAGCTGGTAATAATAAATGGATCGGGTGTAATCTTTCAATTGGTCGTACACCAGGCCCAGGTTATTCAGCACTATTGCTATCCCATTTTGGTCGCGCAATGTTTTTTTTAACTCCAGCGATTCGTTGAAAACCTCAATGGCCTTATCGTATTGTTTATCGTGAAAATAGACCAGCCCAATGCTATTTAGGATTTTTGAAACCCTGGCCTGGTTGCCCTGTTTCTTTGGGAGTTCCAAAGCCCAGTAAAAACACTCCAATGCTTTTGGAAGGTCGTTTTGTTTCCGGTAAGCAATCCCCATATCGTAACAACAGAGCGAAATGTTTTCCCTGTCACCAATCTTTTCAGCCACCCGTATCGACTGTACATATTTCTCGATAGCCGTTTCATACTTGCCATTGTCAACATATATCGAGCCTTCCTTATTCAGGCATTTAATTACATTGGACTGATCGTTAATTTCAGCAAATAGGCTGCTGGCTTCTTCCAATTTCTCGATGGCACCCTCGTAATCGTTTTGTTGTTCGGTAATTAAGGCAAGTTGATAGAGGGCATCTGCTTCAAAGCCTTTATTTTCCAACTGGCGAGACAAATCAAGAGCCTTAATTGCATAAGTTTTCGATTCGGCAATATTGCTTTCAAACACTACATAGCTGTGTTTGAGCAATAATTTAACTTTGCCGGTATCGTCTGCAGCAGCAGAGATTTGCGACAGTACTGTTTCCTTCTTATTCTCTTGCGAAAATAAGGGAAGAAAAAGCAGGGTAAATAAAATGACAAAAACTCCTTTCATATACATATTACTACTGCAAAGAAAGCAATTATTGTCTTTCGGGAAAGGATAAATATCGTAGGTATTGACCTGTCATCGTCCGAAGGAGACCTGTCATCGTCCGAAGGACATGACAGCGTCGCTCTTGCCCGGTTGGCGTAAACGCTGACAGAGCCAGTCCCGATCATTTCGGGATCCTTCGTACGCTGCCAGGTTTACCTTTGGACGCTGCCAAGTTTACCGCACTACCACAAACTTCCTCACAAACACTTGCTCACGGCTGATGGCACGGATAAAGTAGTTGCCAGGGGGCAAGCCTGAAATATCAATGCTCTTTTGTGTTTTATTGCTTATTGTTTTTTGAAGGAGTTGACCGGTTGTAGAGTAAATTTCGACTTGGGTTATAATGCCCTCTGGAACACGTACATTTAGTTGGTTTAATGCTGGTACAGGAAAAACATCAATTCTGTTTTCGTTATCTTCATTGGTTTCGACAGTAAGAAATGAAACTGGTGTCATTTCTCCACCATCATTTGTTGTTTTAAGTATTTCGCCTTCTATACCAACAGCATATCCAATTTTGGGACTCGCAAAGTAAATAGAATGCAATGCTCCAAAAAGCACATCTTCAATGGTTTGATAATAAAAAGTATTCCCCTGATCGATAGTTTTTATAATTTTTCCTCCAATAAAATAAGCATTATCTTCATCATGTATATATATGTCCATAATATCACTTGTCGAACTTAATAAGAAATCGTTCCATGTTTGACCGCCATTATATGTACATGCAATTTTTCCTAAATTATAAGATCCTGTCCATTTGTTGCCTGCTATATATCCAATGTTTTCAGTATGATAACCAACAGCGAGAATTGAATTGAAATTTGGAAAATTTGAAGAAATGTCGAACCAGCTATCTCCCGCATTTATTGTTTTAAGACCGTAGTTTGCATACCCGATACTATCAGAAGGGAAATCAAAGTCACGCGCAAATACAAAATTACCGTTAATACCCCAACTAATACCTCCATTAGTGGTTTTTTGTAATGATTGATAACCACCGGCCGCAAATCCAACCTCAGAATCAAAAAAGAATACTTTTGTAAAAATTATCCCATTCCAATTACATACATTGCAATTAATTTCCACCCAATTGTTTCCACCGTCGGTTGTTTTTAGAATGAATAAATCTGGAGCCGGGCTTTCGCCAACAATATATCCGGTATCAGAGGTCGGGAAACAAATCGAATTTAATTGGACGAACGAAGGGTAAAACAAAGTATCCCAAGTAGCCCCTCCATCAACAGTTTTAAGGAGCATGCCATTGGGGTTTACCATCAAAGAATCAACATACTGGTAAAGGGTGGATAAGAAGGGATAAAATCCATATATTTTTGGCCAACAACAAAACCAGTATCATTATTATGGAAATACACATCATGCAATATGATTGTAGTATCGTACTCACTTATTAAATACCATTGGGCAGTACCTTTTGTCTGGCATGATAACAAAATGATTGCTAGGATTAATAAATTTCTCATGATACTTAGGATTAAAGTTTTATAAATTTTTTGGATATGCAATTAGTGCCATTTATTAGTTGTACAATATAAACACCTGGACGTAAATCCTTGATATCTATTCTAATTTCGCCATCGCTGGCTTTTAACAGTTGTGATTTTACTCTTTTCCCGGCCACACTATTTACAACTATTTCGGTACTTCCCTTTATTTTATCAGAAAGCTTAATATTTAGTATTTCCTCAGTTGGGTTTGGATAAATATCAATATTGTCACTGCTCTTATATGTTTCAATACTTATTGGACCCGAGAAAATATTAAAACGTGCTACATATTGCCAACAATTGTTAAAAATATCATCGTTGAGCACGTTTTGATTTTGATCGTCATATGGGATATTGGGAATTTGAAGATCTGGATCATTTAGATAATTATCATTATCAGTCATAGTAAGCCCTGCAATATATAATTTTGAATTATTTGTAACTGTACAGGTGTATGTATCATCTATTCCATTTCCGCCAAAATAAGTAGTCCACATATGTACCTGTTCAGAATTAAAACGGGCAATAAACCCATCATCATTAAGGTTTTGGCCTACCTTGTCGTCATTAATGTAATAATATATGGGCGCTGTTTGTGGAAATGGTAAAGTTGTTCCGATATATGATCCTCCATGAGTTTGTCCAACTACATAAATATAATCATTATTATCAATGAGTAAATTCCAAATTCTGTCAACAGACTTAGTCCCAAAATAACTAGACCAAACAATTGTCCCAATTGCTGCACCAGTACCGGTAATTTTAGAAATAAAACCTGATGGAGGAATATCAAGAGGGTTGTAATAAGGAATGATTGGTTCATAATAATCAAGTGTTGAATTATCATCGTAGTCTTGAACTACAATACTCCCAGATGTGAATCCCTTAATTACAATATCATCGGAATTATCTACAGCAATTCCGGTTCCCTCACCATACCCTAAGGACTCATATAAAACCAATAAATCATTACTATTAAATTTTGCAACAAAAATATCATCCCCTGGAGTAGCCCCAGTAATAGCGGAATGTCCCGGATCCTGATCATTATTTAGTGTTAGCCCCGAATTATATGTTCCAACTCCTGTTATATAAATATTGTTTGAGTCATCACAATCAATACTATTTATTTTATCTACATCAAAAAGAGTAACCCATTTCCTGGCTCTATCTGAATCGAACTTTAGTATTATGCCATTGCCAACAGTATAATTTGAAGCAACAGAAAGAGTACATAACTCCGTTGTTAGATCACCAATACCGACAATATATAGATTGTCGAGATTGTCAAACTTAAGGTCATAAGCCTTTTCATCAGCACAATCTTCACCGTAAAAAGTGCCCCATAATAAATTATCCCCCATAATCCCAAATTCTGCTATGAAAATATCATTGTTATACCCGGCAGAGCAATAAACATTCTCATCATCGTAGTAAGAACCATATGGTTCTTTAAATGGTATTAACTCCGACGTTGTATATCCCGAGATAAATATATGGCCCATGCTATTTAAGCCAATACCTGTAGAAATTTCATCCCCAGTTCCCCCATAGTAAGTTTTCCAGATTACCTCAATCCCATTATTAATTTTAACAATGAAAGCATCATAACCCCCAGAATTAGTATTAAGATAACCATAAGGCCCAGGCATAGTTCCTCCCAAATTATTTGTGCATCCTGTAATAAAAACATCATTGCTTCCATTTGAGATCATATCATTTATATTTGTAAACTGGCTTCCAAAATAAGAGCTCCATTCCAAATTCTCAATTGCAGTATTTGAAGATAATGCAGAACCATTATTCATTTCAATCACCAATGGAAGTGATGTATTATATGATCCAATTGTGAAGAATAAATGGTTTGTATTAAGGTCATATTCCGGTTGCCAGGCAAGATTTACTGGATCGCCATTTGAATCAATTTGGTATGCTTTGGCTTGTGGATAAACTATACTACCGAGTTCAGTGTATAAAATTAATTCTTCATTGAATCCAACTTTTATACTATCTGCACCTGTAAAAAGGCAATGAATGATATTTGGAGTGCCTCCTGGTTTAATAATATAGTAAAGTTTAGGACCTCTGTTATTGCTTGAAATTAATAGGTCAATATCATCAAACACTTCATTGTAAATTACTTTAGAATAGTTTTTCACTCTTGATCTTCCTTCAGGAATATAACTATAAAAGAAATTTGAATAATAATTTAATTCATCAAAAGCACGTACTTTAATTTCTGAGGCGGGTTCAATGAATTCCATGTCAATCCTATAATAATCAAACAAACCGTTTGTTTCATTTGAATCAGCCAATAAGTAACTTACTTTATCATCCCAAAAGTAACAAACAGGTTTTGAGTCAATTGTATAATACTTTACATCAGGCACAGGATTAAAGCCCGTATCTGCTAATTGTCCGAAATTGGCTGTATATGCCATCTGGGCAATTTCATCATCAGGAGGTATTATTACATCGATCTCCGAATATTTTACAGTTATGTACTGATAATCATCACCAATACATGATTGCCCAACAACAATTATATCGCCCTCGTTATCAAGACAAATATCTTTGGCTTCATCGTTTTTGTTGTAAAGACCATTGTAGGTCATTTTCCATATAAGGTCGCCATCGGTGTTGTACTTTAAGGTAAGGTAGTCGCTATTGCTGCCATTAAAATAAGTTGCTGCCACGAAGATATTCCCCGAACCGTCGACTATAAGTGCTTCGCCTTTGTCGCAACCGTAATCGTCATCGTTGTATTCTTCGACCCACTGTTGTGCACCAGAGCTATTGTATTTAATGGTAACTATGTTGGTATCCTCGTCCTGAGTTAGGGAATATCCAGTAACATATACATTGCCGCTGGCATCTACCTGAATGGACCGGGCTACGTCATCTAGGCTGTCGGTGTTGTTATAGGTAGCTGTCCATTGTACATCGAGGCTGTCGTTTAGTTTCACCGTTTGATAATCGTAACCAGTATTGGCATTTACCACCCCACCGGTAACATACAAGTTACCTGAACCATCGATGCAAAGATCGTTTATTTGGTCGATGCCAGTACCAGTCGATGTAGTGGTTTTAACCCCTTTAAATGTACCATTTGAAGAGTCGAAATTAGCTACGGCATATTCCCATTTTGTAGCGTTCACCTGGGTGCCTCCAGCCACAACCACAGTACTTCCATTCAATTCTATTTTATTGGCAATCTCGAAAAAGTGCAAGTTATCGTAAAAACTTACCCATTGGTACACACCTCCTCGGTCGTACTTCAAAACAAGGAAATCGTAGTAGGTTCCGGTTCGTGTACTTGCGCCGCCAATATATACATTATTGCTGGCATCGATGCAAATATCGGTACCGAAATCGGGGCCGTATGCATTCCCGTTATAGGTCCTTGCCCACATAAGGTTGCCGTATTGATCGTACTTTAATACCACACAGTCGTTTTGGTTGTTGGCACTGGTGTACACCGTTCCGGTAAGGTACGCATACCCGCTGTCGCCAAAACAGATGGCTGCGGCTGCATCATCGCCATTACCAGCCCCAGTATATTGCTCTGTCCACTGTAGGTTGCCACGCGAATCATACTTGGTAAGGAGAATGTCGTAATCGCCCGATGAATTTACGGTAGCACCACCAACATACACATTCCGGCTGGCATCGGTTTCTGTAAAGGTTTCTAAAAACATGTTCTGCGTTCCGTTGGAAGTTGTCCACTCTTCAAAAACCTTTAAGGTCTGTGAATTTACACATACTGCGAGCATCATAAAGAGGCTCAGAAAAATTGTACTTTTTTTCATAACTTTGTATAGTTTTAAATTTAACAAAGCCGGGGCGGGGTCACACAACTTTGGAGGGTCGATGTGATTGCCCCGGCATATTTATTAGGAATTAATTTTACTTGTAATCATGGCTCTTTCGTTTCGAGCCGTAAATGCACAAAAAAAAAACGATTAAAACAAATTTATCATTAAGTTTTTACAAATAAATACTAAATAGTTTTCAACAACTTTATATTCTGCAATTTACAATTTCAACCTCAGAAAACTCAGAAAAAAAATACGTCTATGGTTGTTTATAGGCTATTTAAGTTATTTAATACTTAAATATACTTAATGGATTTAACATAAAATTATTAAACCATGCTTTCAACTAAAATCCGTATACTTGGAAGAAATTAAACATCAGATGAAATGAAAAAAATTGGATTTCTTTTAGCTTCTATCCTCTTGCTGCCTTTTATTGCACTTTCTCAAACTAATATGGCCATGTCGAATAGTGTTGCCGATGATGTGGTTCATGGCAATTATGACCCTGTGCTTTATTCTGCCAGCCAGGTTGTGAACCACCCCGATTCCATCCTTTTGGGGATAGTCGATAAGATTTCGGAAGACAGCCTGCAAAGTTATCTTGAGCATCTCGAAACATTTTATAACCGGAATACGGGTTCCGACACGATTTCGAACTCATCAGGCATTGGAGCTGCCAGACGTTGGATTTACAGGAAGTTTCAAAGCTTTGGCCAACAAAACGAAAACAGGCTTCTGGTTTCGTACCTCGATTTCGACAAAGACGTTTGCGGAATGGGACATCATAAAAATGTGCTTGCCGTATTGCCCGGAGCCGATACCAGCCAACACGAAATCCTTTTGGTTGAAGGGCATTACGACACCCGCTGCGAAGGCGCTTGCGATACTTCCTGCTACACCCCCGGCATGGACGACAACGGGTCGGGAACTGTTTTGGTGATGGAATTGGCACGGGTGATGAGCCGCTATACTTTCGACCGCACCATAGTTTTTGCCGCCACCACTGGCGAGGATCAAGGATTGCATGGCGCAAAAGCCCTGGCCAATTATCTTTTTATGGAGAATATCTCAATACTGGCAGTTTTTAATAACGATGTAGTGGGCGGGATAATATGTGGACAAACATCCTCGCCTCCCAGTTGTCCGGGGTTGAACGATATTGATAGCACAAACGTTAGGATATTCTCCTATTCGCCCTATAACGATTCCAGTTCGGTTTCACCCCACAAGCAATTGGCCCGCTACGTGAAATTGCATCAGGAAGAAAGGATCAACCCGCTATTGTCCACGCCCATGAATATCAACATTATACTTTCGGAAGACCGGATTGGGCGGAGTGGCGACCATATCCCTTTCCGTGCGCGGGGTTATACTGCCCTGCGGTTTTGCTCGCAGAACGAACATGGCGATGGTTCCGGCACACCCCCCGACCGCCAACATACCACCACCGATATTTTAGGTGTCGACACCTCCGTTCCTCCCGATGGGATTATCGACAGTTTTTTTGTGGACATGCCTTACTTACGGCGCAATACCATTTCGAATGGGGTGAACCTGGGCTTTCTGGCCATTTCGCCACCTCCGCCCGAACCTGATTATGAGGGTTTGCCAGATGGGATAAAGATATATATTACCGGAGCTGACACTGTTTATAACCATTACCGTGTGGGCATCCGGTCGAGTGGTTCGGGCAGCCTGTATTTCGATACTGTACTTACTTTCGTAAATACACACGAACTGGAAATACATGGTCTCGTGCAAGGGAAAAGCTATTTCTTCACGGTCATGAATGTGGAAAATAATGTGGAAAGCATCTTTCCTGATGATTATAAAATCCAATCGCTGGATATTCGTGATAGCAAAAAAGACCAGGGCATTCACATGAATCAGAATTTTCCCAATCCGGGCGCAGGCCAAACCGAAATTATTATTGAAATAACCGATCCCGGTTTTTATCAAGCACAAGCCAGCATCCTGGTGAAAGATATGTGTGGACGGACTGTTGACCTGATTCCCGTGGAGCTGTCAGAAAAAAATGTGACCGTCGGATTAAACGCAAAAAATACCATGCAAGGTATTTTCAGTTATTCGCTAGTAGTGGATGGTAAGATTATTCAAACCCGGAAAATGGTGTTACTATAAATTACTCTGGAACCGATTTTCCAATTTCCAATTTCCATTTTCCAAAACAACTCTGTTACATTTGCATCTCGTTCTCGTTCTTCCTGTCAATTGAAAACTCAACTTTAAAAAATATGGATATTGTACTGATTGCCCTGGGCATTATTTTTCTTTTACTTGGAATTGCAGGTGCTATCCTGCCTATAATCCCTGGTCCTCCTTTAAGTTATATTGGATTGCTGTTGCTTCATTTCACCTCAAGATATTCCTTCGATTCAAATTTCCTTTGGATATGGGCCGGTGTTACGGTGGTGGTGTATGTGGCCGATTATATTATCCCTGCATGGGGTACCAAAAAATTTGGCGGAAGCAAAAAAGGGGTTGTGGGTTCCATAGTTGGGTTGATCCTGGGCATGATATTTTTCCCTCCCTTTGGCATCATCATCGGCCCGTTTGTGGGGGCTTTTGCCGGAGAGTTGATTGCGGGCAAAGATCAATCGACCGCTTTTAAGGCAGGGCTGGGTTCGTTTATCGGGTTCCTCACAGGTACTCTACTCAAACTCATTGCCTCGGGCATGATGACCTGGTATTTCTTCGTGAAGTTGTTTGAGGGAAAAGGGGTCGAGGTGCTTGCGATGGCTTTGTAATTCATATATCAATAAATCTGGTACAATAATGGCGGCCCTGTCTTAGGGCTTGTTCAAAAATATTTTAATCCCTAAACAAGTCTATAATTTTCTTTGTGTGATCTGCCATAAACATGGGGATATTTACGAGACCACCATCGAGTTTCAGGTTTTTCATCGAATAGCGGATCCTGAGAGGTGGGCTATATTGTTTATGAAATAGTGTCAGGCTTTTCCCTCTTACATTTTCATCCGATTTTACTTCCACAGGGATAATTTCATTTTTGTATTGAAGGATAAAATCGACCTCCGCCTTGTTCTCCGAGGTCCAGTAGCGGGGCAATACTTCAAATTGTGAAACAAGGCTTTGGAGCACATAGTTCTCGCTCAAAGCCCCTTTAAATTCGGTAAACAGGCGGTTCCCCTCACGGATGGCAATCGGGTCGAGCATGGAGAGGCTACGCAAAATGCCCACATCAACCAGATAGATCTTGAATGCACTCAAATCATCATAAGCCGAAAGGGGCATTGATGGATTTGAAATGCGATGGATTATATGCACCAACCCGGCATTTGAAAGCCATTGCAGTGCATCTTCGTATTCTCTTGCCCTCGCCCCCTGTTTTACAGTTTGATATAGGAATTTTTTATTCTCCCTTGCCAATTGACCAGGGATAGAAGCCCAAACGTACCCTATTTTGGGAATATCCTTTTTTTCCGCATGTTTCGAAAAGTCGAGCGTATAAGCCCGTAATAAGTTGTTGAGCACCTGCCCGGTTTGTTGCACATCATGGGTTTCGAGGAGTTTTGCAACAGCCTCCGGCATCCCACCACTGATGAAATACATTTTGAGTTTTTCGACCAATTGGCTAAAGAAAATATCGGGGAGAGGGTCAATCGCATCAATGCTGGTTAGATAATCGGCCAATTGGGGATCGGCGGCGGCTAAAAATTCGTTGAAAGTCACAGGGTGGATAGTAAGGAAATCGACCTTTCCTACCGGGAACGACAAGCCCTGCGACAAGGCCACGCCCAACAGCGAACCCGCACCGGCAATGGCAAATCCGGGAGCTTTTTCGCAAAAGTATTTCAGCGAGTTGAGGGCCTCGTTACATTCTTGTATTTCATCAAAAATAATTAATGTTGATTGCGCTTGAATAGCTTTTCCGTGTACCAGCGAAAGGTTTTGGATAATCCGCGCCGTGTCTTTCGACGATTGAAAAAACTGTTTCAGTTCAGGTTGTTCCTCAAAATTGAAATAGGCCACATCCTCAAAATACTTGTTCCCAAATTGCTCTAATATCCAGGTTTTACCAGTCTGCCTTGCTCCCTGCAATATCAATGGTTTTCGGTCGGGTGACGACTTCCATGCAATTAAGCTATTTTCAATATCCCTTTGTATTATCATAAAATCACACAATTGATGCCGATTATGTGTAAAAAATCACATAATCGGCACTAAACTTTGGCAAAGCTATGAAATATTTTTTGATATGGTTTATTTTCACTTCCTAAATATCACACAATTGATGTCGATTTTGTGTAAAAAATCACATAATCGGCATCAAACATTGGCAAATATCTGAAACCCGCCAAAATCTGGAGGAAGGTCAGGAGCCTCTCTTAAAGCAAGTCGGAGCGCCAATTGAAGTCGCGCCCCGACTTGGCATAAGTTGGCGATATAGGACTACTGTTTAATAAACTTCACCACCGCCACATCCTTATCGCTCCTCACCTTCAACAAATAAATCCCTGCAACATATCCCGCCAAATCAACCTGCAGGCTGTTTTGTTTTTCTTTTGATGATGAAAACAGGCTGTTTTGTTTCGTGCCTAATTGAGAGAATATTTCGAGTGTTTCAATCTTTCCAAAATCCGAAGGCAAAACCACATTCAATTTATCATGTACCGGGTTGGGGTAAAGTAGGATGTTGCTCTTAACGTCCACCGGGTTTATGCCGATAACCTGCCCCTCGTTCAACAGGAAAGAAAGATTATCGGATGTAGGATTGTTGGCATCCAGTATCACTTCGATATGTTCTGACTGTAGCCCGGCCTTTTCCACTTTCACGAAATAGGTTCCGTACTCCAGGTTTTCGTAGTTGAAAATTCCCTGTGCATCGGTTAGGCGAAAGTCGATGGGATGTTGCAGGCTGTCGAACAAAAGGATGGGGATATTGCGGGCAGGATCCCCATTGTTTTTGGTGGATGGCGGGAACCATTCGTTGTCGAAAACTGCCGGGTTGTAGCTGGCATCGTCGCCCACGTTGATTATTCCCGAAATACTGGCCGTTCCTGTGGCATAAGGAATAACCGGGTCGATGGTAATGTCGATGCCGGTGGTGTTGGCCTGCACGTGAACCCAGTTGGCCGATTGCCAATTGTTTTGAGTGGGGAAATAGCCCGGGATGCCCCAATCGTGGCCTGGTTGAGGGATGGCGTAACAGAGATAGTTCCCGGTTTTCAGCCCGTCGATTTTATAGTTGCCATTTACCACCAGCCCTTTCTTGACGGCATAATAACCCTGGGCTGTCTGTTCGTAAACCACTACCATGCCCAGATCAAGGTTCGATTTGGTGGTGGTGGAAACCGTTCCCGACAGGCTGTTGGTATAAAGGGAGTCGATGCCCGAACTGCCCGAAACGGCAAAATGTTGCTGATTGGGATAGCCAGGCAAGTACACCGCCACAGCATCGTGTACTAAATCTTCGGAGGCATCCCAGATTTTCCAGGCGAACTCATCACCCGTCAGAAATCCATCCAGATCGCTTGTACCTGCATCATCGCCATACGCCACAAAACTGACTGCCTGGTTTTGCCACACAGCATAGCCGCCACATTTTTGAGTCCCTACTGAATCGTAAAACACCCCAACAAAATCGTAGGTGCTGAGGGCAACGCCATTCAGCAATAAATTGGCAAATGCCGGGATTTCGATAGTGTGTTGGTTAGCTGTTGCGATTACAGGCCAGTCGGGCGTATATACGAAATCCACAAAATGACTTCCAACTTGCTGACAACCATTCGCATCGCTTACGGTGCAGGTATAAAGCCCATAGACTACCGAAGTGATACTGGAATGGGTAGAGCCGGTGCTCCATAAATAGGTGTAAGGCAATATTCCACCTGTCACAATGATGACCATAAAAGTGGAATCGTTTGGATCGGGGTAAAGGGCACCTGCTGTGATATTCAATAATATTTCGGTTGGCTGGGTAATTTCAAAACTCAATATCAGCGAACTGTCCACATCACTCACGGTAAGCCAATACATCCCTGCGCAAAGGTTATCGACCACCATTGTGGTTTCGCCGTTCGACCAGGCAAAGTTAAGGGGAGGGATTCCCCCGGTGGCCGTAACGGCAATCGAGCCGTCGCAAGTTCCAAAACAGGTGGCATTTTCGATGGTCCCGTTTACCACAATGGGCGGAGGTGGCGGGCTGCTCAGTTCAAATATTTCGACTGTGTCGCAGCCATTGGCATCGGACACAAGCAATTCGTATTGCCCTGCCGGGATGTTGGCCAGGTCTTCGGTGGTTAATCCCACAGTCCAGAAATAAGTGTAAGGGGGTGTGCCTCCAGACACAGTTACATCGATGCTCCCATCGCTGGCTCCCCAGGTGCTTACCCCGAAGCCGCCATAATCGCTCATAATCCCTGAAATGGAAATTGGGTCGGGTTCGAGGATGGTGAAGGAGGCAGTGGTGTAGGTGGGCGTAGGGGTGTAAGAGCCATAATAAGTTGTTTGCCAGGAATATCCTCCAGCACTAAAAGTTCCTTGAAAAAATTGAGGGTTGAAATTTAAAACATCCATGTCCACTATATTACCATCAGATAGTCTCCATAGTTTATAATAAATGCTATCCCCTTGTGCGAATCCATCTTTATCTGGGGTTAAGGGATTGTCTCCGAAAGCCAATAGTCCAAAATTCCAATCAATATTTGCATAACCACCACATTTCAGTTCATTTCCATCAAGAAAGAATACACCAAAGAAATCACCATAATCATTTCCGGTACTGTCAATTTGAACCGATCCATTTACATGCATATAAGTTCCAGTGGTTTCATAACTCCACGGCATTAACTGGTAACCATTTAATGCATCCATAACAGATAATTCATAGTTTCCTTCGACGAGGTTGTTAATGTCCTCAATGGTATCACCATTATTCCACAAATAATAATAGGGTGAAATTCCTCCCAAAACGTTCACATCAATCTGACCATTTCCCAGTCCATTACAAGAAATATTGGAAATAATAGTATTAATAGATATTGAATCGGGCACATAGGAATACCCAAGAGAAAATATTTCTTCAAAACTACAACCATTAGCATCAAGTACTGTAACTTCATAATTTCCTATTGATAAGGAATCTACTATGGCAGTTTCAACAACACCATTACTCCATATAAAATAATAAGGAACAACCCCACCTTCCGGTATTAAATCAATAGCCCCACTAAAAGGATCTAAAGGATCGACATTTGTAATAGTTGGAGTAATTCCAAGTGTATCTGGTTCTGTAATTTCAAAATCAAGAATCAAAGAGTTGTAGGTATCATAAATGGTAACATAATAGAATCCAGGACAAAGGTTATAAATAGGTTCAACAGTTTCACCATTCGACCATTGATATGAAAATGGAGGAACACCCCCTGTCACATTCAAGTTAATACTTCCTTCACAATAACCATTACAATAAATCTGAGATATATTTGAGCTTACAAGTATCTGCGGTACAGGTGCAATCCCCACATAAAACTCTTCCTCCACCACACACAAATTCGCATCCGTCAAAGTAAGGGCATACCATCCCGTGTCGAGCAAAGAAATATCCTCGCTGGTATCGCCTGTCGACCAAAGGAAAGAATAAGGTGAAATTCCACCAATTGGGCTAAGAGTAACCGAACCCTGAAGGTTATTTATTGTATCCACATTTACGACCACCGCACTGAGGGCAATGGAATCGGGTTGGGCGATGGTGAAATTGGCAAAGGTGGTTTGTTGTGTCCCTTGCAGGGTGTACGAACCAATTAAGGTAGAGATGGCTGAAATCCCATTGGATTGAAAAGTGCCCTGGTTAATCTGAGTTGCGCTGTAGGTGGCTGTCATGTTTACGGTAATGCTGTCGGCCGACCGCCAGAGTTTCCAATTTAGGATATCGCCACCATCAAAACCTGTTTTTTCTGGGATAAGTGCATCGTTTACCATGGCAGCCACTACAATGGTCCCCCCATTGTATGTAAAATAGCCACCACACTTTAGAACTCCGGTACTGTCGTAGAAAACCCCAATAACATCGCCCACATCGGGTGCAGCCCCATTCACCAAAACAGTCCCAAAAGGAATGGCAATGGTATGGTTGCCCGACGAGGTGTAAAAACTCCAGTTGAAAGCCTGTGCTGTTGCATTGGGCTGGTTGTCGTTTACTACGACCACATAGTTCCCGGCACACAGGTTTGTTCGGTCTTCGAGGGTCGAGCCATCGTTCCAGAGATAGGTGTACCAAGGGTTTCCGCCCGAAACAGTAACATCGATGCTTCCGTTGCATGTACCGAAACAGGTGGCATCGGTAGCCATTCCGCTAATTGTGAGCGCAGGGTTGAAAGGGACAGGATTCAAACTGTACGAAAATGTTTGCTGGCAGGTGTTGGCATCGGTGATGGTGAGCAAATAATTCCCGGCAGGTAGGTTTGAAATATCTTCCGATGTCGATCCCATCGACCAAGCAAATGAATAAGGCGAACTACCACCCGAAATGGTCAGATTTATCCAGCCATCGGAAGCCCCGATGTTGCTTACGCCATACCCGGAATAATCGGAAAGCTGGGCTGTGGCAATAATTTCTGAAGGGCTTGATACCAGGAAGGTGTCAATGGATGTGGCACCAATGCTGTCGGTAACCGTAAGTTGATAGGTCCCGCCACAGAGGTTTGCAAGGCTCTGCAAGCTTGCCCCGTTCGACCAGCTAAAACTGTAAGGAGGAATCCCACCCGAAGCCGTAAGCTGAATGGCTCCATCACACAGGCCAAAGCAACTTTCACCAATAACGGTGGCTGAAATATAAAGGGTTTGTTCAATCAAAAAGGATTGCGAGACGGAACACGAAAGACTGTCGTACACCGTGACCGAATAATTCCCGGCCAGGAGGTTGGCAACGTCTTCGGTGGTCTCGCCATTCGTCCAGACAAAAGAGTAAGGAGGTGTTCCCCCTGAAACTGAAATATCGATCCAGCCATCACTGGCACCGGGGGCACTTACCCCCGAACCATTGTAGTCGGAAAGCTGGGCGGAAATTTGAATAGCCGTTGGACCTCCCACCATAAAACTTAAAACTGTATCGAGAGCGGGCACAGAAGCATCCGAAAGGGTAAGGGAATACGGCCCTGCACAAAGCCCTGAAATGTTGTTGACGGTATTCCCGTTCGACCAAAGAAAACTATATGGCGAAAGTGCCCCATCGACTAAAACCTCAATGCTGCCATCGCAGGAATTACCGCAGCTTGCATCATTTACAATAGAATTTATGATGAAGGGCTGACTGATGAAATAGCTTTTGCTTTGCGAACAGCCTGTGGCATCGCTTACGGTTATGGAATAATTCCCGGCAGGAAGGCTTGATATATCTTCTGTTGATGAGCCGTTGGACCAGGCGAAAGAATAAGGCGGGTTTCCTCCCGATATGTTTAGGTCGATAAAACCATCGGATGCACCGATAGAAGAAACGCCAAAACCGGAGTAATTTGAAAGATCGCTGATTATGGAAATGGCAGGTGGTTCAGAAACCGTATAATTTTGGGTGAATTGATTAGCCGCGACATAGACTGTAGGATTGGTAAGCGAGCTTAGCACACTTAACCCATTATGTACATACTGGTTCTGATTTTGGGATAGCGGAGAAAATGTAGGGACCAAATCTATAGTATCGCCATTTACATAATTCCACAATTTCCAATATACCTCATCGCCCACTTCAAAACCATCCTGTATGGAGGTGGTATTATCATCGCCCCATACAGCAATTGCGCTAATAGCATTAGCATAGATCTGATACCCGGCACAGTGAAGCCCTGTACCATTCAGGTAGAAAACGCCAATATAATCTCCCGGTTTGGGTTGATAATTATTAATTTGAACAGAGTTTTGAGGAATCAAAAAATTATGGCTGCTATTTGTCATGGTATATGACCAGGGAAGCGGAACAGGTGGCCCGGTAAGCGAATCTGTAATTGTTACTGAATAAGATCCAGCGCATAAGTTGGACGCATCCTGGCTAGTTGAACCATCCGACCAAAAATAATAATAGGGAGGAAACCCGCCTGTTGGGGAAATATCAATGGACCCATCGCAATATCCATAGCACATAACATCAGTTGCAGAATCGCTGGCGAACAGGGTGGTGGAGGTAAGGTAAAAACTGTCGACCATCGAGCAATTCATGACATCGGTTACGGTTAATGTGTAATTCCCGATAGGCAAATTGTAGAGGTTATTGGTGGTTATCCCACTCCCCCAAAAGTAGGTATAGGGTGAAGTTCCGTTGCTTCCCTCCACTTCAATAAAGCCATCGGTGCCACCAAACGAACTTACTTCAAAACCATTATATTCTGAAACAAGGGAGATAATGGTAAGGGCTTGTGGTTCAAAAACCGGAAATGATTTTACGATAGAATTTGTGGTTGTAGGTGGAGTATATGTGCCCGATAAACTGACAATGGCACAAGCTCCGGTTAGCGAAAAGCTGTTCATATAAGTTGAAGAATAAGTTGCCGACATAAACACCAATCCACCATCGGTAGCTTTCCAGACTTTCCAGAAATAATTGTCACTTTCATCAAACCCTTCTTTCACAGTGGTGGTGGAATCATCGGCAAAAACTTCGACAAGCTGAATAGGAATAGGCAACCATACAGCATACCCGGCACAAAACAAATTTCCACCGTCCATGTAGAAAGCCCCAATATAATCGCCAACCTGGATTGGGCTTCCATTGATGGATGTATTGGAGGATGATATTTCCACTATCCTGCTTGCGCCCGTATTGATATAATTCCAGGGCAAAGCAAACACACTGGCAGAGGCATTGTCGGTTATTGTTACCGAATAGTTACCAGCACCCAAATTGGAAATATCCTCTGTGGTTTCTCCGGTCGACCAGGTGAAGAAATGGGGACTGGTACCACCACTTACCGTTAAATCAATACTACCGAGCGTATCGCCAAAACAGGGGTTGTTGGTTACGGTTGCTGAACCTATCAATGCCTGGGCATTTGCCCTCGGTCCATATATAGTCAGAAAAAGCAAAGAGGTTGACAAAATCAATATATATTTCTGAAAGGCTATAGTTTTCATAAGGCAAAATTTTTAGTTTGAGTTGACAAGTAATTATAGGATTTGGAAATATTTAGTAGTGTTTTCATTCCGTCTTCATTTAAAATTGGTTTGCTTCAGTTATTATCGAAGACAAAAGATAAGGTAAATTCGTTGCCCAACATTGCAAATGAGTAATCGGTTCTTTATTATCATCGAATGAAATAGTTCGTTTCATAAAATCAGAGAGTGTATATGAAAAGAAAAAAACAGAAGTGAAATCGGAGGATATCCCCTGCTGGCGGGAGTTAGGGGGTGGAGCTAAATGCAGGAACTCCCCCCTCTTATTCTCCCCCCAGGGGGAGACAGTGCTTCGTTGCAACTTATCGGGAAAATGGTTTCCGATTATTTCTTTCGATTTCATATTCTGGAATATTAAATAATGATGAATTCATTTTTATTGATTGCAATTATGAGGTGGCAGATAGAAAGTTGCGGGGGCAGACATCTTGGCCCAATAGCTTTCGCCGGGGACTAAATACCAAGTATAACCTAAACCATAAAGCGGCCAATATATATGTCCTGTTGCAGTTTTTGCTATGATAAGATTGTAAACACCGCTCGAGAAAAAACTTACATGACCACTTGATGTATTGCTGTAATAGCCAAACAGATTCCACCCGGTATGTAAATGGAGTGGAATTATTTCTGGGAAGATATGAGTTCCGGTAACCGTAATCGATTGGGCCGAAAGGGTTTTGATCTGGTAGCCTTTGCCAACCTCAACATTGCCCAGAAAATTCACATTATATTCTGGCCAATACACCAAGCCGTTTATGTCTTTTATGATTTTCACCTGGCTGAAGATCGGAGCAAAAACATCTTCAAAGTTGGCAGGATCAGGATCGAGGGCGACCGAAAATGTACCCCATCCTGGCGATAAAGAAATTGTTTGGCTGTAGCTGTTTTCAACAAAAATGCAAGAAATCTCACCATACGTAGATGAAGGGCCAATGTTCATACATACAGGACCATAAGACATATTGCAACAAGGATGCGCATTGTAATCTGTGGACACATTTGGTTCGTATACCTTGTATTCAACTGTCTCATACCACTGATAGTAATTGTAAACCGAAAGGGTTTCAGGAACGAAAACCGGAATCATGGTTTCCTGCTGGTTCCAGAAACAATAGCCCTTGCAGACATCCTGCCCTCCTTCCTCCCGGAAAACCCCAATCAGGCTCCCCTTGCTGAGGGTGCTGTCGCCAATTTCGACACAGGTTGATGTTTCGATGAAGATGGTATGGGAGGTGTTTGTCGGGGTTACTTCCCAGCCTGTTGGAATAGGGGAGTTAACATAGTAGGCCATTTCGACATCTGCTGCGCAAGTGAGCGTGTCCGAAATAGTCACATAATAGACTCCTGCATAAAGATTGGAAATGCTTGAAGTGGTTTCGCCTTGCCCCCAGGCGTAGTTGTAATTTCCAGAACCGCCTGAAGCATTGAGGTGGATTTCGCCATTGTTGCCACCCAGGGTCGTAGCATGGATGATGCTGTCGCTTACATTGATTTCGTTGACTACCCCGACTGTAAAATCATAATCAAAAACCTGGCCTACAAATGTTCCACTAATTGTAACCGAATACTCGCCGGCGGGCAAAGAATAGATGTTTTGTGTGTTTATAGCCCCGGTCGACCATTCGATCCAATAATTTGGAGGAGGGTTGAACCATGTAAAAGATATTTCTATACTTCCCAGGCTATCTCCCGGGCATGGGTTGTCTGTTATGGTCTCTTGCCAGTTCCATATCTGGGCGTGTGTTTCCGATTTTTCAATCAGCAAAAGAAAAAGGAGGATGGGGAAGAAGAGCATAAAATTGGGCAAGGTAAATGTTTTCATACGCTTAGGTTTTAATGGTACTTTTTTATAAGACCCGGCATTATGAAAAGGTTGCATGAAAACAGGGTAAATTTTTTGATAAAGTTAGGAAAGGGAAATGGGAAATCAAAAAAAATGGTTGAGAATTTAAACACTGACGTTTAGGCTGCAACAAATCAAAGGTCATTTATAAGGGGAAACAATAAGGTGCATAGAATACATTGAGAAACTTTGTCCTCACACATGTGAAATTAGAGATCAAGCGGAATAGTTGTGGAAATGATTCTGCATCCTAATTGATCAAGATAACAATTATTGGTCAACGTTATGCTAACAGATTTTTCCCTTCGGTCGAAATGACAATCTCTAGTTAGTTGTGAGGGAGGGGAATGGGGCGAGCGAAGCTCGCCCAATTCCCCTCCCCGATAAAACGATGCATTTGTCATTTCGACCGAAGGGAGAAATCTGTTCCAATTTTGGAAATCCTATCAAAGGAATCAAAATATTGCAAGGATCATTCTCATACCTACAGATATTCAGCTATATTCAGGTTTAGTGGTAAAAAAGACAATCCACAAAGAGCAAGTAGCTTACCTTGGCAAGCTCTATTACTTTTTTATTCCGGTAATTTGAAATACAACCTCGTTCCCAAGAAAGCTTATGCCAAATGCAGTATGAATCATGTTTCCGGACCGTTCGTAGAATCCGTTGTATTTAGTGCCATTTACTTCAAAATAATCATAGCCTGTCATAGGTAAAGGAACTGTAATCCCAGACAATGATACTGTCTGACTTGGTATCGTGAAAGTTAAACCCTGATCGGCTTCTTTTATGTTTGTCCCTTGAAAGGACATTTTATCACTTTCCCAAAACTCGATAGCCTGAGCATCCGAATCCGATTTTTTGATCACAAAAGTTCCCGTAAATGGAACCGGGAGTTCGTTGGAAACCCCTGCACTCATAAAAGTGGTTTTCATCACATAGTCGTACGTTCCGGTGGCCTGGTCGCGCGTGTCGGAATCTTTGTCTTTCTTACAAGATGAAATAAGGATGGCTACCAGGGCCAGGGAGAAAAATGCTATTTTAATGGTCTTCATAATTTTGGGTTTAGATTGATCAACAAAAACAGGGTAAATGTAAGGACATTTTATATTATTCTGTGATGCGTGTGTCGGTTTTGTTTGTGGGTGTAAAAACCTTAGGATTTAATCTTCCCTGCTTTGTGATTGAAAAACTTCGTCGAGGTCAATTTGAAAATCCCCTAAAACCTTTAAGTTGATGAATCTTTGGTCTTCATCCATAAATCTTGGCCGGTATGTGCAATTTTCATCGAGATCGTAAACCAGTACTGCTTTTTCGTTGGGAAACACGATCCAATATTCACGCACCTCGTTTTCTTCGTACAAGTCGAATTTTACTTTAATATCTTTCTGAATGGTCGATTTTGAAGCTACTTCAATAATGCAATCAGGTGCTCCGAGACATCCCCGTTCATCTAATTTCGATTCATCGCATATAATTGAAATATCGGGCTGGACTACCGTGAATATCTCTTTGTCGGTGGTCGATTTTTTTTTATCCAACAAACGTACATCAAACGGAGCATGATAAACCTGACAAGCTTTTAGGTTTTCGCATCGAAAGATTTGTTTGAGCAACCCGCTACTTACCATCTGATGTTTTCGTAATGGTGCCGGCGACATCTTTAAAATCCGGCCCTTGATGAGTTCGACCTTTTCGTCAAACGTCCATTTCAGGTAGTCTGCATAGGAATAGGAAGCCTCGAAATTTAAAGTTGAAATATCTGTTACCATAATTATCACATTTCATACAAAAATACAAAACTTTAGCCAGCCAGTCAAAATCGTTGCAATTAGGGTGTACGACAAATTTCCCATTTCAAACATCAGAAAATACTCTTTTCATCGATTTGATCGAATTGATCGAATTCCACCTGCCTTTGGCTGGTAATAATTCCCCGCTTAAATTGCGGGGCAGACTGTGTAATTCGATAATGAAATTTATGTTGATGGATATTTGTTGTACACCCCATTACTTTGGTACGGGGCAATAATCCATGCACCTTCCACAGCTCAAACAATCGGCTTTGTTTGCCTCGTAGTCTTTCCTCTTCCTGAAACGGAACTGGTTCATCAGCAAAACCCCGATTACCAGTCCAAGGAAAATTCCAAGGATCCAGCTGCCGGTATAAAATTCATGCTGAATCACCCGGGCTTCTTCTACCAATTGATCGAGGGTTTTTCCCGATGACCGGAAGGTTTCAATATCTAAGTTATCGGATTCGGAGATAAGCTCAGGTTGTTCAATCAGGAGTTCGGCGAGATAGACGGTCGAATTGGCCTGGGCAAGAAAGCTGTGAGCCCTGGAAACAGCAAAACCAAAAACGATCATCCAAACTGGTACGAGCAAAGCATAGAGGGCAAAATCTCGCTGGTTCGATTTAGAGTTCAATTTTAGCTTTTCATCGGTGGGGAAATCAATGGCATCGAAAGGGCAGGAGTTGGTGCACAATTTACATTGGATACATTTTGAAGGTGTAATGCTGAGGTGCTTCCACGAAAAACGTGAGACCCAGTTCAACAAAACGCTGTATGGGCAAACAAAACGACAGTAGGGGCGGGCCACAAACAAACCGATCAGCAAAAAGGCGATGCCAAGTACGATAATGTGAAATTCGGCACTCATCCTAAAAATACCCACAAAGGGATCGAAACGGCAGATGATGAAATCGGTGCCGGTGGCGGCGTACAAAACAGCAATACCCAGGTAGATATAGGGGAACAAACCTAAACTTTTCTGCAACCACCGGGGTATTTCGATAGGTTTGATGATGACCAAATCCTGGATTACCCCCAGGGGGCAAGCCGACCCGCAAAACAATCTTCCGAAGAAAAGTGTAACAAGCAAGGGCAGGATAAAAAAGGCCAGCGTAGGCAAGGAGACCGAATAAGCCGGATCGAAAAAGGAAAGGGCAATGTTTTGGATAGACCCGATGGAACAGATGCAGCCCTCGCGGTAGAACCCGAAATAGGCCAGCGAGAAAATAGACAAGAACAAGATACCCCGTCGCGAGCGGCTTTTAAAAACAAACCAGGCAGCCAGGGCCATCACCGACATAAGGATGAATACATCGATAAATTCGAGGGCCAGGGCACGGGGTTCGGGGGTGGTGGTGTTGGGCTGCTCGTAACCTGTATCGAACTCGGGCTTGGGGAAGCGCTGTTGTTGCGAAAAGCTGGTGATAGAAATCAAAAATAGGAAGAAAAAAATAATGAATGATAAATAATGAACATTCAACATCGAATGAGTAAGTGGGTTGCTCCCCGCACTGGATTTTTCTTCATCATTCAATACTGAATATTGGATATTCGATATTTCTTTTTCTTTACGCATTTCCATCTTTCGAAAAATTTCCTTTGATCATATAAGGTTCGTCAATGGACACGCGGACAATGGCATCCGATGGGCAAACACGAGCAATTGCACATTCGTTGCAGTCATCGCAGAGGTCGTGGCGGATTTGCAGGTGAAGCGATCCGTTGCCAAACGAGCCGCACCCTTTCACACATTTGGCACAGCCAATGCAAAGTGCCTCGTCGATGACATATTCAAAGTAGGGGTCTTCGATGTATTTGCGCTGGATGGCAGCCGTGGGGCATAATTGGTTTTCGGCGGCGGTGGTCCGTTCTTTGGCTTCGGGTTTCAGGTAGCCACCGCATAAATCGCAGTAGCCACAAAGGGCAAAGGCATGGACACATTTTACCGCCGAGGGCTTCAACACGCAATGGTCGGCGCAACGGCCACACTGGGTGCATTTGAAGGGGTCGATTTGCCAAACATATTTTTCCTTGTTGAGGTCGACCAGGCTAAAACCGGCCACCCCGGCCAGGGCAAACCCGATGGAAGCCCGTGCGCCCATCCGGACGAAATCGCGCCGTGTATGTTTTTTAGTTTCGCTCATGGGTTCTTTCCTTTTCAGCTTTTGGGAGATTGCAGTTTGAGAATTTCGTGCATTTGGTGCAGAATTCGTTTTCTTCACAGAGGTCTTCGCCGGAGGCAATGCGTTTGAATACCATGCCGGATACAATTGCCAGAAGTGCCAGCAAAATGCCGGTGCGTGTTAGTTTATGTATGAATTCTCGTCGTTGCATACGGGGTTATTTATATTGTCCCCCTTCGGGGAATTTCATCGTTTTTAGTTATCATTTGGGTTAAGCTCAATTTAGCAAGGTAAATTGAAAAATTCTGACAGTATGTATCTAAATGTAAAATGGATGTTATATCGGAGGATGTCCCCCGCTGGCGGGGGCTAGGGGGTGGATTTATATTGAGGAAGTCCCCCCTCTTTTTCTCCCCCAAGGGGGAGACAGTGCCCTGTTGCATCCTTTCGCATAAATGAAATCTGATGTTTTCTTTAAACATAATTCTTAGAATGTATTTTATATGCCTAATTCAATTATTTTATACGTGCATTCGTGGTTCATACTAATAGTGGTTTGCGGCTTATTTCAAATTGAATATCCGAATCATTTTCAAATCGAAATCCAGGGCAATTATATTTCCATCTTCATCAGCGCACATATCGGGGGCATGGATTCCTTCGGGGAATTTGGATGGAGGGGCGACCACCGATTTCAAATCACCTGAGGGGGAATGGACTTTAATTCGGATCATGCCTTTTTCGCTCGTCACGAAATCGCCATTGGGCAAAAAGCAAAAATGGGCCGGGTTGCAGCACCCACTGAAACCATCAATTTTCATCGATGACTTTTCCCAATATCCCAACAAGCGACCATCCAACGAATATTGCTGAAACTGATGTTTCCCGGGATTGACCACCCACAACTCGCCACTGTTGTTTATGGCCAAATCGAAATAGGCACTTGGGATAATGAAGCCGTGTTTGCTGTCTTTTTCAGTTTCGCCGCCAATCTCGCCTGTCTTCTTTCCTGATTCATCATACATAATCACTCTTCTATTTCCAGCGTCGGCCACGAAAATTGAATTGGCGGTGAGGGCAATAGAGGTAAAAATCGAGGTGTCGTTTTCATGCTCCGATTCGGCAAGAAGTGTGAAATCATCAGCATAAAAATCGAAATAATTTTTGAAGGCGATAAGTATTTTTCCTTCTTTCGAAACTGTGATTGTGCGGGCTTCATCGTTCAATTCGAATGAGTTTATAAGATGGCCATCCAAATCGATAATCTTTAAAAGGCTATCCTGAAGCAGATAGATCAGCCCATGATGGTAGGCAATTCCATGCAGGGTTTCAGCATCCAGTTTTATTTGTTTGCTTTCGCGATAATGGATCAATTCAGCATCGACCTTCTCAAATTCATCTACATTAAACTCGTAGGGGTTTGCGTTCCGGTTTTCTATTTTTGTTGAAGAAAAATCGAGAACCAGGACGACTACTATGATTAGGACCAGGAGGCCCAGAAAAATGCTTATTAATCGTTTATTCATAATCGTATTTGTTTTTGCTTTTCACGTCCGCTTATGAGCGCAATAACTTGTGTTCTCTGTCGGCGGCATAGGCCAGACAAGCTATAATATCATTCAATGTCAATTCAGGAAAATCATAAATGATTTCATCATTCGTCATGCCCGCAGCCAACCATCCCAACACATCGGCTACGGATATTCGTGTTTCCCTTATGCAGGCTTTTCCGAAGCGTTTGTTTGGGTTTCGTTTTATTATTGTTTTGTATTCCATCATTTGATACTTCGTATCACAAAATTAGCAATGTTAATGGCATGAACAAATCTAAATTACCACATGATGCGAACTGTTGATGGATAATAATTGTATATACTAAGTTTCTGATAAGAAAGCGTCAAGAACAAGGCATGGGAAACTTGAAAGTCAGGAGCTTACTTTTGTAAGTGACTGACTTGCAAGTTGAGCATAACGTAGTTATTGGCGTTTTCTTGCAGAAACAAATACACACATCAACGTCTTCGAATCCCTCAAAACCAAATACCCATCGGCCAAAGCGAGAGGAGCCCAGGCATCCTGGCCATCCAGCAATTTGAATTCGTCCAGTTGCTTGTACTCCTTTGTGCTGGCTTCGATTATTACGAGTGTCCCATCATCATTCAATAACCAGAATTTGCCATCAGCAATAAAATAGGGTCCCAAGCCAAAGCGGTGTGTTTTGCCACTGGTCCACACCATTTCCTGGCAGTTGGCCGGATCGACACACACAAACTGGTTTCTTCGGGTACCGGCATCTTTTGGCAAGATCCCAAATAAATGACCTTCCCAGTAAACGACGGTTTGTTGCTCACAGGCCAGACCATTCACAGGCTTGTATTCCTCCAAAACTTCTACCTGAAATTTACCACTGTTTTCTGACAACTGTAAAACCATGCTGCCTGAGCCATAACCCGCAGTCAAAAAGATTTTTCCATCTGGCATACAAACTGCAGATGGGGCCACCACGTTATGCGCCCAGGCCGTTGATTCCCACAGTACTTCCTCCAAGTTTTCGCCCTCGGCACCAATGCCACAGATCCCACCAATGGCGGGGTAGACATACATCTTCTGTCCCCCAAACTCAAAGGGCATGATGGATGCATGCGACATTAGCCAGTTGTTGGGGTTGGGGGTTTCCCACAGAACTTTTCCGGTTTTGCAATCCACCCCGATCATCAGGGCTTTCCCACCCGTGGCAATAATGGCCACATCATTATCGATCAATGGGCATTGTCCTGTGTACCATAAGGGGATCTCCGACTGGTATTCTTTTTCTATGTCGATGCCCCAGAGCAAATCACCCGTTTCGCGTTCCAGGCACATCACATGGCATTTGGGGCCAATGGTGAGTATGTAATCTTCGGTTACCGCAGGTACCGTCCGGGAGATACCGTGGTTTCTTTTGATGCCCACTTTGTACCATCGCCGCCAGATTTCAATGCCTTTATCGAGGGTGAAGCAGCGCAACATGTCGGCCCGCTTTTCTTCGTTGTAATCAAGAATGTACACCAGGCCATCGTAAATGGCAGCCCCTGCATGGCCTTCGCCAAGTTCGTGCTGCCAGAGGATGGGTGGGCCATTCTCGGGGAACTTGTCAATCAGCTTTACTTTTGTTTTGGAGATATTGTCGAAATCAGCTCCACGGAACCGGGGCCAGTTTTCCTTCGTCCTGGGAGCATCGCCCCCCAAACTTTCAAAAAACTCACCGATGTTTACCTTCATGCTTCCCACTGCATCGACCCCCACATTGTCCATACCTGGATTGCTCTGACTAAGGCTTTCTGTGGGGTCGTTCACAAACCACCAGCCTAAGGCACCAACTGCAAGAGCAATTAGAATAATGATAATGATATGTTGGATGTATTTGGTCAAGCTAGCTCATTTAATTTAGTATAAGAATGTTGTTTTCTTCATTCTGTAATTTCTATTCTATTTCCTTCGGGATCTGAAACTATGCTTTCATAATAGTCGTCGCCTGTAAATCTTGGTTCTCCAATTATCTGAAATCCATTTTTTCGAATGGTTTCCGTGAGTTGATTTACCTTTTCTATGCTTCCAACAGAAATTGCCAAATGAGCTAATCCCAGCTTTTCTTCTTTGAATTCCGTTCGTTCAAAAATATCTGATCGATGCATTATTTCAATTCTGGCACCAGTTCCGAATGATAGAAAATAGGATGAGAATCCCTTTTTCTCATTAATATATTTCTCACTTGAACTCGTGTTGAAAAAGGTGGTGTAAAAGTCTCTCATCGTTTCGAGATTCTCAACCCAAATTGCAATATGTTCAATTTTCATTCTTGATTATTATTTTGGGCAATATCGAAATATGGAATTTAGCCATTAAGCCCCTTTCCTTATTTCTTTTTGATATCATAAGCAATCACCGTGTCCCCATGGCGGCAATATAAAATGCCGTCTTTTATGACAAGGTGTGCCCAGTGTTGCTCGGTGCCTAATTCCACATCGCATTGACTGATCAGCTTCATCCCCTCGGGGCTTGGTTGTATCAAGCCCAGTTCGCCCTTGTCGCCATACGCATAGATCATCCCATCGGCAAAAATGCAGGTGCCTTTCGAGAGTTCATCAATCTCTTTTTTTACTTTCCCTGTTTTTTCGTCCACACATTGCCATTCCGTGTTTTTTTGACCCGAGGCATAAATGTTTCCATGCACCCATATAGCACCACCCATTTGGTTGTCCTGGGTTTCGCATTTCCACACTTCTGTTACCGAGCTTCCATCTTCCGATAATTTCAACATTACGCCCCCGACTCCATAACCTGTGAGGCTATATACATAACCATCTTTGTAAAGAGGGGTGTTGGGCTGAACCGAATATCTGTTTACCTGCGGATGGCTCCAAATCAGCTTACCTGTTTCGGGATCGACAGCCACAATATTTTCAGATAAGCAGGTCAGGATCATTTGCCGTCCATTATGGGTTATCAACCGGGGGGAATTATAAGCTTGTTTGTCGCCATTCAATTTCGATTCCCAAAGGGTTTCACCCGAATTCACATCTTTGGCAAGCATTACGATGTCTTCGCCGCCAGGAGTAAAAACCACCATATTTCCATAAACAAGAGGAGCCTCCGATATTCCCCATTTTGGCATACGGACTTTGTATTTTTTATCGAGGTCGTCTTGCCAGAGTATCTTTCCGGTTTTTGCATCCAGACAAACGGCCATTCCCAGGCTGCTGTGAAGGAAAAGCTTCCCTTTGTAGAAAGTAGGTGTTGTCCGGGTACCTGGAAACGAAATGGTCCATTCTTTTCCAAAATAGGTCTTCCAAAGGTGCTTGCCTTGTTTATCAAGTCCAAAAGCATAGCCCAGACTATCTTCGGCCCCGGTTGTAAAGATCATATCATCGGTAACCACCACCGAAGAAAACCCAGTGCCAAAACCACTGCTTGCCCAAAGTACTTCCGGGCCTGTTTTTGGCCAGGTTTTAAGGAGGCCGGTTTCGTTGTACACACCATCGCGCATATCGCCGCGCCATTGGGCAAGTTCCTGCGACGATACAGGTAGGGTTGAAACAAGTATGGCAAAAAGTAAGGCTGTTGAAATTCTGTAATTCATTGTTTTTTTAATTTTAAAGAATCCTAATAAAAAATTTGGCAACTAAGATATTTATTCCCTTCGAACAACAAAGCAGATTCTTGATGTTTAACAGTTCCTTGTTTATTATTTGGATTGATTATAAGGAAAGGGTTGCTGGGTGCTGGTTGCTGGGGTGCTGGGTGCTGGTTGCTGGGGTGCTGGTTGCTGGGGTGCTGGGTGCTGGAGGGCTAGTTTGTTAGTTTCGGGTTGCGTGTTTCGTGTGAATAGGAGGGAGGCTTTTAAAATATGGAAAATTTTAACCCTGAGCCACTTGTTCAACTGTGTTTCACCTAGGTTTTCTTTGTGTTCCTATGTGTTCTTAGTGCCTAAGTGGTTTATCTTTTTTACCACTAACCCCGCATTTGCGGGGACTAAGTTTCACTAAAGTTTTCTGTGTGTACTCCAGCATACTGCGTTCTGCATTCATGTAGGGGCTGTATCAAAAAGGAATTTGCAAGGATTAAGATTTGCCAAGAAATTTTCCATTCGATTTTTGTAGCAGTCCTGTTTTTTTCAGTCTGGGGCAAGAATTTTTGATGAAGGTCGATTTTCTATCTCAGATACCGCTA
>JAIOYV010000146.1 GCA_021740905.1 Bacteroidales bacterium
GTCGGAATGCCAAGCTTATCCTGAAGGATACAAGTCGTGCTGGGAGCCAGATAATCGGGCGAAAAGGTATTCAACATGATGAAGTCAATTTCTTCGCGCCGTATCCCCGATTCTTGAAATAATTGTTCAGCTACCCTGAAAGCATAATCCGAAGCCAAATCTGCTTCTCCTGCAACATGGCGCTGCACAACACCTGTTGCATTGGTCAGCTCATGGATATTCCAATGGGGAAACGATTTATCCAATTCCTCGTTGGTCAACACCTTTTCGGGCAGGTATGATGCTATTGCTCTAATATATGCTTTCATTTTTATTTATATTGATCATTATAAAACGCAATGCCTTGCGTCTCTAAATATCCGATATTTAATCACCCGAATCACCTTAACTCCCTAATTACTTATCTATAACTCCCCTCTTGCCATTTTTCCATCCAGAACAATTTTTAGATCCTCAGCCTTTTTGCCCCAATAATTGGCCTTTTCAACATTGCCCATTTCCTGATAAACCTTAAAAAGCGATTTATGTGCTTGCAAATGGTCCGAGTCATATTCAATGGTTTTTTCAAAATTATAAATGGCCTTGTCAAATTCTTTCTTTTGCTGATAACAAAAGCCCAACCCAAAAAAAGCAGGGATGTATCTGGGTTTCAACTCAAGTGATTTGTTGAAATCGACAATAGCCTTGTCGTATTCCTTGAAAAAAGTAATATAAATTGAACCACGCATTTCGTACGCCTGATAATAATCGGGGTAAGTAGATATGGCCAACCCAAGATGGGTAAGGATATCATCGACCGCTTTTCGGTGGCGTGGGTCATTTGGCCCTAACTCCCTGATACTTCTCATCAACTCGCCTTTCATGGTGCCTGCATAAATAAAGTTTGCCTTGGCCGAAGTTTCGAGGTACTGAATATCGTGCTTCAGCAAGGTGGCCTGATCCTTCCAGTCTTTGTTCCGCACAACCGTCCTGGCCGTGTAGGGAATCAGGATGATAATCAATAACACAAAAACCTTGGTAATTGATGAAGGCAGGATAGATTTGGAATTTGGTTCCTGCTTAAAAACTTTAAAGAGGATGTAAGCTATTATTATCGAAAAACCCAATGATGGGAAATACATAAAACGATCGGCCACTATTCCCATGGCCTGTTTAAACACATTCGAGAAAGTGGCAATGGCAAGCAGGTAAATCAAAATGCCAAACGAAAGGATATGTTTCTCCCTTATTTTCCAGATTGCGAGGCCAAACAATGCAATATGTATCAACAGCGAAACATACACCCAGGGATTGCCCCAATCGACTATTGGTATTGTGTTGAAGCCATAATAAAACCTAAGTGGGTGCGGATAAATCAACATCTTCAGGTAAAACAACAAAATAGTCAAACCTGTCGAAGCTTTTACCCAGAAACTATCTTCGTAAGACAATGGGTTTTCGATGAATTGGATAGGCCGGTTGGGGCGTGGCAAAAACAGACGGGGCATGAAATTGGCCAGATAAATAACCACCAATACACCTAAAATCACAAAAAGTACCTGGCCTGTTTTTGGCTTTGTGAAAAAGTACAAAATTACGGGGTAGATAGGCAGAAATACGGTTACGGTGGGTTTCGATAAATAGGCCAGCAGAAATATCAAAAGCCCAATATAACCAAGGTAGAGTTTTTCTTTTTCGATATACAACAGAAAAAGAAACAGACTCCCAATTGCCCCTAAAAAGCTCAACAACTCGTCGCGGTTTTTGAGGCTACTCACCACTTCGGTATGTGAGGGATGGGCCATAAACAATAAGGTAACAACCAGGGGGAAAAGGTAATGGTAGTCCTTAAACAAGCGTTTCAGGATAAGGAATAGGAGCAAACAGGTAAAGGCATAAAGCAGGATGTTGATAAAATGGCTTATGTGGGGGTTCGGGCCAAAAGCCGAATATTCCAGCGCAAAAGTGGTCTTGACAATTGGCCTGTAACCAAAAGTAAGCGGTTTCCCATCTTCGTACATGTTGGCATACAACGAAATAAACAGCTTAGGGATGATGGAAATACCCTGCTGGATGTCGCGGTTATTGGTCACATAAATATCATCGAACGAATAATCATTCCCAATGGTATTGCCATACAACACAAAGGCAAAGGCCACGATGATACCGATAAACCAACGGTTCATTTTCTTCAATTTTTCAGCCGGATTTTCGACTACCTGCTTTTTGCCTCCCGCAGCTTTTTTCCCCATTTTGTCCCTACTTACTATTTGGTTTTAAACCCGCCAAGATAAGGCTTATCGCGTTCAAATCAAAAGAGAAAAATCGGTCAGGATCAGAAAAAGAAAGACTATTTTTAATTTGATGAAATGCAGCTCTAGCTATTTAGAAACTATTTAGATGAACCTTCCATCATGACTTATGTTTATACTATGTAGAATAAATCTAAATAGATGTGATATGAAAAAGATTTTCCTTTCCCTTATAGTGGTTTTGCCGTTTTTGTTGCAGGCCCAAACCATTGAAGTAACCCATGTTGAATTGTTGACCGAGGCAAACGGCAATGGCTACATTGACCCAGCTGAGGTAGTTACGATAACCTTATCCGTAAAAAATAATTCAACCACTTATTACCAGAATTTTGCCATCGAGGAAAACACAACCGATTATCAAGCTGCGTTTATGAGTGCAGTATTTGTGCAAAACACCTTGCTGCCAGGCGACAGCATGATGGTTGATGTTACCTACCTGACCGATGTTGACCTGAATCCCTGGAATATTGGGGCAAGCCTTGCTATAATCAACTCAGGTGGTATAGACACAAGCATATTAGTCTACGAAATACCAGTTGTTTTTTACATGGAATGTTCCGACCTAAACCTGATTTCACTCGATGTGTATACAGATGTCGCATATCCAGGTATTCAGGTTGAAATCGAAAATAATAGCAACTGGGATATACAATATCCCGGCCTGTTGTTCTCCACCGCCGATCCTTATATTCAATTTCCGGAAACAATTGGCTATTATTATGTATTGCCCAACGACTTCACTTATCCCATGTGGGAAAGCATTACAGTTTCACCTTATACACCCGAGAACTACACTGTTTACGCCATACTTACTTTTATTACTATTGACAGCGTGGTAATGTGTGATATTCCCATTTCTTTTGTTTTGAACCCTACTTCAACTTCGATATCAGAAGAAGAAACCGACGGTTTAATCATCTACCCAAATCCAGCTACCGATTGGGTGGAACTATCAGGATTAAACAACTCATCAACTAAAATTAATATTTTTTCTATTGATGGATCGGTAGTTCAATCAGAAATACTATTGAAAGGCCAAAAAAGAATAAATATTCAATCGCTTCATTCAGGTATTTATTTGATCGAATCCTGGAATCAAGAAAATTCAGCCTTAACTTTCAAACAATTAATTGTGATTGAATAAGCGATAAGGGATTAATAATAGATCCCAGCGCCAGGCCCCAACGGGATTTTCAGGTATAACCAAACAATCAGCAACAATACCCAACCAATAAAGAATAGAATTGAGTAGGGTAGCATAGTGGCCACCAAGGTCCCTATCCCGGCCTTTTTGTCGTATTTCTCGAAATAAACGATGATGAGGGCAAAAAAGCTCATCATGGGTGAGATTATATTCGTAACGCTGTCCCCAATCCTGTATACCACCTGGGTAAGCTCGGGGCTGTAACCGAGGAACATAAACATGGGAACAAAGATAGGTGCCAACAGTGCCCATTTTGCCGATGCACTGCCCATTACCAGGTTGATGGATCCAGAGAAAATGACAAACAGAATAATCAAGGGGATCAGGTTGAGGTCGAGACTTTTGATAAAGGCAGCCCCATTTATGGCCAAGATAATCCCCAGGTTGCTCCAATTGAAATATTCGACAAATTGTGCCGCGAAGAAAACCAATACCAAATAGGCGGCAAGCGATTTCATCGATTCGGCCATGCCCTTCATCACATCGGCATCGTTTTTATACTTTTTCACCGTAAAGCCATAAACAACGCCCATAATACCTGCCACAAGAAACAATATAGCAACTACCCCTTTCAGCACCGGCGATTTCAGAATACTTCCATCCAATCCGCGCAGGATACCATTTTCAGGTAGAAGCCCAAGCCCAAGAAGAACCATAAAACCAATGAAAACATAAGTTACCCTTCGCAATCCTTTCTTTTCATTCGGGCCTAATTTTTCAACTTCTTCTTGTTTTACATTACTTGAATCGTATTCGCCAAGCGAAGGGACTACAATCTTTTCGGTAACAAAAGTCCCCAAAGCAGCAATCAAGAAAGTCGATGCTACCATAAAATAATAGTTGGCCGTTGGATTTACATGGTAGGCTGGATCGACCAGATGGGCGGCCTCTTCCGATAAACCCGCAAGCAAAGGGTCGATAGTCCCCAATACCAAATTGGCCGAGAACCCACCAGATACACCAGCAAATGCGGCTGCCATCCCCGCAATTGGGTGACGGCCAATGGCCAAGAAAATGGTCCCGGCAAGGGGCACCAATAATACATATCCCACCGAAGAAGCAAGGTTCGACACAATGCCTGCAAGCACGATTATGAAGGTAAGGGTTTTTTGGGGCGAATTGAGCACCAGCCCACGGATCATCACAGCAATAAGGCCAGAATTCTCGGCTATTCCAATCCCAAGCATGGCAACAATCACAATCCCTAATGGAGCAAAAGACGTAAAGTTATCAACCATTTGGGTGAGGATATCATACAGCCCTTCCTTGGTCAGCAAGTTTACAGCTTGGAATGTTTCACCGGTTATAGGGTGATCGGCATTGGTACCCAGGCTTCCGAAAACCGCCGAAAGCACAAGGACAACCAGCGCAAAAATACCAAATAAAGTGGCAGGGTGTGGTAAGGCATTTCCCCCTTTTTCGACTACTTTTAGGAATGTATTTATAAGATTTCTGTTCTTCATATTTTGTGTGATAGAATTTGATAAATGGAACAATAAGCGAGAAGAATAGTTTGCTAGTGGTATGCTTTTCCCTTAAAAATCAAAATGGCTATTTTCAAAACATATAGTTGTTGGAAATATAAATAGCTGAATGGATATTGGCCAATTGGAGATTTCTATTTTTGCGATGAAACCTTGAATGTGAAATACTTTTGGGAGATGTAGCTGAACAAGATCCCAATTAGTGTGGCTATAATTTTAGAGGGTGTAGCGTACCATCCAAATTCTTCAACAAATAGTTTGATAAAGAAATAATTGATGGCGATATTTCCCAAAACGGTCATACCGTATCGAAGTAGTTGGATCCGTTTTCGCAAATAGGAACCCGGGAAACTAATAAATTTTGCAAGAATGAATCCTGTTGGAAATGTAATGGCAAAGGACATAAGAAATGCAGCTATGTGCGGAGCTATTGCAATAAAGCCAAGGTCTACAATTTCTTTATCAAGAATAAAATTGTAGAATACAAAATAAAGGAAAATATCCAGCACTGTGTTCATCCCGCCAGTTGCAGCATACTTGAAAGTTTGTTCAGGCATTAACCGTTTAAAGGGTGGGTAGAACCATAAAACAACTCGCTCGATAACCCGGAGAATCGAATAAAAAACTTTCTTCATGTAATGGGCAAATTATGGGTTCGAAATAGACTGATAAAAGAATTTATTTGGCAGGGACATATACTGCAATACTTAATTCAGTATAATCGAACACTCCGCCTTTGCCTTCAACCGTAAGGCTAACATCATAATAATCCGATACGGAATAAATATGCTTAGGCGATGCTTCGGTACTTGAGGTGCTATCGCCAAAATCCCATAAATAAGAATTGGCCCCTTCGCTGCAACTCATAAACTGCACCACTGAATCTACCAAAATATAATCGGTCGACATGCGGAAACAGGCCCGTGGCTCATCTTGTTTGCAGGAAACCATAACCCACACTAGGCCAATTAAAAGAATCATTCCAATTCTAAATTTCTTATCTTTTGTTCTATTCATCATTTAAAATTCATTTTTTAAAATTCATTCCCAACCTGTTCCTTCGCAGGGTTGACTGTCAACTCTACACCAACCTCTATCAATCATTAATCACTAATCATTAATCACTAATCATTAATCACTAATCATTAATCATTAATCATTAATCACTAATCATTGATCACTTCCCTCCGTTCCTTTCAAAAAAAACTTCAACCTCCTGTCCAGGCTTGTGCCAACCACGTTTTTGGCAATTATCACCCCATCTTTATCGACCAAGAAAAAGGTAGGAGTTTTGTTGAAGTCGAACTTTGTTTTCAGGTCGGTGGTCCAGCCTTTGTGGTCATTTACATGGTAAGGCCAAATCAGGCTATCCTGCTTAATGGCCAGCTTCCAGTCGTCGATATTCGTGTCGAGTGAAATACTAAATACCTCAAAACCGTTTCCATTGTAAAATTCTTTGTCTTTGAAATCTCTGTAATTTTTCACCAGTTCTTTGTTGTACTTCCGGCAGTGGGCACACTTCGAGCTCCAGAATTGGATTAACACGAGTTTTCCCTTTAGGTCTTCGGTGCTATATTCTTTGTTGTTGAAATCTTTTAATCTTATTTCGGGGGCAATGCAGCCTATTGTGTTCCCCTCAGGAATCGAGTCGATTGGACGGCCTTTGAGATAATAATCCCAATTCACAGTTCTTCGGTGCACGGTTGTCCCTTGCTGTTGCCCGATACTATTTATCGGCTGGCACAGAGTGAATAAGATCACAATAAAACCCAATTTTCTAAATTTCGACATATTCGCAAATTTGAACTTCAAAAGTAAAATTATTATTGTTTATGTAAGAAGGTTAGCTAAATATTTCAGGATTGTACATAGCTGTCCGAAAGATTAATATAGGAATAAAGCCCGAAAATTCCAATTTTTGAAGCGCAAACTTTTAAAAAAAATTATGGGCTTTATTCCACTGCATAAAAGTATAAAAAATTCGACTTTCCCCTTGTTGAAACAA
>JAIOYV010000060.1 GCA_021740905.1 Bacteroidales bacterium
TGTCAAACAACCCAACTTTCTCTTTCTTGAAAGCTGTGCTGAATGTCCTCCTCTCTTTTCGTTGACTTTTCATTTTAGCTAATTTACGAAAGTTTTCAACTAAACTTCGTGTCAACCTATATTATGAAAAGACAGTTTGTTTCGGGTTTCGGGTTTCGGGTTTCGGTTTCGGGTTTCGGGTTGGGGTTGTGTTTTAGTTTTTGAATTTACGGCCTTCAAAGTCGGTTTTATTCAGATAGTTGATAAAGGCACCTATTTTCTTTCCTATCAATATGGATTCCTCCTTCATTTCATTAAAGGTTTTCAAATCAATGTATTTTCGATCACAAGCACGAACCAACTGCGAGCGTGACTCACCACATGAACCTTTTGAAAAGTACAGAAATTGGCGAAATTCCTTTTTGCCATCACGTTCAAAACCCTCGGCGATATTATCCATAATCGAACCACTTGAGCCATTTATCTGATCTCTTAATTTGTAATCCTGTCCAAGTTCAGTAGAAATTATTAATTCATGTACTTTTTGGCAAAAACCCCTCGCCATTTTCCAAATCTCTAAATCTTCAAAATTTGTAATTGTAGCCATAAGTCTATATTTTTAATGAAAAATAAACGCATAAAGTTAGCCCGAAAATTACCACAACCCGAAACCCGAAACCCGAAACCCGAAACCCGAAACCGAATCACCCCCTTGTAAATACCAACATATTTCCCTTTGAAAATTCTTCATTAAAAAAATATCCTTCCGCATCGAATAGTTTCAGTTGCTCAGGGGCGGAAAGTTTATTTTGAATGATGAAGCGGGTCATTAACCCACGGGCTTTTTTGGCATAAATACTGATCATTTTGTATTCGCCCTTGTTAAAATCCTTGAATGTAGGAGTGATAATTTTGGCTTTCAGCTTTTTGCTGTTGATGGATCTGTAGTATTCGATCGAGGCCAGGTTGATCAAAATATCATCTCCCTGATTCTTTAAATCAGACTGGATACGACGGGTAATTTTTGTGCCCCAAAAATCGTAAAGGTCGTTCCATTTCGGGGTTTGAAAATTGATCCCCATTTCGAGGCGGTAGGCCTGGATCAGGTCGAGAGGCTTTAGAACACCATACAAACCAGAAAGAATCCGAAGATGGTCCTGAGCAAAATCGAAATCCTCCAAAGCCAAAGAATCCGCGTCGATGCCGGTGTACACTTCGCCACGGAAAGCGAGGATGGCTTGTTTTGCATTTTCCTTTGAGAAAGGAACCGACCAGGCACGATAGCGACTATAGTTTAAATCTACCAACTTCGGGCTTATGTCCATCAGATTGGCCAATTGATGCGGTTTCAGTTTTTTCAACTGAGTGATAAGCCGTTTGGCCTCTTTCAAATAATCAGGCTCACTGTATTTTTCGATTACCGGGCTTCCCTCCATGTCGAGGGTTTTTGCCGGCGAAATTACTATCAACATACTTCGTTCTTTTGGTTGTCAAAGGTATAAAAAAGTGAATTACCATGCAGGTAAATAGAACACGGATGAGGCAGATTACACAGATAAAAACGGATTATTCTTCTTCCGTGAAAAAAGGTCTTATACTACAACAATTAACAAATGAATTGAAACCAGGCTACATGACACAGATTGCACATCCGAGATAGAGGGTGTATTATTTATTTTTAGTTATCTTTATTTTGGTCAGTTATTTTAATCTCTCCATTATCAAGGACTGCAATTTCAAATCTTTTTTTCAAATCTACATCATATTTTATATCCACCAAATTCTCAGTAGAGGTGTGCCTCTTGGTTACGGTTTGTTCAGTTGCGCCCTCATATATAAATATCCTTTTATCTTTAGTAATATAAAAAAATCGAAACACCAAAGTCCTGTATGCTCCAATAAAAGCAAAAACAGGAATGAACTTAGCTTTATAGCTTAATGAATCATATAATACCAACATACCATAACTACCATCTTCATGATTTCTCAAATTGTAATACATATTATCTGGAAATGGTTCAATCTCTGAATAGTTTTGTTTTCCATACCAAGATATATAGTAGGATTGATATTTTCCAATATTAGGGAATCTATAATCAGCACAATTATCTCCCCAAGTTTTCGTTTCATTGAGCGATGCAAAGTCTTCTATTCTATCTTCAAAAGAAAATGAACTATGGAGATAAACCTTTTCTACTTCTGTTATTATAGGCAAAACGAATACCCTTCCAGCTCCATCTTGAAACCTATTGGACATCTCATTCATATAAAAAGACCATATATCAAATAACTCTTTAAAATGAGGTTCTTGAATAGAGTCAGGGTGCTTGTAAATAGAAAAACCATCTTCGGGGAAAATATGATTAACCAATGCTTCAGGCCCATAGGGGAATTGTTTGTTCACAAAATCATAAGTATCAAGACTAATTCTATCCGTGCGATATAACTTTAATAAATCATAAAATTTTTGATTTCTTATTGAATCATTTTTATTCAGTATTGAATCCCATTGCGCTGTAGGAATATGCTTTTGATTCGATTTTTTAGACCGTAATATATCTCTTAATTCAGTATATATTTTACTTCTTACTGTATCATTATTTATTAATATTGAATCCCATTTGGAAGAATACTCATGACTTTGCCCTATTTTTTTTGACCCAAGTCTTCCATAATAATGATAAATCTCCTTCAAACAAAGTTTTTTGTAAACTTGATAAAGTAATTGACTTCTTTCAAATTCACGTTTAATCACAGTTGAATCAGGATTAGCGGTTGATTCGACTATATGTTCCAATTCTTTCTTTTTTTCTTCTACTACTTTTGTTTTTTCCAGCTTTGCCTTTGTTCTATTCAATGTATCAGCTGACTGGTTACTATTATTGTTATTGCTTTTCGTGGAATTTATACACGAAGTGAATATGGTTAATAAAACTAATACGCTTAATAGATGTCTCATTAATTTTCTATAAAACTGTTATTTTCCATCACTCCAAATCAAATTTTGGTTTATTAAACGAAGATAGGCAAACCGCACCTAAATCCAATACATTGGCACCGATAATGTTTCAAAGAACCGGACTTGCCACTTCCTTGTTGAGATTACAAAACTCACACAAGCCCCATGGCATGGATTACTTCCTGGATTTCACAGACCACGAATTACAATTCCGACTCTGCGGGAAAGTGGTTTACTCTGTCGCTCCTGCCGGAGCTTTTTTTCGGGGGATGTTCAACTTTCTACCATACTTTCGTCCCTATCGGGACTTAAACAATTTAGGTTCAGAAATCATAAGCCCCGCAGATTCGAAAATATGATTGTCTTGCAAAAACTACTTTCAATTGTCAGTAAAAGGTGAAAAAATGGTTTTCCCCGGAATCTGAAACTGGTTTAATTCTGTCGCTCCTACCGTAGCTGTTTTTCTGAGGGTTCTCACTTTCTACCATACTTCCATCCCTATCGGGACTTAAACAAATTTGGTTTCGGAACTGAAAGCCTCGTAAAGGCAAAAGTATGGTAGTATTTAAGTTCCCTGAATCAAAAGCCTCGATAGAGGCGACAGTATGGTAGCAATGAAGCAACTGGGAGCACAAGCCTCGTAGAGGTGACAGTATAACAGGAAATACCCTTATACATCTTGGCCTGATTCAATTGAAATCATCAAAATAATTGGATCCTTCCAATATTGTGGGCTGCCCAATGAAGACTGGCGACTGCCGGCTGAAGACTGTGGACTCCTGACTAATTCTTCGTTGCTTTTCTCGATACCAGTTTTTCTTCATCCTCTTTGCTCATTTTTATTTTGACCTTGCCGGGTGGTTTATCATCCAACCGGGATTTCAAATCGAGCAAAAAGGATTCATCATCGATGTCGTAGATTTTATCAATGATCAAGTACTTCAGTTGGGCTAAATTCATGATTTTGGGTTTCGTTTTTCATCATACGCAAAAGTATTTGAGGCTTGGGTTAATCAGACTAATCAAAGCATAAAAAACGTTAAAACTGGTTTTTCATTGCCTGTTGTGAAAAATGCCAGATTAGTCTTTTGAGTATTCTTTTAATTCTGAAAGATCAATAGAACCGGACAATTCTATCAGCAAATCCGCAGTATCGCCCTGATGGTAATAAATATACGCCTGTTCATTGTCGGGCAGATCCAGCACATAGAAAGAAAACCCTTTCGCATCCGACTTATTCAGGAGATGGGCTTCGGGCGAATTGGTGACCTGTTCAAAATAACTGGCAATTTCATCCTTCTTTTTGACATCCTTATCACTGATCCGGCTTATTTTTATCGATGATACTTCCCTTGTCAATGATTGAAAAATTTTCTGGCCTTCCAATTCTGCAAGTTTCTTCAACATTTCTTCATCCACAACCAGAGAGATTGCCTTGTCATCCAAATTTGCCGATGAGAACAAACCATCCATGAGCCTATTCCCATGATGATTTTCATCCGGTGATATTCCTTCTGAAAGTATTCGCAGGGCTTCGTCGGTATATTGATAACATTGCTCGATGGTACCACACGAAACACTCGTCAATGAAGTAGTCAGCTTGTCGGCGTTCATGCCAGAGCTAAAGCTTTCCTCAAGGCTCTTCACCACAAATATGAGCAAAAACCCGGCTGCCACGGCAGTAATTATCCTGCCTATAATAGGCCCGGATTTTTTCTTCTGTAAAGGAACAACCGGCGGCCCTTCAAGAAGATTTGCCCTAATTTTATCTTCCAGGCCGGTAGCCTCTGGCCGTTCTTCTGCAAGCCCAGAAAAAAAAATGAATTGGTCTCGCGAGGCTTGCAGATCATCGCTTACCTGGTTGCCAAGAAAATACTCCCTCAACTGTTTCTCCTCGCTAAGGTCGGTGTCGGCGCTATAATATTTCTCTAAAAGATATTTAATTTCCTGTTGTTTCATAGTTGTAAATTTTTGCAATTTCATCACGAACTTTTTTTCTTGCCCTCGAAAGGTTCACACGCACGGCATTCAACTGCATGTCCAACATTTCGGCAATCTCCTCATACGTGCACTCATCAATGTCGCGCAATTGAATGACCATCCTCTGTTGTTCGGGCAGTTCACCAATAATCTGTTTCACAAGGGCTAACTTCTCAAGGTCTTCGGTACGTTGGGCCGGTGTGGCATTTGCCTGTCCTGGTTCGACTCTCATGGTATCCTCAATCGAATAGGTGCGCTTTGCTTTCAACTTATCGAGGCAATGGTTGCGTGTTACTGTGTAGGCGAAAGCCTCGATGCTGTTGTAAGTGCTCAGCTTGTCACGAATATTCCAGAGTTTCACAAACACATCCTGGACTGCATCCTCCGCATCGGCTGCACTTCTCAAAAACCTCAAAGCAAAATAATACAGCTTTTGGTTAATTGGTAATACCTCTAATTGAAATTCTTCTGCGCTCATACTCCGGCCTTGACGATTCGTTTATAAAATAATTACAGAAACTGGGGAAATTTATTTTTCATTCGCATAATTTACACTTTATCAGCTCTTTTCAACTATTAAGGATTGGAGTGATGGAGTGTTGGAGTACTGGGGGGATTTAAATTAGTGAGTACAAATTTGAAATGTTAACAATTTGAATTCCTGATTAAGTTGTGCAAGTAAACCACCAATACTCCATCACTAGTACCCCATCTCTTAAAAACTTCTTAACTCAGAACTTTTCAACTCCTATCTACTTCTTCAATATGGTAAACTCAACCCTTCTATTCTGCTGCTGTCCTTCCTCTGTTTCGTTGCTGGCAAGGGGTTTGTCTTTTCCATAGCCTTTGGCAATAATTCTTTTCTGGTCGATTTTCTTCGAGACAAGGTATTTTTTCACCTCTCCTGCCCTATCGCCCGAAAGCTTTCGATTGAATGAATCGGACCCCACATTATCGGTATGTCCCGAAATCTCAATTTCCATCCTGGGGTTTTCATCCATCAATTTCATTACTTTGTTCAATTCTGGAAACGATTCCGGTCTTAATTCAGCTTTGCCAAAATCGAAGAAAATATTGTTGAGACGAACAGTATGCCCCACTTCAATGGGCACAAGCTTTAGGTCTTTTAAAATTTCCTTGTATTCATCAATTTGTAACAAGTCGATATTCTCAGAAACCGGGAAATAGCCATCTACTTTGGCTGAAAAGGAATAGCGTTTTCCGTAGGGCAAAATAATTTTGAAACTGCCATCCTCTGGATTGGTGCGAGCCGTGCCGGAAACCTCTTCCTGCCCAAGCTCTTCATACTCAATTTCGGCAGCAATTCCCTGGCCTGTTTTCGAGTCGATCACCTGGCCACTGATCAGCACAACCGGGTCGGGCTGATCTTCCTCAACAAGGGGGATCCTGACAATGTCTTCCAAGCCGAGAGAGTTTTCTGTGGAAACCATATAAGCATATTTCCCGGCAGCATCAAGTGAGTAATATGCCTCCCATGCAGGTGTATTGATTGCCGGGCCAAGATTTTTGGGCTTGCTCCACTTTTTCCAACTATCATCTAAACGGCGGCTCATGTAAATATCATACGACCCAAGTCCACCGGGCCGGTTGCTCGAAAAATAGAGTGTCTTCCCGTCGGATGCTAAAAATGGCGACACTTCATCTGTGTTCTTCCAATTTATTTCCTTGCCCAGGCTTTTGGGTTTGCTCCACCCGCCTTTTTTGCGCAGCTGACTAAAATAAATATCGCAGAGGTTGCCAGTCAGATCTTCCGAGAAATACATCAGGATGGTTTGCCCGTCGTTGCTTAGAAATGCCCCACTGAATTCGCCCATGTCCATGTCCTCGTAGAAATTGATGTCGAGTTTTTCGGGAAGGCTCCATCCATCCTTTTCGCGGTAAATAAGCGAATAGCCTTTCGATACCAATTCGCCATTCTCAAAAGCCCCTTTTACCAGGAACACATTGCCATCGGGGGTAACACTCAATACCGAGTTGTATTTTATCCTGTTCAGGGTATTTGGCGTATGAATGGCCTTCCCCCAACTTCCATCCGCCGTTTTAGACGACATCCAAATATCCTCACTGTCATCTTCTCCTTGGCGATTTTGAGGATGATCGACCCTTACAAAATAAAGGCTTTCCCCATCAGGGCTTACAATTGGGTTTATCTCCCGGTATTTTGAATTGATGTTTGGCCCCAAATTTTCTTTTTCCTGGCCAATCCCAATATGAGCCAGAATAACAGCTATTAGCAATAGTATGTAATTTTTCATAATATCCATGTTTTCAAAAATATACGACATATTACCTGTGTCATTTTGGGCAAAGTGAAGAATCTCATTTTTTTTTGCTGTACAAAATTATTCCATTTTTTATTACCTTCAGGAATCGTTCCTTTTGGGATTTTCCCAGCCGAATAGAGGAAAGCCGCTTCGGCCCAACAATTCCTAAATTACCTATTCACGGAATTCCCATTTTTGTCTTAATACCGAGATGCAAGCCTTGCGTCTCTACAAGTGGATCGTATCCCCATTTCCTTAATTGCCAAATTACTCAATTCCCAAATCACCTACCAAGCCTCTTAAAGAAAGACTTCTTCTTATGCGGAATATGCCTAAACTCCTCGTCCAAGCTGGCATTTGGATTTAATATTTGCCATATCTTGCTCCATCCTAAAAAGCCACCCACATTGCGATCGTCGATAAATAAATCGGCATCAATTTTCCGCGAAATGGTATCATCGAAAACCTCTTCGGGGTAGCTCTTGTTCACAGCATAAAATTCAATCCCGTTGTCCCTACAGTATTTAACTGCTTCTTCCAGCGAATTGCCTGCTCTGAAAGTCCATAAAATTAATTGATGTCCTTGCTTTTGCAACTGTTTCAATGTTTCGAAAGCGAAGAGCATTTCCTCACCTATTGCGGGGTATTTATGTTCTACTACGGTTCCGTCAAAATCGACTGCTATTTTCATCTGGTTTATTCTGAATAATTAAAAGTACTGCTTAAAGGTATCCATAATTTCCTTGGGGGGGCGCATGGGGCGGCGGGTTTCGGCATTGATAAAGCCAAGTACTGCCTCTCCTGTATTCACTATTTGGCCTTCAATATTGTAGATTTCGTATTCGAAGTGTATCCGCGAGGCCGGCATTTCCCTTATCATTGTTTTGATGGTCAATTCGTCGTCGTAATAGGCAGGCCTTAAATAGCGGACACTCAGGTTTTGCACGGGCATCATAATCCCCATATCTTCGAGATGACGGTACGAAAAGCCCAGGCTACGCATCAACTCTACCCTGCCCACTTCGTAGTATTGCGGATAGTTGCCATAATAAACATAGCCCATTTTATCTGTTTCGCTGTACCTTACCCTCAGCTTTGTTTCGTAACTCACCATTGTATTTTAAGTTTGAAAGCGACGATACGAAGATAGTCATTGCATGGAAAATAATAGAAATTTGCCGGTAAAGAAGCTGTTTTTCTTTTGATATTTTAAAATTTCAATAGGCTAATCAATTCACATTTAAACAGAAAAGAATAAATTTTTAAAAAATTTAAAATTATGTTTGTGTATAAAATATATGAGCCTATCTTTGCACCGCTTTTTAGAAGGCACAACAAGGATGATTCAGTAGCTCAGCTGGTAGAGCACATCCCTTTTAAGGATGGGGTCCTGGGTTCGAGCCCCAGCTGAATCACAAAAAAAAGCCGCAAGATTTTCTTGCGGCTTTTTGCTTTTTATGCGGTTTGAAAGAAGAAATTGGGGTTTGAGGAATTAGGAAATTGAGAAATTAAGTACGTTTTTTCTGAACTCTTTAATTTCGAACTCCGAACTACTTATTTCAGAACTCCGAACTTCTCACTCTTCAACTTAGAACTCTTCACCCCTTCAACTCTGAAATTCTCAACTTAGAACTCCTAATCATCATTCAGCTCATCGCATATTGTGCAGTAGCACTGGTATGGACAGTTTTCCAGGGAATAATGACAAAAGTCGATGTGGTGGTCTTTTCCTTTTAAGGTGACATCATTGTCCCAATACTCATAAATAAGTTTGTATCTTTTTTGGGCAGGTAACAGATTGGGGAAATCAGAAAAAATTCTGTGCGAGGCAAGCAATTCCATGATCTGGTCAATTAAGAATTCGGCTTGTTGGTCGGTAAGTTCACTGTGAGGGGGAAGTTGATCCTTTTCAATACCAGCTATTTTTGATAAAGGTTTCGTTACATGACTGGAGGAGGGTAAGTCATCAAAATCCGATTCCTTACCCATGATTGAATAAGATGCAAGGATGGCTGATCCATTGTTTACTTTTGCACGTTGGATGTCTTCCACTAACTGGTTGATGTATTTTGAAATATCCTGCATTTTTTAGTTAAGTTCAACAGGAACAACTTCTATTGTTTGCAATTGCCCCTTTCGTAATATTTTAAGTTTTTGTATTTTCCCAATTGTATACTCTGTTAGGTCTTTTTGAAGATCATCGAAATTGGAAATCATTGAGTTTTCCATTTCCAGAATGATATCTCCAGTACACAACTGAGCATTTTCTTTTGTTTCATTCACTAACTGAACCAATACCGCCGTCTTTTGTTCATAGCCGTACAAATTTCTTAGGCGAAGTGGCAAATCAATCACTTGTCCTTGTATCCCCAGATATGCCCTTTTCACTTTTCCTTCGAGAATAAGTTTACTCACAATATACTCCACCGTTTTCGAGGCAACTGCAAAACATAAACCCTGTGCAGGCCTGATTATGGCCGTATTGATACCAATTACTTCACCCCTGGCATTGATCAACGGCCCTCCCGAGTTACCCGGATTTAGGGCGGCATCCGTTTGGATTACGTTTTCAATTAATCTGCCTGTCTTCGATCGCAGGGTCCTGCCCAGCGCACTGACCACACCTGCCGTAACTGTATATTGAAACCCATAGGGGTTGCCTATCGCAATAACCAATTGCCCCACATTCAGTTTTGATGAATCGCCAAAACGGGCAACCGACAAATTTGTAGCATCAATCTTCAAAACAGCAAGATCGCTCGAAGGGTCGTTGCCTTTAATTTGCGGTTTAAAAATGCGGCCATCCTGCAAAACCACTTCAAGGTCCGCAATTTCAGAAACCACGTGGCTGTTTGTTACAATAAGGCCATCGCTACTGATAATGAAACCAGAACCTCCGCCGCGGTTTTCCAATCCGTTGCCATTATTTTTTAAATTCTTATTTTTTCCGGTAATCTGCACCACAGCAGGCGAAACCTTTTGTGTGGCAGCAATCACTGTACGAGAGTATTCGTCGAGCAAATCGTAATCATGGATACTATTTCCTTGTTCCATGCTTTGTTGATCCTGGTCGGTTTGTGTATTTAATATTTCTGATAATTTCACCATAGCTTTAAAATTTGGGGACCGAGTACAGGAATTGTTCCTAAACGAATAAATGCCAATTTTGGCAGGATTCCCACCAAAAATGGCATTTCAACATGGAAGTTTTATAATTAAGTATACATCAATTAAGTAGAGGCACTCATTTTAATTGGCTGGATAGGTCAACACCTGGGCGCTCGAAAGCTTTATCTGATAGCCTTCTCCAGGCATCATGTCCCCAATGGCATTCACCCCAAACTGGGGCCAATATACTTGCCCTGCACCATTCTTCATAATATCAATATTGGCCACAATGGACGACATCATGGTAACAGCTGAAGCTGCCGTTTGACGTAGATAACCAATAATCCCCCAGCCTTGATTTATTGAAATGGGTGTAGCTTCAGGGGCAACGGCAGTGCCTGAAACGGCAAGCGTTTGGGCATCAAACATTTTTATCTGATAGCCCTTTCCGATGATCATCGATCCAATGGCGTTTACTCCAAACTGCGGCCAATAAACAGCGCCGTCACCATCTTTTACAATAGCTACACTATCAACGATTTGTGCAAATACAGTTGGAAACAACGAGTCGACTGGGGCAATGTAGGTCGAAAAGATACTCCAGCCCTGGACTAAACCTATATTTTGGGTTTGGCTACCCGGAATTACGGTAATATTAAATGATTGGCTAACTGCGGGAGCCGTTCCATCGCTTACCTGCAACTGAACCGAATGACTGCCCACGTTGGCTGACAGAGGAGTACCTGTGAGGCTGGCCAATCCATTTCCTGCATCGGCAAAAGTGAGCCAACTTGGTTTAACCGGGCAAGTAATCACCAGGTTGCTTGTACCTTCTCCATCGTTTGCTTGAATGGAGTATAGATAAGCTTGGTCGGCGGTAGCTTCAATTACGGGTGTGGATACGAAAAAGGGAGCTGTGTTTATGGGGGCTACAGGAACCACCATATTGGTTAAATGAATCACATCACCCGAATTATTACCATTTCCGTTGGCCGTATTACAGGCTGCATAAAAGGTCACGGTTCCAGTGCTAGCCGAAGGTGCAGTCCAGCTAAACACCCAGGTTTTCGAACCCGATCCGTTGGTACCGGCAGTTTTATGAGTGACCGAATGGTTATTATTGGCCAGTTGCGTTTGTGCCCCCATCAGAATTCCCAGGGTCCCAACCTTCGATCCGAAAGCGTCTTCGGCAGTACACTCAAAACCAAATTTAGTGATCCCGGCTTGGGTAGCGGTTACGCTTATATTATAAGTTGTCCCAGCAGTGTATCCTGCTGGGGGGATATTACTGGTAATCCAGCCGGTATTTGTTACGGGTGTACCACTGTGGCATTGGGTGCAATTGGACACATCGCCCGGCGATCCGGTTTTTCCTCCCGGCGACCCGCCTGAATATAAGATACCCGATGTGGTAATTATCATCACAATAGCGGCAAAAGATAAGATTAAGTAAAGATTTACATTCTTCATAGTTTTTTTCTTTTTGTACAACATTCAAAATTTAGATACATGTTGTAAACAATAGTTTATTTAAAATTGTTTTAAATAGTCTTTAAAATTTGGAAATCATCTTAAAAACAGGGTAATCTGATTTCCAGCCGACTCTCGTGTCACAGTTTTGCCCTGCACCCTTCCTGATGATTTCACCCAAATATAAGGAGCATATATTTCTGTTTAAGTTGGATGGTTTTCATTCGCTGAACGAGATGCAAGAATTGCTAAGTGAAAGTTTCAAAATAACTTGACTCTTTCTAGTTGTTCTTTTTCCGATTAATTTCTCAACAGCTCCTTAGTTTGATTTCTTCTTAAACCATGTCTTTGGGTTCAAGTAATTTTTATACTTCTTAAAAAGCTCCTTGCCCACAAAAAAGCCACCTGTATAAAAAAGGACTTCCATCACAATAAAGGCCGATGAGGCCCAAACGATCTTGACTTGTTTTTCAATTTCCAAAAAGGGGATTATCAACATAACAGCAAAAGCAACTCCCGAAAGAAGTATAAGGCCAATACCTATTTTGATTTGTCTGTTCTTCTTTTCCATGCCATGCAAATAAAGAAGTTTTCCACCAGATTGTTCACTTTTTCTAATTGTTATTGATTGGCAAGTATGAGTTTAGTCTATAAAAGCCCAAATCTAGTCGAGATAGGACTCAAATATTATTACTATGTTTGAACGGATGATTATAAAATGACTATCCATAATTGGAACTTAAACAACAGCGAATTACAATATGATAAGAACAGGAATAGGGGTAGATATCGGAGGGACGCATATTGCAAGTGCAGCTGTTGAGTTAGATACAGGCCACATAATCGAAAATACATATAATGAAATTCTCATCGATTCTGCTGCTTCTCCCTGCCGATTCCTTGCCGATTTAACTAATGTCATTTCAACCAGCTTGGAATTTACGCAAGGCGGAATTGCCGGTTTTAGCCTGGCCTTCCCCGGCCCTTTTGATTACGATAAAGGAATCTCAAAGATCAATGGGCTGTCGAAATTGGATACGCTTTTTGGGGTCAATATTAAGCAATACCTGAAAAGCCAACTTGCTATTGGTAAAGAAACGAGCATTGAATTTATTAATGATGCCGAGGCCTTTGCTTTGGGCGAATATTATTACGGGAAAGCAATGGGGTTTAAAAATGTGCTTGCCATTACTGTAGGGACCGGATTTGGATCCACATTTATTCAAAATGATTCGGTGAAGAAAAGTGGGAAGGGAATACCTGATGGAGGTTTTTTATACAACCAGCCATTCAATAAAAGCTTTGCCGATGATTATTTCTCGACCCGATGGTTTGAAAATACCTGGTTTTCAAAAACCAGTTCCCACATAAAGGGAGTCAAAGAGATTTTTGACCTGGCTAATGCCGGGGATCGGGATGCAAAAAATTTATTCGAACAGTTTGGTCGCCATTTGGCCGATTTTTTAACTCCCTGGATCAAATCCTCACAAACGGAATGTCTTGTTATTGGCGGCAGCATCAGCAAAGCCTGGAAACACTTTTTCCATCATCTCAAAGTCCAATTCTTACTTAAAGGGGTAAATATACAAATCAAACAAAGCGATTATGAAAAGTACCCGGCCTTGACCGGGGCTGCCAAATACCTTGATCTACGGCAGGTTTCTGCGCCAAAAGAGCTAAGAAAAACGACACAATTTCTTGCCCCTACTTCAAAAACCACAACTAAGAAAGGAGAATATGATATCTACCCAGGATTCAAAATAGAAGAAAATTCAATACAAGAAGGATATGTTGGCCTGGCTGACTGGATTTCAAAATATAAACAGGTCATTATAGATGGATATGTGGGAGTATTTTGGGAAGATATTAAAGATAATCTGAGTAAGGAATTCGACCAAAAAGGATTGAAGGTAATCTGGCATGAGATCGATGCTGCCTTGCTTTCCACAGAATCAATTGATCAAATGATTAAGCCCTGGCTTGGAAGCGATGATCCCATATTTGGCTTACGGTGTGAATTGCCCCTCATCGACTTCTTTAACAAAAACCTTATAAATGCTATTAAACCAGACAGTAAAACAGATATAAATATAGTTATCGGAACTGGCGCTGCATTATCAAATTGGGATGCCCCTTTAGTTTATTTCGATATTCCAAAAAATGAATTGCAGTTTCGGATGCGGGCAAAGACTATCTGGAACCTGGGTGCAATTGAGCCGGGCGAACCAAAGCCGATGTATAAGCGATTCTATTTTGTGGATTGGCCTGTGCTGAACAAACACAAGAAAAACCTGATTCCTGATATACAAATAATAGTCGATGACCAACGACCTGCATTTCCAATTTGGACCGAAGGAGACGTGCTCAGAAAGGCATTGCTCGAAATGAGCCATAACCTTTTTCGTGTGCGGCCCTGGTTCGAACCGGGGGTTTGGGGCGGAACCTGGATGAAAAAAAACATAAAAGGACTTTCGCAAACTGTTCCCAATTATGCCTGGTCGTTCGAAATGATTGTACCTGAAAACGGTTTGTTGTTGGAGGACAATGGCAAAATCCTGGAGGTGTCGTTCGATATGCTCATGTATGCCCAACACCACAATGTGCTGGGCGAAGCAGCCGACAGGTTCGGTTTTGAGTTCCCCATCCGCTTCGATTATCTCGACACCTTCGATGGCGGAAACCTTTCCATTCAATGCCATCCTAAGGAAACGTACATAAAAGAACAATTTGGTGAACAATTCACTCAAGACGAAACCTATTATATTCTCGACACGAAAGACGATGCCCAGGTTTATCTGGGATTTCAGGAATCCATACAACCACAAGATTTCAGAAAAGAATTGGAAAAGAGTTTCAAAGAATCAACAGAGGTAGACATTCAAAAATATGTACAAGCATACCCTGCCAATAAACATGACCTTTTCCTTATCCCAAACTGTACGATTCACGGTTCAGGGAAAAATAATCTGGTACTGGAAATCAGCTCCACGCCATACATCTTCACTTTTAAGCTTTACGATTGGGTGCGCCTGGACCTGGATGGAAATCCGCGACCCATGAATATTAAAAGGGGTTTTGAAAACCTTGATTTCAGCAGAAAAGGAGAGAAAGTCGGGCAAGAATTGATCTCGAAACCCTACCTCCTTGAAAAGGGGGAAGATTGGGAATTGTTTCACTTACCCACTCACCCCGAGCATTTTTACGATGTTTATCGCTATCATTTCATCCATGAACTTGATATTGAAACAAAAAACCAATGCCATGTACTAATGTTAGTAGAGGGTAGCTCCATTATTATTGAAACAGAAAATGGACTATCGCAGAGATTCAACTATGCCGAGACCTTTGTTATACCGGCAGCAGCCCAATCCTATAAAATAATCAACGAAAGCAACGAACTGGCTATGCTGGTAAAGGCTTTTGTGAAATCAGAAAAATGTTGATCAGATGAAAAATACGACCATTTACATTTCAATTTTAAGCCTGATTGCTGCCCTGGGTGGTTTTCTTTTTGGCTTCGACACTGCGGTAATATCGGGCACAGTAGGTTTTGTGAAAGATCAGTTCGCGCTTTCGAGCCTCGAAGAAGGCTGGTTTGTAAGTTCTGCCCTTTTAGGTTGCATCATCGGGGTAGTGTTTGCCGGTTTTTTGAGTGATAAATACGGACGAAAAAAGATATTACTCCTGGCTTCCCTCCTATTTTTCGTATCGGCTTTGGGCTGTACCCTGGCAGGAAATCATACCATTCTTATAATCTACCGTTTGATTGGTGGGATTGGTGTGGGTGTGGCCTCTATGCTTTCGCCCATGTATATCTCCGAGATTTCGCCACCAAACATCAGGGGCCGAATGGTCACGCTTTACCAGTTTGCCATTACCATTGGCATACTCACCGCCTATTTTACCAATGCGAAAGTCTTGAAAATTTCTGTGGGAGAAAGTAACAGCAGTGACCTGTTTAGCCTTATATTCCATGAAGAAATCTGGCGGGGTATGTTTTCCATCGAAATTCTTCCCGCTTTGATATTTTTCTTCCTCTTATTTATTATCCCTGAAAGTCCTCGCTGGTTGCTTTCCAAAAATAAAAGGCCAGAAGCCCTAGATATTCTAAAGAAATCTCTTCCCGAAGACCAGATCGACCATGAGCTTTCGGCCATTGAATCAAGCTTAAACCAAAAAAGAACCTCGCTAAAAGCCCTGTTTAAACCCGGATTGCGACTTGCACTTTTGATAGGGATTTTGCTGCCCGTATTTTCGCAACTGAGCGGGATAAATGCCATCATCTATTATGGCCCCACCATCTTAAAAGATGCTGGGCTTACCATAAACGATGCCCTGGGCGGGCAAGTCACCATTGGGATTGTAAATGTGGTCTTCACCATTTTGGCCATATTGCTGATTGATAAATTGGGCCGAAAACCTTTGTTGATCATTGGGATAAGCGGGGCTATGCTTGCTCTGGCAACAGCAGGTTTTTTGACCTACACCGGAAATCAAAACGGTGAACTATTCCTTTTCTCAATCCTGTTTTTCATTGCCTGTTTTGCCTTCTCCTTAGGTCCAATCCCGTGGATCATCATCTCCGAGATATTCCCCACCAACATCCGTGGACGGGCTGTTTCCATCGGGACTTTTGCAATATGGGGCACAAACTTTTTTGTAGGGTTGCTTTTCCCGGTGATGAACAATTCAAGTTTTCCCGGGCCGGGGGGTACGTTTTTGTTCTTTGCCTTTTGCTGTGCCCTGGCAATATTATTTACGTTGAAATACATACCTGAAACCAAAGGTAAATCGCTGGAAGAAATTGAAGGGTTGTTCAGAGCGGGCAAGTAAACTCAGAACGAATCATTTGAGCAATTTTTATTAAAGCAAATCGCAAATAACTAAGGTCTTGGATAGAAGGGGTGAAGAAAAAGAGACGGGTTCGCTATCTCTTTTTCTTCCCTTCCCCCTATAATCTCTTGTCATTCCAAACTCCACTATTTTGGGTGAGGAATCTCTATCAATTAAAAAATTTGTCAATAGTGGAAAATGAAAAATCCCCTTGAAGACACAGCTGGATTATGCAATTAGTCGGTTGAGAGTTTATTTTTAACAATCCTCTCTGACAACCATTCTCAAAACACTTTTGTCTATCTTAGAAATCTTAAACTTTACGACTATGAAAAAGAATATTTTGATCTTTTTGCTCTTTCTATCTGCCCCTTTCATTTCTAATGCACAAATTCAGTCCAGCCCGGTTATTCCGGCAGAGTTACTTAGCAACTACGAAAAGGACGTACATTCTCTTGCCTTAGGGCGGATTTATACGACCAATGCGCCGGCAATGAATGAAATAGAAATCCCTAATGCTTATACCGATACCATCTGGGATGCTATGGCGGCTGTTTTTAATGCCTGGCCAATACCTGAGCGCGACACGGTATTCGACATCGAATGTGTTCACAAATATCCATATTATCCCTTTTATGAGTTTACCTCCGACATTGTGATCGAGAGCAACTATCCATTGTATGTAAATGCCTGGGATAATGGACAGACCACAACTGGCGACCCAGCTATCGACACAATTCTTACTAACTATGGATTTACAAACGTCTACAATTTTGCATTTGGTGGTTGGGTAAATGTTTATTTTCAAACCAGCCAATATATCAACACCCAGGCTTTGTGTTCATTGCTACTCTCGCTTCCTTACATTAGTACAGCAACACCAGGCGACGGGTCTTTTGGGAGCCCAAACAAGGATATTCATTATTCAAAAGATGAAGATTACCAATATTTGGGATTTGTCATAAGATGGGGTGATTGCCCCACGGGCTGCACGGATGCCAAAAGCTGGAATTTTCGGGTTTCCTCAAATTTTGTTGTCGAATTTACCGGAATTACGCAAACACCACCTGTAAATACATACGTCCCTTTTCCGACCAATTGTAATATATCAGTCAATATTCCTTTGTTTTCGTTGAATCAACTTATACTATGCGAAGGCGATAGTGTGTTCCTGAACAATCAATGGTACTTTGGGCCGACAGCTTTTAACGATACCCTTATCAGCTCGCAGGGAACCGACAGTATTGTGTACAACAGCATCCATCAAATCGGAACTGTGCAGACTGTTTTAGATGTAAGTATTTGCGAAGGCGACAGCTTCAATTTCAATGGACAATATCTGGATTCATCGGGGAATTATAGTAGTGTTTATCAAGCTATCTCGGGTTGCGATAGCTTGGTAGTTTTGAATTTAGAAATACTCCAGCTCCCTGAGATTCAATTTAGCCCAGCTTTTCAGGATAGCATCGCCCAGGATGCTGGGTTGGTTTATCTCGATTTTGCAAGCCCGGTGGGCGGTGTGTATTCCGGCGATGGTATTTCGTTGGGCTATCTCGACCCACAAGTATTAGTTCCGGGCCCTTCATGGGTTTATTATTCATATACCGACTCTATTTCCGGTTGTGGTAATGCCGATTCCTTGCTCATCCAAATAATTGAAGTGAACGATATTGAAGCTAATAATCATTTGTATGGATTAAAGCTTTTTCCAAATCCTTCAACAGGAATTATCCAAATCCACTTAGAAGATAAGCTCACCAAAACTGCACATATTGAGATATTTAATGCTCAGGGCAGCAAAATCATGGCAATTGAAACAGATGAAAACAATTCACAAATTAATCTACAGGATTTTCCGAGTGGAATATATTTACTTCGATTGGAGGTTGAAGAGCTTATAAGTTTACATAAACTTGTTTTGGAATAATTTCTAGGACAATGCGATTTCGATACAATAACAACTCTAATTGGCTTCATTTGAGAACCCTATAATCTATTGCGGTAATTGACTACCAAATAATACTCATTTTCCAGTCCTACCAAGTCGATTTGTCTATCTTTGCCAACTTTTTTGCAAAATACCTAGGAGCGAGATTTGGTAAAAGAGGTTGGTGAAGGAATTCAAATTAAAGGAAAGGGAGAACAAAGCGATGTGTTTTTTTACACCTGCGAATACGAAGCATTGGTCCCAAACGAATTTATTGATACGATGGTTTGCACTATATTCTAAATAGGAATGTCGATTTAACATACCCATTTCGATTGGGGACTATCCTCGGCAACTTCCTAAGCATCCTGGAGTTCCTTCTAATTACACGATTTATATCTTCATCGGGATTTCCATAAGAAGAACATCGGCATTTGTTATGGCTTCAATAGAAAGCGAAAAAATTCCCCAAAGCCCTAAACCATCCCTTTTGTCGAGAACCTGGCCATGCACATCAATCTGCCCTTCAACTACAAAAACATAAACACCCGAATTTTTTCCTTTCAAGTTATAGGTAATCGTTTTCCCATTGTCAAGATTCGAAAGATGAAACCAGGCATCCTGATGGATCCAAACCCCCTCATCATCGGCAAAGGGCGAAAGAATTTGCTGGAGCTTGTTTTTTCTGTCTTCCAGTTTGAAAGTTATCTGGCCGTATCGGGGTGTTACGTTCCGCTTATTCGGAAAAAGCCAGATTTGAAAAAGGGTGCAAGCTTTGTCTTTCTCATGGTTGAACTCGGAATGATAAATACCAGTCCCGGCGCTCATCACCTGCACATCTCCCTTGCGGATTACCCCGTTGTTTCCCATGCTGTCTTTGTGTTCGAGCGCGCCTTCTAACGGAATGGTAATTATTTCCATGTTTTCGTGGGGGTGCATCCCGAAACCCTGCCCACCGGCTATGTAATCATCGTTGAGCACTCGCAATACGCCAAAGTGCATTCGTTCAGGATTGTGATAATCGGCAAAACTAAAACTATAATGGGTTTTTAGCCAGCCATGATCGGCATGTCCACGTGTATTTGCTTTATGCAGAACAGATTTCATCGGTCAGGATAGTTTGTTGTGTGAGCCATCGCAAAAAGGTGGGTTCGCGGTTTGTTTACACATACACAAAGCCACTTCCTTGTCTTCGGCTAAAGAAAATGCCACTGGATTAAACTCACTTCCCAGATGGGATCCATCGCAAAAGGGTTGATTTTTCGATTTTCCACAAGCACACCAATATTTATCTTCGCCTTTTTTCATTGCTAATAACCTGGGCGCAATGCCTGCAACTACTGCCTTTTTCATCGTATGTTCTGTTATTTGTTTTTTATTCTTTTTAAGATGTTAATCATTTTTTGAGCTTCCATTTCGCTTACTTCATTTTCGTAGCAATTGTCAAACACCTCCGCCAATTTAGGAGCTATTTGAGCGAGCAGCGCAAAACCATCTGCCGACATTTTAATGTCCATTTTCCTTCGGTTGTTGGGGCATAGCTCACGCTCAACCAAATTTTTGTGTACCAGACGGTCGATTATCCGGGTGATATCAGAATTTGAAAACAGTACACCTTGTTTGACCTCTCCCACACATAAAGGCTGAGGATGTGAAGCTTCCAACACTTTTAATATATTGAACTGCACATGGGTTATATCAAACTGCTTGAGCATGGACGATATCTTGCTTTCAAGTAGCTGGCCGGTGTGCATGATGTGCACAATCATTTTCCGGTGAATATCGCTTATTTGTTTTGTAGCTTCCAATTTATGTTTTTAACAATATATGTTCACAACAACAAAAGAATCAAACATGTTTAGCGGAGTACGCTCTTTTTGCGATTTTTAACAGTTGGAAGTGCTAATACTTATCTATTTTAGTTTGATAGTAATCTCAACAATCTCCGGCCTGTTGCCTATTCTTACGGGTGGGCCCCAGCTTCCATAACCCGATGAGGTATAGAAAAAACTATTTCCCTTTTGCAGTAAGCCATAATGATTTTCAAAAATGGCCGAAGTCAAATAACCAAAAGGCCAAATCTGTCCTTTGTGGGTGTGGCCCGAAAGCATTAGGTCTACCCCTGCCTTCTCGGCTTTGTTGTAATCAACGGGCTGGTGATCCATTAGTATGAGGGGTAGATTCGGATCAACATCTCTCAAAATATCTTCCAGTTCTTTGCGTTTATGGCCATCCTCGAAACGGGGTTTGTCACGGTCGTCACGTCCTGCAAGAGTAAGTATACCACCTACATTGATGGCAGTATCGCGGACATAATTTATCCCCACTGTGGAAAGATAGTCGATGCTGACTTGAGCATGACCAATAAATTCGTGGTTACCGGTTACGGCATACATGCCCAGTTTAGGGTGCAGTTGTTTGAAATATTCGCCCATTTTCTTTTTAATTACCGGAATGGGGTTGTGATCGACCAAATCGCCGCCAAATAAAACAATATCTGGATTCAAATTATTGATCATGTTCACCATTTTCTGGATGCGCCCGTTTTGAATGATAGCCCCCATGTGAATATCGGTAACCAAAACAGCCTTTATTTCTTTTCGATCAGCCACAATCTTGTCCACCTCAATTTCAATTTTATTTACTCTGGGATTAATTGCATTGATGTATCCAGCAATCAATAACAAAACTGATATACCGGATACTACAATAAAAAGGCTTTTTCCTGAAAAGATCCCGGCTTTTAAAGAAGCTGGGACAAAATTCAACCATCCATCGAAAAGCCTGATTATATCTATAAAGAACACCATCATAATGGAATACAAAAGGATGACGAGATAAAACGAACCGGTAAAGCTGACCATCCGGAATATATCGTTGGGATTGCCCCTCTCAAGAAACTGACCTAAGGGAAAACTAATAACCAATATCCAGAATGCCCAGGTAAAAACAGATTTGATATGGGTGAATTCGAGTGCTTTCATGCCACGGGAAAAAATATACCAATTGGCCAGAAAATAGACTGTAATTACTATGGTGAAGAAGAAAAGAATGGCTGGTTTCATGCTGTCTTTATTTGCTGTTATTTGTTCCTATAATGAAAAATATAAATCAAATTTTGTCAAAATCATAAACAGACATAAAGACGGATAAGGATCAAAAATGTTTTAACTGCTAGTAACATATTGTGATTCTCACTTCCTGAATGTGGGAGTGACAGGAAAAATTCCAAGCAAGAAAATACAAATTCAAGCAACTAAAAGAACAAGACATTTTGAAAATCAATTGCGAAATTAGAAGGAAGATACTGGGTTTTCGCAATTAATCATCCGAAGATTGGGCAAGCTTGTTATAAATTGAAGCGAACAATGCCCCTCCAATAAAGCCAGCTGCAAAAGCCCATATAAAACCAATAAGACTACCAATAGGAGAAAGGTTATAGCCTCGTAACACAGCGCCAATCACAGTTGACTGGCCATTTCCTCCTGTTGTTATAATCATCCACCAGGTAAGTATAAAAAGCCCTATACCAGCGATTAATCCTGTTGTCAGTGCAAAAGCAAGTACTTTAACTTTCATTGTTGTTATTTATTAAAATTTGCCTACTCCTATTTTTTGCTAAAACTACATATTAAAATGCGCGAAACAAATTTTTCATCTAATAAAAAAATAAAAAAGCCGATAAACCATTTTTTCTCAAGCTTGTTGATTTGAGTAGCTCTAGCTTGACTTGGTTTGAAATTGCACCCCCAAAACTATTTTATACAATAACTAATAGGCTAATACTTCTCCCTTTTGTTATTCTTCAACACCGACTTTATCATCTTTCCAAACTCTTTATCTTTCTTCCGTTTATCAGCAACTGATAATTGAAAGTGCTCCTGTTCTCGTTGCATCTTCAGATAATTATTGTAAGTGGCATGGTCAATTTCCCCATTTTCCACCGCAAGGAGGATTGCACATCCCGATTCGTTCGTATGGGAGCAATCGGAGAATCTACATTCCTTTGAAAGCTCCGAGATTGTGCCGAAGGTCATTGATAAACCCTCCTGCTTATCGGTTATACCCAATTCTTTCATCCCGGGCGTATCAATAAGAATAGCCCCTTTTTCCAGCACGATTAGTTCCCTATGACTGGTCGTATGTCTTCCTTTTTGGTTGCTTTTGCTGATTACCGAAGTTTTCATATAATCCTGCCCCATGAGATTATTGATTAGGGTAGATTTCCCAACACCTGATGAACCAAGAACACAATACGTATTGCCTTTTTTCAGATGTGCATTCAGTTCGGGGTAACCTTGCATTGAAACGTTGCTAACAGGCAGTACAGTAATGGTTTTACCTCGTCCTTTTAATTGTTCCAGAAAGCTAGTTATTTCATCTTCAACAAGTAAATCCGTTTTTGTGAGGACGAGGGTAGCATCGATCCCAGTCGCATAGCATATTGTAAGGTAGCGTTCCAGCCTGTTGATATTGAAGTTGCGATCGACAGACTGCACGATAAGGGCTTCGTCGATATTGGCGGCAATTACTTGGGTTTCGCCATGTTTTCCGACGGCTTGCCTTTCGAGCAAACTGCTGCGGGGCAACACAGAATGAATAATCGCCAATTGTTCATCGACAGGGATACAAGCAACCCAATCGCCAACTGCGGGAAAATCGGTTTTGCTTTGGGCCGAATAGCGAAGATTTCCGGTGATTTCGGCATCAAACTCCCCGCCAGCGGTAAACACAAGATATCTTTCTTTAAATTCACGAACCACTCTTCCAATCACAAAATCAGCATAATTATCTGATTTTATGACTTCTTCAAGTGAAGGTTTTAATCCAAAAATAGCGAGATTCATTTCTATAAAGACTCTAAGTATACTCCACAATATCGGCTTGCCCGTTGATTACCCGAAGGCCATTCATTGCCAGTGCACGCATTTCATCTTCGCCGGGGTAAACAAATACAGGACAGATATGTCGGACCCGCTCTGTAATAGCATCGACAATGGTTTGTCCATGGGCCATTCCGCCTGTCAACAATATCCCATCAACTTCGCCTTTCAGCACGGTAGACATAGCACCTATAAATTTAGCCACCTGATAGGCAAGAGCATCCTGTATCAGTTGGGCCTTTTCATCACCGGCAGCTGCCATTTGCTGAACCTTGTAGCCATCGTTGGTCCCGAAATAGGCCACATAGCCACCTTTGCCCTTCAACATTAGTTTAATTTCGTCGTGTGTGAATTTGCCACTAAAGCAAAGATTCACCAAATCGCCGCAGGGCAATGTGCCCGAACGTTCCGGGGTAATCGGGCCTTCTGCATCGAGGCCGTTGTTTACATCAACAACTCGCCCTTTTTTGTGGGCACCAACAGTGATACCGCCTCCTAAGTGGGCTACTATCAGGTTTAAATCTTCGTAATTTCGAGCAATTGAACTGGCATGAAGGCGAGCTACGGCTTTTTGGTTCAAAGGATGAAATATAGACTTCCGTTCGAATAAGGGGTGTCCCGAAATGCGCGCAATAGGCTCAAATTCGTCGACCACAACAGGATCCACTATATAGGCTTTGGCATTTTTCAATTCCAATGCAATATCGTGGGCAATCAACCCGCCCAAATTGCTGGCATGTTCGCCAAGTGGACTGTCAATAAGGTCACGCATGAGGGCATCGTTTACTTCGATTACCCCCGATCGCACCGGTTTTACCAGCCCCCCTCTTCCCATAATCGCCAAGATACTGTTGAGATGGATGCTGGCATTATTCAATTCCCTGAGAATAATTTCCTTTCTAAAACTTCGCTGATCTGTAATTTTCTTGAAAGGTTTAAGGTCTTCGATCGAGTGATTTATATTGGTCACAAATGCCTGGTGTGGCCCTTCAAAAATTGCAATTTTTGTTGAAGTTGAACCCGGGTTTATGGCAAGGATTAAATTCATTGATATTGATTGGTTTTTATAAATCCACTATTGATATATTCAGCTAAAGCACGTTTTTGATTACGCCAAATAAATGGCGAATGTTTCAATGTCGATGGCTAAACATATTCTTTTACTTCAATTTCCCCTTTCAGCATCATAAGGGCATTAAGGGCAAGCCCATCGGCAATACATTCGCCCGGATATATATGGACCGGGGCAAGTTTACCTATGTATTCAATGATAAAATCGGTGAACATCTTATTGTGCGAAATCATGCCTGTAAGGATAATACCATCGACCTCACCTTTTAGGGCTGCGAAAAGTGAACCAATATATTTGGCCACCTGATAAGCCATGGCTTTAAAAATAAATGCCACTTTTTCATTCCCGTCATCTATCATTTCTTCGATCTCATATAGACTCCGGGTGTTGAAATGGGCCATCATTCCACCTTCCGCCCGGATCTTATATAGGATTTCCTGCTCGGAATATTTCCCGCTAAAACACATTTTCACCAAATCGCCAACAGGCAAGCTGCCACTTCGTTCGAGCGAAAATGGGCCTTCGCCGTCGAAAGCCTGGTTCACATCCACCACCTTGCCTTGTTTATGCGCCCCAATTGAAATCCCTTCGCCAAGATTGGCCACGATCAGGTTCATTTCTTCGTAGTTCTTCATAACCGCTTTGGCATGTCGGCGGGCTATTGCCTTTTGGGTAAGTGCATGAAAAACTGAATGTCGTTGAAATTCGGGCCAACCCGTTACTCGTGCAATATCGTCCATTTCATCCACCACAACCGGATCGGCAATGTAGGCTTTGGCATCGGGCAGCATTTTGGCCAGATCGTCGGCAATTAGCCCACCAAGATTAACAGAATGAACACCCAGGGACGCATTGATTAAATCTTCTTTCATCCGGTCGTTCACCTCATAAATTCCCGAAGGGATTGGCTTTATCAGCCCCCCCCTGCCAATTACCACACGGATCAGATCGATACGGATATCGGCATCCTTCAACTCGCGTAATACTTCATCGGCCCTGTATTGGTGCTGCTCGACAACCTTGTTAAAACTGGCCAGCTTTTCGGCTGGATGCTTTATCGATTTTAGAAAGAGCATGTTCCCACCCTGGTATATGGCTGCTTTGGTTTGAAAAAACTCTGGTTTTAAGCATAAAATGCGTATGTTTTCCATCGAAATCGGATTTTATATTTTGGCCTAAAAATACGAATCCTGAACTTTAATACAACTATAATCCAAAAATTTCCTTTCCTGACAATGGAAAGATAATTTTTTCTCTACTTTTGAAAACAAAAATTAAAAATCATTCTACATGCGGACCTTCATTACCTTATTGATTATTACATTACTTGGCTTAAAATTATATGCCCAAAGCTGGCAACAGGTTAGTTGTGGGGGCGAATTTTCGCTTGCCCTTCGTTCCGACAGCACCATCTGGTCGTGGGGAAACAACGGGAACGGGCAGTTGGGCCTGGGCAATACCAATAGTTCAGACGTACCTCTTCAGATTGGCACCGACCATGTGTGGAAAAAGGTGGTGGCAAGCAGTTTTCATTCCGTCCTTTTGAAATGGGACGGTTCGCTGTGGACTTGCGGCCTAAACGGAAACGGCCAGCTGGGGATTGGAAATACACAACAGCAGACATCGCCGGTGCAAGTTGGCACCACCTTATGGAAAAATATTGCTTGCGGACAGGCGCACACCCTTGCCATTGCCAACAACGGCAGTCTTTGGGGATGGGGTTTCAACTACAATGGGCAGGTTGGGGACAGTAGCCAGACCGACCGCCATGCACCGGTACAAATCAGCACCGACACTTCATGGGCGAAGATTTCGGGAGGTGGCGGACATTCACTCGCACTGAAATCGGATGGCAGCCTCTGGGCTTGGGGTTCCAACGGCAATGGCCAAATGGGGATCGATTCCATTGGTTCGAGCAGCTATCCCGTGCAGTTGGGAAACGATACCAACTGGGTGGATATTTCGGCAGGATTTGAATTTTCGATTGGTGTAAAATCGGACGGAACGCTCTGGAGCTGGGGGTTCAATGGCAATGGACAGTTGGGCACAGGCTCCATAATCCAGGAGGACATCCCTGTCCAGGTTGGGACTGATACCGATTGGGCCAAAGTGGAAGCAGGCTCGGCCTTTGCCTTTGCAATTAAAGCCGATAGCAGCCTCTGGGCTTGGGGATATAATGCTGTTGGTCAGTTGGGAGATGGTAGTCTTCTTCAGCAAAATTCTCCTATTGATGTCGATTTTGGCTACGACTGGAAATGCGTATCTGCTGCCGAAGGCTTCGTCTATGCCAATAGTGTATATGGCCATCATACCTTGGGAATAAAAGGCGATGGAAGTGTAATTTGCGGGACAGGACATAATTATATCAGCCAACTTGGAGATGGAACCGCAGTTGATCATGAAAAATTCTATTGCACTACCGGGCAAATCCTTGATATTCCAATAGTTTCAATTGAAAATCACGAATCTTTCATGCAGGTTTATCCCAATCCAAGTAATGGAACTTTTCACCTCAAAATCGAAAACGGAAGCAATCGACTTGGAATTGAATTATACAATACCTTAGGGGAATTGATACATGTTGATGAAATTATTAACGATAGTGAAATTCTATTACCTGGATTGGCACATGGGATTTATATGTTGAAAATAAAATCGAATGAAGAATTTTTCACCAAGAAAATTATTATTGAATAGCATAGTTCCTTTATAAGCTTGGTCTAAAAGGCACAAACCTGCTTGAAATTATACATCGCACGGGATAAATTTCCACACATCAATAGCATCGTCCTTTAGGTCGGGGTATATTGATAAACAAGTTGATAGGAGCTTTAGCCCAATATGGTAAATGCGGGATTTATACCGTCTGCGGTATAGTAATGCAAAAAAGATTAGTATTTTTATAAAACTAATCATTAACACGATTTAGGTGATGAATAATATTTCAAATCTTATAGCTTTATCAGCATCAAGATCATGTCAAATGTAACTATGGAACATAGAAACGAAAATGCAAGGAGGCTTCTAAAAGATTTGGAGCTTGCGAATATTATCCGCGTCCTTCACAAAGACAAAGGATGGCTGCATCAAAGCTTTCAGGGAGTATTCGCGGCTCAATAGGCAAGAAAAAGGCAATAGAACAAAATAATCAACTCGATCAAATGCGCAACGAATGGAAAGATGGTTTTTTCAATATTGAAAAAAGTGAAACTTACTTCGATACACATAAAAAAATTGCCAAAAATCTTTGTTCCATGAATAAAATCACTCCCGACACAATTGTTTTCTTTCAGTATCAAACTCTATTCTTTAAGAGCCGCCTCATTTCTTCAAATTTAACAATGCCCTTTGTAAAACGAGACCAATCGTGTCTCTACCTGTTAAAAAACTGAGATTTTCACAAACCTGTTCCATAGCATATCACAACAACAATCATATCAAATTCTTATTACTACTTTCGCCAAAAAAATTTACATAATGAAGAAATCGTTTATTTTAATGCTTGCACTGGCGTTTGGGATTATGTCGTGCAACAACCAACAAACAAAACCTAAAAGTGAAGACATGGACACAAACCCCTTTTTCACGGAGTATACTACCCCTTATCAGGTTCCGCCTTTCGATAAGATAAAAACGGAGCATTACCTGCCTGCTTTTAAAAAAGGCATGAACCAACAGAAGGAAGAAGTTGAAGCAATTGTAAAAATTGCTGATCCTACTTTTGAGAACACAATTGCAGCATTAGATTATAGTGGCGAGTTGCTTACCAATGTGAGCAGTGTGTTTTTCAACTTGAAATCGGCGTTGACAAACTCCGAGATTGAGGCCATTGCCAAAGAGGTTTCGCCCTTGTTGTCGCAACATCAGGACGATATTGGGTTGAACCCCGACCTGTTTAAAAATGTGAAAGCAGTTTTTGACAAGAAGGATGAATTGAACCTCAATACAGAACAAATGCGCTTGCTCGACAAAGTGTATAAGCGATTTGTGCGTGGTGGCGCTAATCTGAAAGCGGAGGACCAGGAAAGATTCCGGGCAATCAACAAGGAATTGTCTTTGTTGGAGTTAAAATTCTCAGAAAATCAATTGGCCGAAACCAATGCTTTCCAGATGTTTATCGAAAACTCCGATGATTTGGTGGGTCTTCCTCAATCGGTAATAGATGCTGCTGCCGATGAAGCAAAAGCTGCCGGGCAAGAAGGCAAATGGCTATTTACAGTGCAAAAGCCAAGTATGATCCCTTTTCTTCAATATTCCGAAAAACGGGACTTACGCGAGAAAATTCTGAAAGGCTACATTATGCGTGGCGACAATAATAACGAAAACGATAATAAGGAGAGTGTTCAGAAAATAGTTAAACTTAGGGTCGAACGTGCCCATCTGCTTAGGTACGAATCTCACGCTGCTTATGTGCTGGACGAAAACATGGCAAAAACACCCGAAAATGTATTCAACTTTATGGATCAATTGTGGGAGAAAGCATTGCCAATGGCCAAAGCCGAAGTGGTAGAATTGCAAAAACTGATCGATGCCGAAAAGGGCGGGTTCAAGCTCGAAGCCTGGGATTGGTGGTATTATGCCGAAAAACTCCGGAAAGCAAAATACGATCTGGACGAAGAAGAAATGCGCCCCTATTTCAAACTCGAAAATGTAATTGACGGTGCTTTTGCAGTTGCCCATAATCTATATGGCATCAGCTTTAACGAGCGTACTGATATTCCGACTTACCACCCTGAAGCCCATGTTTTTGAAGTCCTCAACAACGACAACACCCATTTAGGTATTTTGTATATGGATTTCTTCCCTCGCGAAAGCAAACGTGGTGGTGCCTGGATGACCGAATTCCGCCAGCAAAGCAATAAGGATGGAAAAGATATCCGTCCTGTAATTACGGTCGTTTGTAATTTCTCAAAACCCACAGGCGACACCCCTTCCCTACTAAATTTCGATGAGGTAGAAACCCTGTTCCACGAGTTTGGCCATGCTCTGCACGGATTGCTTTCGGATTGCACATACCCAGGAGTGGCCGGGACCAATGTGGCCCGCGACTTTGTGGAACTGCCATCTCAGTTTATGGAGAATTTCTGTTCAGAACCCGAAGCTCTAAGCCTGTTTGCCAAACATTATCAAACCGACGAAATTATCCCACAGTCCTTGGTGGATAAAATGACTGCCAGCTCCCATTTCAACCAGGGGTTTGTGGCTGTGGAATATTTATCGGCAGCCTATCTCGATATGGATTGGCACACTCTGAAAGAGCCTGAAATGCTGGATGTGAACAAATTCGAAAAAGAGTCGCTGGAAAAAATTGGCCTGATACCCGAAATTGTTGTCCGTTATCGTAGTACCTATTTTGCACATATTTTTAGTGGAGGATATTCAGCCGGTTATTACAGCTACATCTGGGCCGAATTATTAGATGCTGATGCTTTTGAGGCTTTTAAAGAAAATGGTTTGTTCGACCAGGCCACTGCCACTGCCTTCCGCGAAAATGTGTTATCAAAAGGGAATACAGAGGACCCAATGGTTCTGTACGAAAAATTCCGTGGTGCAAAACCAAAGATTGAGCCTTTGCTCCGAAGGAAAGGATTTATACAGTAGAGGATATCTACAACAAAATACAAAAAACGTAGGCAGAGTGATTTGCCTACGTTTTTTGTTTTAGATAAACAGCAAATTGCTCAGGTTTACCTTTAAAAATTTCGTAAACGACCTATATTCCTGTTGTATGGAAACAAAAACTGTTTTCAGACTATTGCGCTCTTGATAATAAACATGGTTACGATTGATCGGGAAATCTTTCACATAATGGGCAATTTCTTCCTCCTGGGTTTTAATGTTGCTCAACAACTGATCGATACTTTGCAGGATAGGAGAAATTAATGCCAGCGCAGGATTGGCTTTCCGGATATCCTTTTCGTGGGCATATTCAACCTTGATGGCATCGATCCGTTGTTGGAAAAGCCTTAGCTGCTTCGACATAAAGGCCAGTTCGTTTTTCCAAAGCTTGTATTCGAAATCGAAATCGGGTAGGGAAATCTCACTGGTCTTACCATATTTCCTTATCTTCAATATTCCAGGTAGCATCATATTTTCTAAAATTTTGGTTGAACTAAGATACAAAAATTCCAGGAAAAAGGAGTAATCTGGAAACTAGCGAGAAACTATTTTATATCTCCAAAATTGGGATTAATTAAATCAATGCTTTAACACTTTGATGTAATGAACTTGAATATCGTTGACTTTTAATGCGATGAAGTAATAACCTTTGGGCAAGTTTGAGTCGGGTTGCCAGGTGGCTGTGTACTTTTCGGCTTTTAGCGATTTTTCTTCCAATTTAGCGACAGTTCGGCCTTGCAAGTCAAATACCCACAAGCTTACCACATTTTCATGGAATACGCCATAGTTGATATTTACCGAATCGGAAAAGGGATTTGGGCTGGCCGAATAAATCATCCCTTTTTCCAGATGTAAATCACTCATGCCTACTGTTCCGTTTCCATCGACCACAATATCCCAGGTGCCTTCGTACTTCCCATCGGTATTCATGGTGATTGGGATTATCCGGTGTGTCGCATCGTATTGTCCACTGCTGATAGAGGCTGCTGCATCGATAGGAATATACTGATCGCCCTCGAAATAAAGCTGTGTGGTAAGGGTAGCGAAACCGGGCGGTGTGATTTTAAGGTGTATATGCGAAGGCCGGTAATTGGCCCCGTTCAAATAATGCCCGGGCAGGATGGTTTCGAACATATAAAAGCCCTGGTTATTTGAATAAGTAATGCCCCGAAGATTGTAACCAACATTATCGTAAGCCCCAGCATCGTTGGCATGCCAGACATCAATCACCGCATTATGGATCAGCTCGGTGCAATCGAGCGTCCTAACTTGCCCGCTAAGGATAAGTCTTACGCCCGGTTCGGTTGATGCGACAAGCAGGTTATTCTGAATCGTAGGCGGGTTGGGTGTGTAAAAAGGACCTTCACCATAATAATCCGGTGTTGTGAGATTACAATTGAGAGTTGCCTTTGATTCTGCTGCAATCCCATTTCCCTTTGCTATTGTGGGTAAAAGCCCCACCGATAAAGAGGCCAGAGAAAAATTCTTGAGAAATTGCCGACGTGTTTTATTTAAAACTTTCACTTGATTAATTTTTGGGTTACGATCCCTTTGTTAGTGGCGATTTTCAAAATATAAAGCCCTCCTGGTATTGTTTGAAGGTCGATCGTTCTGTTGTCTTTATCAAATTGCACGACTTGTTGTCCGGCTGCGTTGAACAACAAAAGACTATGGATATTAATTTCATCGGGTACTTGCAAGGAAACTACCTCGCTTGCTGGATTGGGAAAAAGAGAGATATTCAAATTATTGTTGGAAAGGGCAGATATTCCAATAGTACCGGTACTGCTAATCCTCACATCGTCAAATTTAACATCCAGCCAATTGTTAGTGGTGTAGTATCTAAATGCAATATAACTCGATCCGGTTTGAGGCGGCACAACGATATTTGTATCGAGGGTCCACGTATTGTCTGCTACGTAATTTGTATCCCGGTAATCGAACAACATGGTTTTAGAAAGTGCCAGATCAGGATCGTTTGAACCGGTCAATAAATAGAAGGCAACAGTGTCTCCAGCCATTGGAAGCCCGAACCCGGCAAACGAGTGCCAAACAGAATCGATACTTCCCCCATTCGAAAAATCGAAAGCCGGGGATACGAACCAATCATCGGTGGCAACTGTCCCGCCCACCGGATAGCCGTGAGACAGGCAATTGGGAGCTGATAGGCTGGAAAAAGTGGAGATTTCCCAATAATAAAAAGGGTTTGCATCGCCCTTTCTAAATTCAGTCCAATTGGCCATCCCGGCAGGTGTGTCGAATCCTGTGGAATAATTTTGAGCTTTCAGTTGTGTGAGATTCGCCGAGATGACAATAGCGACCAAGAGAATAAATGTCTTTTTCATTTTTTCAGGTTTAGGTTAAAAATAGTTTCAATATATACATTCCATTTGCCTGAATTGTTCACCTGGCTATCTATAATTAAACCATTGCTTCAAAATCTCATACACATTATAAACAATGGGGCAAATCTCATAATTTTGCATTACCCCAAATAGTCGGGATGTGAAACCCTCTTTGTGCAGATAAGGGTACGAGCTACATTCTTCAGGCCTTAACTCATAGATTGTACACTTCTTGTCTTTTAAGAATTTGCATGGCTTCGAGTTTAAAAAGAATTTGTCCTTGGCCCCAAATTCATCTGGTTTGGTCGATTCCTTAATGAACTTTTTTTTGTCGATGCCCAACGCCGTGGCCATACGGTCAATTTCAGGGCCACTAAAGCAAGTATCCAATTCTATGCAGCAATTTCCACATTCGGTGCAATCAACCCCTTCAAGCACCTCTTCGTATATCCCGGCTACCATCTCGTCGATTTTGTCAGAATCCTGCATTTTCAGAAAGCTTCTGAACCGCCAGTTTTTATCTTCCCATCGCTTTGCATTTCTGTTAATTGTGTCTAAGTCTAACTCTAATTTCATTTCCTTCTAATATTAAATCTTTTACTCAGTCAATAACTCTAAAGTCACCAAATAAGCACAATGATCGGATGCAACGGAATCGCAGATTACCTCTGTTGAAAGAACGTGCCACCTGGTTGCAGGATAAAACATCACATAGTCAATTTTCTTTTCAGGATTGTTGGAAGGATAGGTTGGGGTGGGGTTCGATTTGTTATATAATGGTGCCCATATTTCTTCGAGGATATTGATTGCCTTACTCCCTGGCAGGGCGTTCATATCGCCGGCTAAAATTGTAGGATAGCGATTAGAAAAAAACTCCTCGTTGATTTTTTTAACTTGAGCCACCCGGTCTGTTTCATCTTCCAGGTGATCGAGGTGTGTCCCAATAAATGCAATGGTGTCGCCCGATGGCAGCACTGAAATTATTTCCAAGGCAGCCCTGGGTTCATTTCCGGGAGAAAAAGGTAGGGGCACATTCCTGGTTTGGAGAAAAGTAAATTTCGACAATATCCCCTCGCCGTATTCGCCACCATCGTAATTCATTGCTTTGCCAAATAGGGGGGACATTTTTGTTCTCCAGCCAAGTTCTGTGGCCAAATCGTAATTATGTGCACGGTTTGTTTTATGGTCCACTTCCTGCAGTGCTACAAAATCGGCATCGGCATTGATAACTACTTGGGCTATTGCATCCAGGTTAAAATCGCCTTTCATGGTTTCGCCATGATAAATATTAAACGAGAGCACTTTGACTGTTCTTTCATAGGTAGGCGTAGGCTCAACTTGCGCACGCAACAAATAGCCTGCAAACAGATGGATCAGAAAAATGGTAAGTTTTAATCTCATTTATCCCAAATTTGTTGAATTAGTGGAATATGTCCTACACCTGTTTCATGCAAGATAGTCATTGCGAAATTCACTTCTCTCATCATAAATACCCAATTCCTTAATTCCCAAATTACCCAATCAACCAATCATTTTCTTCACCACCAGCGATGAATTTGTCCCGCCAAAACCAAAGGAATTAGAGAGGAAAATATCAATGTTATGGTCGATTGTGTTTCGGACTATGTTTAATTTGGCAGATTCTTCGTCGGTGTTTTCCAGGTTTATGTTGGGGGCGATAAACGAATCGCGCATCATCAGCAAGGAGTAAACCACTTCGCTGGCCCCGCCCATCCACATTTCATGTCCGGTCATCGACTTTGTGGAGCTGACCAGGGGCTTCGATTTTCCAAATATAAGGTCTATGGCTTTGGCTTCGTTGAGGTCGCCCACGGGTGTTGAGGTTGCATGGGCGTTGATATAGTCCACCTTATCAGGACTTATTCCGGCATCTTTAAGCGAATTGGACAATGACCTTGCAGGCCCGTCCACATTCGGGACCGAGATATGCTCGCCGTTGGATGAAAAGCCATAACCTATCAATTCGGCAAGGATGGGTGCTCCTCTTTTAATGGCCGATTCGTAGCTTTCGAGGACAATGGTTGCGCCGCCTCCACTGGGGACCAGGCCATCCCGTGATGCATCAAAAGGTCTGGACGCTTTGGTCGGTTCATCTTCGCGGATCGAGAATGCGCTCAGGGCATCGAAATTGCCCATCGAGTAGGCATTTATTTCCTGCGCCCCACCGCAAATTATGGTATCCTGCAAGCCCTGCTTTATCATCAGGTAGCCCATGCCAATAGCGTGCGAACCGCTTGCACAGGCCCCGCTCACGGTAAAGTTTATGCCCTTTAGTTTGAGGATTACAGACAGGTTCATGGTAATGGTGGAGTTCATCGACTGAAAAATGGAGCCTGAACCGATCATGGCTGTGTCTTTCTTATCCCTTACGATATCGATAGCTTCGATTACCGGTACTGCGGAGCTATCGTTGCCATACAGAATGCCCACTTCATTTTTGTCGAGAAATTCCTGATCAATCCTGGCATTTTCCAATGCTTCCATGGTGGCCACATAAGCATATTCGCCTTGCTCGGCCAGGCCAATCCGCAACCTGCGCGGAAGGATTCCTTTTAAAAGGGGTCTTTCGATAATACCTGTAAGGGAAGACCTAAACCCAAATTCCTTTCTTGCCGGATCAATCCCAATGCCCGACTTTCCGTTGTACAATGAATCTTTTACTTCATCCAGGTTTTTGCCCAAGGTCGAATAAATCCCCATCCCGGTTATTACTACTCTTCTGTTCATAGTAAGGTCTATATTTTTTTTGTTATCAATCCAGTCTTCAGTCCTCTGTTTTCAGTCTTCAGTCGTCTGTCCTTTGTCCTCAGTCTCCTGTCGTTGGTTTCCAATCTAAGTTAGTATGTTTCTGTTTTTATCTTCAAAATCTTATTTTCAGCAAACCTTCCAACTGCCTACTGTGAACTGCCGACTTAGAAATGCCGTCTACGTATAAAGTCCCCCATTGATATTAATAACCTCCCCGGTGATGTACGATGATTTCTCAGAGGCTAGGAACCCAACCACTTCGGCCACTTCTTCGGGCATCCCAAAACGGTTGAGGGGGATCATTTTCTTTAGCTCTTTTTCGTCCAGGTCTTTGGTCATGTCAGTTCTGATGAACCCGGGGGCAACTGCATTTACAGTCACATTCTTTTTGCCGATTTCCTGTGCAAGGGCTTTGGTAGCCCCAATCACCCCGGCTTTGGCCGCAGAATAATTGGTCTGGCCTGGTAGACCTTTTATCCCTGATAGGGAAACCACATTTATGATCCGACCAAATTTATTGATCAGCATATCTTTCAACAGCAATTGTGTAACATAGAAAAAACTGTCAAGATTTGTGCGAATCACGTTTGTCCAGTCCTTTTCGTCCATCCAGATCATCAACATATCTTTGCTGGTCCCGGCATTGTTCACCAGCACTTCGATATGCTCATCGGGGTGTTTTGCCTGCCAGCCCTCAATGGCAATTTTTATCATTTCCGGGTCGCTTACATCGAATTGAAACAGCTCACCATCGCCCCCTTTTGTCCTGATCTCGTTTAAAGTATTTTCAGCATCGGTGGTGTTGGCGTTGAAATTGATCAGCACAAAATAGCCCATTTCAGCAAGTTTTATGCTGATGGCTTTTCCAATCCCTCTCGAACCTCCTGTTACTAGCGCGTATTTCATATCTTACAGAATATTTGGGCGGTTATTGATCAGGAAATCCCTGATGTTGTCAATGTCTTTATATTTTATCGTGTCCTGCTCGAAGCGGGGCACAATGTCTCGTATCTGGTGGAATATCTCCCTCGATTTTACCGACAATTTCGATTGTTGCCCCAGGTAGTCGATAGCCTGAACAATAGCCAGGAATTCGATGGCAAGAACCTGAAAAGTGTTATCGATTATTTTTTTGGTGATCAAAGCGGCGTTTGTGCCCATGCTCACGATATCCTGATTGTCGTTGTTGTTGGGGATGCTGTGAATATACATGGGGTTCGACAGGGTTTGGTTCTCGGCCACAGTTGACGTGGCTGTAAATTGTGTTCCCTGAAGGCCGAGATTTAACCCCAGTTTACCAAGATTGATAAATGGTGGCAGGATATTGTTCAGCTTGTCGTTCAACAAAAAATTGAGTTGCCTTTCGGCCAGCATCGAAAGTTTGGTGATGGCAATTTTCAGCTTATCCATCTCGAACGACACATAATCGCCATGAAAGTTGCCACCGTGCAATACATCCTGGTTCTTATGGTCGATCACCGGGTTGTCGTTCACCGAGTTTACTTCTTCTTCCAGTACTTTTTTGGTATTGCTGATGGTATCGTATACAGGGCCAAGTATTTGGGGTACGCAACGCAACGAGTAATACTCCTGCACTTTGTGATTGATTACATTTCCGTTTTCTTTGCCGTTAAACAAATGATCCTCACGTTTTCTGATCAACGCACTATCTGCAACTATTTCGCGCATGGCCCTGGCGATTTCCTGCTGGCCTCCATGAAGTTTTGAGGCATTCAAACGAACTGAAAAATGATCATCGTATGATTCAACAATCTCATTGATCATCGCGGAAGCAATCACCGACCATTTCAAAAGATTTTCAGCATGGATGGTGTTTACGATGCCTATCCCTGTCATTACCGAAGTCCCGTTTATCAGGGCCAGGCCTTCGCGGATATGGACATGGATGGCATTCAAACCAATTTCCTCAAAAACCTCTGCGGTCGCCCTCAATTCATCTTTGTAGAAAACTTCGCCTTCACCTATCAAAACAAGCGCAAGGTGCGAAAGCTGTACAAGGTCGCCACTGGCCCCAACCCCGCCATGTTCGGGGATAAAAGGGTACACATCGTGGTTTATCAGGGATGCCAATAATTCGATAACTTCGGGGTGCACGCCCGAAAAGCCCAACGACAAGGTGTTTAGCCGGGCTATCATGGCCGCCTTCACGTAAATGCCCGGCAGTGCATCGCCACAACCTGCCGAATGACTACGGATTAGGTTGTATTGCAATTGGGTTTGGTCATTTTCGTCGATGCGGTACTGGGCCATTGGGCCAAGCCCGGTGTTGATACCGTATATGATTTTGCCTTTCGAAAACTCCCTCAGGAATTCGAAACAGGATTTTACCGTTTTTAAAGATTCTTCAGCTATTGTCACTTTTGTATTTTGAAACAATAGCTGGTAAAAATCTGAAATATCCAGTTGTTTTTCGCCTATCATTCTTATTCTTACTTACTTTTTCATTCCGATAAGTCAACAACATAACTTAGGTTGGTTTGTCGATTTACCTTGGTCGGCAAATATAAATATATTTTGAAAGCCTGATTGGTTAGAATCCTGTCGGCAACGATTTTCTATGTGCTCTCTCCGAGGGCAGGATTTTCTTGTATTCCCTTTTCTATCGCCATATCATCTCTCTGAGGTGTTCTTTCATATTGGACAGATGTGGAAATTTATCCTCTTCAAGTAATTAATCAATCAACATTCATCAATTATCATTTCAAACTTTCTTTCTGCCACTTATAGTAGTATTTTCTATCAATCTGCTTTATGACTTGATAGACCGAATTGGCCCAATAATTCCGAAGGCCAAATCCACTGGGTTCACCGCTAAGTCTTTCGTGTAGCAAAATTTCTTTTGTTTTCATGTTGATGGCCACAAAGTGAAAGGTGCCTTCGTGGATGTTTTTGTTTAGACATTCGGCAATAAAAAACACGCCGATCCCTTCACCGCCATCCAAATTGTATTGCCCGATAAACTCTTTCATGTTTTCTGCTGAATAAGAGGGGCACCTGGATGTTTCTATGCTTTCCAGGTTTGCCTTGTCATTGATGTCCATCAGCATATCGATGTCGAATAGGACCGAGTCTTTCCGCAACATCCACGCAATATTGAATTTTTTGGGTTCGGCAATGATGACGTGGTTCCACTTTTTGAAATAGAGAGGCACCTGGTGCACCTTTGTCTCAGGTGTGCTGCATAGTTGCGAGAAATCGCCTATTAATTTCACATGGGAGAAATCGATGCCCAACCAAGTAATCTTTACATCACTTTTTGTGAAAAGATCCCGGGCAGTCTGGGTGTTTCCAGTAATTGTACAAATCAGGAACAGAGAAACAATCATCAACTTTTTCATGTCTTTAAATTTTTATGCGTTATCATTTCAAATGTGTGAGCCTATTTCATCGCCTCGGCCGGAATAGCCATATCCGACGAAATATGGTTAAAGTCTTTTTCGAGCTTCCAAACTTCCTCGTACATCTGCAGTTTTTTGGCGATAAAGTCTTTGAGCCGGATGTTCATCTCCTCAATTTTTTCTTCAGAAGTAACAGCCGGTTCTTTCTTGTTTATTAGTCTCTTTGCTTTTACAAAATCCTGTTCGTCCTTTACACTTATTGGCCGAAGCCCTACCCGGGCCTTCCATGCACCCATCAACACATCAACCATCACGATGTAGGTTTTGCCGGCTTCCAGGTTTGTTGTGATAAACTCCTTGTTTTCCGACGATGCCCACAAAAGTTGTTCGCCCGGGTCACATTCGTATCTCATGTAATTTTTCCCTTTGAATATGCCAATGTATCTGTCCTGATGAAAATACTCGAAGGATATTAACGCACCATAAGGGGTGACACGCACAAAATAAATAACAGCCTTGCCTTCGGAAGGGGGGTGAAAACCTTTTGCCGAAATTGGGACTTGCCACTTGTTATCTTCCTTTTTGGCGAACACTTCTCTATTTCCATTTTCATAAATAACCATAAACACATCAGAAATATTAATATTCCTTATTGGCCCTTCTTGAAAATCAAACTCTTTGTATTTGATTGTTTCAATAGTAATTTCAATGATTTTGGTTTTGATTTCACTCCCGTTCTTTTTTATAATTATGTCTTGTGAGAAAAGTAAATTGCTGGTTAATCCGATCAATAAAATCAATACAATTTGTTTCATGATTTCTTTTTTTTAGTCAATACTTTTTGTCGAAATATACATGCACTTAAAACCAAATAATTAAACCCGAATCAAAAGCTAAGGTCAAAGGACCTTGGTTTACCACATTAATATTGTAAGTTGCACCTAATCCGAAATTAAAACCAAGTCCAGCTTTTTTTCCACATGTCCAATCTCCACCGACCAATATAGACGGACCGTACAATATCTGATGATAAGAACCATCGCCAAAATGACTATACTTATTCGAATCATAGACTTCCCAACCAGTAAACCCAAATTGTGTATTGAAATATAAATGTTTCTCGAAAAAAAGTTTTATACCTGCCGATGCAAGCATTGGAGCTTCCGGAAAATAGCCAACACCAAAATGAAAACCGTATCCCAGCTCTCTACCTCTTTTCCATTGGATCCTGCAACCAAAGCCTCCATAGCTATTTCCGTATCCTGGGCCAATCATAAATTCATTTTTCTTATTATCATCCTCTTCATCGGCTCTATCAACAATATATTGCTCGGATACTTGGGTTGAATTCTTGCCCTTGATTGGGGTAATAAGCTCTCGTTTCCCACTTTCATAGATGATCATAAAGACTTCCGAAGCATTTATGTGTTTTGTAGGTCCATCCTGAAAATCAAATTCTTTATATTTGATTGTTTCAAAAGTAATTTCAATGATTTTGGATTTTATCTCATCCCCGTTTTGTTTGTAAATGACATCTTGTGCGAATAGATAATTACCCACAATTGTAAAAAATACTACTACTAGAATTCCTCTCATCATTTAAGGGTATAAAGTTTATAATGTGTCTTGAACGTGTTGATTTTTCACTTTCAAAAATAGCAAATCTTTTTAAAGATTACTGAAAGCAAAGCTTTTCTCTCAATCACTATTAACCATTTCTACTCCTTCCCGTATGAATCCCTGAATAAAGCAAAAGCGAAAATGAGAATTACGAAGAACCATAAATTGAGGGTACAGTTCACCATCTTCCTATTGAGCCTTCTTACTATACTGTTTGTTTTTTTGGGGCTGTTTATTTTTGAGTACGCCCAACATAGCATATTTACCCGCAATAGCTTGCGAATGCAAGGGCAGTTGAGCGATTTTGTCGATATGTTCGATATACAAAATACGCTAAAGGTAAAAAAAGTGAAAGAGGACATGAAATTTGCCCATCATGTATTTTACGAAACCTACAAAGAGGAAATAAAGGAAAATCCAAATCAGAAGATTGCATTTAAGGCGGTAAACCAATTGAGCCATGATACTATTGATGTGCGCGTTCCAATGTGGTCGAAAGGCCCGGAACAGTTGCAATACAACAAAAAAATTGTAGATAAAATACAGTCGCTTGGTTCCGAAACTACCACTATTTTTCAGAAAATAGAATATGGTTATCTCAGGATAGCGACCAATGTGAAGAATATAGATGGAAGCCGTGCTGTAGGTACATTTATTCCTAATGGTTCGCCTGTTATTCAGGCTGTTGAGCGTGGTGAGACGTACCACGGAAGGGCTTATGTGGTGAATGATTGGTATATTACAGCTTATGAGCCTATTATGATTGATGGGAAAATCAAAGGCATGTTGTATGTGGGCGAAAAGGAAAAAGACCTTAGCCTGATTAAAGAAAAATTCCACAACAAAAAAATCCTCGAAACAGGGCATCCTTTTATTGTTTCCGACAATGAGGACTACAAAGGTTTAATGGTTGTGGATGCGTATGCTGAAGGAGAAAACTGGTTCGAAACCACCGACCTGAAAAAGCGCACTTATTTCGACAATTTGATCAATGCCTACAAAGGCAAACAAACCCTAATGGATGTGCAAATGGCAGAAAGCAGCGAGGTTTATTCTTTCGAAACCCCCTCGCCCATGTCGGACAAAAGGCTGATTGTATTTTTTCAATATTACGATGTCTATGAATATTTTATTGGTGTAGTAATTCCGAAGGACGATTTTATTAGCACCCCATTGAGGAATCTGTTTCTGATTATCCTTTCGGTGATTGTGGCTTTTCTGCTTATATCGATATTCTTTGTAAACCGTTTTATAAGATCGATAACGCGGCCATTGATTGATTCTGTCGAGTCGGTGAAGCAAATGACAAAAGGTGAATTGCCGGAACCTTTACCTGTAATAGGGCGCGATGAAATAGCCGAAATGGGAAATTCACTGAATACTTTGGCAACCATCTTTAACAAGAGTGCCTCCTTTGCACGCGATGTGGGCCAGGGTAAATTCGATGAGGACTACCAGGTGCTGGGCCAAAACGATGTGCTTGGCAATGCCTTGGTGCTGATGCGCTCGAACCTGAAAGAGTTATCGGGGCAGCAGGAAAGGGTGAATTGGTTGCAAACGTCAACCAATAAGGTTAACTTGTTTTTGCGCGAAGAAAAAGAATTAGGTACCCTGTCGAACGAATTGCTATCGTTGCTGGCCGAAATCCTCGATTTTCAGGTGGCAGCCCTTTATTTCAACTCCGATGAAAAATATAAGCTTATTGGTTCGTACGCCTTTAATGTGCGGAAAACCAATGCCAACGAGTTTGACCTTGGCGAAGGCCTGGTAGGACAGGCTGCCTTGGAGCACAAAACCATCCTGTTTAAAAATGCCCCAAAAGAATTTATTTTTATCCAGTCGGGAATGGGCGAAATTGAATCGGCCAATGTGGTGGTGGTGCCACTTATTTATCAGGAAAAAGTGGTGGCCGTACTGGAAATTGGCAGCTGCCATGATCTGAAAGATGAAATGCTGGAACTTTTAGAAAAGGTTTCCGAATCGATAGCCATCAGCTATTCCTAATCTGAGTAATATTAGAAACCCATTTGGGATAAGCGCATAAATTCCCTATTCAGTGGCTTACGCTACTGTCAAGATTCGTTTATGTTTGGTTTACATGTTGCCTCCTTTTTGGTTTATTTGGT
>JAIOYV010000061.1 GCA_021740905.1 Bacteroidales bacterium
CCAACAGATTTCTCCCTACGGTCGAAATGACGATGGCGTTGGCTCACAGGGGGCGGGGGGATTGAGCGGGAGTAGCCCGTTCAAACCCCTTGACTTCACCCAATAAGCCCTGTCATTTCGAGCTCCAACCCAAAATTTTGGGCACAAAAAGAAATGACAGAAAAGAGATTCCTCGGATCGGCTAAGGGATATACCCACATGTAGTTAAACCCCTTCAGGGTTTATACATAATACGACTTCCAGTCCATAGGTTTCACCTATGGCTATTCACATTTAACCACTCCGTGGTTATTTGCTCCGACCAATCCCGAAGGGATTAAACATGAATAGCCATGTACAGCTTGCCCCGTACCTTGGTCGGGGCAGTGCATGGTTACTGGACAATACGATGATAGAACCCGGAAAGGGTTCAACTATTGTTTTTCATTAGTGATTCCCAATAATACTATCAACCAGCCCCTTACAAAACACTGTCATTGGTAATCCCCCATTTTGTGCAGCAAAATGTGTTGCAACATGGAATTATCCAATTCCAGTTTTCTCTTATCTTTGCCACTATCAATTCGTATTGAAGCAAAACTGATGGATATTTATGACAGACAAATACATAGAAGACCAATCTTTTAAAGCAATCGACTACACCGAAAAGGGTATCGAAAAAGGCGAATACGAGAATTGCACTTTTACCGATTGCGATTTATCTGGTGTCGATCTTTCCGATATTTCTTTCATGGAGTGTGAGTTTACCAATTGCAACCTCAGCAATGTGAAAACAAAAGGCACTGCACTGAAGGATGTGAGATTTGCAAACTGTAAGTTGCTGGGGATCATTTTTAGCGATTGTGAAGAATTCTTGTTTTCCGTCGATTTTGCAGATTGCCAGTTGGACCTGGCTTCCTTTTATAAGCTGAAACTGAAATCCAGGACTTTCAAAAACTGTAGCTTGGTGGATGTCGATTTTGGAGAAGCCGATTTGACTGGGGCGATATTCGATAATTGCGACCTGAGTGGGGCTATATTTGACCGAACAATCCTTGAAAAAGCTGATTTTCGGACTTCAATTAATTTTTCCATCGACCCGGAAATAAATCGGATCAAGAAGGCAAAATTTTCCATGACTGGTTTAATTGGCTTATTGGGGAAATATAACATTTTTGTAGAGTAAGGTTTATTTCTTCGATGTTCACAGCGAATTGCCATTACTATTCCAATCAATTTTATGGTATTTTTTAATCCAGGCTTTTTGTACTTTTACAGATTGAAGAAAAACCTGTCGAAGCATGAAAATAAAAGAAAATGGATTAAGAATCAATCATCTCAACTGCAGTATCCTTCTTGTGGCATTGTTGCTACTCATAGGTTGCAAGGATGACAAAAGGGTAATTTCGATTTTGGGGATCACCAAAGACCCAATACAGAACACTCCTGTTGAAGGGGTTACCATCACACTTTTATCGCAGAAAACCACCACCGGGACTTTTAGCTATAATTTTGTGGAAGAGGCCACTACCCAAAGCAATGCACAGGGTGAGTTTTTTTTCAATTTCACTTTTTCATACAACGTGGCCTTTAAGCTTGAAATGGTGAAGGAAAATTATTTTAGCTCAACAGAGGTGTTTGAAATCGAGGCGATTCCTGATGATGATCATTATTTCGGCGAGTTTGATTTGTACCCCGAGGCTACCATCCGGTTTCATCTACTGAACCAAAACCCATTCAATGCAGCGGACAATGTGCAGTACCGGATCTTAAACTGGGATGTTGCCTGCGATGGATGTTGTCCCTATATTTTCAGGGGATTCACAGGATACATAATCGACGAGACCTTTGAGTGCAGGGTGTATGGCAACCAGGAATATGAAATCGAATTTATTGTCACCAAAAATACCCATTCAACTTTCCCGAAGCGTGTGGTCAATTGCGAAGCTTTTACCACCACCGATGTCGAACTCCTGTTTTAATTAATCATATCGAGATCATGCAAAACAATTTCGCTTTCCTTCTATTTTTTCTGATTGGATTTGCCATTGGCGCACTGATTCTTGGTTTATTGCTTTATCAACAGATTAAAAAACTTAGGAATCACCAGCATGATTTGGAGCATGAAAGGGAGCTTTTGAAATCAGAATTGGCAGATTTGTCGACAGGGAAAAAGGTGGCCGAAGAAAAGTCTCTTTACCTTGAGAAAAACCTGAGTGAGCAAAAGGAAGGCATCGCAAAACAAATCCAGCAGTGGGAGAACGAATCAGCAAAAAAGGAAAATAGGATTGTTGAGCTAAGCCGCGAACTTTCTACCAAAGTGGCCGACCTAAAAAACCTGGATCAAAAACTCACCGAGCAGAAGTCTGAAATAGAAAACATCAGGGAAAAATTTCAATTGGAATTTAAGAACCTGGCCAACGAAATATTCGAGGAAAAAGGGAAAAAATTCACAGAACAAAACCGCACCAACATCGACGACATTTTAAAACCCCTGAAAGAAAAGATAAAAGATTTCGAGCGGAAGGTCGAAGAAACCTACGACAAGGAATCGAAGCAGCGATTTTCGTTAAAAGAAGAAGTGAAACGTTTGGCGGAACTGAACCAGCAAATAAGCCTCGATGCCTCCAATCTTACCAAAGCATTGAAAGGGCAGGCCAAAACACAGGGAAATTGGGGTGAACTTATCCTGGAGAATATCCTCGAAAAATCGGGTTTGGTGAAGGATCGGGAATATTTTGTGCAGCAATCTTTTCAGACCAAAGATGGCAGAAGTGTGCAGCCCGATATTGTAGTTTCTTATCCTGGGGCAAGGCATGTGGTCATCGACTCGAAAGTATCGCTGGTGGCATACGAGCGATTTTCATCGGCAGAAACGGAAGAAGAACAAGAGATTGCCCGAAAGGAACATCTCATTTCTGTGAAGACTCACATCCAGGAGCTTAGCAGAAAAAACTACCAGGACCTCTACCAGATTGCCAGCCTCGATTTTGTAATGTTGTTTATGCCTATCGAACCGGCCTATTTGATAGCCATTCAATCGGAGCCTGAATTGTGGAATTACGCCTACGACAGGCGCATTCTTTTAATCAGTCCCACCAATCTGATTGCTGCCCTGAAAATGGTTTCAAGCCTGTGGCAACAGGAATACCAAAACCGGAATGTGCAGGAAATTGCCCGTCAAAGTGGCGACCTCTATGATAAATTTGTTGGCCTGTACAGCGATCTGGAAGACATTGGCAAAAAGATCGATGCCACCCAAACTGCTTACAATGGAGCTATGAATAAATTATCAGAAGGAAAAGGAAACCTGATCAAAAGGGTAGAGTCGATCCGCAGCCTGGGGGCTAAAACAAAAAAAGTATTGCCCGAACCAATTATACAAAAAGCGCTTGAGGGTGATACTGAATAGTATGACTTTTGTCACTTATTTTGCAAAATAAACAAAAAAATGACGTTTGTTTCCTGTTTTAAAACATCTTTTAACAACAGATTATAAATTCTTTCAAAATAAACTTATGCTCATAAATTATATAATGATAACATAAGCTGCATAATTTCAGGATGTTTAAATCTAATTATACACCCCGTATTCATAAATATTTCATGTCATTCTAAATAATATAAAAATATTGATTACCTGTTGACATCAATTGTTTCTGTTGTATATTTGTAATGCAAGTATTTTGATACTTGAATATGAAAACAAGAAAGCCGAAAGGCAATCGAAGATATTTAAAGTTTAGTCTTGTTAGCGATTAATTGGTTGGTGATTTTTCAGGCGGCACAGAAGTCCTTTCTGGTCGCCTGTTTTTTTTGCTAAATCTTCTAATAATCCCTCTATTCTATTTTCCAGCAACAATAAGTACAATCTCCCCTTTCAAAGTATGAGTAGTGTAATATTCTACAAGCTCTTTCAGGCTTCCACGAACGGTTTCTTCGTGTATTTTCGAAATTTCGCGCGATACGCTTGCTTGTCTGTCTTCTCCAAAAACTTCGCCTAATTGGGTAAGGGTTTTCAGCAAACGAAAGGGTGATTCGTAAAAAACCATGGTACGGGTTTCATCGACAAGTTCTTGCATTTTCTTGCTCCTGCCTTTTTTCTGAGGAAGAAAACCTTCAAAACAAAACCTGTCGCAGGGAAGCCCTGAAAGCACCAACGCTGGAACGAAGGCTGTCGCTCCTGGCAAACATTCAACCTCTATTCCATTGTCGAGGCAATGACGCACGATTAAATAACCGGGATCGCTAATGCCAGGTGTGCCAGCATCGGAAACCAGGGCCACCTGCTTTCCTATTTTGAGAAGATCGACCAAATGCTCCACCGTTTTGTGCTCGTTGAATTTGTGATAGGATTGCTGCCTGGTCTTTATTTCGAAATGCTTTAAGAGGATACCTGTTTTGCGTGTATCTTCAGCAAGGATCAATTCGGCATTTTTAAGGCATTCAAGAGCCCTTAAAGTGATATCCCCAAGGTTGCCTATAGGGGTTGGGACAAGTATTAGTTTTCCGCTTTCCATTTTTTAATTGTAGAGTCCTTCATGGTTCATAAAATCAACCAACAAACGAAAAATATCTTCATACTCATTCAATGGAAGGCCGTCCGCTTTGTCGTAAATATTGTGGTATTCCTTATAGGTCCCCATGGTGTAAATGAAGAAGGAATGAACCCCTTTTTCGCTAAAAAAATAATGGTCGCTGTTGGCAGCTGCTCCCCGAGACGCAACTTTTTTCAGGTAGTTTTTTTCCGCGTTGATACTTTTGAGCAAATCAAATTCGCGTGTAAAAACAGAACCATTCACTACTTTAATCCCATCTTCGCCACTGCCCATGAGGTCGAGGTTCCATAGCTGTTTTATTTTTGATAAGGGAAAAATCGGGTGTTCGGTGTAAAATTTCGACCCAAGCAAACCTGCTTCTTCGGCAGCAAACCAAATAAAAGCGATCGAGTAATGGGGTTTTTCTGCTTTGTTTTTATAATATCTGGCCAGGTCGAGGATCATGGCCGATCCAGAGGCATTGTCGTTGGCACCGGGGAAATAGGTTGCGGCACCCATGCGCCCAATATGGTCGTAATGGGCTGTAAAAACCATAAAGCTGTCAACTTCACCAGGTATGAAGGCCATCACATTTTGGGTTTTGTACTTTCTTTTAAATTTACTTTTTACCCGCAGTTTGATCATTTCTTCGTTTTCAGGTTCGAGAATCCCTTTTACGATTTGAATGAATGGAAAATCTTTTTTCACCAGCGATGGCCGAGAGGTCAAATTGCCAGGAACCACTTCGATAATCCCACGTGCCTGTGCCGGATTTTCATCGATAATGTATTTTACAAACTCTTTGATTATTGGGTTGTCGATGCCTGTTGTATCGATGGCGATAAAATAATCCGATAAATCGTTCGACAGCATATTGTTCAGGGCATCCTTGTACTCCACTACTTTCTTGTTGATCCAGGCAATATGGTAGTTTCCTCTAATCGAATTCGAACTGGCATGGACCAGATAATCGATACCGGGCTTAAGCTCCTTGCCATTTATTGCCATCTGCATGTGCGACGGAAAGGTATTGACAGGCATGGTAAATTTCTGGAACCAGGAACCGTTGAATTGTTGCAGGCCAATAAGCTCTATTTCTTCGGATATATATTTAGCGGCAACGCCATCGCCATTTTCTACATAGCCCCGGCCATGAAAATCGGGCGAAGCGAGTTTTTCAATGATGCGGCGAACATATTGTATGTCTTGCGAGAAGGCAGTGATCGACAGGAATAGAATGGTTATAGTAATAAGAAAATTTTTCATGCGAATGATATTAAATAAACCTTCGGCTTACAATGGACAAAAACTTCTGAACCACCCTGCTTTCACTGTCCCAATCAAAATTTGATGTGATTATATTTAGACCTTCTTCCAGGTCGGTGCTTTGGTTGAGTTGATCGACATATTTTTTATACAACGCTCCGTCGTTGTTGAACAATTCCTTGGTAAACCAAATTTTATCGTTCAGGCTCACTGCCTTGTTGATATCGGTTACCGGTTGCTTTTTAAACTGGCTCACAATGTCTTTGTCTGCTTTGTTGCCCGATATTAGGTCGTAAAGCGATTTTTTGTCTGCCCCAAGCTGGTCACCAATTACTCTCCCGCTATTTTCTTTCGGATATGTTTTTTTCTCAGTTTCTAGCTTTGATGGAGTTTTATCCTTAATTTGAGTTTCAACCTTGCGAAGATCTTTTATTTGCTGAATAGGTTTTTCCCGAACCAGGGTTGATTCTTCAACTGATATTACTTCTTCCTGACGAGTTGGTTCTTTTTGTAGTTCTACATGGGTATCGAAGGATATAGGGCTTTCCTCAATTTCGACAGGGTGGGGGAGTGGCTTCTCTATTTTTTCTGGTGGTTCCTTTGTGGGTTCTTGTTTTTCAACGATTTTGGGTTCTGGGATTATTTCATCTTTCACAACCTCCTTAACGTTTTCTTCCATTTCAAAGTCAGGTTCTTCGCCGTACTGTTCGTCAATTATATCTTCAACATCAAATGAATTAAGGTATTCCGACTCTTGTTGATCGTGACTTTCTTCTTTTGGTTTGTTGCCTTTGATATTCAATACCAGATCATAAATACCGCGGAGTTTTTCAAGGGCAAGGTCTATTTCCAGGGCAGCAATTGGGCGGGAATTGTCCATTTTATTGATGCTTTCTTGAAGCTTGCTTAGTTGTTTCAATATGTTATGAAGCGATTGCGTATTTTGCATAATGTGTTCAGCTTGTTAAAATTGAGCGTAAAAGTAAGATATTTTGGGCGAAATTTGAGTGTTTGACAGGAAAACTCCCAGCAAAATTTCTATTTTTGTAGGGAATCAAAAATCCAAGGATGTCGATACAATTCGTTGAAAATGCAGCAAATAGTAATTCCCCAAAGGGATGGATCGAAGTAATCGTAGGTTCGATGTTTTCTGGCAAAACCGAAGAGCTCATCCGACGGCTCAAGCGGGCGCGCCTGGCCAAACAAAGGGTCGAGATTTTTAAACCCATGATCGACAACCGATATTCTGAAGATGAAGTTGTTTCGCACGATTCAAATACAATACTCTCAACACCCGTTGAATCGGCCCAGAATATTTTGCTGCTGTCGAGCAATGTGGATGTTGTGGGCATCGACGAAGCCCAGTTTTTTGATAAAGCCCTGGTAGAAGTTTGCAACAAATTGGCCGACCAGGGAGTGCGGGTTATTGTAGCTGGACTCGATATGGATTATTCAGGTAAACCTTTTGGCCCCATCCCCAATCTTTTAGCCACCGCCGAACACATCACAAAAGTGCATGCAATATGTCCACGATGTGGAAACAATGCCCAATACTCGCACCGCCTTACCGATTCCGATAAATTGGTCTTGCTTGGCGAACAGGAAGTGTATGAACCCCTTTGCCGGAAATGCTTTTTGAAGGCTTTGAAAGTGATGTAATATAGGTCTGCTGATTTTATGAGGGTCTTAACTATTGCCTTTTTGATATTCAATCTTATCCAACCAAAGGTAAGGAAAAGCTACCCAGATGCTCATCTGATTTTCCGGGAAATTAATACCACTTGGCACCTTTAGGAATTTTGAAAGCACAGGATTCGTTTTCTTTAATCCCGCTTCAAACAAACAAGTTGCATCTTTTGCTGAAAAAAAATACAGGTTATTGTCTGTGAGCAATAACCGGCCCCGGACTTTTTCTCCATCATTCCTTTGAAGGGTAGCAAAGTCGTCGAGCACAAGATGTTGGTCGAATGGGCTGATGGTTTTCTTCCTTAAACTTCGGAAACGGAGGTAGAATATTCCCCCAAGGAAAATCATAAAAGTAATGGAGCTAATTACAAGTATCTTCAGAAGTTCACTTAACTCGAATGACTGGTTTTCAATCCCATCATCAAAGAATCGAAACAGACCTGACATAATTCCCGCACCAAACCCAAGCAAAATAAATCGAGCATGGAATAGCCACCGGGGTGGCTTTACATAAGCTGTAACAAGGCGGAATATTATTACTGCCACGATCACAGTGCCTGCCATAACAGCAATACCTGCATTCGAAAGGTCGAGATAATATTTCAATATGGCCCATCCAACAATAATAATAATGAAGGGGATCAACTTCTGGGAAAACTTATTTTGCATCTGTTTATTTTTTCTGAAAAGTACAGCTTTTATTCTGCAATCAACTTATGGTTTATACTTTTCCTTTTTCCAGTTGTATTTATCGTTTTCATTGAGTTCTGGTTCTGATATTGTCTGGGTTATCAGCTCCTCGAGATTGCCCATAATAATCAGAGGCTTTTTAACAGGATCGAGCCATCCAATGATATCCAACAAATCTTCTTCCGGCACTGCAATGCAGCCTGCGGTAGGCTTTTCGGCTTCTAATACATGGACTACAATCACACTCCCTTTGCCCTTTTGTTGATCCATGTTGTAATGAATGGCAATGCCATATTTATATAGGATATCATTTCGTTTCATTACTTCCCTGCTTACTTTGTCCGATTTTGGATCGGTAGGGCTGATAACCCATCGATTATATTGATCCGATTGTACGTCATCAATCCAATAGTCATTTTCTGATGCTTCCCAGTATTCCATTTTGGTGTTTACCTTTTCACCGGGATAACTATACACAGGACCCAAATAAAAAATGCCGGTGGGTGTTTTGCCATCCCCTTCTCTTTTTTTTCGATACGGGGCAAAGCCCGATCTGCCAATAGTAACAGATGTTTTGGCAAACTTTTCGACCCATTGATCATTTGTTTTTTCAAAGGTTTGAAGAATGGCATCTTTCGAACTTATATATTCATTGGTAACGAGCAGGATCTGTTCTGAAACCCCAATCCTTGAATTGTTCATCTTCAGGATTTCTTCAAACAATTTAGGGAATGACCCTTTCTGCATAGTTTCAGCCTCAACTGCGTCTGTATGTTTTGTATTCATCCTTTCCTTTTCTTTATATCTTTCATACTGAGACCTGTTTTTCTTATTTTCAGGTATGTATAACCCATTCCTAAAGGCATCTTCCAAAGCCAAAGAATAGGCTTGTTCATCTTTTTGATCAGAATAAATTGCTAATAATTTCTGATGTACTTTAAGGTTTTTAGGATTGGACTTGATCATTTGCTTATAAGTCATGATCACATTTTGGATGCTTTGGGGATCATTTAAATTGAAATATGAATTGGCTAAATCAATGCCCACTATATCGATAAACGAAGGATCCATTTCAATGGCTTTCTGATAATTTTGAATTGCCAACATGTTATATTTCGGCACAAGTTTTTTCAGGTGGTTAAATTTCTCGGAATAAATAGCCCCCGTTATAGCATAAGCCCATACGGCTATTTCATGGTCTTTATTTTCATCGAGACACATGTCCTTTAAAATTTGTAGCCTTTGGTCTTCTGTGTAAATTTCCTCTTTCCAGGTCAGATTGCGGGAGGAGTATACTTTATTAGGATTGAAATCAATCAAAAGAGTAACTAATGGATCGTATTGGGCCAATACGAATTTCGCCGATTCATTAGTCAGCTTTCCAATAACATCAAACAGTTTGGTCGTATCGCTGTCTTGTAAGTCATATTTTACACTTTTATAGCTCTGATTGATACCATTTGAATTAAACCCCAGGGTCATAACTACAAGATCTTTTTCGACGGTTAGGTCGCCATCCAACGATTTGTCCTCCACATCAAACAGCGACCGGGCTGTCTTGGTTAAATCTTTGAGCGGTAGGTTGATGCCTCCAACATCGACATCCATATCTATCTTAATCTCTTTTTTGGTGTACTTTTCCAGGATCTTGTTATACAGTATTTCATTTTTCTCCCTCTCCCCCGACGAAAACATGGCGGTGAGTTTTTCGGGTACTTCGTTTACAATATTCGTAATATGATAAGAGATTTTTTTGGCTATGAAGGTGCTGTTATAGCCCTTTTCTTTGAGGGATGAATGGACGTTTATTTCATTAATGGAAAAAGTTTCAGGCTGAAAGACAGAAGCGAATAACAAGTAGACAAAAAATAAAAGCATAATGAAAATCAGCAATTTGGAGTTGAACACAACGAGGTGTTCAACTTTTCCATTAAATTGTTTTATGCGCTCAAACCAACTCATGTTTTTTTTGTTTTCAGGCTCAGATGTATTGCTGTCTGAAGTTTCATTATTACTGAACAAGCTGCCAAATATCTTTTTTATCATACTCAACTTACCTCGAAATCCTTCCTTTATTAAAGCATTTTCTTCTATAACAATACAGCATTACTTAATGTTTAGCGGGGCTATTTGAGAGGGTGAAATTTGATTCACCTTATCTTCTCAAGTACCACATCAAAAGCACATGTATCTCTGATTCGAAAGGAATATTGGGTAGTACACAGGAATTCCTTTTTTGTTTTTTCCACTTCTACATTCGTTGGTAGACCGTGATTTATGCGATTGTTTTGAAAATATTCTTTTTCAATTAGGCCCTCATCATTCACTATTTCTGCTTTTATTTGGATTGAACAGATTCAACTAAAAGACAATTTTCCTTTTATTCCCCCAACCTTTATCATACAATACCGCCTCACAATTCACTACTTTTGCCGCCTGAAAAATGCATGTACTTCGTCAAAATATAAGCACATCAGAAAGGGAAACTTTTCGCCTGCACATTGCCTATTCGGTGCTGGAGGGATTGATGTTTGGTGTGTTTGCCATGAATGAGTTCATCTTCCTGAAAAGTTTGCATGGCTCGAATTACATGCTGAGTTTTTTGTTTCTGTTTAGCACGGTGATCTTTCTACCTACTATTTTGATCAACGAATTGCTGAGGAGGACAATCTACAAAAAGCGGATGTTGCGACTGGCCAGCCTGATTACCCGTGGGCCGCTCATCCTATTGATTTTCTTTCCGGCTTCCGCTGAGGCATACCAGGATAACCTTTTTTACCACTTGGCTTTTTTAGCCATCTTCCTTAATTATTACCTGGCTTCACCGGTCATATTCCCCATAATAAACCTGTTCCTAAAAAACAGCTACACACACCAAAATTTCGGCAGGCTCTACGCCTGGGCCAGCTCGATCAATAAAATTGCGGTCATGCTGGCGACTTTTTTGTTTGGCCTCCTTCTCGATTACGACAATTATGCATTTCGCTATATCTACCCTTTTACCGCGATTGTCGGGGTGGCCTCTGTCTTCATTCTTACAAGGATAAACTATAAGGCACCCGATGTGCATATTCCGCGACAAAGCATCTGGCTTTCGGCCAAATCTTCGGGTTTGCGTTTGTGGCAAATTGTTCGCGATAATAGGCCTTATCGTGATTTCGAGCTTGGTTTTATGCTCTATGGTTTTTCGTTTATGCTCACTACCTCGGTAATTACCATATTCCTGGAAAGGGAGCTGCACCTTAGCTATTCGGGCCTTGCCTTTTATAAGAATGGCAACATTACCCTCACCATTATCCTGCTTCCCTTTTTTGGCAAATTGTTGGGCAATATTGACCCGCGCCGTTTTGCTATGTTTACCTACCTGGCCCTTGCCTTGTACTTGTTTTTTATTGGCTTTACGCAGTATTTTCCGACCTATTCCATCCTCTTTGGCGTAAAAGTCTACTATTTCCTAATACTTGCTTTTGTGTTTTTTGCCTTGTTTGCTGCTTCAATGGGTTTGCTTTGGAGCATCGGTTCGGCTTATTTCTGCGAGCCAGGCGAAGCGGGCGAATACCAAGCCATCCATCTTTCGCTAACTGGAGCCAGGGCAGCCATAGCTCCTCTGCTGGGGATATTTGTATATGAGTTAATGGGTTTTACTTTCACTTTTTCAATGGGCGTATCCCTTTTGTTGCTTGGGGTTTGGTTGATGCGGTGGTCGCTAAAAAATCGTTAAAAGTGCTGAAATACAAAGCTTCAATTGCTGCGTTTCGCTTGATCTCAAATCATTTATCTGCGAAAAGTAAACTCTTGATTTTCAATCTTCGCAAGCCTTGCACATAAAACTTTATTTTCCAACATTCCAGAAAAAAAATGCTTCACATAAAGTCATTCTGATTTTGTGAAAGAACAATCAAGCCTTCAGTGCGTTTTAAACCAAATGAGGTTTATAAAACACATATTTGTGATCGCATTATGGTTGATTAGTTTCATGGCCCAGTCGCAGCTTGATTCGATCCTGGTTCGCTTTAATGCCATTGTGGACGGCGGAAAGATTAGATTGGACTGGACTATTAAAGGAGGTCACCAATGCAATGGAACGGTCATTAAACATTCTGTCGATTCCATCAATTTTATGAATATTGGGAGCATCCCTGGAATATGTGGAAGTCCGTTTTATGACGAATCTTATTCCTTCACCGATGAGCAGCCCGTGAAGAATTCCGTGAATTATTACCGCATCGACCTGGTTGGCATTGGCGAATCGAAGATTGTTTCCCGCGAGAATTACAATCTATCCGGGTCGAATATACTTGTCATCCCCAATCCTCTTATTGCTGATGCAAACATCATTTTCGAAAACCCCGTGTTTGAAACTTGCACCCTCGATATTTTCAATCCATCAGGGAAGATACTTCTATGCAAAACTACCCGCAAAAACCGGTTTCAAATTTCAGCATCCAATTTTCAGGCAGGCATCTATTTTTTTCTTATCAGGAAAGAGAAAGAAATAATTGGAAATGGAAAGTTGGTTATTCAATAGTCATTCGCATTGCGTTATTCGATAGTCATTCGCATTGTGTCATTTGTTTTCATTTGCACCCTACCCAATACTCAGACCTCTGTTGGCCATGGTCCTTAAATATCCAATATCGAACATTCAACATCCAATACTGAATGAGGAAGTATTTATTAACCCTCCTTCAATATTACTCATTCGATATTCATTATTGAATGTTCGATGTTCGATATTTTTATATTACTGATTATTGAACCAGCCAGCACCCACTCACCCAACAACCCGAAACTAGAGAAAATGGACATACCCGAAACCCGAAACCAGCACCCAGACAATTTCTTCCTTCACTCGTCCCATTAAACAATCTTTTGCCTTATCTTTCTGCCTTAAATTTTTTGTATGAAAAAGACCAAGATTGTTGCTACCATTTCTGATAAGAATTGCACCCGGAAATTTATTGAAAACTTATATGCCAACGGGCTGAATGTTGTCCGTTTAAACACCGCCCATCAATCTACCACTGATGCTTTGAAGGTAATTGAGATTGTTCGACAGGTATCTGATAAAATTGCCATCCTGATCGATACCAAAGGACCGGAGATCCGGATTGGTGACTGTGGCGATGGGATTGCTTTTCGAAAAGGGGAAGAAGTTTTGATGAAGGGCAAAGCCGGACAGAAATCAACCAAAGAATGTTTGTTTGTAAATTATTCTGGTTTTGTTAAAGAAATACAAACGGGAAGTCAAATCTTAATTGATGATGGGTACATTATTTTATCAACGCTGGAAAAAAAAGAGGATGCGGTGCTGTGCCGTTTCGAAACCGATTCGGTGGTGAAAAGCCGCAAAAGTGTGAATGTGCCCAATACCGATTTTGGTTTGCCTTCGATCAACGACAAAGACAGGGAATTTATCCAATTTGCCATAGAACAGGATATCGACTTTATAGCCCACAGTTTTGTGCGCAATAAAAAAGATGTGCTGGCTGTGCAGGAGATTCTTGATCAGTCGCAAAGCGATATTAAAATTATTGCCAAGATTGAAAACCAACAGGGGGTCGACAATGTGGATGAAATCCTGGATGCGGCCTACGGTATAATGGTCGCCCGTGGTGACCTCAGCGTGGAAATCCCATTCGAGAAAACGCCCGGGGTCCAGAAAAAACTGATCGAAAAATGTGTTGCGCGGCGGAAACCGGTGATTATTGCCACCCAGATGCTTCATTCCATGATCGACAACCCACGCCCCACCCGCGCCGAGGTGAGTGACATTGCCGGGGCAGTTTATAGTCAGGCCGATGCCTTGATGCTGAGTGGCGAAACTGCCTTTGGGAAATACCCTGTCGAGGCTATTGCCACCATGTCGAAAATTGCCGCCGAAGTGGAAAACAGCAAAGAGAAATTCTTAGACACCGTGCCTGTTTTTATCCATTGCGATATTTCCGCCTTTCTGACCAAAGCCTCCGTAGAGGCATCTGTTAACCTGAACGCCCGGGCCATTGTGGCCGATACAATTCTGGGTAGAACCATCAGGAACATTGCAGGATATAGAGGCGAAAAACCCGTGTATGCGATATGCTATTCCCATCGCACCATGCGCGAACTTGCGTTAACTTATGGTGCTTTTCCCCGATATATGGACAAACTGCCTACTTCACACGAATTCCTTCACGAAAGCCTCCGGAAATTATTAGTTGAGAATAAAATCAGCAAAAAAGATTTGGTTGTTGTATTGGCCGGCAATTTTGGGGTGTACCATGGAGCTAGTTATATAGAAGTAGGAGCGGTGGAGAATTTAATAAGTACAGGACAGTTTTAGTAGCATAATTCTGTGAAACTCTGATTTTACAACTTATCGACAAAATAGACACCATGAAAACAATTGGTATAATTTAATGAATAAAATAAGTATGAGATCGGTCTAAAAAGTATCTTTATCGCTCAACTCAAAAATAAAAATAGTTTTGCAATGAACATAATACTTTCATCATGTCTGCTTTTCTTGTCTTTTGGAATCTGTGCCCAGACAAAAACAAATGAATTTACAATTCCTGCTGTTGATGTAAAAAACGATGAAGGTATTTCTGTATCGACAGAGGATATTATTCAGAAGGAAGGAACTTACATCATCCTATTCTGGAAATCGTGTTGCCCTATCAACAAAATCCTCATGGATGGTGTAACGGAAATGATGGATGCTTATGATATTCAGGATTCGTTGACAGTTTATGCCATTTGTGTGGACGATTCCAGAAGCTTTGATCGTGCCCGCACATTGGCCCTTAGCTCAGATTGGCCTTTCAAATTTTTGTTCGATGTAAATTCTGATTTTAAACGGGCTATGAGTGTTATGCTAACACCCTCGTTTTTCCTCATAAAAAATGGGCAGATAATCATGCGGACCAATGGCTACGATTTTGGGCAAATAGATGGACTTCACACTAAACTTAATCTTCGTTAAAATGGATATAAGGAACTTAACAAGTAAAATTATTCTGATTTCGCTACTGGGTATATTTGTCTTCATACTTGCCTCCTGCGAGAAAGAAAAAGATACTATTTTGGTTGATAATAGCGACTCACTGGCTCTTGATAGCATTTGTTCGACAGCCACACTTATCGATGTTTGGGACGAAATCTACATAACAGCTTATGCCCGTGGGGAGAATCTATCGTACAGTTGGAAAACCGATCACGGCTCCATGGTTGGCATTGACTCCTCAAAAGTGAAATACTGGGCTTGTCCTTCTTGTGCAGGTGTGAACAAGGTGTTTTGTGAAGTGACCAACCAATATGGGACAGTTGCCGGTGAGATTGTTATCACTGTAAATCCGTACAATGAAACCAAAACCTTGAAAGAATAAACCCGACAGACATGATCAGCCCAAAAATAATCGTCATTCTTCTTCTGCAACTATTTATGATCCCTTCCATTTATGGGCAATGTTGTTCAGCTGGAAATCCTGTCGGAGGCGATGGCTCTTTCGATGGTCTGCCTGCTAATCAATGGAGGGTGTTTGCAGGCTTTCGACAATCCTATTCTCGAGACTATTTTCATTTAAGCAAAAAAGAGGATATGCAGCACATTGACCACAGTGTGTATAATTACAGCAGTATTTCTGTAAGCTATGGGATTCTAAAAAACACGACCCTGCACACCGAGTTTGGTTACTTTTTCGATAAAACACAGGTTGTCAATCTTCAGGATGGAAAAGAGAAAATTACGGCGGGAGGGCCAGGCGATTTATCTCTCAATGTAAGGCAGCGATTGTTTCAACAAAAACTTCCCAACAGTGCCCAATTTGTCGCAATGTTTGGAACCAGGCTTCCTGTTGGGGCTTTCAACGAACAAACGAATGGTGTCACTATTCCCATTTCCTTGCAACCCTCCTCTGGAGCTTTAAAACTGAATGCAGGATTGTTTTACTCGAAGAAGAAAAAAGGCAATATGTTTGGATACAGCTCTGTCCTATTTTTTGAATGGAGCAATGCCATCGATAAGGACTTTCTTTATTATAAGTATGGAAATTTTTTCTCTGTGGAGGCAACAGGCATTTATTCAAGGACTTCAAAATTTACAGCTCTTTTATCAGGAAAGCTTGAATGCCGCGACAACGACAGGAGGGAGGACAATATTGAAATTTCATCTACTGGTAGCAAAGTGATATATCTCAGACCCCAGATTCATTATCAACTTCACGCAGAATTCTTTCTGATTGCCTCAACCGAAATTCCCGTTTATAAATATGTGAATGGATACCAGCTTACAAACTTGTATGCTATTCAGGTTGGGGTAATGAAGACCTTTGGTGGGGCGAAATGATGGGTTGATTTATTAAATTGAAAAAATCCCCCAACAAAAAAGTTGCCGGGGGATAGGGAATCGAAAGTTACTCCTAACTTTGTTTTTCCAAGTTACGAATTTCTACCCGTACAGATGGCATCGGCAATATTTTCAGTTCTTTCTTTGGATTTACCTATCATCATAATATCATTTAAAATCTAATTTTTGTAGCCTGTTTTTTAAAAACATATAGATGAGGATCTTTAAATCCTTTTTCAAATTATAAAACAACAGCCTATAAATCACTCGATACCTGATAACTAGTTCCATTAAAAGTTAAGCTTCCGGAGTATTTATGTCGTTGAAAAAAATCTAAATAGAAGCTTGCTTGTCCATTGTATTTTCCACTGCAAGTAACCGAACCTTTAAAAATCCAACCTCCAGTATATTCCCCCGTGTTTCCCATAACCCAGGAATAAATTAATGTACCATTCATCGTAGCATTTCCGGTAATTTCCGGATCTGTTTCATAGTCGCTATATTCCGAAAAGCTAACAGAAACATTATCATATTCATAATAGTCCTTATTCGTATAGCCGACTAAAATTGATTCTTTTGAAAAACTGCCTTTAACAATTGCATGTCCACTAACAAGACCATACTCTTTTGTATTATTCCAAGTTTTATCGGTTGATGTATTTGGGGCAACATCGGTAAGATCATCAACAATTATAAATGCCAGGAAATCTGCATTATATTGATCGAAATCGGGAGTTGTTTCTTCAGTATCATTCTTTGAACAAGATACAATTGACATCATCACTACAAATGACGAAAGGCAAATAAATCTTAAGGTTTTCATACTATCCTCCTCTTTAATATAAATTAAAATGTTACTGAAAAATAATCGCTGTAACCATAAATACTTGATGAAGAAGTGGATGATACCATTATCCTATAACAATAGGTTCCGATATAATCAGTATCAACCTTCCAATGGTATTCGCCATCGTTATCAGTACTTTGAGTTATAGTAGTTTCTACAGACTCATGACCATTACTGGCTTTAAATAGAAGCTGAATCTTTACTTTTTGACCAGCACCGCAACTATCCCATTTAATATATTTGTAGTAATCATTACCCCAACCCGTCAAATAATTCGGTTGGCTTACTTTAAGATAGGGCTCTTTCTCTATTTCAAAGCTACTTGCACTTATTCCATTTGTTTCAGGAAAGTCGATTGAGCCAATCAATATTTTATAGTTACTAGATAAGTCAATATTTTCTGGAATTTTCCAGATGTAGTTTTGTGAGTTTTCTGTTTGAGAGCTAATCGTTTTGTAGAAAGAATTGTCTTTGTGAAGTTCTATTTTTACGTCACAGTCAAATCCTTCGCTATACCAACTAATATTCTCTGTATCTCCTATTTCCCAGCATTCCCCACCATTTGGTTCACTAACTGTAATTGATCTTGTCTCAACACTGTCAATATTTTGAGAAGCCTGATCAGTAATGTTTTCCTTTTCACACGATAATAACAGTTGAGAAACAGTTATCATAATTGCAATAATTCTAAATTTAATTTTCATGATATTTGATTTAAGATTTATAATGCTCCAACTAAAGATCCAACTGAGATAGCCATACCCCAGCCAATAAAGAATCCTTTCCATGCAATTTGCTTCTTGCATTTATGTGCCTGATCTTTATATGCCTGAAGGTAAACCTCATTGTTTACATTAGCATTGTCAGGTAAATTGAGGGTTCTATTTGGCTTGATGGAGGCAACAATTACAGTTGTTACTAACCCAGCAGGCACTGCTATGAATGTTGGAATAAAAGTCCCCCAATATGTCCCTGAATAATGGTAATACGAACATGCATCTAAGGTACCCCTTAATTCCATTTCGTTAAGCTGATCCACGTTCTTAATTTTAAAGATCATTCCTGTCTCATGAAAAGCATATCCTTTTTTCTGCTTGCCTTTGATGTAGAAAATTTCACTTTGCCCAATTAATTGGTAGTCACCCCCAGGATTATTCTCTGCCTTGTATTTAAGCTTTCCGGCAGGCGCAGGCTTATATTTCCCTGCATGAATTTCATCCCCATTTTTTAAATAAATTACATTTTGAGAAAATGCATTTACAGCAAAACAGATTAGTCCTGTTAGCCATAGAATTCGAAATTGATTTGTTTTCATAATAACCTCCGTTTTTAGGATTAAATAAATTAATAAAATAGTAAGATGTGAATCAAATAATACTATTGAATCACAATATGTAGTTCAGGTATATAAGTTGTGGGTGCCTGGTTGCTAAGAAAATAGGTTATCCTGTTAGTGTATGAACTTGGCCAGGCAAAACTGTTATCTCTAATATAAATGCCATAGTTAGGTATAGTTCCATTTGCCCATGCCTGGACAATAGAAGTTATATCAACTTCCCATGGTATTCCAGAGTATGTCGGCGGGCTTTGTACGGCTGATGGGGAAGTGTAGTAATTTGGTTGATTATTCCATGTGAGGGTATTGGTATTCCAATATCCTACTATGGGATTAATAATATAATTTGTATTAAAATCTGTAGCTGTAAGTTCGATATTTAGCTTTAAGGTTGCTGATTGAATTGTATTGCCACTTATAAAGGAATTAATATCAAAATACAGGGCACTTGAAAAAACCAAAAAATTATTGAAGTAAAGGCCAATATTATACTCAGTTCCAACACCCATGTCCATACCGTTAAATACGGTATTTGCCAAGGATGGATCGAGAGTTGAATATGCGGTTGTATTGTCATAAGTAGAATTTACTGTTAATTCTAAGTATGGAATGTAGGTTCCAATTACATTACTATATGGAGAATATATCCCATTTACTTTGGCACGGATTCTGAAATAACAGGTTAAACCTATATCTCCGGATTCTGGGATGATCGTTTCCGTAAACGGAGTTGATATATTGCCGTTAGGGTATACGGTAAGTAATTGATATCCAGAATTGAGTGAGTTGGAGTATTCTAATTCGTAATGATCATTTGTTGATACTATGACTGGCCACGAATAAGTCCATGTAAGTTCAAATGGTTCTGTCGCTTGAAATGGCCCTGTTAAAACAGGTGCACTTAGAGGTGGTGCTTGTGTAGCTTCATTTACAATGTTTGACCAAATCGAATTACCTGTTGCGTTAAAAGCCTTAACTCGATAATAATAAGTTGTAGAAGCCGACAGTCCCGTATTTTCGTAATTTGTCACATTATTTGCTGTGGTTTGAATTACTGTCCAATTTGTACTCCCATTTGGAGATCTCTCAATTTTAAATCCATTTTCATTGAAGGAGTTATCTGTCCATGATAGGTTTATCTGAGAATTAGATATTGCATTTGCAGTTAAACCAGAAGGTGCATCAGGGCTTGCTGATAGTGTTACGGAGCTTGAGGTATTTGAATAGCTTGAGCTGCCGGCAGTGTTAAATGCCTTTACACGATAATAATAGGTTGTAGAAGCCGACAGTCCCGTATTTTCGTAATTTGTTACATTATTTGCTGTGGTTTGAATTACTGTCCAGTTTGTATTCCCATTAGGCGATCTCTCAATTTTGAATCCATTTTCATTGCTCGAATTATCATCCCAGGATAAATTAATCTGAGTACTTGAAATAGCAGAAGACGTAAGACCTGAGGGAGAAAGCGGCAAAGAGTTTATTGCTATATCTTGTACACATCGAACGGAGAACCCAACAGATTTCCCACTATGGAAACGATAGATTTGATCACTGGCATCGTACAATTTTCGATACCATGCTTTGCTATTGCTGTGCTCAGTTGATGACCAAAATTCGGCGAGATGGCTCAAGCTGTAATAATCTCCAATACCGCTACTAAAACCACCGGGGATAGCTGAAAATCCGTACAGATCAGTGCCGTTACCATTTGAATACCAGCCATCAGTTGATCTTAAAATCAGTCCTGCATCAAAACCACGATACGAATCTCCATCCCACTCTGAATCTCCACCACCATATTGGTTGTCTACTTCTCCTTCTAATTGTTTCCAATCATCATCGGAGGGTAAATGCCAATCAGGGGGACAAATGCCTTGTAAACTTTGGGAGGATGCATATTCCATCATTTCATCCCATTGATAAAGTCCTCCATAAGTATCGCAGTTAATTGGATTATTGTCGTAGCAATATTTTTCTATAAGATTATTATCCAACTGGTCCTGGTTTCCATTAATCATAGTACCAACATTCAGGTTTTCTTTCAACCAACATTGGCTACCAATAAGAACTGTGTTATAATCTTGGGTATCGTAATTTACTATTGGTATTCCGGGGCATGGTATTCCTTCTGTTATTTCAAACTCATATAATTCATTGGTCTGTGGTACATCTTCAATTACACTGCTTCCATTTACAGCATTGATAGTCTTTGCATATCCAATGTATCGTAACTGATTTCCAAATTCAAAAACAAAATCCGTATAGGCTCCAATCGATTTAAGGCCACTTATATGATCGGCCTGTGTCAGATAAATTATTTTGCATTTTTTCCCAAGCGAAGTATTATTGTTTGCATTTAACATTTTAATTGTTTTGCATGTATTTTCGCCGATTACTGTAAATAAATAATATTTCTCATTTCCTGAATAAAATTCAAATGAGTGATTGCCAGGGTTTAACACATTTTCATATTGCACCAATCCTCTTCCCAAAATATCCCTTACAACGATTTCAACTTTTTCTTTTTTTGGCAAATACAAATTTACCCTTGTTTTTTCATCGAAGGGATTTGGATAATTCTGTGAAATACAAAGACTATTTTCCAAACTGCCTCCATAATCACTAATACTCAGAATATTAAGTGAACAAACTGTGTCAGGTGCATATAAAGTAGTACACTTTCCCGATGTTAAGTTTTCAATAAGGATACTATCCAAAGGAACATGATGTCCATTGTACTTTGCCGTGAACTCCAATTCAATTGTTGAGTTTTGGCAAAAGCCACTAACGAAAAGTCCAAGCGCAAGGACCAAAAGAAAAATTTTAGTTTTCATAATTTTTTAGTTTTAAAAAGTTTCACAATCAATTTTCATTTTTGTTATTGTTTTACAGAAGTAAAAGTATGGCAATAAGCATGGTGGTTTTTAATTGTAAATGACTATAAATATTAATGGTAGTTTTCAGCTACGAAATTTGGTCGATCCGATCTGAGAAGTTATTGGGTGGTCAATATGTAGCCGTTTAGAACAATTAGATACTATACTAAAGCTTCGTAAGGTAGAAAAGGCATGGCCTCCAATAAATATTACGGTCTTCTACACCTATTTTAAAGCGTCAATTAATATAGCTATTAATATTACCGTGCTTTGCACTTTTATGTGGAATCAGAGATGTGGGATATTTGTAGAAAGGTTGGTAATAATCTAATTCAGTGATGTAGAGCACCCGGCAATATTTCTTTCGCTTATAGGCTATATCTTTCAGTGTTGAATATCAAATCCAACAGAATTTACATTTGATCCAATAGCCCAGTGACTCAAGGCAGATAAGTTTGTCCAACGGTTTGAATATTATTTAAGCAGGTACTTCAATAAAATAGGAGCAGCCTTTACCAGGGGCTGTTTCAAGAATTAGTTTTCCATTCAGATAGTCAATACGTGAATAAATCCCTGATAGACCGAAACTCCCTTTTCCATGAAATTTTTTCGGATCAAATCCTTTGCCATCATCTTTGTAGAGAAGATGTATATTTTCGCCCGAAGTAGTGAACGAAAAATTTATATGATTGGCGTTTGCGTGTTTCAGAGTGTTGTTGATCATTTCCTGGACGATTCGGTAGATTACGACTTCGATGTTTTCAGGGAAACGCTTATGAGTGCTTTCAATGGTATGGTCAATTTCAATGTTACCGGCCTCGGCCACTTCGTCGAAAAGATCTTCGAGGGCATCGCAGAGACCAAATTTTTGTAGCACAACTGGCATCATGTTATGTGAAATACGTCGTACTTCGTTGCTCGCTTTTTGCAAAAAGTCGTTTGCGGTTCTTGCCATTTGGACAGTTTCAATGTCTTTACTTTTTTCTTTGAGGTTCGAGAAATGGATACTTGCAGTAGAAAGAAGTACTCCAATACCATCGTGCAATTCCCTTGATATGCGTTGACGTTCGTGTTCTTGACCTTCAAGGACCGACCGGGCGGCGAGCAGTTTTTTCTCATCCTCCAACTGACGGATACGTTGCTCGTTGATGATTTTGTCCTTTTTGCTTTTTAACCGGTAAAGCCTTACGATTAGAAACAAAACAAGGCCAAGTGCACCGAGCGATCCTAAATAAATATTTCGTTGGGAGCGGAGTTTTTGATTTGCCAATTCCTTTTTTGTCTGCTCATTTTCAAGGGCAAGGATTCTTGCCTGCTTTTCTTCGGTTTCGTATTTGGCGTTTAGTTCGGCTATTTGCTTTGTTTTAGTTTCATTTATAATGGAGTCTTTTAGTTCGCTATGGGATATACGATACTGATAGGCTTGTTCAAACTTACCTTGTATTGCGTTCAGGTTGGCAAGATTGTAATATAGTTTAAGGGTTTCGTTTCGGAAACCCTCTTTTTGAGAAAGTTCAAGAGCTTTTAAGTAAAACTTTTCAGCCTTAGGATATTTGCTTTCCTGCTTGGCATACATCCCTAAATTGATAAGCGCACTAATTTGATCATACATCAAATTTAATTCCTCCGCTATTTGCAAGGAACTAATAGCCGCAACATTAGCTTTTTTAAGTTTGCCTAATTTATTGTAAACTAATGAAATATTAGAATAGAGCCGGGCTTGCATCTTTCGATTTTCACTATTCTTGAAAAACTCGATGGCTTCCAAAAACACTATTTCTGCTTCCAGGTATTCTTTATGCCGGAAATGTATGACAGCCCTATTTGTTAGTGCCCTGGCGGCTGTTTCCCAGTCTGTTAAAGCCAGGCTTTCAGCATAACAATGGTCATACATTTCGAGTGCCTTGTCATATTCATTTAATTTTTCATAAATGTTTGCTGTGTTGAGCAACGACAGATGATAGTTGTGAGGGTTTCTTTGATTTTTCGACAATCTGTCGCTTTTAAGCGCATATTGTAATGCCAATGGATAATCGGCCATAGCACTATAAACTGCCGCAAGTAAAAAGCAACTTTTAGCCATGCCAATAGTATCATATTGAAGCCTGTAACTTTCCAAGGATTGCTCAAGAAAAAACTTAGCTGAGTCGATCTGTCCTAATTCTTGATATAACAAACCAATGAGTATTTCCGCATCGGCCTTAATTGAATCGTAATGATTTTGAATTGCTAAGTTACGAGAAAGATAAAGGTTGAATTTTGCTGAATCAAACTCTGCTTTTTTTCTGAATGCTCTTCCTTTTTGATAATAAGCAAAGGGTATAAGAGCAGTTTTCTGCCCCTTATTAAAACACAGAAGAAGAGAATCTGAATACAAAATTAATGAATCGTAAGATATTTCTTGATTGTATCCCTCTTCTCTATGGAGCTTGTTAAAATAGCGTAGCGTGTCAATTTCAGAAGATGCAATACTATCCAAATTGCTTACATTCAATATGAGAATTATAAAAATGTAAAAAATCCTATTGTACAAAATGTTATTAATTAGTCTGAATTATTATGCATTACCATTAGGATCGTTTTCATCTAATTTATCGAGATCTGCATCGACAGTGAGCATCGATCCTTCATCTTCAGATTCATCGGAGATTCCAATTTTTACTCCTGAACGATGTCCAATTCCGAATTCATACCAGGGCTTATTAAGATTAATCTCGGCTTCAATAGGAGTAATCCCTCCCCCGTTAACATAAACGATCCGGTAAGTAGCGATTGCGTCACCATTAACACCATTCCAGGTATTTTGATTTGGAACAGGTACAGATTCAAGCACATATTGATTTTGTAAATCAACATCAAAACTGATGATAATTTTACTCTCATTATTGAGAAAACGAGTCACTCTAAGTGAGTCTTTTACTAAAACGGGATTATTCATAATTTCTATTTTTAGGTTTAAACAATTTCATTTTCAACAGCCCACCTTACTAAACCGGCAGTGTTTTTTACGCCCAGTTTTAACAGGATGTTTGCCCGGTGGGTCTCCACTGTGTGCGGGCTTAAGAATAGCTCGTCGGCAATTTCCTGCGTGCTTTTTTCCTGGCATATCATGCGGGTTATTTCTATTTCACGTTTGCTTAGGTTAGGGAAAAGACTGCTCTTGCTTTTTGTGTTTTGCCCGGTAAAAAGAATTGTCGATAGTTCTTTGCTAAGGTAAGTTTCTCCTTGGTGTACGGTTTTAATGGCTTCAACTATTTCAGGGGCAGGGGTATTCTTCAAGAGGTAGCCCGATGCCCCGGTTTTGAGTATCCGTTTCACAAAGCGTTTGTCGTCGTATTGCGAAAAGGCAATCACTTTAATATCGGGAAATTCTTTTTGAATAATCTGACAGGCTTCGATCCCGTTCATCACCGGCATGTTGATGTCCATGAGGATAACATCGCCCGGGGTCGATTTTAAAAGTTCGAGCAATTCGGTGCCATCGTGGACTTCGGCCACAAGATCGATTTCCTTGTTCCCTTTGAATATGGATCGTAAACCATCGGTAATTATCGGGTGATCGTCGGCTATTATAAGGCGGATTGTTTCCATATTATACGAGATTTGTTCAAGCTTAAATATTTGTAATTTTATTAGTTACGCTGATCGATTGCTATCCTTTTTGATGTATAAATTAATATATTCAAATTCCTTTTTACAAATATACAGGTATCTAATTAAATTCAAATCATTATTTTCAGCTAAAATAAAAAGTAGTGGTTTTCAGCCAGATTTTAAACATTTTATTTAATTTTACACTTTGTTCATTAATCAGTACTAATTTAACTTGTCAATACTATGAAAAGGATTTATTTGATTGTTACGATGTTAGCCTTATCCCAAATTTGTAATCCTCAACTTTTGAAGAACTTTAGCACGAATGATGCTCTGAATAGTTATGGGGTTGAAATTGGCATTATATCAAAGGATTTGGGATATAATACCTTCACCCAAACGAATACAAAAATTGTGACTAATCAGTCGCAGACATTAATTTTGCTCAGTGGGTGGAATCTTATATCTACTTATATCGACCCGATTTACCCTGCTGTCGATTCGGTATTCCAACCGATACTAAGTAATCTCCTTATAATGAAAGATTATTTGGGTCAACCCTATTGGCCTCAGTTCAATGTCAATTTAATTGGCAACCTTACCATTGGTCAGGGGTACCAGGTAAAAATGGCATCGGTCGATACCCTTACCATAACAGGCGATCTGGTGGTCCCTGAAAATAATCCTGTGCTATTGCAGATAAATTGGAATATTATCGGCTATTTGCGCACCGACCCTGCCCCGCCCGATACCATGCTTTATTCTATTCAATCGAACCTCAGCATACTAAAGGATAATTTCGGGAATGTTTATTGGCCTCAGTTTGGCGTTAACCTGATTACTGAAATGCAACCCGGCCAGGGCTACCAGTTAAAATTGTTCGGGCCCGACACACTTCTTTATCCACCCAACGATGTTCCTTATGTGTTTGCATGTGGCGATGTAATATGTGATTTTGATGGAAATAGTTACAACACGGTACTGATAGGCAACCAGTGCTGGATGAAACAAAACATGCGAGCATCACATTATGATGATGGTACAGCTTTATCCTACGTTGCAACCAATGCCGATTGGGTAACTTTAAACTACTCCTCGAAAGCTTTTTGTTATTACAATAATGATTCTGCCAATGGTGATTATTATGGTGCCTTGTACACATGGGCGGCAGCAATGAAAGGTTCTGCGGCCAGCAATACGGTCCCCAGTGGCGTACAGGGTATTTGCCCAACCGGTTGGCATGTTCCCAGCGATGAGGAATGGCGAATCCTGGAAGGGGAGGTGGACAGCCAGTATAGTTATCCTGATCCGATCTGGGGAAATGTAGGTTTTCGGGGTAGCAATGCAGGCAATAACCTGAAAGCAACTTTTGGATGGTATAATAATGGAAATGGTTCTGATTTGTATGGCTTTACTGCTTTGCCAAGTGGACATCGATATAATACGGGTGACTTTCAATTAGTCCTTAACCAGAGCGCCTGGTGGAGTTCGCATTGTAATTCAGGTAGTACAAATGCCTGGTCACGCGAATTGTTATACAACTATAACAACATAGACAGGGCAAATTGGAATAAACGATATGGGATGGCAGTCAGGTGTTTAAAGGATAATTGATGGGGCGTTTTCGAAATTTTAAGGTAGCCATTAAATTATTTTGGTAGAAGTTAATAATGCAAATTAAACCCGGGACTGAGATGCTCAATCAGGATTTTTAATCCAAGTCCAATGAGGATCAATCCGCCTGCAATTTCTAGGCCTGAGTTAAAACGGTTGCCAATTTTATGACCGATCCAAACACCGGAGGCTGAAAATAAAAAGGTAATGCTTCCGATTATTAAAACAGGTTGGAGTATCGGTACATCAAGAAGGCCAAACCCAATGCCTACTATCAGGGCATCGATACTGGTGGCCAATGCCATTCCTGCCAACACGGTATTATTCGAGGGGCAAAAACAATTTCCTTCATTGCCTTTGTTTTTAATTCCTTCGTAAATCATTTTGCCGCCAATAATCGTCAGAAGAATAAAAGCGACCCAATGATCAACCCCTTTGATGGAATTCTCGAATGTGTTGCCAGCCAACCAACCCAATAAAGGCATGACACCTTGAAAAACGGCCATGAATAAGGCAATTTTTAGGATTTTGTGAAATTTAGTTTGGTTCATACAAACCCCTGTAGTTATGCTTGCAACCAGGCTGTCGATGGATAATCCAATACCAATTAAAATGATTGAAAGTAGATTCATTTGTTGAACAATTTTGATTCTCTGTTGTCAGGCTGCAAAAGTAAACTTTCAGAAGAATTTTAAGAATGGAAATATTTATTGAATACGATAAATTAAGCCATGTAATTCGGTCCAACTTTCACTTGTTGCCGGTATTGAACCGCTTTGGGATAAGTTTGGGGATTAAGGATAAGAGTATTGCAGAGGTTTGTACCGATCGGGGAATTCAAACGGATTTTTTTCTGGCCATCATCAATACCTTTCATAACGAGGATTATTTTCCTGAAACAGAATTAATGAAGTTTTCGCCAGTCCTTATTATTGGCTACCTCCGCAAAACCCACCAGCATTATGTGGATTATACTTTGCCAAAAATTGAGAAGCTGTTGAGTAATTTAATTGCCAGTTGCCCGGATAATTGTTCCGACCTGAAAATGATCGATTCGTTTTATCGAACCTACAAAAACGAATTGGTATTGCACATCAAGGATGAGGAAGAGAATGTATTTCCGAATATTATTCGCCTTGTGAATAAAGAGGAAGGTAGCAAACCTGATTTTTCGATCCTCTCTTTTGAGCAGGAGCACGGCAATGTGGACGAGAAGCTAAACGATTTGAAAAACCTTATCATTAAATACCTCGAACCCAGATACAACAACAACGATTGTAACGAATTTTTGATCGCACTTTCCGATTTCGAAAACGATATTAAAGACCATGCACGGATCGAGGATAAGGTATTGCTCCCGAAAGTGAAAGAAATTGAAATGGGGACCCGTAATGCTTAGAAAGATAGTCATTGTTCATCCTTCCACAATTGTCCGCAAAGGATTAGAGGCTATTATCAAAAGTTTCTTCAATATTGATGTTTTGCTTTTTGAAAATGTTGACAGCATCGTTAATCTATTTAACAGCAGCAAAAGAAACCCTATTGTTTTCGCAGATATTGAATATTCAGCGCCAAGCTTAATATCAAAAATCCCAGCGGATGACCTGATTGTTTTAACTTCAGAATCCCTCACGCAAAAAAAAGATGGATTCAAGAACCACCTATCCTTATTTGCGAGTAAATCGGACGTACAGGAGCTAGTACATTCGATTCTTAAAAATCCGAATACAGAAACGACCTTTGACCACGAAGGTGAGGAGCTAAGCTTACGCGAAAAAGATGTCCTGAAGTTAGTCGCGCTGGGGCATACCAATAAAGAAATTGCAGAAGCCTTGTTTATCAGCATCCACACCGTAATCTCACACCGAAAGAACATCACCGAAAAGCTGGGGATTAAGTCTATCTCGGGCCTAACCGTGTACGCTATCTTAAATCATATTATTGATACGAGTACGATTGATTTGGAGAAGTTGATATAAATTGAGTTATTAAAGTAACTATTTTTTACCACTGAGACACTAAGCGCACTGAGTTTCACTAAGGTATTCTAAGTGCTTCTTAGTGCCTCAGTGGTTTAATTTTAAAATATTCTGAAAAAAAAGGATCCCTGCCAAAACAGGGATCCTCTCTATATATAATCCATTATATGTATGAAAAGGGACTTACTTTTTTACGATTTTAAATACATGAGCCTCGGATTTGGAATTAATTTTCAACAAATAGATTCCTGGCTTAATGCCTTTCATGTCGATATTAATTAATGAATTCAAAGTTTGGTTTAGACCATCCAGTTCAATTTGTTTTCCATCAATAGAAAAAAGTGATATGGAATAATCCCTAATTGAGTTGCAATTGAAAACTACTGAAAGAATGTCATCTACCGGATTTGGGAATATCTTAAAATCACCCTTCCTAATTTCATCCACAGCGACTGTTACCTGTCCTTGGTTCAGTTCGAAATCAACAACTCCCTCTAAGTTCGTTTGCGTTAGAAGCACTTCAACCGAATCGGACACCAGCCCAGCTTTTTCAACCCTTACATAATATTGCCCCAGGGCCATTTGCTCGAAACCAAAGTGTCCATTTTCGTCGGTCAGCATAAAATTGATCGGATTGTAATCTTGGTCGTAGAGGATCACAGGAATATTTCGGGCAGCATCGCCATATTGTTTTGTCGAAGCCGGGAACCAATCGAAATCGAATACATCGGGGTTATAGCCTGGATCGTTGCCCACAGTTACATTGCCCGAAATGTTACCACTCCCACTTTGGTAGGGTACTGAAGGTTCGAGCGAAATATTCACATTTCCGGTATGGCCAACCACATTGATAGCAGTAGCCTCCTGCCATTGGTCGCGGCTTACAAAATAGGCCGGGATGCCGTAATTATTGCCCGACTGGGGAATGGCATAGGCAAGATAACTGCCTGGGTATAGACCATCTATTTCGTAATTTCCATCTATGATTAGTCCATTGTTTATGGCCATTATGTTGCCATTTATTTCCTGATAAAGGACTACCATGCCCAACGGCAGATTCGATTTAGTTTGGGTAGATACCGTTCCTGAAATTGAAACAGTTAAAAGGCTATCTATAGCACTCAGACCATTCGTTGCAAAGAACTCCTGATGTGAGTAGGTGCTATCATAAAAAGCCACGGCATTGTGTTCTGTATTTGCAGAAGCATCCCAGAACTTCCAGGTAAATTGTTCGTTGGCCACAAAGCCATCGTCGAGAGTTGTAGATATATCCTTGCTGTGAGCTATTACTGATGTACTGTTTCCGTTCCAAACCGCATAGCCCCCACAAGCCAGTGTGCCCAGCGAATCGTAGAACACGCCGATGAAATCGTTAGGCTGCAAGGTACTTCCATTTATTTGAAGGTTGGCAGTTGAAGGGATTTCAATGGTATGACCTGTGGTGCTGAAGTTGACATTCCAGGGAGGCAAAATACTGAAGTCGACAAAATACTCACATGTAGCAATACAGCCGTTAGCATCAGTTAATGTGAGTTGATAATTGCCATAACTGGCATTGGTAATTTGAGAAGAAAGCGAACCGTCGGACCAAGCATAAGAATAGGTAGGCGTACCACCTGATACGGTCGCTGTTACTGTTCCTCCCGTTCCGGTTGATGGATTCACATTTGTTCCTGATAAGCTTATCGTAATTTCATCCGGCTCGATGATTTCAACACTCCAGGTCGAACTCGAATTCGCCGCATCGGTAACGGTAACAAAATATGTTGTGGCACAAAGCCCGGTCAGGTCTTCGGTCAGGCTACCATTCGACCAGATATACGTGTATGGAACTACGCCACCTGTCGCTTCAATGTCGATTGTTCCGGTGCAATCGCCAAAACAAAGTGGATTTACCGTAGTATTTGTAATTGAAAGCGGGAGTGGCGTGTAAGTGTAATTTATATCGATGCTTATTGTTGAAGAGCAATTGTTCGCATCGGTAACCGTAAATGTATAGGTTCCGATGGCAAGGTTCAAAACGTCTTCGCTTACCTCTGCGGTTGACCATAAAAAGGTATAAGGTTGTGTCCCTCCGCTTACGGTCACATCAATTGCGCCCGTATTTCCAAGTGCCGGGTCGATGTGGGTAACCACAGTGTCGATGGCCAATTCGGAAGGTTCAACCAAAATAGTATCCCAAACAAATGTGCTATTTAGTGCATCCGTAATGGTAACAAAATAGGCCCCACTGCAAAGCCCGCTTAGGTCTTCGGTAGCCGAACCATCGGACCAAGTAAAGGAGAATGGGGATATACCACCCAAAGCAGTAATATCTATTTCGCCTGTGCAAATCCCAAAACATAGCAAATCGACTATGCTGGCATTCACGCTTATGGGCACAATAGGCACCGAATAGTCCACCGTAATAGTAGCAGAGGTTGAACACCCATTGCTATCGTTAATTGTCACCGTATATGTCCCGACAACCAGGTTGGCAATATCTTCAGTTAATCCTCCATTCGACCATACATAAAAATACGGTAAAGTCCCTCCTGTTACCGATAAGTCGATTGCCCCATTGTTCCCTAATCCAGGATCGACAGGTGTAATTACAGTATCAATAGCAAAGGGATCGGGTTCGAGAACAGTGGATGTTATAATATAAGGAGGATCGTAAGCAGAATACACGGTGGCCGTATAATTACCCGCACTAAGGCCAGTAAGATCTTCTACATTGGTTAGGCCGTTCGACCAATACACCCAGAAAAGCGCACTTCCTCCCGTATGGCTTAAGTCGATGGCACCATTGGTTCCCCCACTACAATCGACATTGGTAACAACTGTGCTAACAACTAATGGAAGTGGGGGGTAGGTGTACCCAACCACAAAGGTATCGGTATACCAACATCCATTTGCATCGGTAGCCGTGCAACTGTATGTAGTTGCATCGAGTTGCCACATATAAGGTGTAGTATTCGACAAATTAAAGGTCCATTGGAATGTATAAGGCTCTGTTCCTCCTTCCGATACAACCTCGATTGATCCGTTTTGTCCAATGGCAGGATCAATGTGCTCGATGTAGGCAGTGTCGACTTGGAATGAATCGGGCTGAGTGATGATAATCGTATCAATAACAATGTGGTTACGGGCATCGCTGACTGTGATGTAATAGTCGCCAGCAACAAGTCCTGAAATGCTATCTGTAGTTTGCCCAGTTGAATATGCATATACGAAAGGAGGTAAGCCTTGTACATTTTCTACCCAAGCCTGGCCATTATTGGTTTGATAGCAAGTATTGCCTATTGCAACAGAGGTGTACATTTTGCCAAAATTTGTAGAGCTAAATTGGGTAATCCGGCTATACCCAGAGGTGTCGAAAAAATGTTCATCGGGAAAGGTCGGATCATATTCGGCATACAATTGATACGAATCACCTTTTGATACATCCAACATATACCACTGAAAGGTTTGTCCTATTTGATATCCATCAATAATTGTTGTACTCATGTCGTCCCTGCAAACACTCATCATTTGGTTTCCTACAAGCATAGCAAAAGTGGCCTGCCCAGCACAAGCAAGGCCGCTGCCCGTATTGTAGAAGGCACCAATTTTGTCGCTATAATCAAATTCTCCCAGATAATTAATATTAAATGATACATCGTCGGGAATGGAAATGACATGGTCGTTAGGTGGGAATGTATTGGTCCAATCCAATTGAAATACCTGAAGTATTTCGAGATCGACAATATCCATTGCACCAGCGTTATCTGTAACTGTTAATTGGTAAATACCGGGGGCAAGGCTACCCGCATTTGATCCCGTACCACCAGTCGACCAACTAAATGAATAAGGGGCTACCCCTCCATAAGCTATTGCATGTGCATGACCATTGTTAAGGCTACTATCGGCATTAGTGGTAGTAATATCCACCACAAAATTTGTTGAAACCAATTCAACCGAAGTATCGGTAGCACAACCATATCCGTTTTGCACCGATAAAGCGTAAATACCCGCAGGTATGTTTGTAAGCGACGCACTACTACTCCCTGTCGACCATTGCCGGGAAATGGGGGTAGGTTTAAATCCTGAAATTTCGACTACAATCCCTCCATTCGACAAGCCTTGTTGAGGAATGGTGTAGGTAAAATTATAGTCGGGGATATTATCGATCCCTTCGGGAACGTAGCTACGAACAACCTGGGTCGATTGCGAATCGGTTATGGTAACTGTATATGTTTCTCCATGTACGGCATTCAATTTTGGGTTTCCAGTTTCTCCAGTCGACCATATATAAGTGTAAGGTGGAATCCCAAAGGATGGTTTCAGGTCGATATAGCCATTAGGGGCATTAAAGCAGATGTTTTGGAGAACCGTTGAATTTACTGAATCTACCATGAAGCCTTCGATCTCATAAACTTGGTCCCAGTTCATTTTGGCCGTATAAAAAGTGTTCGAAGTAAAAGCACCAATATTATTTGCTCCCAAGAATCCCCAAAACAAGGCTCCTGCATCCGATACAATTAATTCAAGGGCTGTTTGTGACCCAACAGGTGAAAGAAAGGCATCGGCAAAATCAGGAATTAGGGGCTCGATTGGCAGGCTAAATTTGCTTTGCCCTTTTGTTAGTTTCATCGAATGTAATACCGAATTATTGGTTGTTAAGTTAGTGATGCCACTATTGCCCGAAGGTGTAAAATTGATCGAGTCGCTGAATGTACCACTAAGGTTGCAAATTGCCTCCGGGCGATAATCAATGCCATAAACAGTACTGCGAATAAGAAACCTGAATTCCTCCCCAGTTTCAAATCCAGAATTGCCAAGGGGGTCACCATAAGCTGTCAGGGTTTGAGGCAAGCCTGTCCACGTAATAAAACCACCACAAGCCCAATGGCCCAAAGAATCATAAAACACACCAATTTGGTCGCCCAAAGCCGGGTCTATTCCATTTACCAATACGTTGGGGCTTCCAGGAATGTGTATTGTGTGGCTGCTCAAAGTAGGTACGTTCGCCCAGGTAAATTGATAATCGGAATAACAGGTACCAATATCAAAAGTATCAATTGTTGAGTTTGAACTTGCATCGGTGGCTGTCACATAGTAGGTCCCGGGACTTAAGTTGAATACGTGGCGTGTGGTAGCCCCATTGCTCCACAGAAAAGTGCTGTAGTTTGCGTACCCATATTCGTAAAGAATATAGCCATTGTCCGGGTGCGGATAGGTAACATTAAATGTCTGATTTGATTGACTGAGCAGATGATTTGATAAAAACAAAAGCCCTATCAAAAGTAAAAACTGCTGAAGACTAGTGTGTAGGTTTTTCATAGTAATTTTTTTTTATTGGTTCATTTAAAAGTTAAATCCAATGCCCAACCTGAGCCCATATTTATCTTGCTCACGCTTTATTCCCTGCCAGGAATAAAAACTATTCATTGGCTTTCTGTAAACCAGGTCGCCAAAAACAAAGTATCGTGCGCCCATAAGGTATCTTGCTTCTATGCCGGCATAAATATCGAAGCAAATAGTAGGGAATTGATTTTTATTGATTGTATAAATATCTTTTTCGTTGTTTCCGGTTATACTGTTTCCGCTTGTTTTGTAAGGGATACCAGCAATGAGCCCGGTTTTAAGGATGAAATCTATTTTCCCTTTCGAGAACATGTAACCCGCGACGAAAGGTATTTCAATATAGCTATACGAGTTGGCAAACACCGAATCGATACTTCTGGAAAAGGTGTCGATTTTAGGTACAAAGGTGGAATCCTCAACATTCACAAAATAATTATCGATCACTTCAACCCAAATAGTATCGTTGTTGTTGTATTGGAAATATCCTGTGGTGTCGCTGTGGAATTCGGGTCGCCAATACGGGTCCCAAAAGCTATTGTCTTCAAGTCCGAAACCCAGGAGCTGGTGATTTTCTTTCTGCTGAACCGAGGTAATGTCCAAACCTGTTTCGAAATACAAATGCCTAACGTGAGTGCTCAGCTTGATGCCATAAGTAAGTGCTTCCGTTTCCTGGATGCCATCCTGTATTTTCTGAGCCAGGACTTTCGATTCTTCATTACTGGTGGCAGTTGTGGTATTATTTACCAAATACCCAACATGTGCCGACAGGGCAAAATTCATTTTTCTTTTGCTGAACCCTTCCCTATTTAACAGAATAGCCGAAGGGCCTGATGTCACCACCAATTGACCAGGCGACAGTCTCGAAATGTAGCTCAATTCGTAACTGTAATCCTGTTCAAATTTTTGCTGAGGTGTTGCTAATTCAGAGTATAAAAACTGAGATTGTGCCGTGAGTTCTTCTGTATTTCCAACAATTACTTCTGTTGAACTATTAAAAGTATTTTGGTCGGAGGTCTCCGAAAATGAAGTTTCATTTTCAATAAGCGATTCTAAGTTATCCGAAATCAATGTTGAATTATTCGATGAAGTAACGATAGGTGGATTTGAATTTTCATTAGTTGGAAACGCTATCTTTTTGTTTTCTTCTGATGTTTGGTTCGTTATTCCTGTTTCTCTAATTTGTATATTCTGAATTTGGGTCTGGTCATTTTCCGGGGCGGGGTCAATGCTGGATTCAGTTTCGCGGTCGTTGGTATCCGGGTTGTTTGTTGCTTGTAATGTGTTTTCATTAGATAATTTGTTGGCTGGTCCTTTTTTCTGGATATTCTCGATAGTGGCAAGGTTTTGAGTTTGGGTTGGTGCTGTTTGTTCGTATGTTATGTCTGTATTTTCAGTATGTGGGTTCGACAATGCGAAAATAATTACAGTAGTGACAATTGCCGAACTTAAGGCAATACTGCCCACCCTTACCCAAAGTTGCGACCATAAGGTGTTTAAAAAGCTGCCTTTGTCGAGCTGCGAGGCAAGAGCTGCCCAGCCCACCGAAGCAGCCGATTCAACCGAAGCCCCTTTTAGCTTCTTGTTGAACAATTGGTCTATGTTAGTTCCTTCCTTCATTTTCTTACTCTTTTAAATAACTCTTAAATACCAGTTCGCCCGTTTTGCTTTCTCATCCTTTTTTTTTGCCACGTACCGCGAAACATGAAGTTGAAGCATTTTTCGGGCCTTGCTCAATTGCGATTTGCTGGTGCCTTCGGTGATGTGCAGCAGTTCGGCAATTTCTTTGTGCGAATATTCTTCAATCACATACAGGTTAAAAATCACCCGGCAACCATTGGGCAATTCCTGCAACATCGCGATCAATTCGTCCACCGATACTTCCTCTTCTATTTCTATTTGTCCCGACTTAAAGAATAATTCATTATCGTGGTTGTCGTCATTGGCCAAACACAAATCGAATGAATCGATATCGCCATGTTGCGAAAAAATCTCATAGTCTTTCGACTTAATATAATTTATCGTGTTCCCCACAAAAATCCGCCGCATCCAACCTTCGAACGAGCCACTCCAGTTGTATTGGTCGATATTCTTAAACACCTTTATAAAACCTTCCTGCAGAAGGTCTTCGGCATCCTCTGAGTTTTTGCAGTACCGGCGACAGACAGCTCGCATCTTGGTCGCGTAACGCTCGTACACTTCCTGCTGTGCGTTCCGCTTTTGTTTCTTGCAGGCTTTGATTATATGTTCGAGGTCTGTCTTCAATTAATACGAGTTTATAAGCAAGTCAAAAATAGTTTGAAAAGGTTGCCATAATTCTTTGTTATTTATGCGGATTGAAAAAGATTGCCCGCGAACCTGAGCAATTTGCTTTTTATCGTTGGAGGCAGAATCTGTAAAAGATCTTCTCGTTTATTGATTCTGACCAATATTGATAAGCTCGTAATTCACATGTAACTCCCTTATTTTAAATCTAAAAAATAATAAATCAACATGAGCAAGAATATTTAAAATCCCAACATGTAGGGATTTCACACAAGTGCAAGTTCCCCTAGTTTTGCGCTTATTAATAATCATTCAAAATAATGAACAAATGAAGAATATATTTACGCTTGCAACATTCCTTTTAATCAGCTTTGCATTATCAGCACAAGACCAAACAAACGAATATGTTAACACAGCCGAAAAATTATTGGCTACTGAAGGCAAGCTTACGATTGGTGGCTATGGAGAGGTACATTTCAATCAGGCGTTTGGAAACGATTACAGGTCGAACGGCGATTTGGATGTGCACCGTATGGTTACTTTGTTTGGCTATCGTTTTAACGAACGGACCCAGTTTATCACTGAAATAGAATACGAGCATGTAAAGGAGGTATTTGTCGAGCAAGCCTTTTTGCAGTACAAGATAAATAGCTTCCTCAATTTTAGGGCTGGTCTTATGTTAATCCCAATGGGCATCATAAATGAGTACCACGAGCCCGTTGCCTTTAACGGAGTAGAACGTCCATTAATTGACACCTATATTGTGCCTTCTACCTGGCGGGAAATCGGTTTTGGTTTTACCGGAAATATACTTCCAGCATCTATTAAATATCAGGTTTACCTTATGAATGGATTCAATGGATATGACGGTTCTGCCAAATTGAGTGCTTCCAATGGCTTGCGTAAGGGGAGACAAAAGGGAGCTGAGTCGTATATTAGTTCGCCCAATTTATCGGCAAAAATAGACTTTTATGGAATTAAATCCCTTAGTCTTGGATTGGCCGGATATTTTGGAAAAACTCAAAGTAGCTTGTATGATGGCATCGATAAAGATGATAAAGCGGCAGAGGCAATGGCTGATTCATCAGTAATCGGAATTTCAATGATTGGATTGGATGCCCGATACAACCTTAAAGGGCTGCAATTAAGAGGACAGTATTATTTAATGAATCTAAGTAATTCAAGTGAGTACAACCAATTTGCCACGAGCGACCTGGGCAGTGCTATGAGTGGGTATTATATTGAGGCGGGTTACAATGTTTTCCAGACTTTCAACAAACACAAAAGCGAACTGATCCCTTTTGTACGCTACGAGAATTACAACACCCATCTTAAAGTGGAAGATGGGATGGTCCAGGACAAGGCATACAATAAAACGGCAATTACCACAGGGCTTACCTGGAAAATAGCTTCCGGGGCGGCTTTTAAAGCCGATGTTCAGTTTTTGAAGTCGGAAGCTGTTGATGAGTATTCAAGGACATTAAATATGGGAATTGCCGTAATGTTTTAGCCCCCAAGAGTCATGGCCGTTAAATTACTCACACCTCATAGAGGTGATATAGCGATAGAATATGGATGTAAGCGATTTTAAGATGCCTTCGTAGATGGCATACAGAGTTTGAATAGTGGCAATTCTAATTATTGCACACCTATGGCGTGCTAAGGCCATGTGACAGATTCTTTCTATCGCTATTTGCCTCTTACAGAGGCTATGTTTTGTATTAGTATGTCGGTCTTAAAGAAATATAATCAAAAGGAAATTGTCTTTGGGGAATCTTGAAATTTCCAGAAATAAAAAAACAACATGAAAAAAATATTCTTATTATTCCTAACAATCCTTATCACGTCGATTGGCATTGCCCAAGCCCCGATCGATTTTGCACCACGACAATTTTTCAGGGAGATTAAAAAAAGCCTTGTTGTTGAAAATCCTTTTGTTGATGAATTAAGGACTGAACGGGTTGATTTGAACGGGAAGTTTTATTCCATTTCAACAGAAATAAACAGCGACTCAAAAGGATATGCTTACATTGGAAGGGTGAACAGTTGCAGATGGGGGGGCTGTTCCTCTTCCGATGAAGCATCATGCGGCAGTGTTTTCGAGTATTTCGATTACTTTATTTTGTATGATATTTTAGGGCAGGTACTAGCTGTTCGGATTTACAATTACCAGGCTACCCACGGACAGGAGGTGACGGCCAAAAGTTGGCTTAAACAGTTTGTCGGTTTTAATGGGGAGGTGGCACTGATGCCTGGAAAAAACGTCGATGCCATATCTGGAGCAACTATTTCGGTCAATTCTATTTCGATCGAAATTGAGGAGAAAACAAAACTGCTTCGTTCAATGTTATAGCTATCCAAATGACGGATAATCATAATCATCAGGATAAAGAAAAGAAAACTCGCTGGGTGGTTTTGCTCACTGCCATAACAATGGTGGTCGAGATTATCTATGGCCTGCTTACCGGTTCTATGGCTTTGCTGGCCGATGGCATCCACATGGGGTCGCACGTATTGGCCATAGGTTTGAGTTGGTTGGCTTATGTGATTATCCGACGATTGGAGGATAGCAAAAAGCTTGGGCTTAATTCTGAAAAATTGTTGTCGTTGAGTGGCTACACCAGTGGTTTGCTCTTATTGGTATTTTCGGGTATCATCATTTTCGAAGCCGTTCAACGGTTTCTAAGCCCCATTGACATTCAGTATAAGGAAGCGATCTTTGTAGCCGGCATTGGGTTGGTTGTAAATATCCTCAGTGCCTTCATACTCCACCACGATCACGACCACAGCGATGTCAACATCCGTGCAGCTTATTTACATGTGCTTGCCGACGCGCTTACCAGTTTATCGGCCATTGTTGGCCTTATAGCCGCCATGGTTTGGGATCTGGTGTATGTCGATACCATTGCTGCCATTGTGAGTTCGCTGGTTATTATTAAATGGTCGGTAGGGCTGTTGAAGAAATCGGGTAGGAGTTTGGTTGAATTAAAATATGGAACAGAACATTGATCTAAAATGAATACGCCAATGGAAGTAGCACCCCATCTTTGAAGCATACGAGCGTCGGCGTCGCTTGAAGCGACACCGACGCTGGCCAATTCCTGAAACGGTTTCGCTGCAACTACTGAGGGTTTTCCTGCATAAGGGGAGAAGCCCTCGCTGGAGCTTGATATGAGACTTCTCTCAAAGCAAAGCCTTCCCTTTTTTCATGGTTTTTCACTGTTATGTCAAGGAATATAATGGCCGTTTTTTTTGTAGTGGAACTTAATAGTATTATCTTTGGGTACACTGATATTAACCTAAACTTGAAACCATGAAACCAATTTTTACACTTTTAATCAGTTTTCTTTTCACTTGCAGCATTGCTTTTTCCCAGGACCCTTTTATAAAACACAGGGTAACTTTTGGAACGGCACCCAGGCAAATAGCGCTTGCCGATTTAGATGAAGATGGGGACCTGGATATTGTAGCTGCTTTTTTCTATGATGGTGTTTTAGGTTATTTTACAAATGACGGAACAGGATACTTTGATAACTACAAGGCCATCAATAGCCCTGCTGAATTGAACTCGGGATATGTTGTTGTAGCAGATATAGATAATGATGGAAAAGTTGATGTGCTGACATCGGGGCGCGAATCAATTATGTGGTACAAAAACCTGGGGAATGGGAATTTCAGTTCCTCACTTATCATTAATGATTCAACATACCTCTGGCCAGATCTTTTTACGGCTGATTTGGATAATGACAGCCTGATCGATATTTTATATGCCTCAAGGGCCGATAATATTGTTGCCTGGTGCAAAAATTTAGGAAATGGAATATTTGGCCCTCAGCAAATCCTGAACAATAATGCAATCGAAGCCACAAGTGTATGGGCTGCCGATTTGGATAATGATGGATTGATCGATGTATTGTCTTCATCATCAGGAAATACAAAAGTTTCATGGTATAAAAACCTTGGCAGCGGGAACTTTGGCACGGAGCAAATATTAACCTCCATTGCAGCATCAACAAGTCTTGCTTTAGCATCCGATCTGGATAACGATAGTTTGATGGATGTTTTGTATTACAAAAGCTCAGAAATTGTATGGAAGAAGAACTTAGGCAATGGTATTTTTTCGGCAGAAGCACAAATTAGCAACTTTTTGGCATACACATACTATTTTTTAACAATAGATATGGATAATGATAATGATTCGGATTTGATTGTTGCTTCAACTATGAATAATACCCTGCTTTGGCAGGAAAACCTGGGAGGGGGAATTTTTGGGCCACTACAGATGATAAATAACACTATTAATAGACCCTATGGATTAAGTGCAGGAGATATCGATGGAGATGGTGATATTGATATTATCGCTGGAGGTGAAAAAGCAAATTCAATTTATGTTTTTCAAAATAAGATAAACAATACATTTTTTCTCGCGCAAACCATATCGAATGCCACAACAAAAGTCCGTTATGTTTATGCCGATGACCTCGACAACGACGGCCTGACGGATATTCTTTCAGCATCGGAAGATGATGATAAAATTGCCTGGTTTAAAAACCTGGGCAACCAAAAATTTTCTCAGCAAAAAGTAATCACCGATTCGCTGGACGAAGCAGTATGTGTTATTACAGCCGATTTGGATAACGATGGTTTTCAGGATGTAATTTCATGTGCATGGAATGATACTTTGAATTGGCAAAGAAATCTTGGAAATGGTTATTTTGGCCCGCCAAATACTATTTCCAATTTTACAGATATTACTTTTATTAGAGCTGAGGACCTGAATAATGATAATTGGATTGACATTATTGCAAAAATTAATTCTTCAGGAGGAGGGCCAGCTATTTATTGGTTTGAGAACCTGGGAAATGGGATTTTTGGATCAGGGAATTTACTTTTAGCATCAAATAATCTGTCTAATTTTAATATCGCAGATTTAAACAATGACGGGAATGAAGACCTGATAATTCATGCTTCTTCACAGCTTGGTTATAGTTTTAACGATGGCACAGGTAATTTTCCTGTTTTTCAATATTTGACAGCTATTTTTGGAGCAACAGGTATTGATGTAAAGGATATGAACCAGGATGGCTATAAGGATATTATTGCATTGGCAATGTTCTCAACTTCCAATGATCATTATATTAAATGGTTACCAAATGATGGCACAGGCAATTTTAGTACTGAATTCTTCATTGATTCCCTTCCTGATAATGGTTACACTGTTTTTGCAACGAATATGAATAATGATAGCTTGATTGATATACTTGCTGCCAGTTTTGAAATGGTACATTGGGTTGAAAATTTAGGCAACGGGAATTTTGGCCCATTGCAGGATATCGATTCCCTTGGTGGTTGGATATTTAGAATTTATCCTGCCGATTTGGATAATGATCAGGACATGGATGTAATAGTAAGTAATTATGATAATGCCTCAGTCACCTGGTATGAAAATACACTCAACAATCTGGTGGATACAATTACTATATGTACCGATGACAGTGCAATGATTTTTGGTAGTTGGCTAAGCCAGCCAGGCAACTATTTCGATACCCTGCAAAATGTACAAGGAAGCGACAGTATAATTATTGTCAAGCTGGAGCATCACCAAACCTATTTTCCTGTTGATACGGTTGAGATTTGTGAGGGTGATATTTATAATTTCAATGGTCAATTGCTTGATTCAAGTGGAGTTTATTATTCAACCTTCCAATCCATTTACGGTTGCGACAGTATTGCAGAGCTGCCTCTGCAGGTGATTCCTTTACCCATTGTAAGCATTTCGCCTTTCACACCCGATTCGGTAAGCATCGGTG
>JAIOYV010000147.1 GCA_021740905.1 Bacteroidales bacterium
AAACTACCTGCGAGGTACGGACATGGAAGTCGGATTGCTTTTGAATTTTGGCAAAAAACCAGAGTTTAAACGTAAAGTGTATCAAAATAAAAGAAAGACTCAATGATAAAAAAATCCGCGAAAATCCGCGTTCAAAAAAAAAATAGCACGCGGATAAAGCGGATGCAAGCAGCGCGGATTAAAACGGATTAAAAAAAAAATCAAAAAATCCGCGAAAATCCGCGCTTGGAAATCCGCGTCATCCGCGTTCAAAAATTAAAATGGCACGCGGATGAGGCGGATGCAAGCAACGCGGATTAAAACGGATTTAAAAAATAGTAGATATGGAAAAAGCTGGAAAATCAGAAAATTCAAATATTCGCCAAAAGGCAGAAGACAAATTGAAAAGGGAAACCTCAAAAGGAGCCACAAAGTTGTCCGAAGCGGATACCTTGAAACTCATTCACGAGCTTGAAGTGCACCAAATTGAGCTGGAATTGCAGAATGAAGAACTCAGGCAAGCTAAGTCTGAGGCACAGAAAGCCATTGATAAATACACCGAACTATACGACTTTGCCCCATCGGGCTATTTTACTATGTCGAAAAAAGGTGAAATACTTGATCTAAACCTACAAGGGGCAAAAATGCTTGGGGAAGATCGTTCGCAGTTAAAAAATAACCTGTTTGTTTTTTTTGTTTCCAGCGAAACAAAACATGGTTTCGACCAATTTCTCAAGAATATCTATCGCAATAAGAAGAATGAGACCTGCGATTTGACCATAAAGGGTAAGGGCACATTGCCAAAATATGTCCACTTAACCGGAATTGCTGCCGAAAAAGGATCACATTGCCTCATAAGCGTTATCGACATATCTGAAATGAAGCAGGCTGAACATACATTAAAAATCAAAGAACGTTTCGATTTAGCAATGAATGCTTCAAAAGACGGTTTGTTCGACTGGAACCTTGAAACCAACGAAATCTATTATTCGCCAGGATGGAAACGGATGTTGGGTTATAAAGAAGAGGAACTACCCAATGATTTTAGGATCTGGGAAAAATTAACCAATCCCCATGATGTTGAGCGATGCTGGAAAATGCAGCAAGCATTGATAAACAAACAATGTGACCGTTTTGAGTTGGAATTTAAAATGAAACACAAAGATGGGCATTGGGTCGATATTCTTTCCCGTGCTGAAGCCTTTTTCGACGATCATGGTAAAGCCATACGAATTGTGGGTACGCATGTGGATATTAGCGAACGAAAGCAAGCCGAAGACGAACTCCGTAATTCAATGCAAATCATCGAAGGGATAATGAATTCTATCCCAATACGGGTTTTCTGGAAAGACCTAAACCTAGTTTATTTGGGATGCAATAAGGCCTTTGCTGCCGATGCCGGTTTTCCCAATAGGCAGGACATTATCGGCAAAGACGATTACCAAATGTGCTGGCGCGATCAGGCAGAATTATACCGAAACGATGACCGTGAAGTAATAAAAAGCGGAGTTGCTAAAATACACATCGAAGAACCGCAAACAACCCCTGATGGTAAAATAATATATCTGTTAACCAGTAAAATTCCATTGCGGAATTCACACGGGGAAGTAATTGGGGTTCTTGGAACCTACCTCGACATTACCGAACGAAAGAAAACCGAAAAAGAACTTGCACAATACCGCCACCACCTTGAGGAATTGGTGAAAGAACGCACCGCCGAACTGGAAGAAAAAAACAAGGAACTTGAAAATTTCAATCAATTGTTTGTGGGCCGCGAGCTAAGGATTATGGACCTAAAGGATAAACTGAGAAAATTGGAAAATAATCTGTAGTTTTATGAACAAATGGGTGTTTTGAAACATTGACAGAAAATAGGAGTATTATTCCATTCTGGGAAAGTTGAAGTAAATCAGAAGAGTAGATATGGAAGACAAGAGCAAAAAAACAAGGGAAGAATTAGTTGAAGAAATTCTTAGGCTAAAGAAAATCAACTCTACATTATTGTTGGGCAAGGATGACGGCATTCTCTTAAAAATTGTCCAAAACCTCCCGGGTTCCTATATTTCTATAATAGAAAAAGACCTTACTGTTGGATTTGCCGCCGGACAAGAATTCACAAAACAGGGTTTGAACCCAAACTCGTTTATTGGATCGAGCTTACAAGATATTTTTGGCGAACATGCACCTAAGGTAAAGGAACATTACATGCTTACCTTTAACGGACAAGAAACTTCATTCGAACTCCTCATCAACAACCAACATCAACTTTACAAAGCGGTACCCCTTTCTAAATCAAATGGCGAAATAGATAGGATTCTGGTAGTAGTGGAAAATATAACCCAGCAGAAAAAGACAAAGGATGAATTGCTAAAGTATCAGACCAAACTGCAAAATTTAGTTGAAGAAAGAACAAAGGAAATTGAAGAAAAAAACAAACGACTGAAGGATACCCAGAAAGCCTTACAAAGCCTGTTGGAAGACAACCTTGAAACGGCCAACGAATTAAACAAGGCCAACAGCGACCTGGCAGAAGCCAATACCGAACTAGAATCTTTTGCCTATTCCATATCCCATGATTTACGGGCTCCCTTGCGCCACATCGATGGATTTGCACGGATCCTAAAAAACAAGATCACCGATCCTTCGGTTGAAATTGAAACCTATTATGAAAAAATAAACTCCGCTGTATCAAAAATGTCGACCATGATCGACAGCCTGTTGAGTTTATCGAGGCTGGGCAGAAGGGAGCTCCAAAAAATACAAATCGATACAAAACAATTGGTACAAATTGTAATAGACCGTCTGAAGGTCGATTGCAATAATAGCGCAATGGAATTGAAAATATCTGATTTACCGGTTATTTTGGCCGACCCTATGCTTATCCAAATGGCATTTGAAAACCTGATAAGCAATTCCATTAAGTTCAGTTCGAAAAACGAAAACACGATTATTGAGATCGGGTACAACGAAAGCTCCCGTGAAATATTCGTAAAAGATAATGGTGTTGGTTTTAAAATGGAACATGCTGGTAAACTATTTGGCGTATTCCAACGTCTCCACACACAGGAAGAGTTTGAAGGCACTGGCATTGGGCTAGCCAATGTAAAACAAATTGTAAAGAAACATGGTGGTACTGTGCGTGCCGAATCAGAGATAAATAAAGGAGCTACCTTTTTTATATACCTACCTAATTAATCGAATCATGAAAAAACCCCCACCCATTTTGTTAGCTGAAGACAATGAGAACGACATTGAACTGACCTTAAAGGCTTTTGAAGAAAGCCAAATCGCAAACCGCATCGATGTGGTTAAAAACGGACAGGAGGCACTTGACTATTTGAATTACAACGGAAATTATGTGTTGCGGCCAAAAGAAAACCCGATGGTTATCCTGTTGGATCTAAAAATGCCAAAAATTGATGGCCTCGACGTGTTAAAGATAATCAAAGCCGATCCAAACCTTAAAGTCATTCCTGTCGTAATGCTTACGTCTTCGGCACTCGAAACCGATTTGGTAAAAAGCTATCACCTGGGCGTAAACGGCTATGTGGTAAAGCCCATCAATTTCGTCGAGTTTGTTGGGGCAATCAAAAAATTAAGTGCCTTTTGGGTGCTGTTGAATAAAACTGTAGATTATGGATAGTATTGAGAAGTTGAAAGTATTGCTGTTGGAAGACAATCAATTGGACATGGAGCTGGTTAAACATGCAGTACAAAAAAACATCAAATACGAGCTGGAGTTTAAATGGGTAATCCAGGAAAACGAGTTTGTGGAAGCCCTCACCAGTTTTCGGCCCGATATTATTTTAAGCGATTTCAATTTGCCATCCTACACTGGGCTTGACGCGCTCAAACATTCCATCAGGGTAGACCCCTCAATACCCTTTATTATTGTTACCGGCTCGATGAGCGAAGAGATAGCCGCCGATTCCATTAAGGCCGGGGCCTGGGATTATGTGGTGAAAGACAGGTTGCACCGCTTGCCCTCGGCATTTTTGAATGCCCTGAAATTGAAAGTGGAAAAAGAAAAGGCAACAAAAGCAAAGGACGAGCTGCGAGAGTTAAAAGAAAAAACCGGCTTGCAAATAAGGCTTCTGTACAAAGCCATAGAAAATGCGCCAAGCAGTATTGTGATTACCGACAATGCAGGTTCCATCCAATATGTAAATCCCGAATTTGAAAGGCTCACAGGATATACGCCAACTGAGGCATACGGACAAAACCCCAGGATTTTAAAGTCGGGCATACAGGATGAAGCGTTTTATAAAACATTGTGGGATACCATTTCGAATGGAAGTCAATGGAGTGGTGAGATTATCAACAAGAAAAAAAATGGTGACTTGTACTGGGAACAAGTCTCCATTTCGCCCATTCAAAGTGAAAATAATGAAATACAAAATTATATAGCTGTAAAGCATGACATTTCGCTACTTAAAAAACAGGAGGAAGAATTGTTGCTCAGGGAGAAGAATTTTTCTTCCCTACTCAAAAATCCAAAGGGCTATGTCATTTACAGGATGGAATTCGATTTAGAGAACGATACCAATCAGGTAACCCATGTAAGCCCATCAATAGAAGATGTAATGGGTGTACTCAAAGAAGATTGGTATAATATGAATAAGTGGTACGAAAATGTACACCCCGATGATTATCCTACTATTCTGGAGGCCAGTAAAAAAAGCAAGTACCCACCTTATAAATTTGATGAGCAATTCAGATATGTCCATCCCACAAAAGGTGTCAGGTGGTTACATATCCGGTCCACGGGTATTGAAATGAAAGAAGGCAATTCAAAACTTGAATTTGAAACCGGGATTGTCATGGACATTACGGAACAAAAAGTGCTTCAGGAAGAATTAAAGGCAAGTGAAGAAAAATACTATTCGCTTTTTACCGAAATGGCCGAAGGCTCCTACCTGCATGAAATAATTTACGACCAATCGGAAAAAGCAATTGATTATCGGATTTTAGATTGCAACCCTGCTTCGGAAATCCTTTTAGGAATAAAAAAAGAAAAAGCCATAAGTAAATTGGCTACCGAGCTTTTTAGAACAAATACACCACCCTTCCTTGATATTTATTCAAAAGTGACAGAAACAGGCGAACCGGCTACATTTGAAGTATTCTTTGAGCCGATGAATAAACATTTTTCAATATCGGCATTTTCTCCATCGCCACATAAATTTGCCACCATCTTCTCGGATATTACAAAAAGGATAAGATCGGAGAAAACACAAACAGCCTTGTACAATATTTCAAATGCCGTATTGTCCACATCTTCGCTGGAAATATTTTTGAATATTGTAAGAACCCAATTGTCTAAAATTATCGATACCGCAAATTTCTTTGTAGCCCTTTACGATAAAACCACAGACAGCTTGTCGTTGCCTTTTATGACAGATCAAAAGGACAAATTCGAATCCTTCCCGGCCAAAAAAACGATGACAGGATATGTGATAAAAACAAAGAAACCACTATTAGCCAACATTCAAAAAAAGAAAGAATTAGAACAAGCCGGCGAAATAGAAATTGTAGGGACCCTATCGAAAATCTGGCTTGGCGTACCCCTTTTTGTTGAAGACGAAGTAATTGGGGTACTCGCAGTGCAAAGTTACGAAAACGAAAAAGCCTTTAACGATGACGACCTCGAACTTCTTAGTTTGATCTCACATCAGATAAGCATTTCGATAATCCGAAAAAAAGAACAGGAAGACCTTAAAGTAAGTGAAGAAAAATTTAGATTGATCAGCTCGTCAGCCCAGGATGCCATTATAATGATCGACAACAATAGTTCGATAATTTATTGGAACCCGTCGGCAGAAAAAACATTTGGCTACTCAAGCAATGAAGTAATCGGAAGGAATTTGCACGAATTCCTTTCCCCAGCCGAATACCGAAGCCTCCACATGGAGAAATTCCCGCAGTTTCAGAAAACGGGTGAAGGTGCTGCCATTGGAAAAATATTGGAACTTGCCGCCATCAAAAAAAATGGCGAAAAAATCCCAATTGAGCTTTCCTTGTCGAAAATGGAGATTGATGGCAATTGGGGTGCTGTAGGTATTTTGCGCGATATTTCGGAACGGAAAAAGGCCGAAAAAGAAATCCATGATAGCGAATTAAAACTAAAAACGATCCTGAATGAAATCCAGGCGGGAGTAGTCATAATCGATGAAGAAACAAAAGAGATAATTGACCTGAACCCGGCAGCTGAATTTATGATAGGTCTTCCACAAGAAAAAATCAGGGGGAAAAAATGCATCAACCTTATATGTCCTCACGACCAGTGTGAATTTGAATATGGCTTTGTTGAAAAAAGAAATAGCGAAGGTATATTACGTACTGCAAATGGAGAAAATATACCAATCCTAAAAACAGTGATCAGAGCAGAGCTAAATGGCCGAAAATGTTATATCGACAGTTTTGTCGATATTTCGGAACAAAAAGAATTGCAATCAAACCTCAAAAATGCCCTTTCAAAATCACAGGAAAGCGACCATCTGAAATCGGCATTCCTGGCCACCATGTCGCACGAACTGCGGACCCCATTGAACGCCGTAATAGGTTTCAGCGACCTGATTATGGATGGAATGGATGAGGACAGTGTAGCAGAAATGGCACAGCTCATACACCAAAACGGGCAAGAATTGCTCAAAATCATCGAATCAATTTTCGAAATATCAATGATCCAAAGCAATGTGACTAAGGTTGAAATGGAAGATATTTCACTTGTCGAATTGTTTGCCTCGGTAAAACAAGCCATCAATGCAAGCCTTATAAAAGAAAACAAATCGTCACTTCATTGCGTCTACAAGCCCGATCCAATGCTCAGATCGAGAGTGATTAAGTCGGATCGTACAAAGCTTTTGCAAATACTGAGCATACTCGTAAACAATGTGGTAAAATTCACCGACC
>JAIOYV010000002.1 GCA_021740905.1 Bacteroidales bacterium
ACGCAATTTGTATCAAAAAACCTGAGATGCCGCCTCAAATCCCTTAAAAATAGCGCGAAGATTGTTTTTTAGGGTGCTCACTATAAGGCTTTGCTGTCAGGCTGTTAGGGCAAAAGTTAAATTCATAAGGAATAGCTGGGAACCCGCGCCATTGCCCCCTACAAAGAAGGGAAAGTTTGCCTCACTCAAAAAGGGGATGCCGTATATGTTATCTATCTTGCTGAGGAAAACGAAAAAGGGATGCCATCAAAAATATTCCTTTCGTCAATATCTCCTGCCGATGATGCAAAAATGACTTTATTAGGCACCAATCAGGAGCTTAGTTGGGAGAAAGTGGGTAATGGTTTTGTAGTAAATATACCTGAGAAAATTCAGAAGAAACCTCCATGTGAGTATGCGTGGGTGGTGAAAATAGATAAGCACAAATAGGAAACCTACTCAGGAAAGTTAATAGGAAAAGACTATAGATAGGGTGTATTGTTTAGCAATGAATTTACTTTAGTGAAATCATGTCCATTTAAAGTCGTACACGATCAGTATACTGTATTTTGATTTTGCTTCCTTGAAGTTGAAATGAATCCTTCGATACTTGTATAATTTTGCTTGTAAAAAAGGAGAGAATCAGTTTGATCTTTTTTGTTAACCTTTTAAAGGCCTTATGTCCCTTTCAACCAGATTATTTGTGAATTACATTTCGGTGTTGAAACCAAATGTAGGTACAATCCCCAGCTTCCATTTTGCATCAATCGGGATTGTGTAAGGGGACTTTATTTCTCCAATCCTCCTGTACCGATCTGCCATTTTAACAATTCTTACCACTACGCTTTGATGTATTTAACAATTATTAACAGCGTATATTGTAGTGCAATAGCCATTATCAATAAATTTGTCAATCGAATTTATAAAGATGTAAACAGGGCTAAAATCAAACATTTTTATAAATCATAAAATGAAAATTAGAGAAAAAACAATAATTTATTTTAACTAAAAAACACAATTATTATTATGAAAAAAGTAGTTTTCAGTATTTTTGTATTAGCTGCATTTGTTTACTCAAATGTTAGCCATGCACAAGGAAAAGCTTTCATTAAGTTTGACAAAACAGAACATGATTATGGGCAAATTAAAGAAGCAGATGGGAAAGCCAATGCTACCTTTAGTTTTACCAATACAGGGACCGAGCCATTGATTATCACCGAAGTGAAACCTAATTGTGGATGCACTACCCCAAGTTATACCAAAGCACCTATCCCTCCAAAAGGTACTGGATTTGTTACTGCTGCATTCGATCCAGCGAATAGGCCTGGTGTTTTTAACAAAACCATACGTGTTACCACAAATGCCGAGAATTCAAATGTCATCCTCCGTATTAAGGGTGATGTTGTTCAACGTGAAAGGGGAGTAGAAGACGATTATCCACACGAAATGGGACCTATCCGTCTTTCCACAAACCATCTTGCCATGCAAAATATTGGCAACAATCAATCAAAGACTGATACCATTAAAATAATCAATAATTCGGATGAGGTTCAAAACATAAGTTTTCAACAGGTACCGGCACATATTACCATAAATGCCATTCCAAAAACATTGAAGGCTAAGGCTAAAGGTATTATCGTAGTAAATTACAATGCTGCCACTAAAAACGACTGGGGCTTTGTTATTGACCGTATCCCTATAGTATTCAACGAGGTATTTGATCCAAAAGACAGGAATAACCGCATTACCGTTAGCGCTAATATTGAAGAAGACTTTTCGAAGCTGTCGGAAGCTGATAAAGCAAAAGCACCAAAAATTGAATTCGAAAGCAAGACCTTCGATTTTGGTACCATCAAGCAAGGAGAAACATCTGCGCACCTTTACAAATTTAAAAACACCGGTAAAAGTGACCTCGTAATTCGTAAGACTAAAGCCAGTTGCGGCTGTACCGTGGTTGATCCAGAAGATAAAATTATTGCTCCTGGAGCTTCTAGCCAATTTAATGTGAAGTTTAATTCGCGAGGCAAAAAAGGAAAACAAAATAAAACCATCACGGTAATTACAAACGATCCCAATAATCCATCCATCATCCTGAAGATTACAGGAGATGTTACGGTAACTGAATAATACATTTTCATAGTCAGATTAGTAGTGTTGAGAGGATGTTCTGAATTTATTCAGAACATCCTTTTTTTTTTTTTCAATAGTCATTCAATTGTCAATAGGTTGTATTCTGTAGTCATTAATTTTAATTGCAACCTAAAATTCTGGAGCGAATGACAATTAATGACGGCGCAGCCAAATGACCACGAATAACGCGAAGTGCAAATGCCAGCATAGCAAAAATTGGTATATTGCCACTTGAAATTTTAGGTATCATGCAAAAAGAAAGCAACCGTCCACATATTGAGAATTCGGAGGAGTTTAAAGCCTTAAAAGTAAATGAGGGTATCGAACGTCCCCCAGCTTTGCACCCCGACTCTGTGAAACGGTTTAAAAGTATCAAAAGAAGAAAATTAAGTGTTGATGATTTTGTCGAAGGTATCCGAAACAACAATCGGAGCATTTTCAGCCAGGCAATTACTTTGGTAGAAAGCAATTTGCCCGATCACCAAATTATCGCCCAGGAAATTATCGAGCGTTGCTTGCCTTTGTCTGGAAACTCTATAAGGGTTGGTATTACTGGCGTTCCCGGGGTGGGGAAGAGTAGTTTTATCGAAACCCTTGGGCTTCACCTTATGGGCAAGGGCAGAAAACTGGCCGTGTTGGCCATCGATCCGAGTTCTGAAAAAACAAAGGGTAGTATTTTAGGTGACAAAACCCGCATGGAGCAATTGTCAAACGAGCCGAATGCATATATCCGCCCTTCACCATCATCTGGTTCGTTGGGAGGGGTGGCACAGAAAACCCGCGAAACTATTATCCTTTGTGAGGCGGCCGGATACGATACCATTTTTATTGAAACGGTAGGAGTGGGGCAGTCGGAAACGGTTGTCCATTCGATGGTCGATTTTTTTCTTTTGCTGATGCTTGGCGGGGCCGGCGACGAACTTCAGGGGATAAAAAGGGGCATCATGGAAATGGCGGATGCCATCAGCATAAACAAAGCCGATGGCGACAATATAAAACGTGCCGAGCGTGCCAAAACTGAATATCAGGCAGCTTTGCATCTTTTCCCGCTTGGCGAATCGAAGTGGACGCCCACCGTATTGACTTGTTCGGCTTACAAGAATACAGGGATTGTAGAGGTTTGGGACACCATATTAAAGTACTCAGAGTTTGTTAAGTCGAATCAATATTTCAGCAAAAGAAGAAACGAGCAGGCGAAATACTGGATGCACCAAAGCATCGAGCAGACGCTAAAATCGCATTTTTACAAAAATGAGCATCTGAAAAAAATTATTATCGACACCGAGAAAAAAGTAATAGATAAAGAATTAAGCCCTTTTGTGGGAGCAAAGAAATTGCTGGACGAATATTTTAATGGCTAGGGGGAGAAGCAAAATTCGTTTTTAGGATTTGCGTATATTTAAAGATGGATCCTTTTATTTCAACCAGATTCCTCACTTCGTTCGGAAAAATCCTGTATTTGATCAAATGTTGGGTGGAAATGCAGGGAACAGCTCCATGTCTTTGTGAAAGCTTGCCCACTGAACAATATCTTTTGTTTCTTCAAAGCAATTCACGTTTCCATATAAAAAATCTTTATCGCGGGGCTGGCATCTGCTTGGGTGGTAAGCGAAAATTTGATTTTGAATAGGTAAATCCTGTGTCATTTCGAGGGCATTGTTCCCCCACAGAAACCAGATTGCTTTCGGTGATTGAACAGCGATATAGATAAGCAATGCAGTTGTGAACTCCCGCCAGAAAAGGTTGTGGCTATTGGAAGCATCGATGGCACAGGTGAAGGCTGTATTTAAAAACAGGACACCTTGCTTTTCCCAATGATCAAAAATCTGGTTTGGTGGCAGCAAGTGAAAACTTTGACCAATTTCCGTTTTTATTTCGCTGTATTTTCTGATTTTCCCACTATAAGCTTTGTATATCGCCCTGATAATATTTTTCAGTGATGGGTTCCTGTACGTATCCTGCCATGAAATTAGGTTCCCGACTTCGAACGCACGGCCTGTTGCAACTCCCTTTTGAGGATATGGATCTTGACCAAGAACAACAACCTTTAATTGGTTTGCAGGCATGGACAAAAATCGAAGCACATATTGCCAAGGTGGTGTTATCAACGATAAGGGTAGCCCCCAATTTTCAACAATTTCATCTTCAACTTTCATCAGGGTGTTAATTGTATTTGGGCTCAAAAATAAATCCCACGATGGATCGGGTTTAAGCTGCGATAAAAACAAAGACTTGTTTTTTTTACTCTCAATGTTAATATTCATACAATTTCAATAAAGATTAAACGAAAAAATGTGCCATTCCAAATATAGGACAAAATTAACATGATAGATGGCACATCGGAGCGTTGAAATAAATTATAGTTTTGGACAAAATTACATAAATAGAAAATAGCTAAATAATGAAAAACATCCTACTTCTCGGGGCAGGTCTTTCTTCAACCAGCTTGATCGGTTACCTGCTAAAAAACTCAACAGAATACAATTGGAAAATCACAATCGGGGATGTATACCTTGATACAGTTCAGAAAAAAATCAATGGTCATCCGAATGCCACTGCGCTGAAATTTGATGTCACAAATCCCAGGCAATTAGAGGTGGAAGTTGGAAAAACGGATTTGGTTATTAGTATGTTACCTGCACGAATGCACCATCTTGTTGCCACTCAATGTTTGAAGTTTGGAAAAAATCTTATAACTGCCTCTTATGTATCAAAAGAGGTGAAACAGTTGGAGGGTGATGTGAAAAACAAAGGTTTACTTTTCTTGAATGAAATTGGTGTTGATCCGGGTATCGACCACATGTCGGCCATGAAAGTGATCCACAAAATTGAAGAAGAAGGCGGAAAACTTCTTTCTTTTAAATCATCGACAGGAGGGTTGGTAGCACCCGAATACGATAACAATCCATGGCAATATAAACTGACCTGGAACCCTCGCAATGTGGTGCTTGCCGGTCAAGGTATTTCGATGTACATTAAGAATGGCCGGTACAAATACATCCCTTATCACAAATTATTTCAAAGGCTCGAAACTACCGAGGTTCTTAATGTAGGAACCTTTGAAGTGTACCCTAACCGCGACTCGTTGAAATACCGCAGTACGTACGGACTTGAGAACATCCCAACCATTTTCAGGGGAACCATGCGCAGGCCGGGTTATTGCAAAGCCTGGGATATATTTGTTCAGTTGGGCATGACCAATGATGATTTTATAGTTGAAAACTCGGAGGAGCTCACCTACCGCGAATTCATCAATTCCTTCGTGGCATACGATCGTGACAGTCCGGTTGAAGAAAAAATTGCCAAATACGTAGGCCTTGAAACGGATTCGCCTGAAATGAAAAAGCTAATTTGGCTAGGTTTATTTGAGAATGAACCAATTGGGTTGAAAAATGTCACCCCGGCTCAGATCCTTCAGCACAAATTGGAGGAAAAGTGGCAGCTTGGTCCCAACGACAAAGATATGATTGTGATGCAGCACCAGTTCGAATACGAAAAGGACGGACTGAAAAAAGGGATTAAATCATCCTTGGTTGTAATGGGGATAGACAAGTTGCAAACGGCTATGTCTATTACTGTGGGCACTCCGGTTGCCATTGCAGCAAAACTCATCCTTACAGGGAAACTGAAAAAAACAGGTGTCGTTATTCCCGTTGAAAAAGATGTGTACACGCCTATCCTCACCGAGTTGGAAGATTATGGGATCAGGTTTGTTGAAGAGGAGTTTGAGGTGAGAAGTTGAGAGTTGAAAGAGTTCTGAGTTCAAAGTTGTGCTGCTGGGCTTACGATTAGACGCACACCGTGCGTCACTACATGTGGAATGCCCATCTTCTAACTCAGAACTCAGAACTCAGAACTCAGAACTATTTCAGGAAACTCTCAAGCTTTGCAAAAAGGTCTTTTGCGTTGAAAGGTTTTGTGATGAAATCGTTCATGCCTGCTTCCATTACCCTTGTACGGGTTTCGGGGAAAGCATCGGCAGTAAGTGCTATGATGGGAATTTCAGCTTTTAGACCTTGCATCTCACTCCTTATTTTCTTAGTAGTTTCGAAACCATCAAGCACTGGCATTTGAAGGTCCATCAAAATAAGATCGAAATCATCTTCAACAAAACAATTTAAAGCGAGTTGCCCATTACCACAAATTTTGTATTTGCACTTCCACTTGTCGAGCACCTGACGAATAACCAGTTGGTTCATGGGATTGTCCTCAACAACAAGTATGCGTGCATTGATCAGATATCCCTCTTCACGTTCGATAATTTCTGCTTCAGGCACTGGTGATTTGTTACTGATTTGGTATTCCAATATAACTTTAAAGACCGAACCTTGTCCAACTTTACTTTCGACAGAAATACTCCCATTTTGCAGTTTTACCAATCTTTGGGTAATGGCAAGCCCGAGGCCTGTACCACCATAAGAATTTGAGTTATTCGAATGGGCTTGTGTGAAACTATCAAAAATCCCTTCCAATTTTTCGTTTGGAATACCAATACCTGTATCGCTGACAACAAAAAGAAGTTTAACAGTTTGTTTATTAGTATTGTATTTCTGCACGTGTATTTTTACTTCACCCGTAGAAGTAAACTTCACGGCATTGCCAGTAATATTTAAAAGTATTTGATTTAACCTGTAAGGGTCGCCTATCAGCATATCAGGGATTTCATCGTCGATGTGCGTGACAAGTTTTATTTTTTTTCTTTCTGCCTGAAAATTTAAAGTTTTCACTACTTGAGCAATCAATTGTTGAAGGCTAAAGTCGATGGCCTCGATAGTTATTTTCCCGGCCTCAATTTTGGAAAAATCAAGAATGTCGTTGATTATTACCAACAGATTGTTGGCCGATTGTTTTATTGACTTAACGTTTTCGAGCGTTTGCCCTGTAAGTTTGTCTTGCAATAAAAGATCGGTCAGCCCTATAATGGCATTCATTGGGGTGCGTATCTCGTGGCTCATACTCGACAGGAACTCTGATTTTGCCTGGGCGGCTACCTCTGCCAGTTGCTTGGCCTTCAACAACTCCTCCTCGTCTTTCTTGCGTGCAGTAATGTCGATGGCAATACCCAGTATCTGGATTGCCTTGCCTTGCTCGTTACGGAGAAACACAGTATCGCGGCTATGCAACCAAATATATGTTCCATCCTTTCGTCGAATTTGGTACTCGATAATGCGAATTTCTTCGTCTTTGGCTGAAACCATATTTAAATGGTAAGCGTGGACTTTTTCAAGGTCATTGGGGTGGATTATGCTCGAAAAGAAATGATTCCCAAAATTTTCGATTTCTTGTTTAGAATATTTTAAAAGGGAATAAATTTCTCTGTTGAAATAAACATTCTTTTCGGTTTCGATATCGAAAACGTAGATCAGGTTTGGGGAAGAATCGGTTATTTTCTGGATAAGGAAATCCTTTTCCTTTAATTCGCGCTGGGCCTTGTGTTTTTCCTTGGTCAGTTGATGGAGGCTCACCATCGAATAGATGGTACGAGCTATTTTCTCGGTGCTTATTTCCGATTTCGGATAATAATCGAAAGCACCAAGCTTCATCATTTGAACGGCTATTTTTTCGTCGCCTTGCGAAGTCAACACCGTAACAGGGACAATCAGGTTCAGTGATTTAATTTTTTTTAGGATAGTAAGGCCATCGCTGCCAGGTAATTGATAATCGAGGAAGATGCAATCGAACGTTGCCCCTTTTTGAGTAAGGATATCCATTGCCAGATGAGCGTCCTGCGCCACATCGAGCTGATGCGATATTCGAGCTTTCTTAAGCGCGCGCTCAAAAGCCATTACATCGATATCATCATCTTCAATGAGAAATATTTTAATATTTTCCTTATCAACTCCCATACTTTCTTTCTATTCTGGAAACTCACATAGGGTCCAGTACGATTTTAAGGTTGACACAGCCAGGATAAAACGCTCCATCGACAATGGTTTTACGATATAGCCTGCCACATTCAGGTTGTACGCATCGATCTTGTCGTTTTCTTCGTTCGATGTTGTCATTACAAACACTGAAATATTTTTAAGTGTCGGCTCCTGGCGGATAATTCGCAAAAATTCGATGCCACCCATTTTCGGCATGTTCAAATCTAATAGGATGATTCGGGGAATTGGTATTGCATTTTCAGAGGTGTCTTTCAACATTTGTAATGCGTCAAATCCATTGCTCGCAACATAAAGAGGATTTGATATGTTGTTTTTGAGAAAGGCACGCTTCACATTCATTACATCTACCTCGTCGTCTTCAACCAGCATTATGCTTATAACCTTGTCCAACATAATTCAATCATTTAGTTATTTGTACAGTATTTCGGCCATGTAAAACAAAACTTTGCCCCTTTCCCGTTATTCGATTCGATCCAAACTTTCCCACCTTTTTCCTGAATTATTTTCTTCACTATTGCCAAGCCTACCCCTGTACTTTCAATCTTGTCGCGCGATTGTAAAGTCTGAAAAATAATAAATACCTGGTCGTGGTACTCAGGCTCGATACCAGGTCCATTATCAGCTACGAAAAATTCGTAGAAATTGCCGATTTCGCTGAAACCAATTTCAAGGACAGGTACCATGTCTGTGTTATACTTAATGGCGTTGCTCACAAAATTAGAAAATACTTGTTCTATTGCAACCCGTTCGGTCTTAAAAACAGGAAAATTATCGGGAAGGATCAATTTAAAGTTTGAGGGTAACAATTCAGGGCTCACAAGCTCTCTTAATAATTCGTTTAAATCGACAAGTTGAATCGTGGCTTGTTTGCGTCCAATCCTGGAGTAGTCAAGTATTCCATTGATAAGGTTTTCCATCCGGTGGACCCTGCCACGCAATAACTCCATGTTTGTCAGGGTGTCACCATCGAGTTTGCCCTCCAAATCTTCTTCTATCCATTCCGAAAGGTTATTGATGGCCCTCAAGGGTGCTTTAAGGTCGTGCGAAACTACATACGCAAACTGATCGAGTTCTTTGTTTATCAGTTCTAGGTTTCTCGCATATTCGAGAATCTCCTCCTCTGCACGCTTTTCCTTGGTCACATCTTTACGGATTACAATAAACTGGTTGGGTTTTCCGGCCTCGTTTAATAAAGGGACTATGGTTGAATCGACCCAAAATATCTTGCCGTTTTTGGCCCGGTTACATATTTCTCCTTTCCATATTTTTCCTGCCAAGATTGTATCCCAAAGTTCGGTAAAAAACTTTTTAGGGTGATATCCGGAATTAAATATTGAATGGGTTTTTCCAATCAATTCTTCTTTGGTATAGCCTGTCAGGTTTAAAAAATTCTCATTGGCAAACTTGATTATCCCTTTATGGTCGGTAATTCCAACTTGTGTCGCAGCATTAATAGCATTTTTGAAATTGGTCAATTCGCCAAACGATTCCTTGGCACTCAATTCGAGTATCCGCTCAAGGTGTTCGAAACTGGATTGATAATTCAGGTATGCCTCGTCGACTGCCGCCAAAAAGGGGTATAGCTCATGACTGTTCGCTTGTTCTTCTGATAAGTATTTGCGTATTTGACGTCGTAATAAACGGTGCATAATTTACTAACTTTATACTAAGCATTGATCTGAGATAGATCAAACGTAGAATAACCAATATGGTTTACCAGAACAAGTTATTTTTTGAAAGAATTAAAATTCTGTAAAAGTAGTTATCGTCATAGTTTGGTTATGCAGTTCGCAACGCTCGCCCTGTTGAAAAGGGGCTAGCTCACCATACGAATAAAAACCGGTGATCAGGGCCTGCTCCCCCAATACTTCCTTAACGGCCTCAACTTCTTCTTCAACAAGTTGTTTCATAACTAATTTTCGGCCTACACAGCTTATTAAGATAGCAAACTCAGGTTTTTTTCCACTACCTTTATTATAACTCACATCGGCTGCACCTTCGGCTCCAATTATAAGGTCATCAACGTTGGCCTTCATCAGTTTTACATAAGCCCCTTCAGGGATGTCGCCGGCAAATGTAAGGCTTTGGGTTTTCTCATCAACCGCAAGAATAGTCCGTACTACAGGTTCCTTGTCGGGCGAGGTGCGCAGGCTTAAAGGGAACAATAAACCGGACGAGGGCAATTGGCTTGCCTGGTCGCCCAAATATGATTTGTAAATTTCGAGTGCTGGGAGATTGTCGAGTTCGTATAGCACATTGTTTTTCGAACTGGTAACCGACCGTTCGATGCCAAAGCTGGTCCAACCGCCCAAACTGCCATAGCCAATCTCGATGGAATCGCCATAAAAAGCAAGAGCCGATATAATACCGCTTTTGACTTCACCATTATCAATCACATAAGTTTTGTTGAAATTGGAACCATCGCCCGCAAGACCACCGGTAACATTTACATGTTCGGGCAGCTTTTCGCGGATGCCTTCGACTAAATCGGTGCCATTTACTGCAAGGCCATCGGACAAAACGAAAATGTGTCGCATCCCGTCTGTGCTAAAATTCGATAGTAATTGTATACCAGCTTCATGTACATTTTCAACATCCGACAAATTAACCGAACAATATTCCATCTTGGCTTTGTCGAAACTTATGGCGTTGGCTACAATAGTATCATCTATCACTGTCGAACTACAAATTTCGCCCGCAGTTGAGCAACCTGTAACAATACTATGAGGGTAATTCTCTTTAAATGCCTGCACTATACCACTGTTAACAAGTAAGTCGGGTTGACCAAAAATAAGAATTAATTGAGGATCGAAAGAAAATTCAAACTGACTATTATCTTCTAAAGAGAAATCGCCAGAAAAAGCTTTTTGTTCTGATTTCATCGTCTAAAATTTCGCAGAAAGATAGACATAAAATAATTTAATTTCAAAAATGTTTTTTTTCGACTGGGGAATTGCGGAATCAAGAAAATAAGGGAGCAAGGAATTAATGTGTTAATAATATGGTAATTAATGAATTATGGAAAGATAATAATTTTCGCGATGGTGTGGCTTGATCCAATTTCGGTCTGGGGTACAAAAAAAGGGGCATCATACTGATGCCCCTTTCCTTTCAACTATGAAAATTCATTTATTCAACAATCATATTTTTGGTAGCCACAAAATTATCGCTAATAATTTTATAGAAATAAGTTCCCGAGGCTAATCCTGTTGCATCGAAATCAACAGTATGTTTACCAGCTGGATAGCTACCAGAAACCACATCTTGTAATTTTTCGCCAAGAAGGTTATATACCGAGATTACAATGTGAGCGTCTTCAGGAACTTCAAATCCAATTTTGGTCACGTTCCTGAATGGGTTAGGGATATTCTGGTTTAAGGCATAACTTAAAGGTGCGAAGCTATGGGTCACTTTTCCAGCTACTGCAATGTCGTTGGTATTGTACACATTCGATCCCGACTCCCAGCTAATGTTTAGATTCGAAACCTCATTTGTAACTCTATTCCAAAGTTTTGCGGTAAAAATTTGTCCTGTAACCATTCCATCAACCTGTGTCGAATATTCGTCATCGCCCCATACAGAAATGGCCATGTTGCCACTATTAAATACACCAGCACCGATCAAGGTTCCATTGCTTGAGAAAATACCAACTTCATCGCCAATGGCAGGTGTGTTCTCCCATACATACAGAGGAATACCAATGGTCATGTTTTCACCGGTATTGTTAACTTGTGTGAAGTTCTGCAGTGTCCCATTAAAAACCGATTTGCTTGGTGCAATGGGGCCGTTTGCAGGGTAAGTAAGTGTAGCTGGATTGTTAAGCTTCACTTGATAACCTTGTCCGGGTACCATATTCCCAATCATGTTGATGTTATATAGTGGCCAGTAAACATTACCGGCACCATTCTTAAGAATTTCAATATTCGCATTTATTGAAGCAAGCATGATTTCGATAGGAGCCATTGAATTCCGCATGTAAGCAAATGTATTCCATCCTTGTCCCAAACTAATTGGGGTTAACTCGGGAGCTATGGCAGCACCTGATATTTCAAGTATAGATGCGGTATTCATTTTAATATGGTATCCTTTACCTATTACTATAGTATCCATAGTATTCACACTAAAGCTTGGCCAATAAACAAGACCAGCATCATCTTTCACAATTTGAATGAAGTTTACAATACCGCCAAATACGGTTTCGCAAGTTTCATCAACAGGATCAATATAGGTAGAAATAATGCTCCATCCCATAGGGATCGGAATCTGCTGGTAATCCATCACAAATCCTCCAAGTGATATTAAACCGCTCATACCATTAGCTGTATACTGGCCCAGGTTTGGCATAAAAGTATTATAGGTTGGGACAGCATCAAATAATTGTCCAGTAGAGGCTTGCCATACTTTCCAAACAAAGTCTTCTCCATCAACAAAACCATCTTTAAACGTGGTTTGGTTGTCGTCGCCCCAAGCTGCAACAGAGGTTGTTATACCAGTCCATTCGACATACCCACCACATTCATAAGCACCATTGTTCACGTAGAATACTCCAATATAATCACCAGGTTGTATCGGTGAACCATCTAAATCGACTGTTACGGTCTGCGGTATCAGGATTGTATGGTTTGTTCCGGAAAGTAAGTAACTCCATGGCATTTGGGGCAATGTTTGAGAATATGGAGTCCCTGTAATTTCAAGGGTGTAATCACCATAAATACCTGTGCCTGCATAAATTTTGGCATAGTACGTACCGGCTGCAAGAGTAGCAAAGTCAACTTGAGATGAAAGACCACAATAATCATCGTTCAAGCCCAATTGTGTTCCATTGCACATATCCATAACTTCAAGAATAGTATTGAAGTTTGAACCGCACAATGAGACTTCAACATTCACAAAGTCTTCCATCAACGTGAATGTGTACCACATAGCTTTGTCCATGTTAATACTTCCCATTTCAGCTGGATCGTTGATGAGGCCATAGTCTAAAGCAGTGGCACAGCTTTCGCCTATGTACTCGCACGAGCCATCGTTCACATTTGCATTCATATCATAATTCAAAGCAGTTGGGTCGGTACATCCATAAATTACAGCCGAACAGGAAGCGGTCGTAGTGTGTACTGTTGGTGTTGGTATACCCACAGCGCCATCAACATATATTTGATTCCCGAAGCCATCTAATAAAGCAAATGAGTTTTCACTTGGAAACTGACCTTGATAATAAGTAACCGAAATAACATCGTCCGTGTATACCGGAATATCATAAGTTTCAGAAAGACCGTTGGCTAATGTAAGATTTGCATAATAATCCACATTATTGATTTTGACATTTACCCAGCCGCCATTCCAACCATCGCCATAGCTATCCATTAATTCGAGTGAGTAGAAACAACCTACAAAATTATCAATGGTAACAGTCAGTTGATCATTCAATGGATCATAATCATCGACCAATGCTGTGTAAGCAGTAATGGTGTGTAATCCGCCAGCAGATACATCAGCAGCAGCTGTGAATGTGTATGTATAAACGCCAAGAGGTGCTATGGAAGCTGCTACGATATCTTCGACAGGTGTACCACCATCAACAATAAATCCAACAGTGAAATTGGTAACGGTATTTATTCCGGAGTTTTCAATTTCGATGGAAACTGTTTGCGGAGCATAAAGGAATGAACCTGAAACAGGTGAGACTATTGCGTTGACACCTACATTCCAAAGTGGGTAAGTACAAGAGCCATCATCCATGTTTGCCAATGGATTGTAGTTGAGTGCGTTTACATCCATACAACCATAAACAACTAAAGTACCCGTAATATTTAAGTCGAAGTTGCCATAAGCTGCTCCATTACCAAATACTTTTAAGAAGTAAGTCCCGGCTGGAGCAAAAGGAATATCAATTTGTGATTGAGTACCACAGAAATCATCGTTACTAGCAAGAAGGTTGCCTCCACAAACATCGTATACTTCGAGTTTTGTGTTGAATGACGAACCGCAAAGCGAAGCCATTACATTCATATAATCATCATTCAAAGTCACGGAATACCATTCAACATCGTTTTCACCAATAAGAGAACTACTTATAGTAGGATCATTGATTAGGCCATAGTTAATAGCTAAACCACATGAGTCGCCTACAAAATAGCAAGTTCCATCATCGAATGTAGCTAATGGATCATAGTTTATTGCAGTTTGATCCATACAACCAGGTATGTAAATAGTCCCAGTGATATTTAGAGTGAAGTTGCCATAGTTCGAACTATAACCATATACTTTGGCGAAATAAGTTCCAGCTACAAGCAACCCTAAATCAATTTGCGACTGAGTACTACAATAATCGTCGTTGTAACCAAGTTGGTTGCCACCGCAGGCATCATATATTTCTAATTTAGTATCGAAGCTTGAACCACAAAGTGAAGCCACTACATCAAAATAATCATTGTCGAGTGTAAAGGAATACCACTCTACGTCATAAGCATAGGTCGTGGCACCGATAACAGTTGGATCATTGATATAACCATAATCAAAAGCTAAAGAACAAGAATCGCCCATGTAATAACATGAACCATCATCGTGGGTTGCAGTATCCATATAATTGACTGCGAGGGGATCCATACAACCTTCAATATAAAGACACGAACCATCATCATGAGTTGCGGTATCCATATAATTGAGTGCAATCGGGTCCATACAACCTTCGATATAAGTACATGAACCATCATCAAAAGTAGCCAGTGGATCGTAATTTTCTGCTATTGGATCCATGCAGCCAAATATAGGTTGTTCCATCACTGTAACATTATCCACATATAAGTCTGGTCCATACCCTGAATAAGCATAAAACTTAATTAACAAGGATGTCCCATAAGTTGATAGATCAACAAATCCGGCTGAAACAAATGAACCTGGATATGTTGATCCAGCTCCATCTGCAGAATTCAGATCAGTCCCCGATTTGCTCCATACATTTGTCCAGGTTGCACCATTATCATCAGAAACTAAAACATCTAAAGCATCATTTGGATAGGATGAGCTGTATTGATGCGACCAATCAAAAGTTAATACGGGTGTTGTTAAAATTGAAACATCTAAAGTGGGTGAGGTCATAATATCAGTATTTCCACTGCTTTGACTCCAGAAATTCGCCTTTGCACATTGAGGGCTTGAATATTGAACCCAAGAATATGAACCACCAGTGAGATCCCAACATGATGGTGGCCATGTAGTAAATTCTTCGACCCATGGAAATGTGCTAACGGCATCACAAGGAGTTGAAACAGTTAAGGGGCCAACCCACGCGCTAAATGATCCACCTCCACAATCGGCACGTAAGTAAAAATCATACGATGTATTTGCCGTTAATCCTGATATTAGAACAGGATTGGTGGTTGTGGCAGTGCCTGCTGCAGTTGGTTCGCCATATCCTGACATTCCATAATCATATTCCCAACTGGTTGCGGAACCATTCTCAATCCAACCAAAATCCAAAGTTGTGGTTGATACATTAGTGGCAGATAAATTAGATGGCAAGGGACAAGCAGGTGGTGGAGTATGGGTAACAACAAGAAAGGGTACACTATCCTGTGCCCAACCATCAAATTGAACATGATAACCAGAATATGTTTCATATTCATATTTCCCAACAGCAAACCAATTGCTGCCAAGTAGATTTTGAAGATCTGTTGCCGCGGTTGTTCCTAAATCAACAACATACCAACCTGGGTCAGGGAAGTTGCTTGTATAAGAAGCATATTGCGTGCCGTCTCCGCAATCAGCGAATACTGTGGCAGGTGTTCCTGAAAGCGGATCACTTTCCATGGACATTGTTCTCCAATATGCGTAATCGTCATAATTTATATAAATATGCAATTCTACCGATGTAATTAGGTCTACATCAGGTATAGCACTTGTATTGAATCGTGCCCAACCTCTGGCGCCACCATTACTCTCAATGTTGATTGCACTAGTATCAAGAAAACTAGTACCATCTGTATAACCAGTGCTATAATTTACCATATCAGGATAGCATATAGCAGGTGGCGGGGGGTTATGGTCAACAACAATATAGGGAACACTGTCCTGTGCCCAACCATCAAATTGAACATGATAACCAGAATAAGTTTCATATTCATACATTGCCACACCAAACCAATTGTTGGCAAGGTAATTTTGAAGATTTGTAGCTCCTGTTGTGCCTAAATTTATAACATACCAACCTGGATCAGGGAAGTTGCTTGTATAAGAAGCATATTCAGTACCATCCCCGCAATCGGCAAATATCGCCGCAGGTGTCCCTATTAGTGGATCACTTTCCAATGACATAGTCTTCCAGTAGGCGTAATCATCATAGTTTACATAAATATGCAACTCCACAGAATTAATTAAGTCTCCATCGGGTATTGCACTTGTATTGAAGCGCGCCCAGCCTCTAGCACCGCCATTACTCTCGATGTTGATTTGACTCGTATCGAGCAAACTAGTTCCATCTGTGTAACCAGTGTGATAATTAGCTGCATCTGGATAGCACATTGTCTGCCCATAAACAAACACGTATGCAACAAGTGCAACAATAAGAAAGAGTAATTTTTTCATTCCCATAATAATTTAATTTTAGTTAATCATATTTTTAAAATTCAATATTGCTTCGTAGATAAATCGACGACTAAATTAAACATTTCTTATAGAATAAACAACCAGCTCTCACTAATTTTCAGGTAGTCGCCATCAAAAGGCTTTGGCGAAAAACTAAATTGAACAATATTTTGTTTGCTCCTTTCATTTGATTGTTGATTCTCAGCTATTTTCACAATTGCTTTTTCTATTGCCACTCCCATAATATTTACACCTTTCCTTGGATAATCTTATTCACAATGCTTGTTAATATCTCGAATTCGAGATAAGAAATCAGCCACGGAATGTTAATTTTAATCATGCTTACATGAAATTTTAGAACATAAAGGCAGCACTTGAAAAATGCAGGTATCTTTGCAAGGCTAAAAAACAGGCAGGAATGAATTTTAAATTGAACTCGCATTTTGTCCCAACAGGTGATCAACCCGAAGCCATAAAACAATTGGTGGAGGGTTTAAATTCAAATACAAAATATCAAACCTTACTTGGGGTCACCGGGTCGGGAAAAACATTCACCGTTGCCAATGTGATTGCTGAAGTAAACAGGCCAACCCTGGTGCTTAGCCATAACAAAACCCTGGCTGCACAGCTGTTTGGCGAGTTCAAGCAGTTTTTTCCTGACAACAAGGTGGAATATTTTGTTTCGTATTACGACTATTATCAGCCCGAAGCCTATCTTCCAACTTCCGATACTTATATCGAAAAGGACCTGTCGATTAACGATGAGATCGAGAAACTCCGTCTCAGTGCAACTTCCTCCTTGCTATCTGGGAGAAGGGATGTTATAGTGGTGTCGTCGGTATCCTGTTTATATGGTATAGGCAACCCCGAAGATTTTCATGCCAATGTGATCCAGGTGAAGAAGGGGCAATTGATAAGCCGCAACAAATTCCTACACAGGTTGGTCGAATCGCTCTATTCGCGAAACGAGGCAGTTTTCAACCGTGGCAACTTTAGGGTGAAGGGCGACACGGTCGAGATTTTTATTGCGTATGGAGATATAGGTTACCGGGTGGTTTTTTGGGGCGATGAAATTGAAGACCTGGCCTCCTTCGATCCCCTTAATGGACATACTATTGAAAAGCATGATGAGCTGATCATCTATCCTGCCAATATTTTTGTTACCACGAAGGAAAGGATGCAGTTGGCCATTCATCAAATCCAGGATGATATGGTGAAACAGTTCGATTTTTTCAAAAGCATAGGGAAACACCTCGAAGCAAAACGTATTGAGGACAAGGTGAATTACGACCTCGAAATGATCCGTGAGTTGGGCTATTGTTCGGGCATCGAGAATTACTCGCGCTATTTCGATGGCAGGACTTCGGGTACACGGCCATTCTGTTTGATCGATTATTTTCCAAAAGATTTTCTGACAGTGGTAGATGAAAGCCATGTTTCGCTTCCCCAAATCAGGGCCATGTACGGGGGCGATCATTCCCGCAAACAAAACCTGGTTGAGTATGGTTTCCGCCTGCCTTCAGCCCTTGATAACCGGCCTTTGAAATTCGATGAATTCGAAGGCATAATGAACCAGATGATATATGTGAGTGCAACACCTGCCGATTATGAACTTGAAAAATCGGATGGGGTAATTGTCGAACAGCTCATCCGACCAACCGGTTTGCTTGACCCGCTTATTGAAGTAAAACCGACTTTAAATCAAATCGATGACCTTTTGCACCAGATCAATATTCGGGTTGAAAAGGATGAAAGAATTCTTGTGACCACCCTTACAAAGCGGATGGCCGAAGAATTGGCTGCCTATTTTACAAAAATTAATGTGCTTTGCCGATACATCCATTCCGATATTGATACGCTTGAACGGATCGAAATCCTCGATGGCTTGCGAAATGGGAAGTTCTCCGTTTTGATTGGGGTGAACCTTTTGCGCGAAGGCCTCGATTTACCTGAAGTTTCACTGGTTGCCATCCTCGATGCTGATAAGGAAGGTTTTCTCCGCTCGGCACGTGCATTGACCCAGACAGCTGGCCGGGCAGCCCGTCACCTGGAAGGGAAAGTGATTATGTATGCCGATAAAATTACGGACTCGATGCGGAAGACCATCGACGAAACTACCCGCCGAAGGGTAAAGCAATTGGCCTACAACGAGAAATTTGGGGTTACGCCAACGTCTATAATTAAATCGAAAAAGCCAATTATGTCTGGCTCTGTCCTCCAACCTGGTGCTTATGCAGAACCTGATACAATTAGTATTGCTGCCGACCCGGTGGTACAGTATATGAGCAAAGGGGCATTAGCCAAAACAATTGAAAATGTAAAATCGAAAATGAAGAAAGCTGCAAAGGAACTAGACTTTATTGAAGCGGCGCGTTTAAGGGACGAAATGTATGAACTTGAGAAACTGTATAGGGAGAAACATTAAACCCGAAATGCTTGTTGTTAAATGATTTCCAGAAGAGGAACAATTTTTTTATTGGTTTCTTTTATCTATTTTCGGCCATCCAATTAGCATACTAAATTGAATAAATCAGAAAAAAAATATTTACAGATGAACATCAACAAACAAATTGCCCTAATTTCAATTTTCCTTTTCGCGTTGGCTTCATGTCAGGTTTTTAATTCTTCTAGGAAAAACAAAGAGGCAATAAATATGCAAAATCAATCAATTATTATGGAGCCGGAAGTAATACAAGGATTTAGGCATGATAAACAAAATTTAAGTTATTCGATTACAGATGCTACCCTGGCAGATACAATATTGACTATTGAATTAAATTATTCGGGTGGATGTGTTGACCATTCGTTCGACATTATATTTAATGGGATGTACAAAAAAAGTTTACCTCGACAAGCCGATTTATTTTTGCTTCATAATAATAAAGGGGATACATGCACCGAAAATAAAAGCATAATTTTAAGGTACAACTTGTCGTCGATAATTGGCCCCGGAAAGCAAGCCGTAAATTTTACACTGATTGGATATCCTGACAAAATGAAATTTGGGTCTGTCCCAAAAAATTAGTGCATGTCGAAGGATTCATAATAGATTAATTCCCCTTCATCAACTTTTACATCTTCGATTTTAGATCCGGGAGGTCCTTGTTTGCACCAATCCACAAATCGGTTAAGGTCGGTCTCTGTCCCTTCGGCTTCGATGTACAATGAACCATCTTGCTCGTTCCTGACAATTCCAGAAATATGCTGTTCGTAGGCTTTTGTCATAGCAAGAAAGCGAAAGCCAACCTTATAAACCTGTCCCCGGATGTGTATTTTTAAATGCTTCTTTATCGGTAATTTCTGCATGGAATTATAATGTTGGATAGTTTAGTTGATTGTTGAACCTACCTATAAGATGCCGAAAGTAGAAAATATCTTTTTCCTGTTCGATTTTAATTTGTATTCTGTAACTACACCACCTTTAGGGCTGTTATTGCACCATTCAACGAAATCGTTGATCTGGTTTTCTTTTCCTTCGGCCTCGACTAGATAAATACCATCGCCCATAAACCGAACAATACCATCAATATTAAACTCGGTGGCTGCTTGCATGGCAAAAAAACTAAATCCCGAGTTGCTTTCTTTCACATGGATAAGTAATGAGATTTTATACATATTATTAAGTTATTAGTTTAGTCTGTTTAATCATTTTACCTTTTCATACACAAGTAGTCAAATTTAAGAGCCAAATTTAACATGGCTCATTCTCCAAATGCTAATGACAACTATATATGCTTATGTGTTACGAATAAAGTCTTGTGAAATAAATAATCACTTCTCCACAATGCTTTATTTTATTCCTTTCTGAAGCAAAAATAGTAATAACTTTTAATATAAGGAATATAATTAGAAGTTAATTTTTAATAAAATTTTAAATATTAGCTAATATGCAGATAATTAGTCTACTTATTATTAAGCAACAGGGGATGGGAGTGTTTTCCTCTTTCTTTTTAAGGCAAATAATTTAAGTATACGGAAGCCTGAATTTCGAATGTTACCTCAGTTATTTCCAAAGATCGACCATTTCAAGATGTACTTCTTCTTCGAAAAACATTTCGGAAATTTTTTCAAACAAATCGGTATAATCGGATACATAAAATTGATAATGGGGATCTACTATATCATTTAATAAGTTGTTTGCTTGTAGATATTGCTTAATTTGGTTGGCAACAATCTGTCCCGAATCAATTACTTTTACATTAAAGTTATAATATTTTCGGATTTGATTTTTGATAATAGGGTAGTGGGTACAACCCAGGATGAGTGAGGTGATGCCAGCCAGTTGTTCGTTCGAAAGGTATGAACGGATAATGGCATTGCTGATATCGTCATAGATAAATCCTTCTTCAATCATTGGGGCAAGTAAGGGAGTGGCGAGTGATATTACCCTGGCTTCTGGTTTTCTCTCTAGTATTTTTCGTGCATACGTACCGCTGTTGATAGTACCCTTTGTGCCGATTACTCCAATTTTATGGTATTTTCTTGATGCTGTTATAAAATCGACCACAGGGTCGATGACATTAAAAACTTTAACCTTATCGCCGGCTACTTGCTGCACTATCTCGAAGGCCTGGGCCGATGCTGTATTGCAGGCGATGAGGATTACTTTGCAGTTTTTTTCGAGTAGGAAAGCAGCAATCTTTTCAGAATAATATCTTATCGCCTCTGTTGATTTATCCCCATACGGAAGGTGTGCCGTATCGCCAAAATAAATCATGTTTTCCTGTGGAAGTAGATTTTTAACAGCACTGGCAACTGTAAGTCCGCCAACTCCTGAATCGAAAATGCCAATGGCTTGATTTGCTTTCAACATATCTGAAAATTAGGTTTCAAAGATAAAAAGTTCTGAGTTCAAAGTTAAAATGTTCTACGTTGAAAAATAAAAAGTTCTGAGTTTAATAGAAGTTGGAAACAAGAAATTAGGCATATCCTAACCTAAAACCCAAAACGAAGTACTTTATCAAAAGAAAAAACCATCCCCGAAGAGATGGTTTTCAATATATAATTCCTTTATCTTATTACTCTACTGGTTTTTTTGCCTCAGCTGTAATACCCAATTTGGCTTTTACCAGTGGCAAAATATCCTCGCTATCGGGTGAGAAATAGACTACTGCCCCAACACCCACATCAAAAATATAAGTAAAAGCATTTTCTTTTCCTACCACCTGAATGGCATCGTTTGCCCTGTCAATGATGGGTTGCAAAAGTTCGCCTTCTTTTTTCTGATATTTTTCCTGGGCATTCTGTTGAAATTTCTGAATTCGTGCCTGTAAATCCTGCAGCTCTGTTTGTTTGGCTTCTTTCACCACATCATTTAACGTTCCTTCTTGTTGAAGGTAAGTGCTGTATTTCGATTCCAACTCTTGCTGCATGGTTGTAAGTTGTTTCTCCAGTTCGTTGGCATAGGCCTGAAGTTGTTTCTGAGCTCCATCTCGTTCTGGCATACTGGCTATTAATTCATTAGAATCGATATGGCCAAACTTTAATTTCGCTTGTGCGAAGCTTACATTTGTTACAACTACAAGCATTAGGGCAATAAGTACACTACTGATATTCTTCATTCTATTTATTTTTCAAATTTTGTGCAAATATATAATCTTATGTCATTAATCAATAATCCTTAATCAACTGGTTTAGTTTTTATAACCCAGCTTTTCAAGTACGTCATCGCTTTTGTCATACTTGGGGTCGGTGTATAACATACTTAAACCACCTGCGGCAGTATCAAAAATCAAGGCGTAGTTTCCTTCCTGTGCTATTTCTTTCACGGCATTAAAAATATCATCCTGGATGGGTTTGATCAACTCCTGGCGTTTCTTGTACAAATCGCCATCCTTCCCAAAATACTTTTTCTGAAGGTCTTTGGCATCTTTTTCTTTCTTAATGATGTCGTTCTCACGCTTGATTTTCATCTCTTCTGTGAGCAACACTTTTTCGGCCTGGAAATCTTTGTACATCTTGTCGATTTCAGTATAAATCGCCTCAATCTCTTTTTGCCAACTTACAGATAGCTGATCGAGCTGATCCTGCGCTGACTCGTATGTAGGTATATTTGTCAGTATATACTCGGTATCTACAAAGGCATACTTTTGGGCTGAGGCTATTCCGAGCGTAAGGATTACAGCACTCAATGTGAACATTATTTTTTTCATGATCGTAATTTTAAATTAATTAATTTATTTCAACTATTAAAACTGTTGTCCTATTACGAAGTGGAACTGGCTTTTGTTGGCTGATGGTCTATCCGGAATATCATCAAATCCATATCCCCAGTCCACTCCAAGCATCCCAAACATGGGAAGGAAAATCCTCATCCCGACCCCGGCTGCACGTTTGATATCAAAAGGCGTGAAATCTCGAAACTCGGTCCAGGCATTCCCTCCTTCAAGAAACACCAAACCATAAAGAGTAGCCTGGGGCTTGAGCGACAGTGGGTAGCGCAATTCAAGCGTGTATTTATTGTAAATATTCCCTCCATTATAGGGTGTAAGCGTTCCATTATCATATCCGCGCAATGCTATGGTTTCCCGTCCATAAAGATTATAGCCCGAAAGGCCATCGCCTCCCACATAATACCCTTCGAAGGGTGAGCGTGCATCTTTATTGAAATATCCAAGGAACCCAAAATTAACTTTGGCGTTCAATACCAAATTCCCTGCCAACTTCTCGAACCAGGATGCTTTAAAGGTCCATTTATGGTATTCGATCCAACGGTATTTCTCCTGGTCTTCAAGTTGGGAGTAGTCTTTTCCGTTGAACAAAGAGTAAGGAGGGGTCACTTGCAAACTAAGTGAGAAATTTGATCCCCTTCGAGGATAAATGGGCTGATCTACTGAGTTACGGGAAAAAGTAGTGGTCAAGCTAAAATTGTTGGCTTTTCCGTTGGCAAATAAAAAGGACGACCAATTGCTCAGATCGTAAACCTGGAAACTTAATTCGTTATATAAGGTAAAGAAGTCATCAGGTACTTTTAACCTTTTCCCCAGGCCGAAAGATAATCCAGTAATTTGAATCGATTGCCTGGCGGGATCTCCCTTGTCGCGACCATCAGACTGCACGGTGTGGTAAACCGAAACTGTAAGCGAGGTTGGCTTTCGTCCTCCTAACCAAGGTTCGACAAAGGACATATTGTATGCCTGGTAATACACCCCATTCGATTGGGCACGCATACTCAATCGCTGTCCATCGCCCGATGGCAAAGGTCTCCAGGCGTCGCTTTTAAAAAAATTTTTAGCAGAGAAATTATTGAATGTGAGGCCCAGTGTACCGACAATCATTCCAGCGCCCCAACCACCTGACAATTCAATCTGGTCGGAAGGTTTTTCTTCCAGGGTATATTCAATGTCGACAGTACCCTCCACAGGGTTTGGGATCGGGTTTACGCCAATGTTTTCTGGGTTAAAATAACCCAAAGTTGCTAATTCTCGATGGGTACGGATAATGTCGGACCGGTTGTACAACTGTCCTGGTCTGGTTCGAACCTCGCGCCTTATAACATGCTCGTTAGTTTTGGTATTCCCCTTAATAATTACATTGTTTATTGTAGCTTGCTTGCCTTCATATACCTGCATTTCAATGTCGATACTATCGTTTTCAACAAGAGCTTCAACGGGACTAATATTTGAAAACAGGTAGCCATCGTCCTGATATAAGGAGAAGACCCCAGCTTGATCGACATAAATTTTTTCATCGAGCACATTCTGGTCATAGATATCACCTTTACGGATACCCAAAATTGCGCCCAATTGTTCGGAAGTGTATTTGGTGTTGCCGGTCCAGCTAATATTTCGGAAGAAAAACTGGTTGCCTTCTTCAATTTTCAGAAAAAGGCTAACAGTATTGTCCTCGTTGTAGGCAAGCGAATCTTTCAAAATTACTGCATCGCGGTATCCAAGTTCGTTATATTTTGTAATTACCTTTTTCTTGTCGTCTTTGTATTCGGCCTCGATATATTTTGATGCTTTGAAAATGTTGTACCAGGTTTTCCGCTTGGTTTCCTTCATTGCCCTGCGAAGCTTTTTATCCGGGATAATATTGTTGCCGACAAAGTAAATGTCTCGTATTTTTACCTTTTCATTTTTCGTGATATCGATTTCGAGCATTACATTGTTTACCATTGCTGTGTCGTCGATTTGCTTAATATCTACATCAACTTTAAGATAGCCCTTGTCGATAAAGAAATTTTCGATGGTATTCCGCGTATTGTTTATGATATTGTCGGTTACCTGGCTTCCTTTTACCAATTTTACCTGTTCGCGCAAATCGTCGGCCTCGTGTTTTTTTACTCCCGTGAATTTGAATTTGGACAAACGGGGACGTTCCATCAACTTAAAATTAAGAAAGATGGTGCTTCCTTCGATTTTAGAAGCATACAACTGAACATCGGAAAAAAGTCCCTGATCCCAGAGTTTCGTAATGGCCTTGGTCAGCTTTTCGCCAGGAACCATTATTTTATCTCCCACACTTAGCCCTGTTAAATGAACCAGGACTTCGTGGTCGAGATATCGGATACCACTCATGGTTATCCCACCTATTTCGTACTCGCGCGGTTTTTCGTACGATATGCCTTTGGATCCAGTGTTTATTGAATACTGGCTGAAAGATAGGTTTGATAAAATGCTTAACAGGATGAATAAAAGAAATTTATTGTGCATTATCTGATTGGCTGTTTAATTGTTCACTCGTTTTTCCGAATCGTCTTTCCCTATGTTGAAAATCGACAATAGCTTGGTACAGGTCTTCTTTTTGATAATCGGGCCAAAATTTTGGTGAGAAGAATAGCTCGCTGTAGGCGATTTGCCAAAGTAAAAAGTTGCTTATTCGGGTTTCTCCGCTCGTACGGATCAATAATTCGGGATCGGGAAATCCCGTAGTTAAAAGTTGGGAGCTGAAATAGTTGTCATCTATATCGTCGACACTAATTTCCTTGTTGCTGACCTTCTCGCTTATTTTTTTTACGGTGTTGATAATCTCCCATCGTGAGCCGTAACTCAGGGCCAGGACCAGGTTCAAACCCGTGTTATCAGCGGTTATTCGGATTGCTTCCATCAATTTTTTGTACACATTTTTTGGTAAGTTTTCCAGATCACCAATAGCCAATAAACGGACATTGTTTTTAATTAGTGTTTTAGTCTCGGTATTTATGGTCGATAAAAGCAAAGACATTAACGAACTCACCTCATTTTCGGAGCGGTTCCAGTTTTCTTTCGAGAAAGTATATAAAGTAAGATACCCAATTCCAAGTTCTGCCGATGCTTCTACCACACGCCTTACAGAATCGGCTCCTTTCTTATGTCCATATACCCTGGGCCTTCCCCTTTCTTTTGCCCAACGCCCGTTGCCATCCATTATGATGGCCACATGACAGGGCAATTTATCTTTATTTATTTGATCTTTGTAGTTCTCCATTGTTATTCCGCCATATTTTTTTCATCATAAGCAGGGCATTTGTAGCGCTTGTAGAATAACTTATAGCTTATAAATATTCCAGTGTATGCGTATTTATCGTTTCGATAGATTAAAGATTTTTGTCGATATTTTTGGGCTGTTTGATCCGAAAGGAATTCTTCTTGTAGTGGATCAGAAGGATAATCGCCAAGTCCGTCCAGTTCGTCTGAGAAAGAAACTCTCCAAACCCATTCACAACCTGCGCTCAATCGCTCCGTCACATTTACTTTGAATCCAATACCAAAAGGCACGGCCATAGTTCCTGCAACATTTTCATCTAACGAAAGCATGTACGACAGGCCAGCCGTGATATAGGGTGCAAAATTATACTTTATACTGGTCGTAACATAAGGCAAGAAATTAAATTCTGCTGCCGCCGCAAAATCTACAATTTCGAGGGTGAATGAATGGTTGCGGCGTTGATTAAAATCGAAGGGTGAAAATCTATCGTGGCCGGTCAACTTTCCATAGTAAGCACTGCCACGGATCGACCATCGAAGATCGTAGGTATGCCGATAAAAGATCCCCGCAGCAGGCAGTGCTTCGAGAAACTGAATGGTAGGGTTTATTTCGCCAAGGTAATAGGAAGTGCCTCCAAAAACTCCAAGATCACCCTTTCTTTGACCCAAAATGGAAAGCGAAAATACCAGTGCCAGGATTATTATTATGGTTTTCTTCATACCTTCTTTAAAATTTTATTTTTAAAGCTTTAAAATATAATTATTTATACCTGCTCAAAAAGCCGCGTAAAAATAGCAAATTATCATTTAGGATAAAATACAAGCCTAATTTCTTTTGTCCAAGCCCCACATTAGTTTATTTCGCAGGGTGCTGAAAAAACTTTGGTTTTCCAGTTTTATTATTTTAACCGTAAAATTGGCACGGCGAACAATCAATTTCAGCGACGAATCGAACGATTCACTTCGATGGTCGAGTGAGGCCAGAAAGGATTTACTTCTACCTTCTACTTCAAAACGGATTTCATGCTTGTCGGGAATTACGATTGGTCGTACTGTTAAATTATGTGGGGCAATGGGGGTAATTATAAAATTCTCGGAATGGGGCAACACAATCGGGCCACCAACGCTTAACGAATAGGCAGTCGATCCGGTAGGGGTAGAAATAATTATGCCATCTGCCCAGTACGAATTGAGGTACTCATCGTTGATATAGGCGTGGATTGTTATCATCGAGGCCGAATCTTTTTTGTGGATGGTCAGTTCGTTCAGGGCGAAATTATTTTCGCCAAACATTTTGTTCGGGGTTTCGAGGCTTATGACTACCCGTTCTTCAATCTTAAATTTCTTTTGAATGATATTCTCCAAGGCCGATGATAATTCCTCTTTGGCTATGTCGGCCAGAAAACCCATCCTTCCGCTGTTGATCCCAACAATTGGGATTCCGAGGTTTTTTACAAAAGGAATAGTTTCGAGAAAAGTGCCATCGCCCCCGATACTGATAAAAAAATCGACAGGTCCAATAATTTCATGCGGTTGGTTAAATAATATAGTTCCTGGAAAGTCAATTTTTTTTGTCGATTTATTGATAAATTTCCAGAAGGGTTCATAAATCATTATTTCGATTTCATGACTTCGTAGGATTTGAAACAAGCTTTCGATGTAGCTATGAAACGAAGGGCTATAATTACGACCATAAATGGCTATCTTCATCAATCAAGGTATTAGTTCAAACTCCAAAAGTTCTATGGGCAAAAATAAGAAGATATTCAAGAAAAGACTGATTTTTTAGTTTATGGCTGCCCGGATTCTCGCAACCCGCAACCTTTTACATCGACAGATATTTCATAAACTCCTCATAACGAAAATCGAACATGCTGTACATTTCGTCGTCTTCCATTATGGTATCTTTAATGGTGTAGTTGTATCGCTCGAAACTTTGCAGAATAGGTGCAATTTCCACCCTGTTTATTTTTAGAGTGACGTTCATCTTCATAGATTCCTCGGGTGTACTTACATATAGGCTAAGTATTTTTGCATCGTTCGATTCGACAATCCGGGCAATCTCCGAAAGGGAATAATCATTCAGATTAAGTTCCAGTACAATTATTCCACCTGACTGTCCGACGGCCAAAAGCCTGTTGAACTGGTGCACTAATGTGGAAAGAGTAATTACCCCCAAATATTCTTTGTTGCGTTTTAAAACGGGTATTACAGTAAGCTTAAGTTTCGAGACCATTGCAATGATCTCATAAATATGCTGATCGCTGAAAATATAGGGGCTGAATAACGAAAGGCTGTGATTGCCAATAGCCTCTTCCGTCCGGTTAATGTCATAAATATCTGTATCGGAAATTAATCCAAGAAATTCGGTATGGTTGACAATGGGTAGATGCGAAACCCTGTATACATCCATCAGGTTCAAGGCTTTCTGTCCCGAATCTGAAGTGTGCAATACGGGTATTTGCTCTGATATTAATTCTTTTGCTATCATTTTGTATTTTTGTATGGTTCCCTATCAAAGTTCATGCTAAAGAAAATATTCAGCCATATTGTTCATGTTAAAAGTTCCAAATACCTTACGACAAACGGTCAATACAGTTCAAAATTGTTAACTTTGTCATCAAAGAAAATAGGAAATTCAATGACAAGATTAAGTGTAAATATAAACAAAATTGCGACAATTCGAAATGCAAGGGGTGGAGATATCCCCGATATACTAAACGCTGCAACCAATATTGAATCGTATGGGGCACAGGGAATCACAGTTCATCCCCGGCCCGATGAGAGGCATATTCGATACGAGGATGTCCACCAACTTAAGCCTTTGGTGAAAACCGAATTCAATATTGAAGGCTATCCATCGAGAAATTTCATGGAATTGGTGCTCCTTGTAAAACCCGATCAGGTCACTTTGGTTCCTGATCCACCTAATGCCATTACATCCAACTCAGGATGGGATACAGTGACAAACAAGATATTTTTGACTGAAGTGATAAGCGAATTTAAGAAGAAGGGAATCAGGGTTTCCATTTTTGTTGATACGAACCTTGTGAATATCGAACATGCAGCACTCACAGGTACCGACCGCATAGAATTATATACCGAACCTTATGCTGAACAATACAGTCACGATCGCAAAAAAGCTATCCCCCCATTTATAGAAGCTGCTAAACTTGCAAATAGTCTTGGGCTGGGAATAAATGCCGGCCATGATTTAAATCTTGAGAACCTTCGCTATTTTCACGAAAACATACCTTATTTAGATGAGGTTTCTATCGGTCATGCCCTCATCTCGGATGCTCTATATTTTGGGTTGGAGAAAACGGTGGGGATGTACCTGGATTTGTTGAAGTAGTTAGCTAGTTCTGAGTTAGAAAGTTGAAAAGTTCTGTCCAATTACGCTAAAACTTCGTTGGATAAAAGTTGAGGAGAATAATGTTCCCAAGGCCCTCTTATTTTAATATCAATTTACAAATTCGTGGAATTTGTTTTATTTCCTTTTGAGAGCAAAGCATCATGCTAAATTTTTAATTTCCAGTTTCCAATTTTCTGTAGCAAACAATCACAAAAAAGGCCGGGTCTCCCCAGCCTTTATCATTCTATTTATTCTTTCTAAATCTTCTCCAACTCAACAGTAAAATGCCTCATGATTGAAGCTTCGTAAAGGATTTTATACCCACTCGTAATTTTTTCTCTACGATCCCAAACATTCTTTAAGGCCACTGCCACCACGTCCATGTGGTTGTTTGTATAAACCCTGCGTGGAATTGCAAGTCGAAGAAATTCCAGTTCGGGGTAGCGGTTCTCCCTTGTGTCTGGGTCGCGGTCGGCAAGCAAAGTGCCAATTTCGACACCTCGCACTCCCGATTCAATGAATAATTCTATAGCCAAGGTCTGCGCTACATAATGTTCTTTGGGCAAATTGGGAAGGAATCTTTTGGCATCCACAAAAATGGCATGACCGCCATAAGGCATTTGTATGGGAATTCCAAAATCGGTTAAACGTTTTCCCAAATAGGCAACTTGTTCAATCCTTGTTTCGAGGGTGCTAAACTCGGTACCTTCATCAAGTCCCTGAGCAAGAGCGTTCATGTCGCGCCCCGACATTCCACCGTAGGTAATGTATCCTTCGAACATAATATTGAACACCGTGGCTTGCTTAAACAATGCTTCATCGTTCATGGCAATAAAACCGCCCATGTTTACAATAGCATCCTTTTTACTGCTCATGGTCATGGCATCGGCATAATGAAACATCTCTTTTACGATTTCCTTGATGCTTTTGTCCTGATACCCTTTTTCGCGGATTTTTATGAAATAGGCATTTTCGGCAAAACGGGCTGCATCGTACACAACCGGTTTATTGTATTTTTTCGCGAGGGCATTCACCTCTCTCATGTTTTTTATGCTCACAGGCTGCCCGCCCGATGAATTGCATGTAACTGTGACAATCACAAAAGGAACTTTCTCGTGTGGGTTATTTTTCAACACTGCTTCGAGTTTTGCCAGATCGATATTTCCTTTAAATGGATGTTCGCTTGATGTGTCGAAAGCCTCGTCTATAGTGCAATCCAGGGCTTTGGCCTTACGAAACTCGATATGCCCCTTAGTGGTATCGAAATGCGAATTCCCGGGTACGATGTTTCCTTCTTTCACCATCACCGAGAAAAGCACATTCTCAGCTGCGCGACCCTGATGGGTTGGTAAAAAGTAGTCATATCCGAGAATGTTCTTAATGGCATTCTTCATTTTATAGTACGAAGTAGCCCCGGCGTAACTCTCGTCGCCAAGCATCATTTCCGACCACTGAAAATGGCTCATCGCGCCGGTACCACTATCGGTCAATAAATCGATAAAAACCTGTTCGCTTTTTAGATTGAAGAGATTGTAATTGGCTTTCTTTATCCATTCCAGCCTTTCTGTGCGGGAGCTTCTCTTTATAGGTTCGACTACTTTTATTTTGAATGATTCTGCAAATGGCAAATTCATAATGTTGTATTTTTTGTTTCTGAATTAAAAAATTGGGACTTGGTTAATTTTTAGCGAAGTTGCTATTAGCAAGGAAAGTAGTCGTAAGTGTCCCTGCTTTTGATATTCAGAAAAAGCAAGATCGACTTTACTATATGTCTCATTTCAATTTCCATATTAGGTATCGAAGTGCAAAAATAATATTTTGATCCAAATAACAAAATAATTTGCAGTTTTATTGTGTCTAATTCAACATAGTACGAAACACTTGAAAAAAGGAATGTCAACACCATTTTGATAGTATCGCAGTGGAATTTGTTCTCAAACACAAAAAAATTGTGAAATCCCGAAGGTTTTATTAATCCTACTCTTTGTGTTTTTGAAACAAACTTATTAATGGATTGGCCACTAATGAAACGATCATTCCAACCGTGCCTGCTCCCGGCGAATTAAAATACCAAGGTTTGGGTGTTGTCTCGACATTCAATCCATAGAAATAAAGGATAAGGCAAACGGCAAGTCCAATAAGCCCCGATGATAAGCCACCTAGTTTATTTACTTTTTTGCTGAACAAACCCCACACGAATGGCCCTAAGAAAAACGACCCGATCGCACCCCACGAAACACCTAATATTTCAACAATTACATCGAACTCGGCAAATGCAAGTGCAACCGCCAGGAATACAAAAACCCCGCTCATAACCCGCATCATCATGGTAAGGCTTTTGTCGCTGATCCCCTTGTTGATGTATCCGGCATAAAAATCCTTCGAAAAGGATGAACTCGAAATCAAAACCAATGCCGCCAGGGTAGACATGGAGGCCGACAGGATCAACAATAAGATCAATACAGACAAAGAATCGGGGATTACGTTTGTGAGCAACTCAGGCATGAGGCGGTCGAAAATGGGTTTGCCGTTTTCAAACGCACCAGGTGTAGTTTCTGGCGATAAGAACAGCCTTGTAGTTGAACCAATAAAATAAGCTACACCTCCAATTAACAGTGCAAAAAAGGTAGAGGCAATGGCTCCAACTTTCACCGACCGTTTATCTTTAATGGCATAAAACTTCTGCACCAACTGTGGCATGGCAAAGGGTGCCACACTGGTTAGAAATACTAGCGAAAACAAAGACCAGAACCCGGGAGGGCCAATCCAGCTTGTCAGTTTTGGGCTTATGGCCGATAGCGATTCTGTAATATTGCCTAGCCCATTGCCTTTATCGACTGTACTTACGAAAAGCACGATAACCCCGGCTGTCATGATGATACCGAAAATCATATCGATCATGGCCATCGACTTATAGCCACCGAGGATCACATAGCTGGCCGTGAAAACCCCCATTAATATCAGTACTACCGAATAATCAATCCCGAAATTAGAGGTAAACAAATACGACAATCCCATAAATACAGCTGCTGAATAAGGGATCATAAATACGAAAATTACGATTGAGGCGATTAATTTTATGGACGAGCTATTGTATCTTTTTTCAAGGAACTCACTCATAGTCGCCACGCCATATTCAACCGACATTTTTTTGATACGCCAGCCAAACACTGACCATACCAGCATAACACCAAATAGGGCATTGAAAAAGGCAATCCATAGACCAGAGTAGCCAAAACCCCAGCCTATTTTTCCGGCAAAGCCAATAAACAAAACTGCCGAAAAGTAGGCCGTGCCATACGAAAATGCGGTCATCCAGGGACCCACGTTGCCACCACCAAGAAAAAAGTCGGAAAATGATTTGGTCTTTCTCATGCCCACAATCCCTATGATGATGATCATCAGGGCATAAAGTGCTATTACTATAATTTTTACTACCATGTTTTGAAAATTTCGGCAAAGCTAATCGGAAAATTTGAATGAGTTGTTGATGGATGTCATATCTTCAGGAAAAGTCAATTTTTCGAAATCGGGGTAAATGATAACCAACCCTCACATGCCCACATAATGTACTTGTTCGGCATATATTCTGGGTATTGAAACTCACTCTAAAGATAATATCCTCATCAGGTTATTTTGTGGATCAGGAAGGTTTAGCTCCTTACCATTTCTTGGAGAGATTAAAATCCATGAAATATATGGGTTGGCATCGCTAAGGAACCGGGATGAAGCAATTTTGAAAATATCATTTGATGAAATATATCCTGATTCACACGAAAGCTCATCATCCGAAATAAAGGAATTGCCCTGTCTTTTAAATAGTGTATGAAACAACTTTTTTGAATTCAGATAATAATAGCTGATTCCGATCACTTCGTCCAATGAAATAGAATCGTGAACAACTATTGATTTATTGGCGTAAACGACAATTATGTAAGGGAATTGGGGAAATTGAGTTAGCTTATTAAATGATGAACATACATCCTTATATTTCTCATCATCAATAACTAATATAGCAAGATCGATGGAGTCACGCGACCAGATATCTGTACTGTCCTTGTATATCTTAATGCCAAAATCTAACATCAGGTTTTTGGTTGCTGTAACCGGACGCAATCCGCACGACGCTTTATGTTTATGCTTGTTTGGTAATTGGCAGGAAGCAAAGAGAAAAAAAAGAATGACAAGAAAAGGTATGTTTCTCATATTAAAAATGGTGAATTGCAAGTCCTGTTTTCAATAGTGTTTATAAAATAACGACTATATTGTTTCAGGTAACTAATCATTTTTCGAGATGATTGGATCAATACTCTAACTCAGCGGCAATCATTTCGTCAAACGAATTTGGTTTCTTCTTTCCTTCGACAATAAGCTTTCCTTCATAAAAAACCTTTTTCCTTTTTAATCTTTTGTCTGATTTTATATCATTCTCTATCATTTATTCTCCGTTCCTTTAGCGTAGGGAGACTCCTTCGCTTCCTGTCTCAGACGTTCGTCCCGTAAAACCCGCAATATTGCTCCCGGGCGTTCATTGTGTGCTTTGGCAATTTCTTCTACGGTTTGATTTTTATCGGCTGTATAACCTTTCGCTTTGAGGGCCTTTAGCAAACCCTCTTCATTCAATTTATATTCCTTGGCAATTTTTGTAATCGAAGTACCTATAAACTGCCTTGCTCTGTTTTGGTTTTTTTCGATGTGTGGGGGAGGGCCGTCCAGTTTTTTGGCACCTGCGACCGGAGGTCTGCTGGGCCGCCTCCCTGTATGGATTATTTGCATCAGATCATCGACCGATACCTTGTTCTCTGATGCAATATGGCTTAAAACCTGATCGTCGCCAGCCAGTTTGATCTGATTTCCGTTTAACCGCTCTAAAATAATTTCTTTGCTAACATTGGCTCCGGGTTGTTCCTTGTCAATAATGTCCACCAATTCATCGAGGGTTTTCGTGCCGATCATTTTTATGTATTCCGAATCGGGCCTTTTTTCTTCATTTTGGGCTTGATTCGATGCACGGGATGGCGGTTCTTTTCCACTTAAAATGGCGAAAATATCCCTAGGCATCATTTGATTCTCATCGGCTACATCTTTTAAGCTTAGATCGAAATTGCCTGTATGTTGTATTTTGTTACGGGCAAAAATCACAAGGGCTTCATCTCTCGAAATCCCGATTTCTGCGATGGCTTCATTCACTGTGCGTTCGCCAACAGGTTTTCCCGATTTCAGTTCTTCACCCTTAAAATAATCGTTTGGGTCCATCTGTGGAGTGCCAGTTGTTTGTACCCTTGCCAGATATTGAAGCGAAGGAATGTTTAGCCCGCTTATCGAAACAAGGATAAATACGAAGACCAGTGCGATCCATAATTCTTTACTATTCGAAACTTTCTGCGGAAATTCCCGACGAAGAAAGTTTGTGGTCAAATTCCAATCAACTTGAAAAAGGAAGAGCGCAAGGAAAACAAGCATAAAAACAAAGGAAAAGAAAAACTGAGTTTTCCACGATATTTTGGGTATGCCAAAAAACGACCATCCGCTAGCATCCGCTAGATTATCGGGAGGGGCAAGGTAAAGGATAAAGCCCGAAATGAGCAAAAAAGCCAGGGAGGCCAACAGGCCAAAAGCAAAAAATTTTCTTCTGTCGAATCGCATAATTCTAAAATTGTAGGTTTCGCACAAATGTAGAAAAATTCCCCTTTTTAGGAATTTTCCTCAACCAAAAATTAATGCAACTTTTGCAGCTTCAAAAAAAACAATAAGCATGTCATTGGAAAAGACACAAAAATATATCGTAATCAAAGGGGCTAAAGTTCATAATCTAAAATCGGTAGACCTGAATATACCCCGAAACAAATTCATAGTCGTTACGGGTTTGTCTGGCTCGGGGAAGTCGTCGCTGGCTTTCGATACGCTTTATGCCGAAGGGCAGCGCAGGTATGTGGAAAGCCTTTCATCGTATGCCCGCCAGTTCCTGGGGCGAATAAACAAGCCCGAAGTGGAATATATTAAAGGTATCCCACCGGCCATTGCCATCGAGCAAAAGGTGAATACGCGAAATCCTAGGTCGACCGTGGGGACTTCGACTGAGATTTACGATTACATGAAATTATTGTATGCCAGGGTTGGTCAAACCATTTCACCCGTTTCAGGAAATTTGGTGATGCGGCATTATGTAAGCGATGTGGTGAACCATGCCCTCGAATATCCCGAAGAAACACGGTTTATTATTACGGCCCCAATTGTCCCGATGGATGGCCGGCCATTGCTCAAACAGTTGGAAGTTTTGCATCAACAGGGTTTTTCCCGGATCGAATCGAAAGGGGAAATCATTCAGATCGAAGATGTACTGTTTGATCCTGATTTTGAAAAAAGGGCAGAAAATCTTAGCCTTGTCATCGACAGGCTGGTGGTGAACCATGAGGATCATAATCAAAGCCGAATGGCCGATTCCATTCAAACAGCATTTTATGAGGGGCATGGCGAATGTCACCTTAAATTTTATGTTGATGATAAACTCATCAGCCAACATTTTTCCAATAAATTTGAGGTCGATGGGATTTTGTTTGAAGAACCCTCGGTGCATACGTTCTCCTTTAATAACCCCCTGGGTGCCTGTCCTAAATGCGAAGGTTTTGGGTCGGTGATTGGCATTGATGAAGACCTTGTGATCCCCAACAAAAGCCTTTCGATTTATCAGGATGCCGTGGCTTGCTGGAAAGGTGAAAAAATGAGCGCCTGGAAAGACATGCTTATTAAACATGCCGACAAGTTTGACTTCCCCATTCACAAGCCTTTTTACGAACTAAGCCCGGAACAAAAAAAACTACTTTGGACAGGCAACGCCTATTTCGGGGGATTGGATGATTTTTTTGCCATGCTCGAAGCTGAAAGCTACAAAATCCAGTACAGGGTAATGTTATCGCGTTATCGCGGGAAAACAATTTGTCCTGAATGTAAGGGGGGAAGGCTTAAAAAGGAAGCTTACTATGTAAAAGTAAATGGTAAATCGGTAGACGAACTGGTGTTGATGCCCGTTCATAAATTACTCGACTTTTTCAAGTCGATTGAATTGAGCGAGCATGACCAGAAAGTGGCCAAGCGAATCCTCATCGAAATTACAAATCGGCTCAGTTACTTGGTAAATGTAGGTTTAGGTTACCTTAACCTAAACCGGATATCTTCAACCCTTTCGGGTGGGGAATCGCAACGGATTAACTTGGCCACTTCGCTCGGGAGCAGTTTGGTAGGGTCGCTCTATATTCTTGATGAGCCAAGCATTGGGCTACATTCGCGCGATACCCAGATGCTGATAAAGGTTCTTCGAAACCTCCAGAAAATTGGCAACACGGTGATTGTGGTAGAACACGACGAGGAAATCATGAGGGCCGCCGACGAAATAATCGACATTGGCCCACTGGCCGGGCGATTTGGTGGCGAGATCATTTTTCAGGGAATGTTTGACGAAATTGGAAAGGCCGAGCGAAGTTTAACTGCCAACTACCTTCTTGGCAAGGAAAAAATCGAAGTCCCTTCCTTCCGCCGAAAATGGAACAGTTATATCGAAGTGAATGGAGCACGAGAAAACAACCTGAAGGGCATTGATGTGAAGTTCCCGCTCCACACAATGACTGTGGTGACTGGTGTGAGTGGCTCGGGAAAATCATCGCTGGTAAAGAAAGTTTTGTATGCCAGCCTGAAAAAACGATTCGATGGCTATTCCGAACGCACCGGTCTTTTCGATGGCATGGGGGGCGATGTTGACCGGATAAACGGGATCGAGTTTGTTGACCAGAACCCAATCGGGAGGTCGTCGCGCTCGAACCCGGTGACCTATCTCAAAGCTTATGACGAAATACGCAAACTGTTCGCCGACCAGAAATTGGCCAAGTATCATGGTTTCACGGCTTCTCATTTTTCGTTTAATATTGATGGAGGAAGATGCGAGGAATGTCAGGGCGAAGGCTCCATAAAAGTCGAAATGCAGTTTATGGCCGATGTGTCGCTCCTTTGCGAGAGCTGCCAGGGTATGCGTTTTAAGGAAGATGTACTGGAGGTTCAGTATAAAGAAAAAAACATACATGATATTCTGGAAATGAGTGTGAGCGATGCCCTCGAATTTTTTGCCCAGGAAGATAAAAGCCTTTTGCGAAAAATTGTGAGCAAGCTGAAGCCATTGGATGATGTGGGTTTAGGCTATGTAAAACTGGGGCAATCGTCCAGCACTTTGAGTGGCGGCGAAAGCCAACGTATCAAGCTAGCTTCATTTTTAGTGAAGGAAAAGTCCGATTTACACATGCTGTTTATTTTCGATGAACCCACCACCGGTCTTCATTTCCACGATATCAAAAAATTGCTCGATGCCTTCAATGAACTCATCAAAAAGGGGCACAGCATAATTATTATTGAACACAACATGGAGATTATCAAATCGGCCGATTGGATTATCGACCTGGGCAAAGAGGGTGGCGAAAAAGGCGGGGAACTTGTTTTTGCCGGAACACCTGAAGAGCTTGTTAAATGTGAAGAATCATACACAGGGCTGTTCCTGAAAGAAAAATTGGAAATTTGAAAATATAAATTGAGGTATATTGCTTTAGCAACAATTTTACAGCTCCTGATTTTTGAACTTATTTAATGAATTATCGTTACTAACTGGATTTATGAAACAAAAATGAAAGTAACAGAACATATACAACAAGGCGAAGGGACCTTGTTTTCGTTTGAATTGCTTCCACCGCTGAAAGGAAGCAGTATTCAATCAATTTATGATACCATCGACCCTTTGATGGAATTTAGACCTCGTTTCATCAACGTGACCTATCATCGCGAGGAACTCACCTATAAAAAGCGGACCGATGGATTGCTTGAGCCACGGATTATCCGTAAGCGGCCCGGTACAGTTGGCATAGCTGCCGCTATTCAGAATAAATATAAGATTGATGTGGTGCCCCATATTATTTGTGGTGGATTCTCGAAAGAGGAAACCGAGAATGCTCTCATCGACCTCGACTTTCTGGGTATCGAAAACCTGTTGATTATCCGTGGCGATGCCGATCGGACCATTGGCCGATTTATCCCGAATCCCGATGGGCACCCACATTCCATCGACCTGATCAACCAGGTGAAAAGGATGAACAAAGGGCAATATTTGGATGAAGACCTGGAAAATTCGATCCCCACCAATTTTTCGATTGGGGTGGCGGGCTATCCCGAAAAACACACAGAAGCTCCCAACATGGAATCGGATTTGTATTACCTGAAAAAGAAAATTGAAGCAGGAGCTGAATATGTTGTTACTCAAATGTTTTTCGACAATACAAAGTATTTTGATTTTGTAAAATTATGCCGACAGGAGGGAATCGAGGTGCCCATCATTCCTGGATTGAAACCTGTTTCAATTCTTGGGCATCTTTCTGTGTTGCCTCGCACATTCAATATAGATCTTCCGATCGCCTTGGCGAAAGAAATCAGGAAATGTAAAAGTAACGCTGACGTCAGGGAGCTGGGCGTGGAATGGAGTAGCCATCAGGCCAAAGAGTTGAAGGTAGCCGGTGCCCCGGTTATTCATTTTTATACAATGGGCCGTTCGGACAATATTGCCAAAATCGCAAAGGCTGTTTTTTAAGAGCTAAGTAATCATGTAACTGAGAAATTTAGGAGCCTTTTATCTATAATTGTAAATAAATTAGACATTTTAACTTAAAAAAAGACAATGACAATGACAACAATCAATCCTTATTTAACATTCAATGGAACGTGCGAAGAAGCGTTCAATTTTTACAAATCAATCTTTGGTGGCGAGTTCCCATATATTGGGAAATTTAAAGACATGCCGGAAAATCCAGAGTACCCGGTGGCAGAGGCAGACAAAGATAAAATCATGCATATTTCCTTGCCCATCAGCAAAGAAACAGTTTTGATGGGAAGCGATTCGTCCGCAGCTTTTGGGAAAGCGACAATTGTCGGGAATAATATGACCATTTCAGTGAACTGCGATTCAGTGGAAGAAGTTACGCGTATTTACAAAGGACTTTCAGAAGGAGGTAAAATTTTTATGCCGTTGAATAAAACTTTCTGGGGTGCCTACTTTGGCCAGTTCACCGATAAATTTGGCATACAATGGATGGTAAATTGCGAATTGCAGGAGCATAAAGATTATGAAGCCAAAAACAAGTAAAATACCCCCGCTGCCGCACGAATCCTTTCGGGTTGCATTATATTTACCTAACCCACACGAAAGGATTCGTGCGGCAGCGGGGGGCAACTCTGCTCCTTAGCTGTGATTCCTGTTTTCTTGGCTATTTCGGATACTTTCCAAACAACTTTTTAATACCCCTGTGGAATTTGTGGATTGAGCCAACAGGTTCGAGAAACATCAACAAACATTCTTTGCTGGTGAAGTTCAGGCCAAGCTTTTTGGCTTCATCAATACAAGCCTGGTTTTCGGAGCCCTGTTGCAGCCATACATTTACAATCCCTTTTGCTTTTATTTCAGGTAGAAGTTTTAGAGTATTCTCAGGCTTCGTGTTAATCACAATGGCCTTCAACTGATCGGGTAAGTCAGCTATAGTTGAATAACAACTCTGCCCTTCCAACTCCTTTATTGTTGGATGGACAGGATAAACAGTAAAGGATTTCTTTTTAAGCTCTTTGAAAAGAACATTCCCAAACTTCCTTTTAGTGGCAGAGACCCCAACGAGCGCAAGTTCCTTGTTTTCAAAAAAATCGGTAATAATATGTAAGCTTTGCATGGCAGATATTTTTTTAGTTCATGCAAAATTAAACTTCATACTAATAAATTGTACAACTATCTTCAAAAAAAAATCAGCATTGCAAACAACCTTTCTTATGGCTACAGTGTCTTAGTAGGCAGATTAGTTAATTTTTTATGACCTCAAAGGCATTTTTAGTTAGGTTTGAGTTTTAGGGATTTTCATAGTGGTGCCTGCCTTTGAGGTCTTTTTTGTGTGTATATGATTTGTGACTCACGAAATATCTCACAATGTTTTGTATTTTTGTTAAAAATTCATTCAAAAAAATAGGTGTACGACTATAATAACAATTTGATTTAAAAAAATATTAAAAATGAAAAAGACATTTTTCCTTTTTGTGATGGCGATTGCGCTTTCGGCCTTTCATACCGAAGCCTGGTCGCAAGAGCATAATCCAGTTCAGAAAATAGACCCCGATTCGAGATTGGTCGAAGCTTTTGGCCAAAGTTTTGCCGACCGTTTAGTCCAGGAAAATTCTAACTTGCTGGTCTACTACAATTTTTTTCTCGACAATTCCTATTATATCACCGAGTTGCCCGATGATAAAGCCGATTTCTTTGAGTCCCTGACCAAGCTTCCAATTGCGCCTGATACGGATCCAAAAAACATCAATGTGTTGAAATATGAGATTAAACTGAAATTCGACAAAGAAACTTATTTCAGGATGTCCGATTCAAACAAGGTAATGGTGTTTTATTCTGGCGAAAAGTTAAACGAAAAATACAACGAGCATCGCCGTGCTTTGGGTTTAGTAACTGAAACTCCAACCAACTAAAACTGACAGCTATGAAAAAGATAATACTAATTGCATTGATTGTATCGACATACTTTGTTTCGTTTGGACAAAATTATGAGATTGATGCCTATAATGGACAAACAGTGACCACATGTTCCGGTTTTTTCTACGACAGTGGTGGCCTGCCAGGAAGTTATGTGACAAACGAAAGCTACACGGTAACTTTCTGCCCTTCCACAGCAGGAACCAAGATCGATCTCGATTTTAGCAGTTTCAATGTGAGTGGAAGTGCTGCCATGCAGATTTACGATGGCCCTAATAATACATTCAACAGTTTCGGGACTTTTAGCACCCCCGGCTTTTCTCCCGTTGGTATGGGTGTTGCTGCCACGCCAACTAATACGTCAGGTTGTTTAACCGTTGAATGGACATCGGGCACTTCGAGCAACATGGGTTGGATAGCCGAAGTATCATGCATTGTTCCCTGCCAAACGGTGCTGGCTACTTTAATCAGCTCCACGCCACCCGTAAGCCCGGAAGGATTCATTGACATCTGTCCCGGCGATTCAGTAACATTTTATGGGGGTGGGATTTATCCTGAAAACAATTTGATATATACGCAAGGAAACAATACCTCTTCCTATATATGGAATTATGGAAATGGCGATTCTTCCATTGTGTCTCCAACCAATTATGGATCTGCTGTGTATGATTCCATTGCTGGTTATTTTGTCAATCTTTCTGTTATTGATTCGATGGGATGTGCCAGCACAAATGTTTTGGCTATCCGTATCCGGGTTTCAACCGAGCCAACATTTTCAGGCAGCCATATTGCCGATCCTGTGATTTGCGATGGCGAGGTAGCCCTGCTGGATGGAGAAGTGCAGACATACTTATTTGAGGTATCGGCTGAATTGAGCCTGGCAGGGACAACCTTCTTACCCGATGGCTCAGGCGCATCCTATACTACTTCACTGATTTTTGATGCCTTTGCCCCGGGGCAGTTGCTTACTAATGTAAATGATTTTCTGAGCATGTGTGCCGTAATGGAACATTCTTATCTGGGCGACTTGGATATTACCCTTGAATGTCCAAATGGAACAGTTGTAGTCCTTAAATCTTATCCTGGTTGTGGAAGCACCTATCTTGGTGTACCTATTGACGTGGATGCCAATTTGAATCCTGGGGTAGGCTGGGAATATTGTTGGTCGCCAAACCCAACGTATGGGACCATGAATGCCGAATGTGGCTCTTATTCGACTATGCCTTCTGGTTCGTATGCCACAATAGGTAGCTTGGCAAGTTTTGTGGGTTGCCCTTTGAATGGGGCCTGGACTATTGAAGTTACCGACAACCTTTTATCCGATAATGGTTTTATATTCGAATGGGGAATCAATTTCAATCCACTCATATTACCTACCAATTTTGATTACCAGCCTCAGATTATTGCCCACGACTGGAATGTCCCAATTTCTGTTGTTGTGGCTGATAGCGGACAAGATGTGACAGTATCGCCAGGTGTTGGTTTATATCCTTATACCTATTCGGTTACTGATGATTTTGGGTGCACATACGATACAACTCTTAGCTTGCAAGTTTTGCCTAATTACATTGTTAATTTCCCTGACGATACAGTGATTTGTTCCGATGCAGTTATGACCCTCGATGCTTCCAATAATGGAAATAATATAGGTGCACAATATGTCTGGCATTGGGATGGAACGGGAACAGATACTATTTCTACAGCTTCAAATTTTCTGGTCGACAAGCCTGGTTTTTATTGGGTTGTAATTCCCAACATAGCCCAGGGCTGTGGGCACAACGATTCTATATTGGTAGAGTACAATGAGATGGAACTCGACTTAGGGGGAGATATTACAGGTGTTTGTTCCACCAACCCGGTTACGCTTGATGCCACAACCCCTCTATCGGGTTATCCTACTGTATCTTATTCCTGGTCGACCGGGGCAATTACCCCTACTATTACGGTTTATACCTCAGGTATATACACTGTGACCGTGGCCAGGGGGGCTTGTATCGAAATCGATTTTATTGATGTCCAATTTGATAATCCCTTGAATGTAAATTTGGGAGCTGATAAATGGATTTGTCCGGGGGCTTTGATTACGCTGGATGCAGGTTTTGCAGGCCAGTCATATATTTGGTCGACAGGTGCATTGAGTCAGTCCATCGAAGTTTCCAACCCCGGCACTTATTTCTTGACAGTTTCGAATGCCTGCGGAACATACACTGATAATGTGGCTGTGGTGGCCATGACAGCCCCTTTGGTTGATTTGGGCAGTGATGCTTTTATTTGTAACGGACAGGTATTTTTTATGAATGCAGAATACACAGGCCCTGGCCCCGCTTCTACCTATTTATGGTCCACAGGTCAAACCTTACCTGGTGTAGCCGTATCTACACAAGGATATTATTCAGTCACAGTGACCAATCAGTGTGGAAGTACCGAAGATGAAATTTATTTGACCATCGAAAATCCTTTGACAGTAGATTTGGGTGCTAATCAGGTAATGTGCCCTGGCGACACAATTACCCTTGATGCCGGATTTGCCGAGCTTGATTATTTTTGGTCCACCGGCGAAGTTACTCAGACAATTTCAGTTACCACTCCAGATTCTTATGGCGTGGATGTAACCAACTCGTGTGGTACTTTTTCTGATTATGTCACTATCTCTCTGGATGCTGTGAATGTGGACTTGGGCATCGATACTATTTTATGCCCTGGTGGGACCATTGAAATTAATGCAATGAACCCAGGTTCTACTTTTTCCTGGTCGAATGGGGATAATACCCAATCCATCATGGTCAATCAGGCAGGAACATATTCTGTTACCGTAACTACGCCAAACAATTGTATTGATATTGATGCAATTGGAGTAACCCTATTCGATGGACAAATCAACCTGGGTGATAATCTGGGGATTTGTGAAGGCTCAAGTACCATTCTCGATGCTGGTTACCCAGGCTCAACCTACGAATGGAGCACTGGCGATGTAAACCAAACGATTGAAGTTGCGGTGGCTGGAAGTTATGCTGTTACCGTTCATCACTTTTGTGGCGATATATACGATGATGTGAACATCAGCACGAACCCACTGCCTGTTGTCGATTTTGCTGCGGACACTATATATATTGCATCCTACCAAACAGCCACGCTAGATGCCGGAAATCCAGGCTCGACCTATCATTGGTCGACAGGAAAGTCAACCCAAACCATTACCAGCAACGAAGCCGGGTGGTATTCAGTAACTGTAACCGATGCGAATGGCTGTAAAGGAGAAGGAGAGGTTTACGTTTTTGTTTGGCCGGTTGGGATCAATAATCCCGAGTTCGACCAAACCATAAGCATATTCCCCAACCCGGCAAATAGCTTCTTGTATGTTCAATCCGAAGATGAAATAATCGACGAACTTGAGCTTTACAATGCTCTGGGCGAATTGATCAAGCGATTTGATGATGATTCAAAAACCTTCCAGATCGACTTAAACAGTTTCTCCGAAGGGATTTATTTTGTCCGGATTACTTCGCGTAGTGGAGAAAGTTTGATTAGACCTGTGTCGATTGTTCGTTAACCGTGCAACCGATTTTTTTTCGGTGGCACGGCTACTTGTCACGGCCTTTGGTTCTTTTTCTGTGGCTGGGCTACAGAACTGGTGAATAGCCGTGCCACGGAAAAGAATCCGTGGTTCGGCTGTTGGACTGGTGAATAGCCGTGCCACGGAAAAGAATCCATTGCACGGGGCGGAGGGTTAAAAAATCCCACTCGAATCAACAATAATATAAGACTGACCAAAAAAGTCCTCCCTGTCGAAATTCACTATTTCGTAGGCTTTCTCTTTATTGATTAGCGTACCCTTACGAATTCCCATGTAATCTCGAAAAGAAGAAAACTCCCAATCTTCCATCTTAGCAACCAAACCCGCTTTCCATGGATTTTGATGGATATATTGAAAACATTTAAAGGCATAGTCAATTCGCATATTGATACCATAATTTGTCTTGCTAAAAATAGGTCCTGTATTGTTTAAATACTTCAACTTCGAGTTTTGACGAAAAAGGCTGCCACTTCTTCCTTGCTGCCGATTAATGGCCTGGGTATAACTACTGAGCATAATCCGTAGGTTATGGCTAAATGGCGATTTGTCTGGCCTCGGTGCACCCGCCGGTGCAACTGCCGGTGCATCCGATTCTTTTTCGGTGGCACCGCTACAGTTATCCGTTGCTCCGCTCTGGTTAGCAGTGCCACCGCTTTGAGCGGTTGCTCGGGTAAGCAGAAAGTGAAAATGGTTCGGCATCAAACACCAGGCAAGGATATCGCAATGTGGGTAAAGATGCTTCCTCACTTTTTCAAGAAAAAAAATGTAGTTTGCCTTTTTATAAAATATCGGTACTTTATTATTGCCCTGATTGTACAGATGAATTAGCATGGCTATTTGGTTTAGCAACCAAAGCTAATAATTTTTTATGACAAACGCGCCGCAACCGTGCCACCGATTTTTTTTCGGTGGCACGACTACTTTGCATCCAGTCTGGAATTCCTGTGTCTATCTGGACTAGGATTTTTTATACCCGTGCCACAGCTTTGAGCTGTTGCACGATCACTTGGGGAAGTAAATCTGTGTTTCGGGTGAATAGCCGTGCCACGGAATAAGAATCCGTGGCACGGGAAGTCCGTTTACTGTTTCACATAAATCAATATCTCGCCAATATTTGCACCATATTCTTCTTTCGATATTTGTATATATCGTGTATTCACTTCAACTGCATGGCCATTCCAGCCATTGTAGCGTTTGCAACCATCCACAAAAAGACTGGTCCAGTTGCCAGGTTGGCCTGTCAGGACTCGAAGATTACCAGATTCGTTTTTATCAAAAATATATATGTAAGCAATATCGTATTCCTGTCCCAGGTCGATGTAGCAATTATACGGATACCCTGCAGGGATTGTCGGTGTCGACCAACTGGTTTGGGCTGAAAGTTCATTGCCCATCAAAGGGTCTCCAACAATTCCCTGTTCATCTACATAAGCTTCGAATCCAGCATATCCCGATTCGTTAACGATCATGCTTGTATCAAGGGTAAGCATGCTAATGGTATTGTTCAAAGCAGGAAAGCCTGTTCCATTATTCACAGCCACAAATATGGGTGTTTCAGAGACATCAACACTTGTTGTTCCACTATTTACGGTTAGTAGGGTTTCTTCTCCGTTTATATTTCCTTCTTGCAATTCAACCAGCATTGCACTGGTTTCATTAGTTGTTAATTGCAGGTTATAGCCTTGTACGCTTGTTTGATTGCTGGTAGGGCAATAAAGCGCATAAACCGCTTCGGTGGCTGTTTCATTCACAAACTTATAGATTTTTACCAACAAATTTCCCGATGAAATTTCTGATTCGAAGTGCATGCCGGCGAGGCGGTTTTTCATAGTGTACACATAATACCACGATGGCTTGGGTGCACACAATGAATCTTTGGGGCCAATCAGGCCGCATGTCATGTACCGGGTCGGTGAATTGGCATCCACATCCTTTAGCATGTACATCATGGCTTTGTCGACTTTCGCGGCAGCTAATGCTAGATATGACCGCACTATCCACTGTCCTTGCACCTCTTCCTGGCTAAAAGTGCCGATGGCAGGAGCTCGTTGAGGTGAATTAGGGTGGGTATCGTAACCAAATTCCGAAATCCAGACTTCAACATTGGGCAAGTACCTGTTGCGGAAATCGACAAACTCTTCCAACCGTTCTTTCAAGCCATCATCTTCGGGCGAGATGCCCACATCACCAGCAAACTGTTCGCCACCATTATTACTGTAATGATGCACGTTGATGACATCCCAGGGAAAATCCCCGTTCCGGTAATGGTCGCTCCACAATTTCATTGCCTTGATATAGTCCAACTTAGGTTCGGCAATACCACCCATTACGAATAGGGTAGAGGAGTCAGCATTTTTAACCCCGACTGTATTGCCCAGCGTTCCCAGGTGACCATCGCAATCGGCACTCGACATGGCAGCATATTCGTAAGGAAGGAAGAAACCTCCGCGCCCTTTCCACCATTTATCTTGTTCGTTCCAGTTTTCAAAATAGTACAGCTTATTCAATCCTGACAGTGGCTGGATGCCCGATGCTACCTTCAAAAGATTGCTTGCAACATTGTTATTGCCATAACGTGCCCCAAACTGAAACATGTGGTCAGCATGTTCGATATATGATCCGGGTTGTAGGGGATCATCATTCGCAGAAATTGGCTTATGTTCTAATTTCGAGTAGTCTCCCTCGGCCATCCATACAGTATTTCCCTGTAAATCCGGGCTACAAATAATCCCAAGATTATTCATATTCTCGTAGAAATTATCGAAATCGAAACCAGTGCTGGGCGAATACCAGGCATTTTCGTTGTTTGGATAACCCGGATATGTGGGTGTGTAGTTTCCTTCTATCCACATCCAGGTGTGATATTCACGGACCATCCCACATGCATTGAGTCTCCCGATTGGATCGGTGGAAAAGGCATTCACCCCAATAAACTCTTCCATTACAGGTGGGGCAACGACAATTGGTTCGGGTATTGTGGTTTGGATATCGCTCAGTGCAGATCCATAGACAACAATTTCAGAAAAACGGCTGTATCGGTTGTGCAAAGTAACTCTGATGTAGCGGCTTTGTTGATCTACCTCATGGGCATTCCAGGTGTCCGAATTTAATAAACTGTCTTCGAAAGCAAGAGTCCAATCGAATGGCTCACCTATTGAAATACTTACCGGACCTGGAATAGTATCGCTATTTCCATCAAAATCATCAAAAAGATAAATATCCGAAATATCATACATTGCCCCCAGGTCGATCAAGGCGCTACCCGGATAAAACCAATCGGCAACTTGCATGTCCCATCGATTTTCGACAGGGTTTCCAGCATTGTTCATCGGTTCACAAGCCTGGGCTTGTTCATCAACCAAGAGTGTAGCATCGCCCTGCACCCATTCATTCAGTACCATATCGCCTGTGAGAAATATTTTTTGGACAGGGCCGCCAATATCTATTTTTGTTTCACCATAAGCCAAATTTGAAAGTGGCGAACGGTTTTCGAAATCGTCGTAAGCATAAAAAGCAAAATAGTAGGGTGTACGGGAATTAAGATCCAAAATAGTGACCGTTTGTTGTTGACCACCTTGCACCGGGTAAATGATCATAGTAACAGGTTGTGCCTCCAGAAAATTTCCTTCATTAATTGGATGGCTGCTGTAGCGCATGTCGTAAAGTAGTGCCTGATCAGTCCAATTATCATCGCCGGGTGCTGTCCATGACAGGGTCAGGGAAGTTGTATCTTCTTGCGTAACCTCAAAATCTGTTACACCTGCCGGAGGGATAGTGTCGAAATTTCCGATGTAATAATCGTATCCATATACCACTATTTCCGAAGTGTTCGATGTAGGTGTCGACCTACCACAGCGCAAATATCGGGTAGTAGCCGAAACATTATGCTGATTCCATGTAAGGTAGCCCGTCAGCCCATCATTTACAAGGGGGAGCCAATTGGTGGAATTTCCAAAATCGACTGAAAAATTACCCGATGCGTTTACATCGCGGAGAAATATTTTGGTCACATCAATGGGACTTCCTAAATCAATAATGGAATAACATGGATAAGGGACCGAACTGCTAAACCCGGTATTCCATGTGGTGAGAGGATTTCCACCTGTACTATTGGCAGGATCGCCGGCAAGCAATTGCTCGTCCAATAACATCCCAGCATCGCCATAACCTGAAATATTCATGATCATCCCTGCCGACAAGGAAATCTTTTCCTCTACAGGTACGGTTCCATCATCGTAGGCATAAAGCACTATTTCCGAAAATTTTGCCTCACGCTCGGTTAAGGTGAAGCGAAGGAAACGTGAGAATTTGTCAAATTCGTGCAGCTTCCATTGCTTGTAGGTTTTTAAGTTATCGGCAAAAAGAAAATGCCAACTACCTGGCTGACCGTACTCGACCACCAAATCACCCGAACTGTTCACATCGAAAAGATACATCTTTGTAATATGCTTCACCGATCCCAGGTCGATGTATGCACTCAAGGGATAAAGGGCGTGGTTGCTCCCTGGATACCATTCGCCAACCGGTTGATATGCAGTGGTGGCAGGGTCGCCACATAGCAATTGTTCATTTACCATTGTGGTGGCATCGCCCAAACCAGATGGATTTGTTACCATAAAAGGTTCGAGGACAAGACGGTATTCGCCAATGAAGGCCGAGGAAGTGGTTGTCCCATCCACCATATTTGAAATCGGGGTGCATGAAACAGGTGCCCCATCAAATAAATTTGGGTTGACATTAGGGATATCGCCAACCACTTTCATAGCAAAATAATATGTCTTATCATCTTCCAAATTAGGGATTGTTATGGATTGGCTCATTCCCGCGATCCCTGGCGAGAAGGAAATGGGAAATGACGCATTGGAATAAAAGTTTTGATTGGTGATTAGCTGCGAGCTATATCGTAAATCGTAAGCAGTAATGTTCCCTATTTGGGTTCCCATGTCTACATCGGTCCAGCTAAGGGAGATGGTGCTTTCAGAAACGGAATCGACAGCCAGGTTGGTAATTGTGGGGACCGGAGGGGCTATATCCGTGGCATAAATCACCACTTCGTTGAAATTCGATTGTGAGCCAACTTTAGTAAAGCGCACATATCTGGTGCTGCAACTCACAAAATGTTCCTGCCAATTTTTGTACCTGTCGCAGGGCTCGGTAAAAAGATAAACCCAGCTTCCCGGTTCTCCATATTCTACAATCAAATCGCCCATTCCATTATAATCGTATATATAGATGCGCGACAGATCGGTCACACTTCCTAAATCGATGTAAGCAGAGGCTGGGTAATTGGACGAATTATAGGCCGTGTACCATTTAGTAATAGGATGGCTGACAATTCCACTAGCTGGATCGCCTGCAAGGATTTGCTCATCGACCATCATGCCGGCATCGCCAACCCCGGATTCGTTGGTAACCATCGAAGGGGTCAATGTAAACTTTGATTCTTGCGTTTGGCTTTGGGCAAAAAAAGATAGGCTAAAAAAGCCTATCAGGAACGAGATTCTTATTGAGTTGGAGAGTATGTGTTTTTCCATATTATGGGATATTTATATTTGTCTAATATGTGTTGACCGGAGATTGAATTAATTTACATAGAAACGGTTTGATAAGGCGTTGCTTTGTCCAATCAGGTTTAGAAGGTATGTCCCAGCCCTTAGTTTGGAAATATCAACAATGGCAATTTTTCCGTATGAATCAAATACCTGGGTTTCGAATACCTCACGGCCAGTAATATCGAAGATTATTACTTTTCCTTCGAAATTGTCGGGCAATTCGATGTTTATTTTGTCGGTGGCCGGATTAGGGTAAAGGAATATTTCAGGTAAAATTTCACTTGGACTTGAAATATCTTCTTTTTCAGGTGCAGAAAACTGAATATTTTTGATCATCATTTCGCCGTTGTGGTTTTGACCTGGATTTACGTAGAATATAAGGTAAGGTTGGGATGTTACATTAAAATTTGATATAGCCCCTGAGAAATTGAAAACCAGTTCCTGGTATTCATCATTGCCTTCAATCGTAAAACTTATTGCTGAGCCTCCCTCAAAAATGGTTTCACCATCGCTCAATTCGACCCTTAATACCAGGTCTTCGTAAGATTTTACATGAATACGGCAGATTGGATTATTGAAAAAGTCTTCGTTGGCAAGGCTAAAAGTAAAGCCTTCCCATGGCAGCTTTTGCATGCTGACAACAATCTCTTGGTCGATTTGCTCGAAAGCAAAATGGGAATTCCCGAATAGTTGGTCGATAACAGCGGAGTGTCCATCTTTCGAAGCAAAAGAATAGAAGCTGAAAAGAGAAAGCAAAAGGATTGAAGTCGTCAGTTTTTTCATAAATTTAAGATCTTTTCTTTGTTCGTTCTTCATTTAAAAAAGTTTGTCGAATAAGGAGTTTAAAAATAACGATATTTATTGAAACATGACTAAAATCACACATAAAAAATGAAACTTTTTTCAAACAGATAATTTTGCTTTTTGACCAATTTCTAATGATTTGATTGTATGAGTTATGCACATTGTTAATAATTTGTTGGTCAATGTATTGTATTTTGAATGTGGAGCTATTTGTCACCCAAAAATGAAAAATAATCCATCTTTTTTGTCGATTCATGGAAATTTGAGGGAATATAAAAGTCATTTTTTTGCTTTTGAAATATAAAAACAAAAATGAAAGAATAGAAAATCAGTTTATATCAATAATAGGGAGATTATACAAGTTTATAGCATAAGTAAGCCCATCATTTATTCATCCAAACTTTTGCATATAGGATACCTTTGCTCCATTGTTTCATCTTTCCTTCACGCTATAATATATTGTGTAGGGCGCTTTACACAAGAAATTATTTGCGCCCAGCCTAATCCTTGATTTGCTTTCTTAAAAATTTGCTTGTTTCTTTGCAAACTTTATCAACCGAGTGTTGTTTTGTAAAACATATATAATTGTAAAAAAATTGAATTATGGTAATTGAAAAAAACAAAGTAGTATCCTTAACATACGAATTACGGGCAAACGAAAAATCGAGCGAAATTGTTGAGAAAGTCAATGCTGACCGTCCTTTGGTTTTTCTGTATGGTAGCCAAAATATGCTACCCGCTTTCGAAGAACAATTGGGTGGCTTGAAGTGCGGCGATACCTTCGACTTTATGTTGACAGCAGAGCAAGGCTATGGCCCAATTGACGAAAGGGCAATCGTAGACCTGGGTAAAGATATTTTTATGTCGGATGGGCAGGAAAGGGACGATTTACTGTTTGTTGGTAATATGATCCCGATGCGCGATTCGAACGGAAACCGTATGGACGGTAAAGTAATTGAGATTGGCGAAAGCACCGTGAAATTAGATTTTAACCACCCGATGGCTGGAAGCAGTCTTTTCTTTACAGGCGAAATAGTTGATATGCGTGAAGCAACCGAAGAAGAAATGCAACACGGACATATCCATGCCGAAGAAAGTGATTGTTCTGGTGGATGTTCACATTGTGGTGATGGACACGGAACGTGCTAATAGCAGAATCTGAATCGAATAAAAAAAGCAGCCATGGGCTGCTTTTTTTATTCGATCTATTTTTTATTGTCGTTGAAAATCTAAATCAAAGTTTTTCAATCAAACTTATAAATTCATTCAAATTGGAGAACTTGCGTACACGTGGATAGGCCGATAAATCCATATCTTTTATCTGTAAGCCTGAAACAATGAATTCTGTTGTGGGGAATGCAACAAGCAACTCGGAGAGGTATTCGCTTACATTGCTAAATTTGAAAGAGGAAGTGAACGTAGTAATATAGTAATCACTTGCCAGCATTTCTGCCGACTCCTTCAAACTGGAAATAGGGACAGATTGGCCAAAATAGGACACCCTATGTCCCTGTTTCTTTAACAAATAAGCATAAAATAACAAACCAATTTCATGCAATTCGCCTTCGGGAAGGAATAATGTAAAGTGCTTTCCATTTTTCTTTGACTGATTGATCTGGCTGTCTATAGCCACAATTATTTTCTGTCGTATCAAGTTGCTCACAAAATGTTCCTGGGCAGGGTTAATAATATTGGTTTGCCACAGAATTCCTGTTTTCTCAAGGAAAGGATAAATAACATTGCTTATGGTCTCCTCGATGCCCAGACGCAGAATTAAACCCGAAAACAGTTTCTCAAATTTCTCTTCATCTAAGTCGATCATGGCAAGTACCATGTTGTCTACATGGGTGTTCGGGTTGTTGGTTTCATCAAAAACCTCCATTACCCGTTTATGCAAAAGGGCATCGTTGAAAAATGCCACTTTTGATATTTTATATCCAAAATTGTTTAGGATGGCGATGTTCAAAAGTTTCTTTAAATCTTCGTCGGTATAGTATCGGATGTTTGTATCGGTCCGGTCGGGTACAATAAACTTATACCTTTTCTCCCATATCCGGATTGTATGTGCCTTAATTCCAGATAAGTTCTCCAAGTCTTTAATCGAGTATCTTGCCATAATATTAGTTGTAATTACATATTAAAATAGAAACAATTCAAGTGCGATAATGTTCTATTTCAATGGTAGAACAAATACAAAATTGAATTTTTTAATTCGCCAGCTTAATAAGCACCATGTTTTGGAGATCGGTAATAATGCCCTGCTCCTTTACATCGATGCGGATTCCCCTGCCTTCGGCATATACCCGCGCTTCGTTTAGGTCTTTTTTGATGGACTCAGAAATATTGCTTGCCATGATCTGGTCGGTGGCTTTTTGACCAAACACAAATGCAATTTTGAAAAAACCATCCCGAGGAAGAAAATATAAGATTGCTCGCTTTTTATCTTTGATCCGGAAACTCCAGCCATATTTTTCACCAGGGTAGTTCCATTCTTCTCTCGCTGTGGGGTAGTGACCTAATACAAACTCTCGAAGGTTCTTCCACCAGTCATATTTTTCTCCTAATGCCTGCTTGAGATCATCATCTGATGGGATTATTGTCTTATCTTCAAAAATGCTTTTGTCCATTTTTTTATTTAATATTAAGTTGTATAAAAGTAATTCAAAACGCTCTTAATTCTCCCTCCATCTCACCATAGTGTGTACAATAAAATCCACATTCGAAAAAAAATGTTTTCCATCTATAAATACTTTCTTTTACTAAGGTGGATTTTGTCAAAAACCCACACTCCATAGTACTTTGCAAATGGGAATAGTCCTTTTTTTTACATCTTAAACATTGTTCAAATAAAAACTTTCACTTGCTAATTTTTGCAGTTGATAAATGAATTCCGGTTCTTGGTCAAAATTATAGGACATTCAATTGTCGTAATGATAACTTTGGAAGGATTTAAAAGATTTAGGAATTTTGTTTGATTAAATATACACCGTAAATTATGAGGCAATCAACTGTAGTATTCTATTTGGCAATCTCCTTTTTGCCTTTCATTACATTGGCCAATAATGAAGACAAAAAAGCGAATGAGGACAGTTGGGCCCAGACCTCAGGTTTGCAGATTGAGACACTTTTACAGAAGGGTAGGAAATACCTTCACCTTGACTTGTTCGAACCTGCTTTTGTATATGCCGATTCAGCTCTCAAATTGGCCACGGAACTGGAGCAAACCCAAAATATTTCAGAATCTTTATTACTTGAGAGTAAGATTTATGTTACCCAAAAGAAATATACCGAGGCTTTAAATACTTACTTCCAATTGATATATTACCTGAACTCGACTCATAATATTATACAAAACAAAGACATATACCGACAGATTGCCGTGCTTTATACCAAGTTGCAGAACTACGACAAGGCTATTATTTATTATAACAAATCGATGGATTATGCTGGAAAATCAGAAGATAAAGTGGCAATAGCCAAACTTCTCCTTGAACTTGGCGATGTATTGATGAAAAACAGGGAATTTGAAAATGCCGAAGCAACTATTCGAAAAGCCATTGAGGCAAGTGATGATATCAACGACCAAAACACACTTGTTCGATCTTATATAAAGTTGGCCATTTCCTTCGATTTGTCTGAAAGGTTTCAGGAATCCTTATCGATTATTGAAGAGACCAAAAAGTATCTAGGTTCTTCAACAAATGATACTTTGATCGCTGATTATTATTTTTCTTATGCAAATATTCTATTCCATACGGGTAATTTTACCCTGGCATCCAACTTAAGTTTAAAATCACTTGAAATAAGTCGCAGAGTAAAGTATTCAAGCTTGATAAAAGAAAACCTGACCCTGCTTCAAGAAATGGCAATAAGCAAAGCGGAATACCCGAAAGCCCTTCAATATGCAAATGAATTTAACCGGTTTTTAATTGAAGAATCCAATCAGGAATTGGGGGAAAGCTCGAAAGATCATCGTATTGTTTACGAAATGGAACAGCAGGAGAGGGAATTGGAAAGATTGAGGCTTTTAGAAGTCAATAACGAAAATAAACTAAGAGGCCGTAAGCAGCTTATTGTCTCGCTGATAGCCATTGGTTTTCTTTCCATATTAATTGCCCTTATGCTTTATTACCGCGGAAAAGGCCGCAAAAAGGCAATGGAAATAGAAGCCAAACAAAACCAGCAAATAAACAAGCAAAACCAAAAACTGGAGCAAGTAAACAAAGACCTGAGCGAGGCTAAAGCAGCAGCTGAGTTTGCACGCGACACGGCAGTCCGGTCCGATAAAGCCAAAACTGCTTTCCTCGACATAATGAGCCACGAAATACGTACACCTATTAGTGGGATCATAGGGATGATAAATGTGTTGAAAGACATCGACCTCGATGATGACAAGCGTGAAAAGCTATTGGTTATCGAGCAGAGCAGCAACGATTTGTTGGATATATTTAACGACATTCTTGAATTTATTAAGCTCGAAAGTGGCAACCTGGGAATGGAGCCATCAGATTTCAATTTGCGCAATGCCTTACAGGAGGTACAAAGCATACATTCTAACAGAGCTGCCAAAAGAGGGCTTGATTTTTCAGTCAATATTGATGAGGCCATCCCTGAAGTAGTCTATGCTGATGAAGCAAGACTAAAGCAGGTGCTTAAAAGCCTATTGAGCAATGCGGTTAAGTTTACTCAAAAGGGAAGTGTTCAATTGAATTTCAAATATGTATCATCGGACGAAAAGAGATGCCAGCTTAGAGTTGAGGTAATCGATAGCGGGATTGGGATGAATATAGCTGAAATTAAGAACATATTCACTGCTTTTTCCCCGGCACACACTTCCTTTTCGCGCGAATATCATGGGATAGGCCTTAGCCTGGCCATTGTCAAGAAGCTTGTTCACTTGATGAACAGTGCAATACAGGTGGAAAGCTCGAAAGGTATAGGCAGTCGTTTTTGGTTCGACTTGGATATTCCTTATTCGGAAAAAAGTAATTCGGAAGATGAAAGCCTGGTTTTATCCGAGGCTGTGAAATTTAAAATCTTATTAGCCGAAGATAATGAGCTAATGCAAAAAGTAGGAGCTGCCAACTTAGCGAAATACGGGGAAGTGGATATTGCCCCGGATGGTGCAAAAGCCTTCGAGATGTATAAAAATAAGCATTACGATATTATTGTGATGGATTTGCAAATGCCCAATGTAAATGGCTGGGAAGCAACCATATTGATAAGGGAATTTGAAAAGCAGAAGGGTATAGAAAAAGCAATCCCAATAATTGCACTCACCGCAAATGTTTCGCAAAAAGACAGGAAGAAATCGTTTGATTCAGGAATGGATTTCTTTGCCGAGAAACCTATCCGACCTGAAGTCCTCGACCAGATGTTTGCTAAACTTCAATATGGGGAGCAAAGTTGAGAAGTTCTGAGTTAAAGAAGTTATGGTTTTTTGCTACTTTTCAGGATATTGGAAATTTGAAATTTGGCTTTGAGGTGAGCATATTCAGTATACTCTGTACTGTCTTAACTAGGAACTCTGAACTCCTATACTTTTCAACTTTTAACTCCGAACTCTTTAACTTTTTGATACTTTCGCCAAAATTTCAATTCTATGTTTCAATCGCACCTGGGTGAAATAATTGCGCTTGGCACGGCTATTTGCTGGACTGCCACAGCCCTGGCATTTCAAGAGGCTACACGGGGTGTCGGTTCCCTGAGTGTAAATATTTTCCGTTTGTTTATTGCCTTCCTTCTTTTTGGGAGTATTTCTGTTTTTATCATGGGTGAGTTTATCCCCACCGATGCCAGCTTGCACAATTGGACCTGGCTCACAATTTCCGGCTTTATCGGTTTTGTGCTGGGCGACTATTTCCTGTTCAAATCGTATGAAACAATTTCTGCCCGTATCTCGATGCTGGTGATGGCCATCAATCCTTTGTTTGCTGCAATAATTTCTCTGTTTGCCCTGAGCGAAAGCATGAGCTTTATCGAAATCCTGGCTATGTTTATTACGCTATCCGGCATTGGTATGGTCATCCTTCAACGGAGCAATCAAGAAGGCACCGAAAAATTATCCAAGCAACTGTTGAAATTTTCATTCCCTCTAAAAGGACTGTTGTATGCACTTGCGGGGGCTGTTGGTCAGGCCACTGGACTTGTATTAAGCAAGTATGGCATGGCAGATTACGATGCCTTTGCTTCGACCCACATAAGGGTTATCGCCGGCCTTTTCGGATTTATGCTGATCATCCTTTTAGGTAATCGATGGAAGCACATCGGAAGGTCTTTTCAGAATAAAAGGGCCATGAAATATATCTTGATCGGGGCAATTTGTGGTCCTTTCATGGGGGTTTATCTTTCGCTTCTGTCGGTACAATACACCCAGGTTGGCGTAGCATCTACTATCATGTCAATAGTGCCGGTGTTGATTATTCCCCCTGCCATATTGATCTATAAAGAGAAAGTGCGCTGGCACGAAATAGTCGGGGCAGTGATCGCCGTAGTTGGGATTTCACTGTTTTTTATCAATGCTTAAACACTAGCTATCTGTAATAGTCATAAGATGACTATCTAACTTATAATGAGTCAGCCATGCAGATCGGGGTTTTTTCAAAAATAGTCATCCGATGACTATTTAGATCGGATGATTACGAATCACCTACACCGATATTTTTCGCATCCTTAAACTCAACGGGGTAATCTCAAGGTATTCATCTTCCTTGATATATTCCATGGCTTCTTCCAGCGAAAATTTAACTTTTGGCGATACTTTTGAATTGTCGTCGGTACCTGAAGCACGCATGTTGGTCAGTTTTTTTCCTTTGTTCACATTTACTTCCAGATCCTTTTCGCGGGTATGCTCGCCAATTACCTGGCCCCTGTACACCTGCTCGCCCGGATCGATAAAAAACCGGCCACGGTCTTGCAACCTGTCAATGGCAAAGGCCAGTGCTTGTCCTGTTTCGAACGAAATAAGCGAACCCGCAAACCGACCTCTTATTTCGCCTCTAAAAGGCTGATAGCCACAAAAACGATGATTCATTACGGCTTTACCCATAGTGGCGGTAAGAATGTTGCTTCGAAGTCCGATCAGACCACGTGAAGGGATGGTAAATTCGAGATGTTGCAAATCGGATTTAGGCTCCATTATCAACAATTCGCCTTTATTTTGTGTAACCAATTCAATGGCTTTGCCAGCTAACTCCTGGGGCACCTCGATCACAAGGGTCTCGTAAGGTTCGCAAAGTACATCATCAATGGTTTTCATGATCACTTTTGGCTTGCCCACCTGAAACTCATAACCCTCGCGGCGCATGGTTTCAATCAAAATGGATAAATGAAGAATACCCCTCCCAAATACATTAAATCGGTCTTCGCTGTTGGTGGGTTCCACACGCATGGCCAGGTTCTTTTCAGTTTCTTTTGTCAACCTGTCGCGCAAGTGGCGGGAGGTGACAAATTTGCCTTCCTTGCCAAAAAATGGGGAGTTGTTTATCAGGAACAACATGCTCATGGTTGGCTCATCGATAGCAATGCGGGGCATTGGCTCAGGATGTTCCAAATCGGCAATGGTGTCGCCAATCTCAAAATCGTCGATACCTACAATGGCACAAATATCGCCACTGCGCACCGTCTTTACTTTTTCACGTCCAAGGCCTTCAAAGACATAAAGTTCTTTGATCCTGATCTTTGTTTGCTTGCCTGCTTTTTTACAGATGGTATAATCTTTTCCTTCTTCCAGATCGCCCCTAAAAACACGGCCAATAGCTATCCTGCCAACATAACTGGAGAAATCGAGTGATGCGATTTGCATTTGAGGTGTCCCTTCGCAATAGGGCGACTCATCAATATTCTCAATTATCGTATCGAGTAGAGGGACAATATTAGTACTGTGCACACTAAGGTCTTTGGTCATCCAGCCTTGTTTAGAGGAACCGTATATGGTCTCAAAATCAAGCTGCTCTTCCGTGGCATCCAGGTTGTACATCAAATCAAAAACGTCCTGTTGTACATCATCGGGTTTGCAGTTTTCTTTGTCGATTTTATTGATCACCACAATTATTTTCAGACCCAACTGAATGGCCTTGTTCAACACAAAGCGGGTTTGTGGCATTGGTCCTTCAAAGGCATCGACAAGCAATAAAACACCATCGGCCATTTTCAAAACCCGCTCTACTTCACCACCAAAGTCGGCGTGACCAGGCGTATCAATAATATTGATCTTAACGTCTTTGTAGGTGACCGACACATTTTTCGACAGGATGGTTATCCCACGCTCACGCTCCAGGTCATTGCTGTCGAGGATCAAATCACCTGCATCTTTCCGTGTGCCAAGGGTTTTACATTCCCCTATGATTCTATCAACCAAGGTGGTTTTCCCGTGATCGACGTGGGCTATAATTGCTATATTTCGTATTGACTGCATTTACTCAAAATTTTAGGGGCGCAAAAGTAGTTCTTTTAATGGATTGAAATACCAAAGGGTGTTATTAAATTGTTAAGGGCTTTAAGATGGCATTGGATCCAGGGATTTCCGGTTGTAGTGATGGAGTATTGGAGTGGAATTGTAGTGATGGAGTTGTGGAGTGGAGTTGTCGTATGATTAGCAAAATGGGGATTGGTTCATTGCCGTGTAGAGACGCGATTAATCGCATCTCTACGATCCACTGTTTCGATCCAAATCCCCATCCAAAACCCACAAAAGTTTTTGGGTTGGAGAACTCCATCACTCCAATACTCCATCACTCCATCACTCCATCACTCCAGGTACTCAAATCTTTATTCAACAATGTTTAGCGTATGTAGGCAGAATTATCCATCAGTCCATTCTTCTATCGTAGCAAGGTAACATTTCCTTTCTTTTCAAAAGAGCTGCCATCCCAGCATGTGGCTTTCATGTAGTAGACAAAAACCCCTTCTGGTTCGGGCTTCCCTTTGTATGTGCCGTCCCAGCCCCTGCCTACTTCGGTGGTTTCGAATACTTTTTGCCCCCAGCGGTTGTACACGGCAAAATAGATGTCGTTGGTCATCCGGCTTTGCACCATGAATAAATCATTTTTTGAATCGTTGTTGGGCGAAAAGGCATTGGGCACATACACATGGTCCTCGTTGCAATACACATCTTCAACAAAAATAAAGATGCTGTCCTTTTTCCAGCACCCATATTCGTCGGTCACCGTGACATGATAATAGCCACTTGCCTCGGGTGTGGCAAGGATATCGGCTTTGGTCGAATCGTCCATGGCAAGGATAGAATGCCAGTTATAGTTCAACAGTGGGTTTGTTTCAGTAGGGATCAAAACCGACTGGGTTTCAAAAATAGAATCAAGGGTCTCGACGATGATTTCGTTGGTTGTCATTGAAAATGGAGAAACGTAAACCGAAATTACATCGCTGTCCTCGCAATCGGCCAATGCCGTATTTGTTGCATGTACTGTGAATACAGTAGTTTCATCGATGAAAATGGTGGGAGTTCCCGTATTCGCCCCTTCCAGTATTACTTCTGTTGGAGTCCAGGCATATTCGATGGATTGTCCGGAATAAGTACTGATAGCATTCAGTACAACGCTGTCGCCAAAGCAAATCGTGAAATCATCGTCGGCATTTACCGATACATTATGAACCGTAAATTGCACCGAGTCTTCCAACATACAATAATCGTTGCTTGCCCTGCAATAGTAGGTCGTGCTATTTTGTGGGTTGGCATAGAAGCCGGGCTGTGAATTGCTCAGGTTATCGGAATATGCAGGATCCGATGACCACATAATGTCTGATTGCCATTGTGCATTTGCGAACAACAGCATCGAATCTGTATCGCAGATTGCCTGGTCGCCGGGCACTTCCAAAGTCAGAAAATGTTGATAAAAGCGTTGATAGTAGGTGGTGGTGCAAAATTCCTTGGTCACTTCAACCGTAAATATGGTGGTGTCGGATTGGGTTTGAGGAACCGGGTGACCTGACCCTGGGGCGGAAACCAGGTTAGCCGGAGTCCAACTATAACTGGATGCCGGGTCGGAAGTGAGGATAGAGCCCAGCTCCGCAAAATCGGTATTGCAGCGGTGGACATCGGGCAAATAATCGGGCGATTCGAAGGCAAACTTGAATACCGCATTGTTGCAGTTTGGCGAAGCGTTGGATGTTGACCAGGCTCCGGGGTCGGGCAGCACAGGAAATTTCTGGCATTTCCCACAACTGGCACAGGCGGCCTGGTAGATAAAGCCATTTTTGTCGAAACGGCTGGTGCCGCCATCCACATGGTCGCGGCCACTATTGGAACAGCCAGGATAATATTGCTCGCCAAAAAAAGTGGCATATTCAAGACAGGCCGCATCATCGGTCATAACCATCACATAAAAATCCTGGCCATCGCTTACGGGTTGAAATGCAGATTGAGTGGTTTCCATATTTTTTATCCCGATAAATGCGGATGATGCTAAATTGCCCCATTCTCTTCCCCAGCCGGAAAGAAAAATTTTATCGTTCAAGCCCACAGCAAATGCAGTTATTGAAATATCGGGATCACCATCTCCAGTTCCAAACACGGTAGACCATTCAATGGAATCGAGGTTCTCGCTTAGTTTTGCGATAAACTGCCCGCTGTTTGGGGAGGAATATTTTGGATCATTCACAATCAAAGAAGAAGCCGGTGCCCGAGTTTGACCTGTTATATATATTTTTTCTTCCTCATCAATCCGAACAAAAAATACCTGGTCGTAAACATTGGTAGTTGTACCGATAGAATCATTGCACCCAAAATAAGTAGAAGCCAAAAGACTACTTCCATCAGGGTGAATGATAGAAGCGAAACCATCTGCGCTACCTCCCTGAAATCCTGTATTTAAAGCATTTGAAGAAGTAGGGAAATTATCAGAATTTGTTCCTCCTCCAACATATACTTTCCCATTATCAGAAACATCAATACTATAAATGGCATCGTCTTTACTTCCACCTATATAAGTACTCCAAATTAATGAGTCAAGATTTTGGGAAAGTTTAAAGGCAATTCCATCTTGCCTGCCTCCTAATGTATCCTGAAACGCATTTTTTACAGGAAAATCCGTTGAAAATGTACAACTTCCTATATAGACATAATTACTTGTATCGCAGAAAATTTCACCACGTGCACCATCTCCATAATTGAAAAACAATGAATCGTTACTCTCATTATGGAAGATTGAATCTCCTAAATAATAGGTGAAAGTCTCATATCTAGGCCTAAAATTAATCCCATCATTCCCATTTCCTCCAAAAAATGTTGAAGCAATCAAACTATCACCATCCTCATCTATTTTTGTTATGAAAATATCAACTCCGTTACTGAAACCAATTGCAGAAGCATATCTCAACCAGCCCCCTCCGTTAAAGGTTGTGTCATAGGCATTTGTGTCAACAGGGAAATTGATAGAACCAGTTGTCCCCAATACAATCAGGTTATCGTCATTATCGACTACCAAGCTGTGGGGCATTTCATCTCCCATACCACCAAGATAACTCGCCCATAATCGTTGTGTTCCGGTTGAATCGTATTTGATGAGGGCCACATCCCACAAACTTTGTCCAAGTAAGTCACCCGATTGAAAATTAACTATAAATGCACTATCGCTTACTGGGTATCCAGGACCTGCAACAATGCCACCCGAATACACATTCCCCTTGCTGTCGAAAGTAGCTGTAAAACCCCAGTTGTCCGAAGTAGAACCTGAGTAAGTCGAAAATACCAGGTGAGGGTCAATCACCAGTTCCAGGTCTTTATCGTAGCCTCTTGGGAATTTGAAAGTGACCTGGTTATCCCGTAACTTGAACTTGCAATCCACGGCAATCGAATCCCTGCCATTGAATTGGTAGGCCACAGGTTTCATTTCTACGATTTCATTCAGGCTGGTTTTTAAATAAAGGTCGCCCCTTTTCAGGTAGACAGATTTCAGTCCTTCATAATCAATAGTAATCTCATTGGGATTGCCACCAGGATGAACTAAAAAGTCGTATTTCAGGCCGTTTTCTTTTCCATGCACAATCAAATCAATTTCCTTATAAAGAGCCTGGTAAACAATGCTCTCATAATTTTGTACATGGCTTGCCCATTTCCTGCTATTTTTTCCGATGAAGTAGTTTTCATAGTCGCTCCCTGGGTTTGTTCCATAGCAATTTACTTTATCGGCAGCCCCTTCAAAGCGAACCCGAAAAGCATGGTGTTGAATATAGTCGGGAAGTTTAAAATCCATATTTCCCGAGTGGGCAGCTTTCAGGAATTCATCATCGCGAAAATGGAACAAGATTGAGTTGTCCTCGAAAAAAACAGCTCCCGAAGGTACGTCTGCACGGAACAATACCTGTTCTTCCCACTGGCCTTTGTTCTCGGCAAAGCGTATATCGTTCTGGCTATGAGCTATGTTTAAACCTGCGATCAGAATTTCCATCAGGCATAAAATACCAGAAAAACCATGACCGATGACGAATTTCTTTTTCACGATATAAAAGTAGCAAATTTTGATGGATGGCTTTGCCAAATTTTTAATTTGAAGTGTCGAGATTATTCAAAGGGGTGAAGCATCGATATGTAAAAGCTTAGTGCAGAACCTTGTTATCCACGTTTTAGTTTTTGTTTGGAGTTTTCACTTCAGTTGTAATTAATCTGCTTAAATTAGGAGTCGAAAAATAAAAATGACATAAACTTTAGGATTCTGCCAAAAATTCTGTATATTTGGGTTCAATACATCAGCGACAAAATAAGTATTTCAGATTCTTTACAAATAGAACTCAAAAATTGAGGTGTATTCAAAAAGGAGGTACTTATGCAAGAACAACAATGTTCCCATCATTGGGAAATGACCAATGTCCATCCCGGTTTTATCATTACCGAAAAATGCTTTAAATGCAACAAAACATCTACCTATTTCTCCGCTGAAGACAGCCCACCCCTTGAAGAATACCGCGAAGGGGAACATTTCTGGAATGTGATGGGTAGTGCTCAGTCGGTACGTTTCGACCTGAAGTGTAAAAATTGCAACACTCTTGTTCCTCTCAAAGAATTAGCTGGCATGATGATGTGTACCGGTTGCGATGAAAAATGCAAAGTCGACAAATTAATGTGTGATCTCGAAAAGGAACGTACATGGGTGTATGTGGCTTTTGGATTTCGTCCACCGGAAGAAACTGTCCCGCTCAGTCCTGAGAAGATCGCCATTATTGAGGATTACTTTAACTGGCGTAGAGGATCGACAACATCCAAAATTAAAATCGTTTCATCCGACATGATTGATGATTTTGACACCTGTTATGCAGAAGTAATCAAAGATATTGGCTTGCTCTCACTTACCCCTGTTGAATAGAAAAAAAACTAAAATATTAACAAATACTAAAATCAATACCTATGAAGCTCCAGGAAATCATAAACAAATTTGAATTGAAAGCCCTCACCCATGTGGAAGACCGGGAAATTACCGGGGTGTATATTTCTGATATGCTTTCGGATGTGATGAGCAGCGCACAAGCCGGCAATTTATGGCTGACCATCCAAACCCATAAAAACATTGTTTCGGCTGCCAACCTGATCGATATTTCGGCAGTTATCGTCACCAACGGCAAACAGGTACTGGGCGATACCATCGAGCTGGCCAACCGTTTTCATGTGGTGATTCTTACCAGTCCCTTATCAAACTTTGAATTGGCCACTAAATTTATTCAGGCCGGGATCAAATAACATCCGATCAGTTACCATCAGGTTCTTTTCTGGTTTGACCTAAATGATGTCAGTACGAGAAATGGGATTCTGTATGAAGTTATCTTGACATGAACTTATATATATACAATTAATGAGGCAGATATAAACAAATTCAGGATTGTCGCATGGCGATACACAATCATCATATCGAAATACAAAAAATCAAGGAGTCCCTTCAGGCGCAGCTTATTGTAGGGGATAAAATAAACGGTGCCTATGTGACCGACATTTATGCCTCCGATTTGATGAGCGATGTATTGGCGTATGGCAATTCCGGGTCCATATTGCTTACAGGTCTGAATTCTGTTCAGGCAGCTATTTCAGCATACATGGCAGAATTTAAAGCCATTGTTTTCTTAAGGGGAAAAATTCCAGATATTGACATTAAACTATTTGCCCAGGAGAAAGGGCTGATTATCCTTTCTACCCAAGCTGATATGTACGAAGCCTGTGTGAAAATTGCAAATATCGAAGGAGTATTGTCTTTTCCGGTTGAATTGGAAGAAACCATCTCAAAAGCTGAAAATATATCTGAACATTCATTCCATATTGACGGGCAGGACTTTGCTTCTGCTGGTCTGGTCTCCACACAAATCAAAGCCATCCTTAAATCAATCGGCTATGATCCGATCCTGATCAGAAGAGTGGCTATTTCTACTTATGAAGCCGAAATGAATGTGGTGATGCACGCAAAGAAAGCCGATGTTACCCTTAAGGCAGGAGATGCCTCGATTGAAATAATAATCAAAGACGAAGGAAAAGGCATCGCCAATATTGAAATGGCAATGAAAGAAGGGTATTCAACTGCCACTGAAGAACAAAGGGCCTTGGGATTCGGGGCCGGTATGGGATTGCCCAATATCAAAAAGAACTCCGACAAACTCGACCTTGAAAGCACTGTGAATGTAGGGACAACTATTACAACAACCTTTCTCGTACGATGAAGTATTTCCATTCACATATAATTTTGCCTGAAAAGTGCAAGGGGCATATCAAGTGTATCAAAAGTTGTCCCACGGAAGCGCTACGCTACAGAAACAATAAAATCACTTTTTTCGATGATTTATGTGTCGATTGTGGTGCCTGCCTGAATATTTGTCCCGAAAAAGTATTCGTTCCGGTTATGGATGAAGTAAGTGACTTTGAGAAATACCTGTACAAAGTGGCTATTCCTTCACGCATTTTATACTCCCAATTCAGTTCCGACATCCATCCAAAATTGATTCATGAAGCACTCATCAAAACAGGCTTCGACGAAGTGGCGGATATTTCCCTAAACATCAACGAACTGGGCTTTGCCATTTCAGAACATATAAAAACGAAAAAGGATGGAAAGCCAATTATCAGTTCATTCTGTCCTGCAGTTCTCCGCCTGATCCAGGTAAATTACCCAAACCTGATCGACTTGATTTCCCCTTTTGATGTGCCCCGTGAAATCACTGCCAAAGAAGCCAAGCGCAGGATTTCTGTTGAAAAAGGCATCGACATAAATAAAATCGGGGCTATTTACATCAGCCCTTGTCCGGCCAAAGTAGTGTCGATAAAACAACCTGCCGAAAAGGAAAAATCCTGGATCGATGGGGCTGTAGCCATCAGCGATATTTACAAAGTGCTGCTCCCTGAAATAAGCCGATTGAGAACCAACAGGAAACAGGAAGATTATACCGACTATTTTTATTTCGGTAGGGGATGGGGCTTGTTGAGCCAGGTACTTAGCAATATAGATTCCGAAAAGTGCATGTCGGTTATCGGTATCGAAAACATTAAAATGATACTCGATGACATCGAAGATTCCAAACTGGTGAATGTGGATTATCTCGAAGCGTTCACTTGTACGCAAGCCTGTGTTGGCGGGGCTTTTTGCGTTGAGAACCCCTATATCGCAAGGCACAATGCCTTTCTCCTCGAAAAGAAATATTGTGTGCCCACACAATTCGATCAAAAGGAAGTAGGGGTGAAATATAAAACGGGTTTCTATTTTATGGAAAATCGGGTTTATCCGCGGGCAACCCGGACCCTATCAACCGATCTGTCCACATCCATCAAAAGGATGAAGCAAAAGGAAAGGATCATTTCCAAGTTACCCAAAAAAGATTGTGGTCTCTGCGGTGCACCAACCTGTGAAACCTTTGCAGAAGATTGCACCCGGGGCGAAGCCGATTTATCCGACTGTTATTTTTTTCATACAAGTCCGCACCATTAAAACTTTAAAATATGGAACGATTGGATGTTTCTTACGACAAAATTTTACATGCTTATCCCAACGAGGAGGGCAGCCTGATCCCGCTTTTACAAAAAATGCAGGCTACAAAGAGATATATTTCGCCAGAAATGGTGGAAGCAGTGGCCGACTATCTCGGGATAACTGAAAGCCAGGTGTACGGGGTAGCTTCATTTTATTCACAGTTCCGTTTTACCGAGCCTGGCAAACATTCCATCTCAGTGTGCCTAGGCACGGCCTGCCATGTGAATGGAGGGGAAACTTTGTTGGAAACCTTCGAGAGGGACCTGAACATAAAACCCGGCGAATGTACCCCTGACAAAAAGTTCGACCTGAACCGGGTGGCCTGTATAGGTTGTTGCGCCCTTGCCCCGGTGGTAAAGGTGGACAACGATGTGCACAGCAAAGTAAATGTGATTAAGTTAAAGGAAATCTGGACCAGCTATGAATAAATTTACGACTATTCAAAAACAGTGTAGTGTCGATTGGGATGCCCTGAACAATTCCGGTAAAACGGTGATTTATCTGGGGATGGCTTCGTGTGGCAAAGCTGCCGGGGCCGATAAAGTCAAGGCAATCATCTTAGACACAATAAAAAAATACAAGATCGAGGCAGAACTGGTCGAGGTAGGCTGTATCGGTACCTGTTACCTCGAACCGTTAATGGACATCAAAACCAATGGTGCACCACGTATCTCCTTTGGAAATGTGACTGAAAAAAATGCGGAGACCATCATACGGAAATACATTGTAGAGAAAGAGGACATCTCGAAAAGGTCGTTAGGATATTTCGGGCCAAAAGGGTTAAATGGCCTGCCAGGATTTTTTGAGCAACCCATGTTGAAAGACCAGGTCAGGGTTGTTACAAAGAATTGCGGAATCATCGACCCCGGAAATATAAGGCACTATATTGCCAACGAAGGATATGCAGGGCTGGTAAAAGCACTGTCGAAAAAGCCCGACGAGATTATTAAAGAAATCACCCATGCCGGAATCCGTGGCAGGGGCGGGGCAGGTTTTCCTACCGGGATAAAATGGCGCACCTGCCGCAACACCAAATCGGACGAGAAATACCTGATCTGCAATGCCGACGAAGGCGACCCCGGCGCGTTTATGAACCGCCTCCTCATCGAAAGCGACCCCCACGCCCTGTTAGAAGGGATGCTGATTGCGGCCTACACCATTGGTGGCACACATGGTTACATTTACACCAGGGCCGAATATCCACTGGCCATTACTCGATTGCAAAATGCCCTCGACCAGGTAAAGGAATATGGCCTGATGGGTAAAAATATCCTGGGTTCCGGGTTTTCTTTTGAAATAAAAATAAAAGAAGGGGCAGGCGCTTTTGTCTGTGGCGAAGAAACCTCGCTGATCCATTCCATCGAAGGCAAGCGAGGAATGCCTCGCACTCGTCCTCCCTTTCCTGCAGTATCAGGATTAAATGGAAAACCAACTGTAATCAATAATGTAGAAACATTGGGGACCATCCCCCACATTTTACGCAACGGGCCTGAGTGGTACCGCCAATTTGGGGTGGAAGGAAATTTCGGCACCAAAACCTTTTCGTTGGTTGGCAAAATTCGCAGGAGCGGTTTAATCGAAGTTCCTCTGGGCACTTCACTTCGGAAGATTATTTATGACATTGGTGGTGGCACACAAAAACCCTTCAAGGCTGTCCAGACAGGAGGACCATCGGGTGGCTGTATCCCCAAAGAATTATTGGACACCCCGATGACTTATGAGTCACTGGCCAAGGTAGGTTCTATTATGGGTTCCGGTGGATTGATCGTGATGGATCAGGATACCTGTGTGGTTGATTTAGCCAGGTACTTTCTTGATTTTATCCAGAAGGAATCCTGCGGAAAATGCACACCCTGCCGTGTCGGGACACGCCATATTGTCGAAATCCTGGAGAAGATTTGCCAGGGCCAGGCCGAACCGGATTTTCTCGATAAGTTGGAATCGCTGTCCCATCTGGTGAAAGCCACATCGCTATGCGGGCTGGGACAAACTGCTCCGAACCCTGTCTTGTCAACCCTACGTTATTTCAGGCAGGAATATATCCAGCATGTGGACGAATATTACTGCCCCGCCCTTGTGTGCAGCTCGTTGATCGAATACACCGTAATCAAAGACAAGTGTACAGGTTGCCAGCGCTGTGTGAGTGTTTGCCCCACCGGGGCCATCACCGGGCCGCGTTCCGAACCCCACAATCTCGATATCGACAAGTGCATTAAGTGCCGCGCATGTTATGAGATTTGCAGGTTTGATGCGATTGCCGGAAACGCTATCGTAATCTCTGGAAGAAAGCGTCAATAACTGCGTTACGCTTGGCTTAAAATTGGTCATTTACGAAAAGTAAACTCCCAATTTTAAGCCTTCACAAGCCTTGTTCTTGACGCTTTCTTCTCAGAGATTCAGGAGATAAAAGCTTTTTATGAAGTTTAAAAAGGAAATAAAAATGACAAAACTAAATTGAATCAGGCATTAATTAATTCAAAATATGATCTTTAAGAAGGAATCGGATTTCATTTTCACGATAAGTTGCTACGGAGCACTGTCTCCCCTTGGGGGGAGAATAAGAGGGGGGAGTTTTTGCACTTGTTTCCACCCCCTAACCCCCGCCAGTCCCGACTGCATCGGGATAGACTGGGGGACATCCTCCGAACCAGCTCTCAGTATGAGATATAAATAAATGACTTCAGATTATCATGAGCTGAAACAAATAAGAATAGTTGTGAAATTAGAAGCTAAAATATAGTAGATGAAAATAACAATTGACAACAAAAAGATCAAAATCGACAAACCTGCCACGGTGTTGGATGTAGCGGCGCAAAACGATATTTACATCCCATCGTTGTGCGCCCATCCCGAGCTGGTTCCTTATGGGGGGTGCAGGTTATGTATAGTCGAAATTGAGGGAAGAAGGGGCTATCCGACAGCTTGCACAACTCACGTGGAAGATGGAATGGTAGTCCGCACCGACACAAAGATTTTGAAGGAAATGCGAACCGAGTTGACCCAATTGATCCTTAGCGAGCACCCCTCCGCCTGCATGATGTGCGACGATGTGGAAGGCTGCTCTGTTTTTCAGGGAACCATTCGGAAGGTGGGCATCACCACCGGCTGTCGATGGTGTCCGAAGGATAAGGATTGCGAATTTCAGCGCATCGTCGAAAGCCTGGGCATCCATGATCTTACACTTCCCGGACTATACAGGGATATCCCCATTGAAAAGTATGACCCCTTTTTCGATCGGGATTACAACCTTTGCATTTATTGCGGTCGCTGCGTGAGGATTTGCAACGAATACCGGAAAAGCTCTGTGCTATCACTGAAACAACGGGGGAAATTTACCACTATTGGGCCTGCTTTCGAGGCTACCCACATCGATGCCAACTGCGAGTTTTGCGGGGCCTGTGTGTCGGTTTGCCCAACCGGGGCCATGTCGGAGAAAAGCCGGAAATGGTGGGGCGTTCCGGAAAAGTACGAAGCATCCACATGTCCGCTATGCAGTCTGAATTGCGACATCCAGGTTCTCACACTGAAAGATAAAATTGTAGGTACTTTGCCACCCGGCGTACCACACGAGGCAGGAGGCGAGCTTTGCGTGAAAGGCCGTTTTTGTTTGTCCGAATTGGTAAACCGTACCACCCGGATTCTTGAACCCCAATTCAAATACAAGGAAGGATATGGTTTCGTATCGTGGGAAGTGGCCAACGAAAAGGCAGTCGAGATTGTGAAGGAGGTAAAACCGGGCCGGTCGGCCATGCTCCTTTCGCCCAGCCTGAATCTCGAAGAAATTCATTTTGCCAAACAATTCGCCGAAAAGGCATTGCACACCGAATTGATTTCATCCTCTTGCATAAACGAAAACCTCTTGGCCTATATGGAAATGGCCTCTCATTCGGTTTCATTAAACGACTTGAAAAAAGCCGGTTGCCTGCTTTCGATCTTCCTCGACGGGAATTACAAATACGCCCCGGTGACCATGCTTATAAAAGATTTAGCGTCGAAAGTTATTCCCTATTGCCAGATAGGCTGGACCAAAGATACGACCACACGATTTGCTACACACTTTTATGTTCCCAAGTCGGGTGATGTGGAGGGATTTCTGGATAAGATATTGTTCAACCTGAAAAAGGAAAAAGCTAAAACCAAGCAACCCATAATCACTGAAACCCTTGCTGAGACTAAAAACAGCGCGATGATTATCGGGCCGGAAATAATGTCGCTGACCAACTGCATTTCAATTCTGGATAAATTAAAGCAAGTTGCCAAACAAAGCCATTCGATGATCTACATGCCCAATCCTTATGGAAACCTGGATGGATTGTTGGCTCTGGTGGATGTTGTGCCTTTTGATGAGATCAGGAAGAAAATCGACAAAAAGGAAATCGACCTGCTTTATCTGGTTGGTGATTCGGCCTTCAAAAAGAACCCGGGCGTGATGAAGATCATTTATCAAAATGCCTTTCCAGCCCCGGAAGACTTGCAGCCCGATTTGATCCTCCCCACAGCACTTTGGGGCGAAAGCAATGGGCGGTATTTGAATACTGATAAAAAAATCAAAAAATCGTATTCTGTGGGCGACCGGCATGGATACTCACTTCCCCACCGACAGGTATTTTTGGATTTGGCGAAGTCGCTTAAGGTGAAGCTTCCTAAATTTTCAGCAAAGGATCTACGCAAAGAATTTCAACTTAAATTAAAACCTGTCCCGGAAAAAATCAAGGTACCGGCACCATCTAAAAATTACCCTTTTAGCCTGGTTCAGGAAAATGCACAGCACGTTTATAGTAGCTTAAACCTGAGCACAGGTATTGAAGGCTTTGGCGATCTGGTCAAAGCCGATCATATCCTGCTGCATCCATCCGATGCCAGGAAACAAGGATTCAATAATGAAGAATGGGCAATTTTGGGTTCATCGAAAACAGAAAAGAAATTTCGGGTTCTAATCCGTAAAAATATCCCAAAGGGAATTGTTTTGTTGACTTCTTCGAATGGGCAACTGGAGTTTGAAAGCAACCCATGCCCCGTAAAAATAAGGAGGGACCATGTTTAAAATTATTGAAAGAACAATGATTGTCCCCAACCTGCACCTGTTGGTGGTACATGCCCCGGATGTCGTGCAGGAAATGCAGCCCGGGCAATTTGTGATTGTCCACTCGGGCGAGGGTGCCGAACGCATCCCCCTCACGGCTGCCGACTGGGACAAAGAAACAGGCTACCTGACCATCGTGTTTATGGAGGTGGGGACTTCGACGAACAAACTGGCAGAACTGAAACCCGGCGATGTCATCCCCACAGTGGTCGGCCCGCTCGGACGGCCTGCTGCGATTGAAAACTTCGGGACGGTGATTTGCATCGGTGGATGTTTTGGGATGGGTTCCATTTATCCGGTAGTGAAAGCCCTCAAGGAAAAAGGGAATACGGTGATCACGGTAATGGAAGGCCGGAGCAAAAACCTGCTTTATTGGGAGGACAAACTATCGAAATACAGCGACAGGCTGATAAAGATTACCCGCGATGGCAGCTATGGCTACAAAGGGCACATCAAAAAGGCCGACGACCTTATCCGCGAAATTGGCATTGTGCCCGACCGCGTAATTGCCAATGGCTGCACTACCCTGTCGTACAAAACGTCGAAGGAGTACGCCCATTATGACATCCCGGTTATTGTCACGCTCAACACCATCATGATTGACGGGACAGGTATGTGCGGGGTTTGCCGTTGCTCGGTCGATGGCAAGATGAAGTTTGCCTGTGTGGACGGCCCCCATTTCGATGGCCGCCTGGTCGACTGGGAAGAGCTTTCGAAACGGCGGCAACAATATATTGGCGAAGAAGCATTTTTGGTTCACCATTCTGGATGTGGAGGAAGATAATATGGGAAAATTAAATCTGAATAGAGTAGAAATGCCCAAACAAGCCTATTTCATACGGCGAAGGAACTTCGATGAAGTGGCCCTGGGTTACACCACCGAAATGGCTATTGAAGAAGCAAAACGTTGTCTCGACTGCAAAAAACCTTTGTGCGTGGAAGGTTGCCCGGTGGAGATTGATATCCCCGGTTTCATCCGGCGGATTGCTGCCGAAGATTTTGCCGGGGCCATCAAAACCCTAAAAGAGAAAAACTGCCTCCCTGCAGTGTGTGGCAGGGTTTGCCCCCAGGAAGAACAGTGTGAGATAAAATGTATCCTGGAGAAAAAAGGGGCACCTGTTGCGATTGGCCGCCTCGAGCGCTTTGCGGCAGAATGGGAAGCTGCCCAGGCCACAATGGATATGCCTGAAATAAAAGAAAAGACCGGGAAAAAAGTCCTGGTGATTGGCTCCGGCCCGGCAGGCATTACCGTGGCCGGAGACCTGATTCTGGCCGGCCACGATGTGAGCATGTTTGAAGCCCTGCACGAACCCGGCGGGGTGCTGACGTATGGGATTCCTGAATTTCGACTGCCGGGAAGGATTGTCCGGCGCGAAATCGACTACCTGATAAAACTGGGTGTTAAGCTGGTGAACAATTATGTTGTAGGGAAAACCCGCTCGTTGAGCAAACTATTGGAAGAATACGATGCCATCTTTCTTGGTACCGGTGCCGGTTTGCCCTGGTTCATGGAAATCCCCGGCGAAAACCTCAACGGGGTATACTCCGCCAACGAATATCTCACCCGCGTAAACCTGATGCGGGGTTATCAATATCCAAAAGCCTACACACCCGTCATCCGTCACAAACGGGTGGCCGTTGTGGGTGGTGGCAACGTGGCCATGGACTGCGCCCGCACTGCCCTGCGCCTGGGTGCCGAAGAAGTGTACATTGTGTACCGCCGTTCGCAGAAAGAACTACCGGCCCGTCTCGAAGAATTTGAGAATGCCGAAGAAGAAGGGGTCATTTTCCACTTCCTCACCCTGCCCGAAAAACTCATTGGCGACGAAAACGGCTGGCTCAAAGAAATCGAATGTTCCAAAATGGAACTGGGCGAACCCGATGCCTCTGGCCGCAGACGCCCCATCCGCATCGATGGCTCCGAATTCATCATGCCCATGGATGCCTGCATTGTAGCCATCGGCAACAGCCCCAATCCAATCATTCCTGACACCACCCCTGAACTGGAAATGTCCCGAAAAGGGACTATAGTAGTGGACGAAGCAACCGGCAAAACCTCCATCGACCGGGTATGGGCTGGTGGGGATATTGTTACCGGCGCAGCAACTGTAATTTTGGCAATGGGTGCGGGAAGGAAAGCTGCGAGGGCAATGCATGAGTTTTTGGTGGGGTAGGGGTTTTCTGGAATTGATTAAGATGAACTTCAATCTGAGAGATTTGACAATAACCAATTAGAACAATAAAGAAACTGGGTTATTACCGAAAAAAATCAATTATCCAAACTAATCCTGAGGAGGATGGGTTGGACTTTCGGCAGGAAAATATGATCACACGAAGCAATTCCCGAAAAATGGGAATGGCAGTACAGGAGCTGTGGAATCAACTTTAAAATGCTAAAAGTCTTTTCGCCGTGAAGGGTGGTGTTTAGAGTGTTTTTTTTAGGTCTTCCATTTTGTTTTCCAATCGCTTTCTTGATAATTCAATAGTCGTATGCAGTTTTTGTTTTAACATTTGTTTGTCAGGGAGTTCGGTTAAATATTCGGCAGTACGGATGCCCGATTGCTCCAATTGCAATAATTCAATTTGCTCAGTATTGCCCTCGGCACATAAAATTAATCCCAACGGTTTCTCCTCACCGGACTGCATTTCGTACTTTTCGAGCCAACGCAAGTAAAGCTCCATTTTCCCTTTGTACTCGGCTTTAAATTTTCCAAGCTTTAGGTCAATGGCAATCAACCTTTTTAATTTGCGGTGAAAAAACAATAAATCGAGTTTGAAGTCTTCCTCGTCGATAATCATTCGTTGCTATAAAATGAGTCCAGCTCAAATGTCGTATTGCTGATACGACAATCTGCTCGTCGGGGAAAACCTGGATAAATTGCATCATGCGGTAAAGGTTTTTTCCGAATCGCTTTACCTGTAATATCGGAAGCACTTGCCATAATTATTGATGAATGGGGATCCTCAATATTTCCTTCCGGTATGTATTTTATGCAACACCTCTTTCCTTACAAAGGCTTTGACTGAATCAATATTTTCATCAAGAAATTCAACCACTGCTTCGCGATGGTCTTTCACCAAGCTTCGCAGCGCCCAGGAAATCCCTTTGTGGATAATGGCCTCGCGATCCGTGAGGTGGTCCTTGCAAAGGGTCAGGGTGATATCCCTTTTCCAGATTTCACTTTTCGATCCCCTGTTCAATGGAACACATGAAACAATGGCCAGGCGGCGTATCCATACATTTTCCTGCGACGACCAATTCATAATATCTTCTGTGCTGATTTGGTGATCGATCCAGGCTGGGCCTGAAACATAGCCTGCAAAAGAATCGACCGAAGCCCAATTGTCAAGCCCTGTAAGTAATCCGTTTATTTGAGTGACTGATAATTTTTTTCTGAAAGGTGTATTTTTTGCAATAAATTCATGACTTATCTGAATGCACTCAAAAATGCCGGTGGCTTTTAATGCCAGCATCAATCCAAAGAAATCCTGAAAAGAAAGCCCCTTGATTTGCGGGTATCCTATTTTGATAATGTTTCGCATGTCGGGTGTCCTAACTCCCAGCACTTGTTGTTGAGTAGGTATCATTCTCATGGCAAAATCCCTGTATCCTTGTTCCGATTTGCCTTTCAAGTCTGCAATTAGGTCGAGTATAAAATCGCTATTTTGTTTCATCTTGATAAAAGGGTAATGATTTATTTGAGTGGAAACAAGCGGTCGGCTTCCTCAATATTTTCAGGCTTCCCCAGGTCGAACCAAAAACCCTCAGTGTGATCAAAAGCCATTATATTATGGGTGGCCGCAAGCCTCAAATACAAATCAATAATAGAAAACTTCCCCTCTTCTTTCATCAAATTAAAGATTGTTGAATTGATCACATGGATGCCACTAAAAGCCAAAGGCATTATTTTTTTTTCGTTGGGCCTCGACATTTTTACTTCGCCGGTTTTTATATTTGTCCAACCTGCCAGTTCTTTTTTGGGGTTGAACAATAAATAGCGCGACGTTTTCCGGTTCCGAACTGCAAGCGTAGCAAGGGCTTGTTCTTTTTTATGTTGATGGATCAATCCTGAGAGGTTCAGGTCGGTGACCACGTCTACATTACAAACCAGAAAATCTTCATCAGGAGTAAAATAGTGAGATGCTTTCTTCAGCCCGCCACCTGTATCGAGCAAAAAATCCCTTTCATCAGAAATGGAAATGAGCAATCCAAAATTATTCTTCACTTTTAAGTAACTGCAAAGTTCGTCGGCAAAATGATGCACATTAATGACCAACTCATTCACCCCAAACTGCTTCAGGTAGTTTATGCAGTTTTCCAATAGCGTCTTTCGCCGAAATTCGACCAGGGCCTTTGGCTTGTCTTTGGTTAGTGGATACAGACGGGTTCCCAGGCCGGCTGCAAAAATCATGGCTTTCAATCTTTTCGCTTTTTTGGTTTACAGAGTTTCGCTTCTTTGTTGCTTGCACTTCCGCACTTTTTACATTCGTATTTTTTATCCTGAACAAATTCGGGATCTTTTTTCCCTTTGTCCTTTTTGCACGCTTTTTCTGCCATAATTCAAATTTCCAATTTAAAGAAGAAAATGGCTGTATTGTTCAATTTTTTATTCATCAATAATCAATCAACAATCATCATTTCATTACCTTTAAAATCTCCCCTTCCGATTTTGCGATTAGCGAAGCCCCACAGCTATCGCTCCATACATTTACGGTAGTGCGGAACATATCCAAAATCCGGTCGACGGCAATAATCAGCCCTACACCTTCAAGAGGTAAACCCAGAGCTGAAAGTACAATGGTAATCATGACCAATCCCGCCATTGGAATTCCGGCTGCACCAATCGAAGCCAGGAGTGCAGTGAATACCCCAATCAATTGCTGCGGAATGGTAAGATCGATTCCATAAGCCTGGGCGATAAACATAGCCGCCACAAGTTCGTACAGGGCGGTTCCGTCCATGTTTATGGTGGCCCCGAGTGGGAGGGTGAAACTAGAAATTTTGTTTGAAACTCCTGCATTCTCTTCAGCAGCGGTCATTGTTAATGGCAGGGTGGCACTGGATGATGAAGTCGAAAATGCAGTCAGCAAAGGGATTGACATGGCCTTTAGTTGTTTGAGAGGATTAATTTTTCCAACCATCCGTAAGAGTAGGGGCAAGGTGATGGTTGAATGGACAGCTAGGGCAGCCACAACCGCTAACATGTATAGTCCCATTTTGCTTACCAATTGGAGCAAATCGCTTTGTTCGGAAACTACTTTAGCTACAATTCCCAATATTCCTAATGGTGTGAATTTTATGATGAATAGGGTCAATTTCATCATTACCTCGAATGTAGAATCGAAAAATTCGGTAAGCGTTTTCCGTGGCTTTTCTTGTATCTGGGTAATGAAAAAGCCAAACAACAGGGCGAAGAATATGATCGACAACATCTGTCCGTTACTGAATGCCTGAAAGATATTGGTTGGGATGATGTTAATTAAGGTGTCGCCAAAAGATTCGGTTGCCAGGGCTAAACCTTCGACTTCTTTTGTAAACCCAAGATCGGCACCCACCCCGGGCTTTAGCCAATTCACAAAAAACAAGCCTGTGAAAATAGCAATAGTACTGGTTGCAATATAATAGCCTATTGTTTTAAGACCTAAGCGGCCAAGATTCTCGGCGTTCCCAATGGATGTAATTCCTGAGATAATAGAGCTAAGGATTAGGGGAACGATCACCATTTTCAAAGCCCGGAGGAATACATCGCCCATCCAGTCAATGAGGTATACATAATCGGCCAGGAAAGCACCGTAAAATACAGCCAGTACCAATGCAATCAATATCTGCCAATGTAGTTGGATCCGCTTCATAATTTGTGTTTTCAAAGAAAAGACCGAAGATAGATAAAATAGGGAAAATGAACCAATACTTATTTTTTCATTGTCTCAAAGTTTATTGTAAATTAGCACAATAATTCAAATATTGCTTTTTTGCCATTTTACTAATCATAATATCTAACTAAATAAAAAGCTATGGAAATGATCTGTAATCAAAATTCAAAAGTAAAAGACTCCCTGAAAAAATGCTATCAAAGACTATCAACAACAGCCTATTATTTAGCTTTTGTGTTATTTCTATTAACAATATACCAATGCAAGGATATACCGGGTAAGAAAACTTTAAAAAATTCGGGGTCAACATACTATATTCATTTCAATTTCGATAAATCTCAAGATGGTACAACTGTTCTCGATACAGAATCCATCATGAATAGGTTGTTGGCTAGCTTCGCAGAGGGTCGTCCAAACGATGTCTTTCTCTCTGAAGAGGATCTAAAAGAAAAATTTCAACTGACCGAAGAGGAATGTAATCGTCACCCAGATTACAACACCCGGTTTTATTCTGTAGAATTGGGCCTTGCCGGAGCTTTCTTCTTGACAATCTCGCCTCACGAAACAAATAGCGACTCAATTGTTATCGAAACAAAAGAAACATTTTATTTTGATCGAGGCAGCACAAAGATTAGTAGCTCAGCGTTAAATTCTTACGATTTAAAAAATTTAGAAGTAGAATATAAAAATAGTTTGCCATTGTTTTTCGGGACTGCCAGATCAATGCCATTTGTTGGAATAGTAGAAAGTTATACAGATAGCATCTTAATCTTTAAATTCGATAAGAAACTTAAAGCTCAAAAGCAACAATGTGAAGGGGACAAACTATTGGCTGATGACTTTTTGTTATTTAGGAGAATTTACACAGGCAAATCAGGCTATCATCAGTTGTTAGCAGATCAACAAGGAAAAATTGACTATTTGAAAGATAAAGGTGAAAAGGATTTCTCACTTCAAAATGCAAATGAAAATTACAACCATATTAAAAATGATTTGAAATCTCCATTAATTGAAGGTGCTTCACATCGTGAGTATATAGACATTAAGGGAAAAGTAATACAAATGTCAGATTCTACAGGTCGGGCCACTTGGACCCCAACCGGAATGTATCCTTTTGAAAAGCCCAAAAAAGGAGATGAAATAATAATATTGCTAAGTTCTTTTGAAGAATGGGATTTAAGGTAGAAGCATAGATTTAGGACAACACCCAAACTGATTATATATTAGAGGAGTGCAGGCAACAAAATTTCCTTACTTTTGTTTGGTATTGATAATCCTGTTAAATGTTTATAACCGCAAGCGAAAAAACTGCCCTAATCTTTCAGAATAAGGAATTTAGCTATAAGCACATAATTCAGAACACTGACTATTTTGCCACACTTTTTACCCAGGAACATACATCGAAAGTGGCAATCTTTGCTGAAAACAGGCCCGGTTGGATATATGCTTTCTATTCTGCCTGGAAAAATGATTGTATTGCCGTACCCATTGATTTTATGGCTGTTGCCGATGAAGTGGCATACATTATTAATGATTGCCAACCTGAAGTCATTTTTGTTTCGGATGAAAGAATACCGGTTTTGATGGATGCCCTAAAACAGGTGGACTACAAACCCTTGCTCATAAACATAAATGAAAACGAAGAGCTTGCCGAACAACAAAATGAGGAGCCTGTTATTTTTCCCGAGCCGGAGGCAGAAAAAACTGCTTTACTGATTTATACATCAGGGACAACAGGTAGCCCAAAGGGCGTAATGCTTTCGTTCAATAACCTATTGTTCAACATTGAGGCGGTTACCAAAAAGGTAAAAATTATTACCACAGGAGAACGATTGATGATCTTGCTCCCGCTACATCATATTTTCCCGCTTCTTGGGACCCTGATTGCCCCCTTTTATATGGAGTTGACTGTTGCCATGTCGCCCTCCCTGGCATCCGAAGACATAATCAAAACATTGCAGGACAATAAAGTCAGTGTATTTATTGGGGTTCCCCGCTTATTCTATCTTATCAGAAAAGGGATTATGGCCAAGGTTGAGCAAAAGCGGATAGCCCGGATTCTGTTTAAACTAGCCCAAAAGGTCGACTCTTACAAGTTTTCGAGGAAAATATTTAAAGAAGTTCACAACAAATTTGGGGGTAGCATAAAATATATGATATCGGGTGGTGCCGCCTTAGACCCTGTTGTGGGCAGAGATTTCCGGACACTTGGATTTGAAATTCTCGAGGGATATGGAATGACCGAAACAGCCCCTATGATCACCTTCACGCAGCCAGGAAAGGTACTAGTAGGTTCCCCTGGTTTTGTGATTGATGGTGCCGATGTGGAGGTGCGCGATGGCGAGATTGTTTGCCGCGGACCCAATGTCATGCAAGGCTATTACAACAAACCAGTAGATACAGCCGAAATAATAAAAGATGGTTGGCTGCATACCGGCGATCTCGGCCATTTCGATGAGCAGGGTTTTTTATTTATTACCGGTCGTAAAAAGGAAATTATCACCCTGTCGAGTGGCAAGAATATCAATCCCTCTGAAATTGAATTCAAACTTGAAGAGGCCAACCCTATTGTAAAGGAAGCCGGTGTTTTTCTTGATAAAGAAATATTGCGGGCCATTATTTCGGTCGATCCTGTTGTTGCCCGTGAGCTGGGAACTGTTGATATAAAAGAGAAGGTTAGGCAAAATATTATTGAAGCCTATAATCTACAATGTAACCCTTACAAAAAAATCCTGGGCTTCGACATCACCCATGAAGAATTGCCGAAAACGAGGCTCGGAAAAATTAAAAGGTTCCAATTGCCCACATTGATCCAGAGTTTCGAGGATAAAAAGGAGGAAGCTGAAGATAGCCAACTCGAAGAGTACTTTATCATCAAAAAATTTATTGAGGACGAAAAAGGCATCACTGTAAAAGCCAGCGACCACCTCGAATTTGATATAGCCCTTGATTCTTTGGACAAGATCAGCCTTCAGGTTTTTCTTGATGTGAGTTTTGGCTTAAAGCTATCGCCCGAAGAAATAATGGCCTTCCCTTCGGTGTTGAAGTTGAGCGAAATGGTCCACAACGAAAAAAAGAAAACGAGCGTGGATACCATTAACTGGGCCGAAATCCTGAAGGAAAAAATCCATATAGCACTGCCAAAGTCATGGATCACCAGCAATATCATCATCAAACTGTCGAAGTATTTTTTCCATCTTTATTTCAGGTTCCATGCCATCGGCAAAAACAACCTCCCCAATACTCCCTGCATCATTGCACCCAACCACCAAAGCTTTATCGACGGGCTTTTTGTTGCCACCATGATTAAGACCCGGAGTATGCGCAACACCTATTTTTATGCGAAGGAAAAACACGTGCAGCGCCGATGGGTGAAATTCTTTGCCGGTCGCAACAATGTCATTATCATGGATATAAACAACGATCTTAAATTGTCGATCCAAAAGATGGCCGAGGCATTAAAAAACAAACGGAATATCATCATTTTTCCTGAAGGCACCCGTACTAAAAACGGTAAACTTGGTCCCTTTAAAAAGACCTTCGCCATACTTAGCCGCGAATTGAATGTTCCTATTGTTCCCGTAGCCATTCGAGGGGCTTTCGAAGCATTGCCATCAGGCTCTTTTTTGCCAAAGCCCTTTAAAACGATTTGTGTAGAATTCCTGCCACCAATCCATCCCGAAGAACAACAAAGCTACGATTCCATAGCCGATTTGGTGAAAGAGAAAATTGAAGCACAAATGAGAGGATGTTGAAATGAATTTTGAACTACATCATGTTTGATTTGTGTATTAAAATATAAGTATTATATTTGCGTTGATAATTTAATTTCGAAAATCTAAATAAAAGGAGACTGCTTATAGACACAAATTTACCTTAAAATAATCATACAAAGGAGGTAAAGAATGTCAAATTCAAAATTAACAGATTATGAATTGGTAGAACGATTCATAAACGGTGAGCAGTCGGGTATCGAAGTTTTAATCAACCGTCACAAAAACAGGGTTTACACTTACATCTTACTACTTGTAAAAAACGACCAGCTAGCCGAAGATATTTTTCAGGATACATTTATTAAAGTGATAAATTCCTTACGTGCTGGAAAATACCACGACAAAGGTCGCTTTGTATCCTGGGTAGTGCGAATTGCTCACAACCTAATCATCGACCATTTCAGAAAAGAAAAGCATTTGAATACCATCTCGAACGATGCGACTGAAATGGATATGTTCAATTCACCAAGGTATTCCGACAAGAATATCGAGGAAGTATTAATCGGCGATCAGATTACGAATGATGTGCGCAAATTGATTGAAGAATTGCCCGAAGAGCAAAAAGAGGTGATTATTCTGCGTCATTATGTTGGCTTAAGTTTCAAAGATATTGCCGAACAAACCGATGTAAGCATCAACACAGCCCTGGGCCGTATGCGCTATGCATTGATAAACATGCGAAAATTGATCAAAGAAAAAAATCTGAGTCTGTCGATGATGTAGGGATTAGGTCTTCATTTGAGATTGAAACACGGATTTCATAGTTTATTTGGAATAAAAAATCAGGTTCCTATAATTGGATACCTGATTTTTATTTTTCCTACTTATTCAAAAACTCAAAGCTATCTTCCTTAAGGTCGATAAAAATCCCATGCTCTTTATCCACTTTTCCTTCCAGGATTTGTTTTGAGAGTTCGTTCAATATCATTTTCTGAAGCACACGCTTCACCGGTCTGGCTCCATATTGAGGATCGAAACCCATCTCGCCAAGCTTTTCAATGGCCTCCGCTGAAATGTCGATTGTAACACCGTTCTTTCCAAGTGTTTGTTTAATCATATTGAATTGCAGCTTTACAATTTCCACTACTTGTTCTTTGGTAAGAGGCGTAAACATAATCACTTCATCGATCCGATTGAGGAATTCAGGGCGTATGCTTTGTTTGAGCAATTCGAAAACCTGTTTGCGGATGTGTTCATGTTTTTCATTATTATACTCACTGCTTCCAGTCGAAAGCCCTTCCTGGATAATGTGCGAGCCTACATTGGAAGTCATTATAACAATGGTGTTTTTGAAATTTACAACCCGGCCTTTATTATCTGTCAACCGGCCATCGTCCAGCACTTGCAGAAGGATGTTAAACACATCGGGGTGGGCTTTTTCAATTTCGTCCAATAAAACCACTGAGTAGGGTTTGCGGCGAACAGCTTCGGTGAGTTGCCCACCTTCATCATAACCAACATAGCCAGGAGGTGCTCCAATTAACCTCGACACCGAATGGCGTTCTTGGTATTCCGACATGTCGATACGGGTCATTAGGTTTTCATCATCAAACAGAAACTCGGCCAGGGCTTTGGCCAGCTCGGTTTTTCCAACCCCTGTCGAACCAAGGAAGATGAACGAGCCGATGGGCCGTTTCATGTCCTGCAAACCGGCACGGCTGCGACGAATAGCATCGGCCATTGCGGTGATGGCCTCATCCTGGCCAATAACTCGTTGATGCAAGACATCTTCGAGAGTCAACAACTTTTCACGTTCGCTTTGCAACATTTTCCTGACTGGAATTCCGGTCCAGCGCGAAACCACATCGGCAATGTCTTCGGGGGTTACTTCTTCTTTTATCAAGGCTTCGTTCCCCTGCATTTCGGCCAGTTTTGCTTTTAAGCTATCAATTTCGGCTTCAGATTGCTGAATTTTGCCGTAGCGCAATTCAGCCACTTTTCCGTAATTGCCTTCCCGCTCTGCCTTTTCAGCTTCAAATTTATAGGATTCAATTTCTTCTTTGTGTTTTTGAATAGCATCAACTACAGCACGTTCCGACTGCCAATTAGCCTGTAGTTGATTAAGTTCCTCATTTAAATTGGCAATAGCCTCGCTGATTTCGATGGCTTTGGCTTTGTTGCCTTCGCGCTTTATGGCTTCCCTTTCAATTTCCAACTGCATGATTTTCCGCTGAACCTCATCAATTTCTTCGGGAACAGAATTCATTTCTAAACGCAATTTCGAGGCTGCCTCATCAATCAGGTCGATTGCTTTGTCGGGCAGGTGACGGTCGGAGATATAGCGTTGCGAAAGCTCAACGGCTGCAATAATCGCATCGTCCTTAATCCTCACTTTATGGTGATTCTCGTATCGTTCTTTCAGTCCCCGCAATATGGAAATTGCGTTTAGAGTGTCTGGTTCGTCAACCATTACTGTTTGAAACCGGCGCTCCAGGGCTTTGTCTTTTTCAAAATACTTTTGATACTCGTTCAGGGTGGTTGCGCCGATGGCGCGCAAATCGCCACGGGCAAGTGCAGGTTTCAAAATATTGGCGGCATCCATGGCCCCTTCGCCTTTACCAGCACCCACAAGGGTGTGGATTTCATCAATAAAAAGAACAATCTCCCCATTCGATTCAACCACTTCTTTCACCACCGATTTTAGGCGTTCTTCAAATTCGCCTTTGTATTTTGCTCCGGCAATCAAAGCCCCCATATCAAGGGAAAATACCTGTTTGCTCTTCAGGTTTTCGGGCACGTCGCCTTTGATGATACGGTGTGCCAAACCTTCGGCAATGGCGGTTTTCCCAACGCCAGGTTCGCCTATAAGAATAGGATTGTTTTTGGTCCTTCGCGAAAGGATTTGCAAGATCCGGCGGATTTCATCATCACGGCCAATCACGGGATCCAACTTACCAGAACGTGCCCTTTCGTTTAGGTTGATGGCAAAACGGTTGAGCGAATTGAACGTATCTTCTGCAGTCTGGCTATTTACCTTCGATCCTTTGCGCAAGTCTTTGATAGCGGCCATAAGTTCTTTTTCCGATACCCCTGCATCTTTCAAGATTTTTGATGCTTCGTTTTTTGTATCAAGGATTCCTAATAAAAGATGCTCGACCGAAATAAACTGGTCGCCCATTTTTTGGGCCACAGCCTGTGCCTTTTGCATGGCAGAATTCGAATCGCCCGACAAATAGGGCTGTCCTCCACTGACCTTAGGGTAGGAGCGGACTGCATGATCGAGGATATTGTCGATTTGTGAAAACTGAACACCCAACTTTTGAAGTAAAAAGTTGGTCACATTTTCGGCAGATGAAAAAACGCCTTTTAATATATGAGTTGGCTCCACAGCCTGTTGCTGGTGGGCCTGTGTCACATGAAAGGCCTTCTCTAAAGCTTCCTGTGCTTTTATGGTGAAATTATCAAAATTCATGTTTCTATATTTTTTGGTTAATAATTATTTCAGCGGGTTTCAAACTTGTTGCCATCCTTTCAATCTTCGTTATATAGGCCAGAATGTCAGTAAAATAAGGCATCTCAGGAATTTTTGCCACACAATTTTGAGAATGAAATGAAAATATGACGGACTTCTTGAAAACTGTTAGATGTGGCATTTATAATTGCCCTAAAAATATTAATTGAAAAAACACATGCAGTTATGCAACTATTTATATATACTCGCATCCTAATCATACAATAAATGATTGCGGAACAAGAAAATGGGCACACTGTACATAATACAAATGGGAATTATAGTAGCTGATTCAGTAATCTGTCAACTATTGGAACGATTATTATCTACCTTCACCGCATACAAATTTTAGCAAATGAATTTCATTAAGTCAGTCATATTCTTCGGTTTAATCATGAATACCATGATCGTATTTGGTCAGAAAAACGATACGCTTGCTATTGTAAAGGAGTTAAATACAAAAGAGCAGTATTCAAAATCCATTACATTATTCCAGTCGTATTATCCAAGGCACAAAAATGATCAGTACGCCGGATGGATATATGCTCAAACACTCCACTACTCTGGTAATTATGCTGAATCTCAAAGGATATATAAAATTACAATTCAGCAATTTCCTGGTAATAATGATATTAAATTGGATTTGATAAATAAGCTGGTCGAATCGGGTGATTTATCTGCGGCCATTGCCCAGATTGGTCTATTTCTCCCTGAATTCCCCACTGATTACAAATTTGTTGCCTACAAAACACTTGCACAGGTTTTTTATTGGAAAGGAGATTACGATCAGGCCATTAAAGAAATAGAAAGAGCCTTGGTCATTTATAGCAACGATCAATCTGCAATTGATCTTAAAAACGAAATCAGCCTGGCAAGAAGCAATTGGGTAAGTATTGATTTTAGTCACTTTACCGACGATCAACCTCTTACCAAATTGAACCCGTCAATTAGTTCGGGATTTTATGTGAATTCCCGGCTTTCATTGGGAGTCAATGCCGATCATACTATCAATTCAATTTCTGACAGTAGCTATTCCACAACCTGGCTAAAAGGTTCAGCCAAATTAAATTTCATTGAAAGGAAAGCAGGACTAAAAGTTGAAGTAGGTACCATAATTTACCCTTCAAAAGAAAAAAGTTTTACGGGAAAGGTTGAACTGAATAAAAAACTTACAAAATATTTGAATGTGGTTTTCGGTGCATCGTATCAGCCCTATTTGGCAACCACTTATTCTATTCAAGAAAAACTGATGCAAACCCAATATGGTGCAGCTTTCGAATGGTATAATCCAAAAGGATTCATCGGAAGGGCATCCATTGATAATAACCATTTTTCAGCTATCGATAATTCCTATTACACAACAAGTGGCTGGCTTGTGTTTCCTCCTCTGAAATTAAAGAACTTTGATCTCCGTGTTGGATACGGTATTAATTACAGTGACTCGAAATGCAGTAATTTTGAATCAATAGAAACCCTAAATGACATCTTAACTGTATGGAATACAAACTATCAAATTGAAGGAAATTACAATCCCTTATTCACTCCCAATAAGCAGCTAATTCACTCGGCAGTTGGCTTAATGGAATATAGACCGAATAAAAAGTTGACAATGGCCATTGACATTAGCTATGGTTTTAGTGCAAAATCGAATTCACCATACCTTTATCTTGACAGAGACAAAGGAGGTATTATCATTATTGCAAGGGATTTTGCCGAACAAAGTTATAAGCCAATGGATAGTAACTTATCTCTGAATTATCAAATTTCTGATACCTTTAGCATTAAGGGATATTATAAGTACAAAAAGACCTACTATTATGAGAGTAAAAGTATTGGGATAACAGCCCGAATAGTTTTTTAGTCGATGAAGAAAAATAATCCAAAATATAATATGTGGCAATTTCGCGAAGCAAAAGAGGTAAAGCTTTTCGACAAGTTTATCTTGATTGTGCTTTCTTTTGCCGGAGTGATCAGCATATTTAATCTTATGGAGTGGTGGTTTCAGGGAAAGCACATTGTTAGTCTTGGTTTATTTGTGGTTCTAAGTACATTTTTTTGGTATGGGGCATTTCGGATTATTTTGATCTGGATAAATTATCTGGGCATACAAAAGCCCATAAAAGTTCCCAAACCTAATGAGGGCCTGAGTGTGGCAATTTTTACAACAAGTGCGCCGGGAGAGCCTATTTCTATGTTCGGAAAAACGTTGGAAGCCCTTCGAAATGTCACTTATCCTCATACAACTTACTTGTTAGATAGTACAGAGGATGTAGCCTTTAAAGAGCTTGCAGAAAAATATGGGGTCGTTTTTCTCGACTGTGCAAACCTTCCAGGGGCTAAAGCCGGAAAAATAAACAAGGCACTCGAATTAACCAGCGAAGAGTTTATATTAATTCTCGATCCTGATCATATTGCATTCCCCAATTTTTTGGATCAGACCTTGGGCTTTTTCGAAGACGAGAAAGTGGGCTTTGTGCAGGTTTCGCAAGGCTACTACAACCAATATCGGTCGTTCACAGCGGCTGGAGCGGCAGAGCAAACCTACACCTTTTACGGGCCTACCCAAATGGGCTTGTTCGGTTATGGGTGTAGCGTAGCCATTGGTGCCAATTGCACCTTTCGAAGAAAAGCTTTTGAAAGTATTGGAGGACATGCCGAAGCCCTTGCCGAGGACTTGGTGACATCTATGCGGCTCCATGCTGCCGGGTGGAAATCGGTGTACAACCCGGTTATTGTGAACCGTGGTTTGGTTCCCGAAGAATTTGGTTCCTTTGCCAAACAGCAATTAAAATGGTCGAGGGGTGTTTTTGAAGTATTGTTTGTTGATTATCCCAAGCTATTCAAAAAATTCTCCTTTTGGCAAAAGCTTTCCTACGGTGCCATTTCCTTTTACTATTTCACCGGACTCATGACCCTGTTCTTCATCCTAATCCCTCCTTTGTATTTTTTTACAGGAGTTATCCCGGCCAATATGGATTTCACCGAATTCCTTGTCAAGGGTATACCGGTGGCCCTAATCTCACTAATGATTTATTTATATGTGCAAAAATTCCTTGTCCATCCTAAAACTGAATTTGGATTTCACTGGCGGGGAATGATTCTGAAATATTCTCTTTGGCCCATCTATTTTTTAAGTTTTGTACTGTCGTTGCTCAATTATAAAATACCCTATATCCCTACTCCAAAAAAGGCTGTAATTGGGAATATTACCCCTTATGCAAGGCCACTTATCTGGTACAACCTACTTTTTATCGTTTCTGTGTTGGTCCTATATTTCGATCGAAAATATTTTGTGCCCGAAAGTGAACTACTCTTTACTTCATCCAGAACATGGGGAATGATAGGATTTTCCCTTATCGCATTTATTCAATCAATAGGAGGTATTCTGGCAGCCTTAGGGGCTATTCGATTAAAAGAAGAAATGCCCTGGGAGGATATCGATGTAAACAATATTTCAACTGAAAAAGATAAAAAATGAAAACATTATTATTGGCCGGAGGCTTTGGCACCCGATTTAGCGAAGAAACAGCTTTGAAACCAAAACCCATGGTCACCATAGGTGGGAAGCCTATTTTATGGCACATAATGAAACTTTATTCTCATTATGGCTTTAATGATTTTGTTGTTCTCTTAGGGTATAAAGGACATGTTATAAAAGAGTATTTTATAAACTACTTTTACTACCAAAGCGATATTACAATCGACATTGCCAGTAACCACGTCGAAATACTGAACAATACCTCCGAACCCTGGAAAGTAACTTTGCTCGATACAGGTTTGCACACCATGACCGGTGGTCGTGTATTGCGATCGAGGAATATTGTGGGCGATGAACCATTTATGCTTACGTATGGCGATGGTATCGGGGATGTTGATATTGAAAAACTGGTAAAATTCCATAAAGGGCATGGGAAAGCATTGACCATGACTACCGTTCAACCCGAAGGTAGGTTTGGAGGTGTTGGCTTTAACGGGGACAACGACAAAGTAGATGCTTTTTTAGAAAAACCGAAAGGAGATGGTGGCTGGATAAATGCCGGATTTTTTGTCTGCGAGCCTAAAGTATTTGATTATATTGCAGATGATGACAAAACCATTTTTGAGCGTGCACCTTTGGAAAACCTCGCTAAGGATGGGGAACTATTTGGCTATAAGCATTCAGGGTTCTGGAAACCCATGGATACACTTAGGGACAATGTTAAATTGAACGAAATGTGGGAGGAGGATAAAGCGCAATGGAAAGTATGGTAGATTTCAAAGGCCTTTTCAATGGAATTTATAAAGGCAAAAAGGTTCTGGTCACTGGGCACACAGGTTTTAAAGGATCGTGGTTGTGCCAATGGCTTGAATTAATGGGAGCCAATGTATATGGCTTTTCCCTTTCTTCTGTTAGCGAACCTAACCATTATGGCTTGCTGGATATGAAGATGGATGAGCTACTCGCAGATTTGAGAGATGCAGATAGCTTAACAGCTTATATTCAAAATGTTAATCCTGATATTGTTTTTCACCTTGCAGCACAGGCATTGGTAAGGCCATCGTACACCGATCCTGTGGAAACTTTTTCGACCAACATTATGGGGACTTTGAATGTATTCGAGGCCTGCCGGAAAACAGCTTCTGTGAAAGCAATCATAAATGTTACCAGCGATAAGTGCTATGAAAATAAGGAATGGATTTGGGGTTATCGGGAAAATGACCGAATGGGTGGCCACGATCCTTATAGTGCTTCGAAGGGAATGTCTGAACTGTTGACCGCCTCGTACCGGAATTCTTTTTTCAATATCAATGAATATGGAAAATCGCATGCTGTTTTGCTTGGAACCGGGCGCGCTGGTAATGTGATCGGTGGTGGCGATTGGGCCACAGATCGCCTAGTGCCCGATATGATGAAAGCCACAAGTACGGGAGCCTCGGTGCTAATCAGAAACCCAAAAGCCACCCGCCCCTGGCAGCATGTTCTGGAGCCTTTAAGCGGTTATCTCTCCCTGGGTTGGAAACTACTGGAAGGAAATGCAGAATACGCTGAAGGTTGGAATTTTGGTCCTGAAATGGAAAGTAACCTTTCAGTAGGCGAAATAGTAAAACGATCTGCGAAAATTTGGGATGCTGTAATCCCTAAAATTGGCAACAATTCAAATGAACATCACGAAGCCAATCTACTGATGCTCGATTGTTCAAAAGCAAACAAGATATTGAAATGGAAGCCGGTTTGGGGCATTAATATAACCATAGAAAAAACAATAGCCTGGTACAAAATCTTCTACCAGGAAGGGAAACTGAATACCAGGGATGACATACAGGCTTATGTTGAATCAGCTAGAAAAAAAGAGGTTGAATGGGCAAGATAGATCTAAAGGGTAAAAAAGTTTTGGTTACCGGGGGCAATGGCTATCTCGGTCGCAATTTGGTCGCAAGTCTGAGAGAGGCAGGGGCGAAGGTCTTTATATTGGATAAAAACGGAGATGAAACTTTGGAGAATACTTTTATCCTGGATATTACCGACCGAGAATTGCTCACGAAGGCCATTCATAAAATACAGCCCGATATTGTTTTCCACCTCGCTGCATCGCTCAACAGAGATCGGGATTTTGACAACTTTGATGAGATACATTCGATTAATTTCGATGGCACATTAAATTTACTGATGGCCTTACAAAATGTAGTATATGAGAACTTCATCTTTGCAAGTACGAGCGAAATTTATGGTAGCAACGAAGCCCCATTTGTTGAGTCTCAAATCCCTGATCCCGCCTCGCCTTACTCGTTGACAAAGGTTTTTTCTGAGAATCTAATCAAAACCTTCAGCAAGACCTATGACAAAAAATTCACGATCCTTCGCATTTTTAATTTTTTCGGAAAAGGAATGTCCCCCCAGTTTTTTATTCCTCAAATGATGAATTCGCTCAGAAATAACACACCATTCGAAATGACTGAAGGAGAGCAAAAACGGGATTTTCTATACCTCGACGACATATTGGAAGCAATGCTATTATGTGCAAGCCATACGGCTCGAAACGAAACATTCAATGTATGTAGCGGAGAGGCTGTTACCTTAAAACAACTGGTACTGGAAATGAAATTGAAGCTGAATAGCAAATCGGAAATTATGTTTGGTGCATTGCCCTATCGCAGCAACGAAGTTTGGAATATGGTAGGCGACAATTCAAAAATACGAGAGTCTCTTGGTTTTGTCCCAAAATATAATTTGGGCAAAGGAATTGAGCTAATAATATCATAAAATGAATAAATCACTTAAAAATTATAATTATGAAAACTAAATGGCAATTAATACCTGTTCTCCAGAGTAAAATTTTTATTCTGGCTTCTTTCCTTATTTTGTTTTTGTTGAACCCCATTATTGTAGATGCTAATGTGTTAACTGGTACTCAACGATTGGATAGCCTGCTTTTTTCCGAAAACCTGAAATCAGCCTTTGTTTATGATACCTTTGGTAATCTTCTTATAGAAAGTGAATTGTCATGGAATTCAGTAAATGCCTCATGGGTGGAATTTTCTAAAACCGAATATGTTTGGGATACTCAGGGTTTTCTTTCGCAGGAAACCGAGTCTTTTCTCGATACATTAACCAACCAAATGGTTGGGAATAAAAAACTTGATTATGTCCGCAATAGCAGCGGGTTTGTAACTATGGTAACAGAGTCGTATTGGGAAGCTACCGCGGGACAATGGATTTTTGCTGCAAAATCAGAATTTACCTTAAACTCGAATGGTGAAAAGCTTCAGCAGATTGATTATTACTGGAATCCGGCAGGTAGCAATTGGGCCAACGACTGGAAATTTGACTACACCCTGGATGCAAATGGCAACACTGTTTTGGTCATGGGGTATTATTGGGAACCAACAAATTCGCTATGGACAGATGGATGGAAGGCAGAGTACATTTACGATGCATCCGACAATCTAACGTCGCAAATTGCCTATTACAAAAACCAGACTAACGGCCAATGGATTCCCTACGAGAAAATTGATTACAGCTATCTCACTGGTGGAAATATCTCTCTCCAAACGAGTTATTACAAAGACAGTCCATCCGGCCCCTGGATTTCAAATGAGCAATATGGATACTCTTATGATGGAAACGGAAATGTTTCGATACAATCTGCCAGTTATTGGAATGCTTCTAACAGTTCGTGGGTAAACAACTGGAAATTTGATTACACATATAATAATGGGTATAGCGTAAGCGATTTGATAATTCCTCATTATTATCAGGGAAATGTATTGTTTAATCACATGCTTACCAGCTATACTTTTTCTTACTGGGAAGCGAGTGGCACGAATTGGGTTCCAAATGAGTATTGGGAATTGTTTTATTCCGCAATACAGGTGGTGGAAATGTTTTCATTAAATGTTCCCAAAGAAATCCTATTCCCTAATCCGGTAGTGGATTACATTCATTTTCAGTTTACTGAGGATGGAACATCCGCTTTACTTGAAATTTTTAACCCGGTCGGACAATTTGTAATGAAGCAGGAAATTGCGAATAATGAGAATGTTCTTCTCAGTGGTTTCGCTCCCGGCGTGTATTTTTTTATTATTCACCTTCAGGGAAAAGATTTTACGGGTCGTTTTGTTAAATCGAATTAATCATAGAGGCATTGAGTTAAAAACAGAAAGAATGAAACTAAAGTCAACATACCGTTTTCTCATCATAATTTCGGCCCTTGCCGTAGGCATATTGCTGGTTTATTTACTTTCAGTTGCTGGCAGCGGGTCGAAAGGCCCCATCCAAAATGCACTGCGATACGTCGAAGAGAATATCCTGAGAATGGAACAAACATTAATTATCGACAAGCGCGAAGATAAGAGGAAGGAAAAATTGAGTACATTCAAGCCAATAAGTGATGACCTGGCTGCACTTAAAAACCCGAAAGCCATTCTTTTTGGTGCCTCGGATATGAGCGAGCCTGAATCGTTTGAAACCATTATCGACTTAGAGGATTCTTTAAAAATGGTATTTCCTTTAATCCATATTTATTGTGCATGGGGGAGTAAACCAATTGAAGAATTTCCGGCTGTGGCTGCACAAACTATTATTAACATGGGATCGACTCCTGTAATAACCTGGGAACCCTGGCTGAGTGATTTTGATGAAAAGGAATTTCCGGGCATCCCTCCTATTGCCGAGCGTGATAAAGGATGCTTAAAAGCCATTGCAAGTGGAGTTTACGATGCCTATATCATAAAATGGGCTAATGGCGCGAAAAAAGTAAACAAACCTATTTTTATTCGCTACGGGCACGAGATGAACGATCCTTACCGCTATCCCTGGGGGCCGCAAAATAATACACCGGAAGATTTTATTAGTTCATGGCAACATATCCGTCAGGTTTTCAATTCTCAACAGGTTTACAATGTAGTTTGGATATGGGCACCTCACCCTTCTTATGCTGGTTTCGAAGCTTTTTACCCCGGCGATGAATCTGTTGATTATGTGGGAATTGGAATTTTAAATTTTGGTACAGTGGCAACCTGGAGCAAATGGTGGACCTTCGATGAATTATTTGCGAGTTATGACCAGTTTAGTTGGTTCAAAAAACCCATTATGATTACTGAATTTGGATCTCTTGTTGTGGGAGGGGAAAGAAGTAAATGGTTTGCAGATGCACTGAGAGAGGTTCCCATAAAATACCCTGATTTAAAATCGATTCTGTTTTTTCATTATCCTGCCGATAAAACCATAACCAACAAAGATGTAAGCTGGTATTTCATTGACGACCCGGCAACTCGCGATTCGATCATTGAGCAAATATCGCTTTGGCCCGATTCCCTAAAGCTGTAATTTAAAATCAATAATTTTACGAAACAGATCAATATAACCACTATCACAGGCATAGCTGGTTAAATCAGTGTTTCTGCATAGTTGTGATAAATCAGGCATGTAGATTTGGTATGTGAGAATTGCATTCCCTTTTTTTAAATGTTGAGGATTGCACTTTTTTTCAATCCATAGCATTTCGGTAATTTCTGTTTTCAAACCTATTGACATTACTCCTATTTTTTTGTATATTTGGATGTTATCATGGCAAACATTTCAGAAAAGCTCAATAATGATTCTGGAACCAGTGCAAAATTAGTGAAGCCAACTGTTGAGTAATATATTTCGGATTCTAAATATTGACAAAGACATTAGTTTAACTTTAAAATTTGTACGCTATGGAAAAAATCAAAAAGATTATTCGGGAAGAGGCTCCACCCCTTAGTGCTGAGATTAAAAAATTAGCAAAAGAATATGGAGACAAGGTGATTTGTGATGTTACTTTAAACCAGGTATTAACAGGGATGAAGGGGGTAATCAGCCTACTCACCGCAACTTCAAAACTCGATCCTGAAGAGGGTATCCGGTTCAGGGGATACTCGATCCCTGAATTACAAAAACTATTGCCTAAGGCTGAAGGTGGCACAGAACCGCTTCCTGAAGGTTTATTTTTCCTTATGCTTTTGAACCGCCTTCCCACGGATGATGATGTCAAAGAACTGTCGAAAGACTGGGCAAGCCGTGCCGATGTTCCCGATTATGTATTCAAAATCATCGAAAGCTTCCCGGTAGGTTCGCACCCAATGGCTCAATTAACATCAGCTGTGGCCTCCATGTCGATCGATTCTAAATTCAGGTTGGCCCACCGCGAGGGGTTGATCAAAAAAGATTATTGGGACCTTACCTACGAAGATGTGATGGACCTGATTGGTCGACTTCCCAGGATTGCGGCCTATATTTATAGAAGGAATTACCATGATTCGAAATTTATCGATCCCGACCCAAGTTTGGACTGGGCTGCAAATTTCGCCCACATGATGGGCTACGACCATGATGAAGTGCGAAAACTTTTCCGTCTTTATCTGACAATACACACTGACCATGAAGGCGGAAATGTATCTGCTCATACCACCCATTTGGTTGGTTCGTCATTAAGCAACCCATATTATGCCTTTGCTGCCGGGCTTGCCGGGTTGGCTGGCCCCTTGCATGGTTTGGCAAACCAGGAAGTGATCCGCTGGATTTTTCACATGTTAGATGAAATCGGGACACAAACGCCAACGAAAGACCAAATTTCGGAATTCGTTCATAAAACCCTCTCCGAAGGGCAAGTTGTTCCGGGTTATGGTCATGCTGTATTGCGCAAAACTGACCCCCGCTATATGGCGCAGCGCGAATTTGCACTGAAGTATTTACCTGACGACCCGCTATTCCAGGTTGTGAGCCATGTGTACGAAGTTGTACCCCCCATTTTAAGCTCAATCGCCAAGATTAAAAATCCCTGGCCCAATGTCGATGCACATTCTGGTGTTTTATTGCTGCATTATGGCATTAAGGAGTACGATTTTTATACGGCCCTGTTTGGCGTTTCAAGGGCACTTGGAGTACTTGCCCAATTGGTTTGGGATAGGGCACTCAGATTGGCTATCGAAAGGCCAAAATCGCAAGACCTAGCCTGGTTTAAGCAAAAAGTTGGAGCTGTGTAAACTTCCGTAGTGAATTTCTACTAAACTCTATATCTTTTTAATAGAAGGGAGGGTAAAAGTGAGAATGATTTAAAAAGTCGATACTGCGGTATCGACTTTTTAAATTCAAGTATAAAATTGGATTATAATAATTTAGACCTTAAAATTACATCTTTCTTCAGAGGATGTTCTTGATATACAAAGTTCAAAAAAAATATACATGGTTCAATGGTTTCAATCCTTTTTCTATCTTTACTGAAAATTTGTTTTGGTGGGGAAAGGACTATTTATTTCAATTATTTATTTAATCGCCTACGCAGGTGTGTTATTTGCGCACGTGGAAAACAAGTCTACGAATGGTGTTTATAAAGATCCTATATTTAATAAGTTGACAAATAAAAATGGCCTTTCCCAAGGCACTATTACCGAAATTGTTCAAGACAAACAAGGCTTTATCTGGATTGGCACTTTCGATGGGCTTAACCGCTACGATGGCTATGATATTAAAGTATATAACCATATACCGGGAGATTCATCCTCTCTCCCGAGCAATCAAATCAGGAAAATTATTATTGATGATCGGGATAATATCTGGATCGCAACGGATAAGGGGCTTTCATGCCTCGAACCAATCACAGGGATTTTCAAGAACATCAATGATCCTTTATTAAACGGTGATGTTTTTATCCAGGATATGGCTCTTGATAAATCGGGTAATATCTGGATTGTCAGCATCGACAACAGATTGATAAAATATAGCACAAACGATAATACAACGGAGGATTTTGATTTGCCAATCGGTGATGAAATGAAATTCATTGATCAAGGTAGGAATATTATCTTTATCGATAAGAGTGACAATATTTGGTTGGGATTAAAATTAGGGGGACTTCAACGGTTTCACCCATCCTCAGGCGAATTTGAATTCTTTGAGCTTGGAAATGATGTGCCTGATAATCAAACGAATTTCAATATTACTTCCATAATCGAGGATGAAATAGGAAACCTCTGGTTGGGTAGCTATTTGCGATCGGTAGCTTATTTCAATGTGCAAAGCAAAGATTTTGTGTATTATAAAAGCATACCTGCATTTCAGGATACTATATTTGCTATTGCCGAACTATGCCTTCATAAAGATACCTTATGGATTGGGACTTACGATAAAGGATTGGTTTGTTATGATATTGGCACTCAAAAGTCCACGATTTATTCCGAAGGTCAAAGTAAATACGATCTGTTGTACTGCACTGTGAAAGCTCTTTTTGTGGATAAAGATGATAATTTGTGGATCGGTACAAATGGGAAAGGAATAAATATACTAAGCGCCTATTCAAAACAATTTTTTTACGCCAATAACTCAGATGAAAGCCCGATTAGCCTTAGTTTTCCAAGTGTGAGATCTGTGTACGAAGATAGAGACGGCAAAATATGGGTTGGAGGTTATATTGGATTTCAAAAGCTTGATTTGAAGAAAAATACTTCTGAAGTATTGTTGCATGAAATCATCTACTCGATATGCCCCGATCGAGTCGATCAGAACATTCTGTGGGTTGGAACAGAGGGTGGAGGAATATACTCCTATAATAAGTTGTTGAACAGACTCGATCGATTTATCGATAATGATATCATTGAGCTAAATACCAAACTAAAGTTTAATGTTTATGGTTTGCAAGTGTACGATCTCGAATTCGAAAATGACAGTCTTTTATATGCTGGAACAAATATTGGGTTGTTAAGGGTTAATATCCATGATCAATCGTTTCATTTATTTGGTTTTAAAGATGGCAGGGAAGATGGTTTACCCTATGGCAAAATTTATACGGTCGATTTCGATTCGGATGGAATATTAAGAGTAGGCTCTGGATCTAATGGCATATACGAATTCAATAAAAAAGATAGCACTTTTGTAAAACCTTTTTTGGGGCAGGGCAATTTTCCGAAAGGATTTGTTTTCTGTATCCATGAGAGCAAGGATCACAAATTCTGGTTGGGTACTGATATTGGCCTTTGCCTGATGGATATGAATACCCAATCTTACCAATATTTTACTATTCAGGATGGTTTGCCGAACAATATAGTTTATGCAGTTCTCGAAGATAATTTAGGAAATTTGTGGTGCAGCACAAATCAAGGCATCGCAAAGTATAACCCATCTACCGGCCTTATTGTCAGTTTCGATGAAAGCGATGGCTTGCCTTGCAATGAATTCAATTCCAAGGCTTTTTATCAATCCGAAACCTATTTTTATTTTGGCGGGGTTAATGGTTTGGTGATTTTTGATCCGGATAAAATTTTCGTCAATGAAAAACCCCCGACTATTTCCATATCTGGGATTGTAAAATTCATGAAATCAGGCAAAATCGAAATTTTAGGATTGAGGGATAATACCATCACAATCAATCCGGATGAAAATATCATTGAGCTGGGATTTTCGGCAATGGATTTTATAAATCCTGCAAGTTGTAGCTATAAATACCGGATTGTGGGTTTTAGTGACAATTGGATTGAGTTGGAACATCGACATAATTTTCTGATAAACGATTTAAACCCTGGGGAATACAAACTTGAGATACATGCCTCGAACAGCGATCGGATTTGGACAAATACTCCCAAGCAAATTGCTTTGATTGTTTTGCCCCACTTTGTTGAAACAATATGGTTTAAAATTATCATATTTTTGATTATCAGTCTTATAGTTATCTCGCTCTATTTGGCAAGGGTCAACATTATCAATAAACAGAAAGAAGATTTGGAGCTGAAAGTGCACGAAAAAACAAAAGAGCTTAAAAAGGCCAACGAAGAGCTTACCCTTTCAAATTCGACAAAAGACAAGTTTTTTTCGATTATTGCTCACGATTTGAAGAGTCCTTTTAATTCCTTACTTGGTTTTTCAGAAATCCTGCAGGAGGACTGGGACATCATGGACGAAAATAAGCGGCTTGATTTAGTTCAAATTATACATAAAACCCAGGAGGAAACATTTCAGTTGCTTACCAATCTGCTTGAATGGTCAAGATTACAACGGCACAATCTGGTTTGGCAACCTGAGTCTGTCGATTTACTCGATATAGTGGAACAAGTTTATGACCAGGTAAATATAATTGCGATGCAAAAAAATATTTCTTTTGTTGTCGCAATCGATCCTGGTACATTTATATATGTTGATAGGGAAATGATAGGAACTGTGCTGAGGAATCTAATAAGTAATGCGATTAAATTTACTAATTCGAACGGTCGTATAATGATTTTTTCACATATAAATGAAGATATGGTAAAATGCTGTATCGAGGATTCCGGAGTAGGCATGGAAGCTGAGGTTGTGGAACATTTATTTGATTTCACTCAAAATGAATCGACTCTCGGCACCAATGGTGAAAAAGGGACAGGGCTTGGACTTATTCTCTGTAAAGAATTTGTCTATATAAACAAAGGGGACATCACCGTAAAAAGTAAACCAGGACAAGGAAGTACTTTCTGTATTACTCTTCCTGTGAAGAAATCCTGAATTAAGATAATTATGTATTGACAGGCTTGTTGTCTGAATTATTTCTCAGCCCAGGCTTTTACGCCAGCCTTTATCTCTATATTCATATCATTTTCAACTGGCGGCACAGGACAGGAATACCTATGATTATAGGCGCAGTAAGGATTGTATGCTTTGTTGAAGTCGATAATGATATGGTCTGAATCTGGAAGTCTCAAGTCGATATAACGTCCACCTCCATAGCTTTCAACCCCACTTGTGAGGTCGGTAAATGGTAGAAATAGGTAGTCTTCATAGCCTTCTTGTTTCACAAGGTCGAGGTTTTGAAAAATGCTTAATTGAAAGTTTTTTCCACCAATATCAAATTTCGCGATCCCATATTTCATATACATGGGCAAGCGGTCGGTGGTTGTTTTCATGCCAAAAGGTTGCTCGTTGGGTGTTCGGACAAATTCTGCATCAACCCGATACTTTGGATCGATAGGGAAAAAACCCAGGCCGGTGAAACTCTTCAAATCCTTTTCCGACAATGGGGAATGGCTTGAATCGGCGTATTGCTCGTTCAGTTCTTTCTGATGGTTTTGAATTTCATCTATATATGCTTGATCTGTTTTCTGATTGCAGGAAATAAAAAGTGTACCAGCCAGAAAGGCAATGAGTAAAATAGATCCCAGTGTTTTCATTTCTTTTGTTTTGATGTGTGGGCAAAAATAGAATAATCAGCGAAATCTAAATCACAAAAAAAGCCCGCCAAGTGTCCGGGCTTTTCAAGTTGGGTTAATAATTCTTACTTCTTGTCAATTTGCTGTGAATACAGTTCTTCCTTGTTCCGTTCTACTTTTACAAAGTAACTGCCAATAGGTAATTCTGAAAGATCGAAGCTTGTTTTCGATTTGTTGTTCTTCTTAATTCGTTTGGTGAACAGACGATTTCCCTTAACATCATAAACTTTTACTTTGAAGAGGTCGCCTTCTTCTTTATACAAAGTAAACTCGACCAGGTTGTTGTCAGGCTGGGTCAACAACATTTGATAGCTGGTTTCGACCACATTCAGGATGGGTTTTTTAGGGAGGTTCTCTGATGCAAAAGTCATGTTCAGGCCAAGGGCGACAATCATTGTGATTAAAAAAGTAGTTTTCATAATTTTAGTTTTAAAGTTTATACTTAGTCGTTTATCTATTCAATTTTGTTACAATCAATTTTAATTTCGATGTAAAAGTACTGCCACCCCCTAAATCCCACAATCGGAAACGGGTGAAGTTCAGGATTAGATGGGTGAAATTGATTTATTGAAAGGTAGAATGAATATGGTGAAGAAGCTTTTCTATATCTCACCGAATTTTTTATTGAATTCCCGTTGCACAACCATTTTCTGCATCCCGAAAAATTGTATTTTCACAGCAAATTAAAACCTGATCAATATGAAAAATATAGTACTGAGTATTTGTTGCCTGTCGCTAATTGCTTTTGCATCATGCGACCAACTTCCAAAATCAAATAAAGAAGACATGAAAAGCAAAACTGAGGCATTGGTCTCTTCTGCCGATAAAGATGCCCTGAAACAAAGCATGAATGAAAAGTTTGGAGCGGATTTCGATTTCCGTATTTCAAATGGTGTCGATCAAGTTGCTGCACTGTGGCGAAGCGAAGATGGTAGTTTGGATGAAATGAAAACTTTCTGTACGGAGAGTTTCATTGCCGACCCTGCCGAATTGGATGTGGCTTTTAATCGGATAGTCCGGAATTTTGAGATTATCCAGGGTAATTTTCACAAGATGGATGTAAGCCTGAAAGAACCCTTACATATGGAAATGGGCGAAAAGTATCCGATCGACGATATGTTTGGGGCTTTTTCAGCATCGGCCCATTTTACCGATGATATGTACCAAAGCAAGATCGCTTTTTTCATTGCCTTGAATTTCCCTTCGTACAATCTTCAGGAAAAAACGGATATGGCAGCCAAATGGTCGCGCAAAGACTGGGCTTATGCCCGTCTGGGCGATGCATTTACATCGCGTGTACCGGCAAATGTTTACCAGGACATGGCCACTTCTTTTACTAAGTCGGACGATTATATTTCAAACTACAATATTTACATGGGAAAATTAGTGGATGAAAAAGGCAAAACGTATTTCCCTGAGGATATGAAACTGATCACCCACTGGGGTTTGCGCGATGAATTGAAATCGAACTATGCAAACGAGAATGGCCTGTTCAAACAGAAAATGATTTACGATGTGATGAAGAACATCATCAGCCAGGAAATTCCCCAGCAGGTGATAAACAAAAACGATTATCAATGGAACCCTTCTGCCAACAAGCTTTTTGAGGATGGGAATGAGATTACTTTTGAACGGGAGCCGGATACCCGCTACCAGCAATTGCTGAATAATTTTAAGGCTGTAAAAGCGGTCGATCCTTACGATCCGCAAAACCCAACCTATATTGATAGGGCTTTCAATGGAAATATGGAAATTTTACAGGCCGATGTGGAGCAACTTTTCACCGAATTTGTTTCTTCTCCACAAGTGAAGCAAGTGGCTGAGCTTATTAAAAAACGCTTAGACCGCGACCTGGAACCTTTTGATATTTGGTACGATGGCTTTAAATCGAGAGGCTCGATCAACGAAGAGGAACTAAATAAGATAGTGGCAGCAAAGTATCCCAAAGTAAAAGATTTTCAGGCTGATTTACCGAACATTCTCGTTAAGCTGGGATTTGATCCACTAGCAGCGAAATTCATCACTGATAAAATCCAGGTCGATCCATCGCGCGGTGCCGGCCATGCCTGGGGTGCCGAGATGCGTGATGATAAATCGCGCTTGCGCACCCGCTTTGGCGGAGCTGGTATGAATTACAAAGGCTACAATATTGCCATCCACGAATTTGGCCACAATGTGGAACAAACCATCACCCTGCACAATGTGGACAACTATATGTTGCATGGTGTCCCCAACACAGCTTTCACCGAAGCCATTGCTTTTCTTTTTCAATCGCGCGACCTGGAATTGCTTGGCATTGCCGACAAAGATGTAAACAAGCATCATTTGATGGCCTTGGATAATTTTTGGTCATCGTATGAGATAATGGGGGTTTCGTTGGTCGACATGAATGTCTGGAAATGGCTGTATGCGAATCCTGAATGTACTGCAGCTGAATTGAAAGTGGCTGTAATCAGCATTGCAAAGGACATCTGGAACAAGTATTATGCGCCCGTGTTCGGCACGAACGACGAACCCATCCTGGCTGTTTATTCCCACATGATTGACAACCCGCTCTATTTATCGAATTACCCGGTTGGACATCTCATCGACTTCCAGATTGAACAATATATCCACGGAAAAAACCTGGCAGCCGAAATTACTCGCATGTTGGTAAATGGACGGATTGTCCCACAATTGTGGATGCAGGAAGCAGTAGGGGAGAAAATATCGACAAAAGCCTTGCTTGACGCAACCAGCGATGCGCTGAGGGTGATATAGTCGGTCTGTCGTTGTATAAAGTCAGCAATATTAGAACTGTACTGTTTCTATTGAAGTGGATGGACAGGAGTGTTGGAGTTCTCCAGCGCAATAACTTTTGAGTATTGGATGGATATTTGGCATGGAACAGTGGATTGTAGAGACGCGATTAATCGAGTCTCTACATGGCAATGAATCAACTCATTTTGTTTATTCCTTTCCATCACTCCATCACTCCATCATTCCATTACTCCAGTTAGAACCCCAACCACAAGGCAATGACCTGCCTGTTAATTAATATCCGCCAAATCAGGCCACCCCTACAATTGCTTGCATGATTTTTGTAATTTTGGGCAAAATTTACGAGAATTAAAAGAGCATACAAAATATTATTATATACGCTGCTGGTCATCATCTTGATACCGGCAGTTCTTTATATAACTATCCAAAATAGCTCTGTACAAACCCGGTTGACAGCCTATTTTGCCGGTAAACTTACCGAGAAACTGGGTACTAAGGTAAGTGTTGGACGGGTCGATATTGCATTCTTTAATAAGTTAGTGCTCGAAGATTTGTTTGTGGAGGACTACCGAAACGATACTCTTGCCTACATTGGTGAGCTGAAAGCTGCGATCAATTCTATAGCTTACAAGAAGAAAAGGATCGATTTCGGGACAATTTCGTTGGACCGGCTTTACTTTTATATCTATCAGGATGTGGATACCTCGAACCTGGATGTGTTTGTATATGGTTTGGTACCGGTTGAAACTGATACAGGTTCATCATCACCCCTATGGGAGCTTAATTTTAGCCGATTAGTTGTTGAGAATAGCCGCTTCCGCTTTCGACAATACGATTATATCACCCAGGATTTTGGTATGAATTATCTCGATATGGAGGCCAACAAATTGAATTTTTCGGTTTCTGATATTGACTTGGGCGATTCATTAAAAATGAGGTTAAACGGATTGAGTTGTCGCGAAAAAGGAGGAGCACATATCGAAGAGTTCACCACTTTGCTGAGCATGTCGAAGCATCATGCCAATTTCGATGAGTTGACCCTGCGTCTTTCCAATAGTGAAATCCTAGCCAAGACCCTGGCTTTTCGTTTTGATTCTCTTCGTGTTTTACGAGACTTTACCCATAAGGTAAAAATAGAGGGAGATTTCTATGAAACTGGATTATCATTTGCCGACCTTGCCTTTTTTGCCCCTGCATTAAAGGGTTTTAGTGAAAAGGTGTATTTCTCAGGCCTTGTAAACGGGCCGATTAGTGATTTAAGGGCAAAGAATTTTTCAGTGAATTTTGGGAATTTTACAAGGATGAAGGCCAGCTTCAGCTTGATCGGGTTGCCAACGATCAAAACCACATTCCTATATGCCGACTTTAAGGAATTCCGTACCAGCAAATCGGATATCGAAAACTTGAAACTTCCTCCCGAATGGAGCGATGGCCCAATAAAATTGCCTGACCAACTGAACGAAGCAGGACTTATTACCTACAAGGGAAACTTTACTGGTTTTACAAACGACTTTGTGGCTTTTGGTACTTTGTCGAGCCAACTCGGAACCATTTCAACTGACCTGGGATTGAAACAATCTGGCCACAATGGTTATTCGTATAGGGGAGCAATCAAAACCATTGATTTTAATCTGGGTAAATTTGTTGGGCCGGAGGCAAGGATCGGAAAAGTCGACCTCGAAATACAAGTGACTGGGAATATCGACAGCCTGAACCGAGTAAGTGCCGAGCCTAAGGGCATAATTCAAAAGATCGACTTCAACAATTACCAATATAAGAATGTGAAATTGAATGGGAAACTGGACGGGAAGAAATTTAACGGTTTTGTATACATCCTTGAACCCAACCTGGAACTGGATTTTACCGGTGCAGTCGATTTTACAAACGATGTCCCTGTGTTCGATTTCAATGCTGTGGTAATGTACGCCAAACTGGATAATTTAAACCTGTACAAAAAGGATAGTCTCCCGGTTTTGTCTTTTATCCTCGAATCGAATTTCGTGGGGGATAATTTCGATGAATTCAAAGGGCAGATTAATCTATGGGATCTGTCTTATGCAAATGCAGAAAGGAAAGTCACGATCGATCAATTATCCCTTATTTCCAATCCTGAGGATACAGTCAATTCCCTGCAATTAATATCGAGCCTGGCCGACATATCGCTTAGGGGAAAATATTCTTTTGAGGGCCTAACAGAAAGCCTGCCTGGATATTTCTATCATTTCTATCCTTCATTTTTACATAAGGAACAAGGATACCCAAGTTCCACCGATAGTCTTTATTTTAACATTCAGATAAAAGAAACCGATTCGTTGATGAGGATTTTCTTCCCTGGCTATGCCATTGGTAGCGGGTCGGTACTTGATGGATATTTTGATGCACGATCGAATGTTCTCGACCTGGATGGGAAGCTCAAGAATGTAAACGTTCAATCGATGAGTTTTGAAGATTTAACGGTAAGCACACAGACAGGCGACAATGATTTAATGTTGTTTTTAACCAGTAATTCTGTATTGCGAAACGATGTCCCCTTTTTGCAAAAGCTCGAACTGTCGTCGAAATATATGCGCGACAGCTTGTTTGCACAAATCAATTGGTACCACATCGATTCGTTGGTTTATGAGGGCAATCTGGCCACAGCAGCCTCATTTGCGAGGAGTGATCCAGGGCAGATCCCTCAGATAAATATCGAGCTTCTGCCTTCCTCAATTACCATTGCCGATTCACTTTGGCAAATCGCAAAGGCGCATTTTGTGGTCGACAGTAGCCTTCTTCAAGTTTCTGATTTTTTGATGTCTCGCGAGAGCCAATTGCTAAGTATTAGCGGCTCTGTTTCTAAATCGAAGGAAGACACGCTGTACATGGAAATGAACAATATCCCACTTTCCAATTTTAATCTCCTGACTGGTCCGCACGGATTTGATTTGCATGGGATATTAAACGGCAATGCCTCGTTGACGGATGTTTACAATAACCCAATATTCTTTTCCAATTTAAAGATCAACCAACTCGAAATAAATGGAAAAAAACTTGGCGATGGGATTATAAAAAGCGAATGGGATAATAATAATGAGGGATTGAAAATTACATTTTATACCCAGCGCGACCAGGTTAGGCCATTTTATGTTGATGGTTCATATTTTCCAAGGGGTGGCAAGCTCGACTTTGAAATAATTTTGGACAAATTATATCTTAGTATTTTCGAACCCTATCTCGAAGAAAATATTTCGGAATTAGGTGGCATTGTGAGCGACAAACTGACCCTTTCCGGGACTATCGAAAAACCAGTTTTGGAGGGACGGCTTAAGGTACAGAAAGTTGGATTTGTTTTCGATTACCTGAACACTCGCTACAATTTCACCGATTTTGTCGATTTCAAAAAAAACAAGATTGAATTTAGTAACATCGAAGTTTACGATACACGAGGGGAAAAGGCCATTGTGAGCGGTGCATTGAATCATAATTATTTTAGCGATTTTACTTTGGACATTATGCTCGATGCTACTAATTTCACTTTACTCGATACTCGCGAAGAAGACAATAATCTTTATTTCGGACAGGCTTATGGCACAGGGGATGTCCATATTACCGGGAGTTTCGAACTCGCTAATATCGACATCAACATGAAAACTGAAAAAGGCACCCGGTTCTTTATCCCTCTCACTTCGGGTTCTGAAATCAGCGAAAGCAGTTTTATAACTTTTGTAAACAATGATCAAGAAACGGCAAAGTCCAAACAAGAAGAAGAAATAGCCAAGCTAAAGGGAGTGTCGCTAAAAATGGATTTGGAAGTAACTCCGGAGGCAGAAGTCCAGTTGATTTTTGAATCGAAAATGGGCGACATTATCAAAGGCAATGGCAATGCCAACCTGAAGCTTGAAATCAGCACAACTGGCGATTTTGGCATGTATGGCGATTATGAAATAGTGCAGGGCGAATATCTTCTTACTCTCGGTAACTTACTTAGTAAGCGATTTCTGGTGAAACCGGGAGGTACAATCGGTTGGAACGGCGATCCGTACAACGCCATTATCGATCTCGAAACGTATTATGAATTGAATGCCTCTTTGCAGGATTTGTATTTAGATTCAAGCGAAGTATATAGAAAGCGGGTGCCTGTTGAGTGTCAAATAAAAATGAGTGGTGCATTGATGAATCCGAACATCGTATTTGGTATCGACCTTCCGAAATCGAGCGAAGCCGACCGTGCCCAATTACGCAATCTGCCCGACGATGAACTGAACAAACAGTTTATTTCACTTCTCTTTATTAACCGTTTCCAGCCTTTACCAGGTCTCGATTTTGCCAATTCGGGGAATATTTCCTCGGGCTATAGTTTGACTGAATCGACCAGCGAATTATTGAGCAACCAGTTGAGTCATTGGCTGTCGCAAATCAGCAACGATTTCGATATTGGTTTCACCTATCGTCCGGGCAACGAACTTTCGTCGGATGAGGTAGAGGTCGCTCTTAAAACCCAATTTTTCAACGAGAAGCTAACAGTAAATGGGAACGTTGGTATGGGTGGACAGTACGAAAATACAAACAGCATTGTAGGTGATGTGGAGGCTGATTTGAAACTCAACGAATCTGGCAAGTTCAGGGTAAAAGCTTTCCGGCGATCGAACACAAATTTCGATTATGAGAAAGGTCCGACAACACAGGGTGCGGGCATTTTCTATCGCGAAGAATTTGATTCTTTCGAAGAGCTAATCTTGAAATGGTTGAAGATTGAAAGAAAGAAGAAAGACTAAACTTGAAATCTCTTAAATCGACTTCGTAATCCTTGTCTTTTCCTTTATTTTATCAATGTATTTTTTGCCCAAATCTTTCCCGATTGCAATCCGCATTTCGTTAATCTCGGGCATCGAACTGTCGTTGAAAAAAGGTGTGTACATATAGGTAACGCTTATATTAAGACCTGTTGGGATATGCTCAATCCTTCCGGAATAGCCGAGTTTTGTTTTGGAGATATTGTAATTTGTAAATTCACTATTGCCTACTTTTATTTTTTTCTTGTCGCCATCTTCGATGTATTTGCGTTTGTGTTTTCCGGCAATATAGAAATCGAGCATGGCTCCTGCAGAAAGACGTACTTTGCCCAATGTGAAATTTAAGTTTACAGGTGTAAAAAGGCTTCCATACACAATTTTGCTTTTGCCATAGCCGAAAAAAGTGTTTTGATAATCGTGCATAGGGTTTTCATCAATATAAATTTCTACATCTCCATTGTCATTTTTATCCAACACAAGATTCTCTTCGAAGCGATATTTTGTAATTGCAATACCCAGCCCCATACTTAAATTGACTTTTTCCCAACCCATCGTCATGAGGTCGCTCGAATATCGTCCGGTAAATAGGTCTAAAAGGAAACCTGAACCAAATCCTTTAATTGTGGTTTGGAAATCTTTGGAATCAGGACCTACAAAAAAATTGTATGCTAATGCACCTTCCCGTCGGTTGCTTTTTACGCCATAATCAATTTTAAATTGAGAAAACAAATCGGAACCAGTCAGCAAAAGACAAATAGAAAGCAGAATGATAGAATATATATTTTTCATCATAGTTTAAGAAGCAATTAAAACCAAAATAAGTAGCCAAAGGAAATCGAAAAAACCCTGTTTTTTAATTCGCTGTAGCCCTCGGGTTTTAGGCTCGAATCCTTCCAATCATTTATATCACGCAGGCTCATGGTATAGCGGAAGTCAATGAGCAGGTTGCCCGGCCCTGCTTCGTACATAAACCCACCGCCTATGATCAGTCCAAAATCGCTTTGGTTGGCCTGGAAATCTGTGTCCAAATAATCGGCATCAAAATCAATTTCATGGGTTTCGTCAACCTCGCTGCTTTCACCTGCAATTATGTAATCAATTTTTGTTTTTGTTTTTCCTCCCAGCCACTTGCCCCAATAGGGTCCGGCATTGACAAAACCGCGCACTTCATCGGGGCCAAAGGAAAGCTTTAACAATACAGGGACTTCGACATAGTTTAAAATATATTTTTCATACCCGTCTATATTCAATTCAATTGTGTCCTCCTGGTAGTTTAAACGATGCCCCTTTTTAGAGTATAGAAATTCGGCCTGCACAGAAAATTGCCTGGTAATGGACACATTTGTTACTACCCCTGCATGGTAGCTGAGCAACTGCCCGTTTTGAATGTAATTTTCCGAATACTTGTCTTGCTCGGAAAAATGGGTTAGGCTTGCCATATTGAAACCCGTACGCGGGCCAATTGAAAATATCTGGGCATTGATTTGCCCCATAAGAAACACACAGCCTATGAGTAATCCAATTTTTTTCATGTCAGAACAGAGTTATTAATCCTACTGTCAAAGATATGTGTTTTCATTTACACAATCACATAAAAAAAGCAGGATTGACGGTTCAACCCTGCTTTTTGATATTTTTATAAAAAATAGCTTTTGGTACTACTTTTTTTGTTGTTGTGGTTTCGGACTTGTCTGCATTTGACTCTTTTGAGCTGCCGGTTTAATGTCCAACAATTCAACTTCGAAAATCAACGCCATTCCAGCTTCTATTTTTCCACCTGGGCGTGGGTTGTCGCCATAAGCAAGATCAGAAGGGATATACAAAGTCCACTTCGAGCCAACAGGCATCATACTAAAAGCTTCGTCCCAGCCTTTGATAACACGGCCTTGTCCTACATTGAATTCAAATGGTTGTCCACGATCAATAGAGCTATCGAAAACTTCGCCATTGATAATTGTACCATGATAATGGGCTACAACCATATCGCCAGGTTGAGGAACAGGGCCTGTACCTTCCTGGGTAATTTTATACTGTAGTCCACTTTGCAAGGTAACTACGCCTTCTTTTTTACCGTTTTCTTCTAAAAATTTAGCACTTTCAGCTTTGTTGGCAACAGCTTTTTCTTTGTTTTTTTCTTCCATTTTAACAGCAAGTACCTTTCCGTAATCCTGGATTACTTTACCAGCTTGTTCGTTGCTTAACATGGTTTCATTGCCTTTCAGCAATTCGTCAAGAGCCTTTTCAACAACTGCGAAGTTAATGTCTTCGTAACCCTGCGATTTTAGATAGGCACCGAGATTGACACCCCAGGCATAACTAACTGAATCGTATGCGTTGCTAAGTGTAACGGAACCGGGTGTGGCCTTTGCTTTTTTCGTATCATCACCATTTGTTTGTCCATTCGAACAGGCAGAAATGAGTAAAATACTGATAACAGCAACTGATAATAAAATCTTAATCTTCATCATTTTAATTCGTTTTGTTAATTATTATTTTTATTTAGAATGGTAAATCATCACTCGAAGTTTCTGGAGGAGGCATTTCATTATCATCGATTGGCGGCATAGGAGGCGGCTGGTTATTCCCTGTTTCGGTTTCCGAAACTTTTTCGATGCGCCATGCATCAAGGTTGGTAAAATAGTTTACCACTCCTTGTTTTTCCCATTTGTTTCCGCGGATGTTAAATGCAACTTTAACCACATCGCCCACCGAATATCCCTGAATAAGGCTTGTTCTGTCCTGTGTCAGTTGAAATTTAATGTAATCGGTAAAATCGAAATTTCCAGTGGTCTCACTTTTCTCGATTACAAATTCCTGCTTTTTGAACCGGTCGCTAACTTGGACCAATTCCATAATCTGGATTATTTTTCCTGTCAATTCAAAATTCATGGCCGGTTGGTTTATTCCTCAATAACAACAATTTTTTCAATTCTGTCGCCCGCTTCAATCAGGTCGATTACTTCGAGTCCCATTTGTACTTTTCCAAAACAAGTATGGTTCCGGTCGAGGTGTGCAGTATTTTGCCTGCTGTGGCAGATGAAAAATTGGGAGCCACCTGTATTTCTTCCCGCATGTGCCATCGACAGTACGCCACGGTCGTGGTACTGATTGTCACCATCCAATTCGCAATCGATGGAATATCCCGGACCACCAGCTCCGGTTCCATTTGGGCAACCTCCCTGGATAACAAAATTAGGAATTACCCGATGGAAAGTTAGTCCATCGTAAAATCCTTTGCGAGCAAGGGTAACAAAATTATCGACTGTTTTGGGTGCATCTTTGTCGTAAAAATCAACCTTCATCACCCCTTTTTCTGTGTGTATTTCAGCTTTGTACATCTTTTTTGATAAGTTTCAATATTAAAGGCGGCAAAAGTAATAATTATAATCCGATTTTATAAAAGCCTGACTGTGATTCTAAATTTTTTTCAATCTATAACTAAATGATTGAATATTGGAGTTCTCACATAAGGACAATTTATTTTCAAAATGAGAATTCTATCATAAACACTGCACTGATATTCAGCTTTATTGAAAACTACGAAAGATTGTTGGTCAAAAAAAATGAAAAACTTTTCCAAAAGTGTGCTAGCTCACACAAAATTCTTTTTATTTGCAAACAGATATCTTTAAAACAATTTAATATGGTAAGTCAAAGTAAGCCCAGGGTAATCAAAGATTTCGACAAGTTAGATCCAGAAATTGTCGAGCAAATCAAGTTGACCTATCCTCTCGGATTTAGCGATTATTTAATAAGCTTTACCAATAAAGATGGGAAGTTTGTCAGTGCTTTGCCATTCGAGACCGACGAGAAGTATTACCTTGTCAGGATGACTGTTGTAGAGGCTGAAAGAATAATTGAGGAAGACAGTGATTATGATGTCGATGGCAACCTAAAAGACAGTATTAAAGAAGAATACGAAAGCAAACACCCGGATATTGAATATGTTCCCGATATTTTGGATGAGCCTACAGATGATGATGTTGACGATGATTAGCCTTAATTTCCAATAGAAATTATCTCTCTGTTTACCTAAGACAATTGTCAGATTTCACAATTTGGTTTCTTTAGGTACTGCCGCAATCAAAATCGCTTTTGCGGGCTTATTACTTTGCTTTTTCTCCCCAATAGCCTTTTTGTATATCTTTGAAACCATAAACAAAAACCATTTTTACTGTGCAGGAAAAAATACTGATCCTCGATTTTGGATCGCAATATACCCAATTGATAGCCCGACGGGTAAGGGAATTGAATGTGTATTGCGAAATCCATCCCTATAATAAAATCCCCATAATCGACCAAAGCACAAAAGGCGTAATCCTATCGGGAAGCCCGTTTTCGGTGCGCGATGAGAACGCTTTGATTCCTGACCTGTCAGAAATTAAGGGAAAGAAATCGCTGTTGGGTGTTTGTTATGGGGCACAATTCCTTGCTCACAATTATGGTGGCGAAGTGCTACCATCGGATACGCGCGAGTATGGCCGGGCAAACCTTGCTTTTGTCGATCATAGCAACGAACTGATGTGGGAGATGGAAGAAAATTCCCAGGTTTGGATGTCGCATGGCGATACCATTGCCAGGATTCCCGAAAATTACAAGATTATTGCCAGCACTGCTGATGTGAAAATTGGGGCGTTTAAGATTGAAGGCGAACCGAGCTATGGCATTCAATTTCACCCCGAAGTGTACCATACGGTGCAGGGAAAAACCTTGTTGAAGAATTTTGTGGTCGATATTTGTGGTTGTTCCCAGGATTGGACACCTGATTCTTTTATCGAAACAACAGTTAAAGAACTTCAAGATAAATTAGGAAACGACAAGGTTGTGCTTGGTTTGTCGGGTGGTGTAGATTCGTCGGTGGCAGCTGTGTTGTTGCACAAGGCGATTGGCAAAAACCTGCATTGCATTTTTGTTGACAATGGTTTGCTCCGAAAAAACGAATTTGAACTCGTGCTGGAATCCTATCTCCACATGGGCTTGAATGTGGTTGGGGTGGATGCAAAAGACCGTTTCCTGGACGAATTGGAAGGCATATCGGACCCTGAGACCAAGCGCAAAACCATTGGCCGGGTATTTATTGAAGTATTCGACGACGAAGCCCACAAAATACAAGATGTGAAATGGTTGGCACAAGGAACTATTTACCCCGACGTAATTGAGTCGATATCGGTGAAAGGCCCATCGGCAACCATTAAATCGCACCACAATGTGGGCGGGTTGCCCGATTATATGAAACTGAAAATTGTGGAGCCACTCAATTTGCTTTTTAAGGATGAAGTACGCCGAGTGGGAACAGCTCTTAAAATCCACGATACTATTATTGGCCGTCATCCATTTCCCGGACCAGGACTTGCTATTCGCATACTAGGGGATATTACCCGCAAAAAAGTGACTCTTCTTCAGGAGGCCGATTATATTTTTATTAAAGCCTTGAAAGACCATAATTTATACGATCAGGTTTGGCAAGCCGGTGTTATGCTTTTGCCGGTTCAATCGGTGGGGGTGATGGGCGATGAGCGAACCTACGAAAATGTAGTGGCCTTGCGTGCTGTTGGCTCAACCGATGGAATGACTGCCGATTGGTCGCATTTACCTTACGAGTTTCTGGCAAAGGTTTCCAACGATATCATCAATAAAGTACGTGGTATCAACAGGGTTGTTTATGATATAAGCTCGAAACCGCCTGCGACCATTGAGTGGGAGTAATGCTTCGCATCAAGTGCTTCGAGTAATTCTGAGGAATATTAAAAAAAATCATCCGATGGCTTTATAGACAGGATTCTTTCATCACGAGCAATGGCGGATCAAATCCATCACCAAGCAAGATGAGGTTGTAGAATTTGGTGATTTCTTGCAATACCTATAAATCTTCCCTCCAACAAATTGTCCGAGAAAGAAGGATCCAATCAAGGCTGGGTAGGTGATGAAAGCGAATCCTATCCCGCTAAAAATCCTCAGGATAATAATAACCGGAACCGGAATATGAATAGCAAAAACCCACTGCCATGAGTATCTTTTCACATTGGCCCGCCAATAACCAAAAGGAAGGTTAAAGATAAATGTAAAAGCCGATACAAGGAGCAAGTTCATAAGTACTACAAAGATAGAGTAGTATTATTGAATTTCCTTATTCGTGTCTTTTAATAAAAGTTAATTTCCAGCTTGATTGGTGAAATATTTTTTCTGAAAATATAAAGAGACCCGCACCAAAGCAATCAGCACAGGAACTTCCACCAATGGCCCGATTACAGCTGCAAAAGCAATCCCGGAGTTGATCCCAAAAACAGATACAGCCACAGCAATGGCCAATTCGAAATTATTACTGGCGGCTGTAAACGAAATGGTTGCAGTCTTAGGATAATCGGCCCCCACTTTTTTCCCCATGAGAAAGCTCACCAAAAACATTATCACGAAATAGATTACCAAAGGCACGGCAATCCGCACTACATCAAACGGGATTTTTACGATGAATTCACCTTTTAGTGAAAACATCACAAAAATAGTGAACAACAGGGCAATCAAAGTCAGAGGGCTAATCTTAGGGATAAACTTACTGTGGTACCACTCCTTGCTTTTTATCCTGATAAGAAAAAACCGGGTTAGGAAACCGGCAATGAATGGGATTCCTAAATAAATGAACACGCTTTTGGCGATTTCACCGATGGTTATATCTACCTCGAATGATTTCAATCCAAGCCAATCGGGCAATACGGTGAGAAATACCCAGGCATACACCGAAAAAAACAAGACCTGGAAAATGGAATTGAAGGCCACCAATCCGGCAGCATATTCCGTGTCGCCTTTGGCCAGTTCGTTCCATACAATCACCATGGCGATGCAACGCGCCAGGCCAATAAGGATAAGTCCGGCCATGTATTCGGGGTAGTCCTGCAAGAATAAAATGGCCAGGGCAAACATCAGGATAGGGCCAATAAACCAGTTTTGTACCAGCGACAAGCCAAGAATTTTAAAATTCTTGAACACGTCTTTTAATTCCTCGTACCGGACTTTGGCGAGGGGAGGGTACATCATCACAATCAACCCAATGGCGATGGGAATATTGGTTGTCCCAGAACTCATCGAGTTCCAATAATTGGCAATGGTCGGAAAAAGATAGCCCGAACCAACGCCAATGGCCATGGCGAGGAAGATCCATAGGGTGAGGTAGCGGTCCAAAAAGGAGAGTCGTTTGGTTAAAGTGCTCATAATTATTTTTTAAACATGAAATAGACAGCCAGGACAAGAAAAATGAAACCGATGATATGGTTCCAACGAAAGGTCTCGGTTTTAAAGAAAAAGAGAGTAAAAATGACAAACACCAAAAGAGTAATCACTTCCTGCAATACTTTCAACTGAAGCAAAGAAAAAGGTCCACCATATCCTTTGAAACCAATCCGGTTGGCGGGAACCTGAAAGAAATATTCGAAGAGGGCAATGCCCCAACTTAACAAGACCACCAAAAAAAGGGGCAAAGATTCAAACCATCTCAGTTCTTTAAACTTCAAGTGACTGTACCAGGCAAAGGTCATGAAAATGTTCGACATCACCAGTAAACCAATGGTATAAAGCGATTTCATAGGACAGATATTAAAATGTTCCTACTTCTTTGCTTTTAATGTGATGCTAAAAATGCCAGTACCAGATTCTTTAAATTGCTTTAGTTTTTCTGAGGAAAGATAATTTAATAGGATCTCATCGGGGATTTGGATTTCCTTTTCCTTTTGAATGGACATTTCCGAAAAGCCAGCCTCTTGAACAATTCTTAGGTATTTATCTTTTTGGATAGCACCCGACACACAGCCCGCATACATTTCTGCATCTTTCTTAATTTGCTCGGGCAATTCGCCGGAAATTACTACATCCGAAATACTAAAGTGCCCACCGGGTTTCAGTACCCTGAAAATTTCTGAAAAAGCTTTTTCCTTATCAGGCACCAGGTTCAACACACAATTGCTGATAACCACATCGTAGGAATTTTGGGGCAGGGGCATTTCTTCAATGTCACCTTTGAAAAACTCCACATTGTCGAAACCTAATTTTAAGTTATTTGCGCGGGCTTTGTCCAACATCTCGTCGGTAAAATCAAGGCCGGTTACTTTTCCTTCGGGTCCTGTTTCGGCGCGGGCAACAAAACAATCGTTTCCTGCACCACTGCCCAAATCGAGAACAGCATCCCCTTTTTTAATACCCGCAAACTCGGTGGGCAAACCACAACCAAGGCCCAGGTCGGCATCGGCATTATAGCCATCCATCCCTGAATAGTCATCGCTAAAAATGGTGTAATCCACATCGCCGCAACACGATGTGCTTCCGCAGCAAGAGCTTTGGTTTTGGACCAGGCTTTGATTGGCTATCTGTCCGTATTTTTCCTGGACTATGAGTTTTAAATCTTTCATCTTTTTATATTGTTTCGGGTTTTTATATTTCGGGTTTCGGATATTGAGACGCAAGCCTTGCGTCTCTAACTGTTGTTTCAATCGTTTCTGAAAGTCTTGATTCTTGATACTTTTTACTTGATACTATCTACTTGCTACTTATTTATAGTTGTTGTAACAATGTTTCCTGATAAAATTTCCCGAAGTCTCGCCTTATTTCGTCCCTTACACGGCGATATACAGAAAGGACTTCCTCAGTATTGCCCTTCGCCTCAACCGGATCGTCAAAACCAATATGGATTTGAGATTTTACATTGCCGGTAAAAACTGGGCAAATTTCTTTCGCCCCATCGCAAACGGTAATCACAAAGTCCCAGGGTTGGTTTATGTATTCATCGACATGGTTCGATTTGGCCCCATCAATGTCAATGCCTAACTCGGCCATTACTTTTACGGCATTGGGATTTACAATGGTGCCGGGTTTGGTGCCGGCAGAAAAAACTTCAAGCCTGTTATCGAATGAATTTAGAAAACCATGAGCCATTTGGCTTCGGCAGGTATTTCCGGTACAAAGAATTAAGATTTTCATTTTATATTACAATTTATAGATTTTAAAGTGCAAGCTTTCTCTCGTAAAATAAGGTATTTCAATTAATCAATTGTCATTCGACAATTATCAATAGATATAGTATCTGATTGAATATCGTTAAAGAAATTGTTCATGGTTTCTACTACCTCATTAATACGGTCTGGGTTTAAGCAATAGTTCACTTTTACCCCTTCGATTGTTCCCTGAATAAGCCCTGCATTTTTCAATTCGTTCAAATGTTGGTTTACAGTTGTCCGGCTAAGTGGGAGTTCTTCCGAAATATCGCCTGAAATGCAAGTTTTCGAAAGGGCCAGGTATTTTAGAATGGACAGTCGCGCAGGGTGGGACAGGACCTTAAATAGTTGGGCCGCTTCCTGAAGACTTGATTCAAATAATTCAACTTTGGTCATACTAATTTTAATTATGACGCAAATATACGTCAAAATTTGATATGACCATAAAATACGTCATATTTTAATGTTAATTTAACCTTTGAATCATGTTTTAGGGTCACAAGTGAACCAATGTCGGCGTGACTTTAAGGCACACCGGCACTCATTCCATGTAATTCACAAATTCCACCCAGATTTATTTTCTGAAAACATTACATTTGCGAACTATAATTAAAAACATAAAAAATGAAAGTATCACGACTTCTGATCCTGGTTTCAATCCTGTTCTCGCTAAACCTGAATGTAAGCTGGTCGCAAAAGGGCGACAAAAGTATCACCCTCGATGGGGTAATGAAAGAATACCGTTTTTATCCCCGTTCGGTGCAGGGCATACTCTCAATGAACGATGGCGAGCATTACACAACCCTCGAAGGCCGTGGGAAATATATCGTGAAATTTCGGTACAGCGATGGCGGACTTGTCGATACGCTATGTAATATTGATGCGCTTGGAATGGAAGATTTCACGGCAACTGGCGATTACGAATTTAGTGGCGATGAGAAAAAAGTGCTTCTTTACACGAACCGCGAAAGGATATACCGTCGCTCCTTTACAGCCGACTATTATGTGTATGACCTGGCCACCAAAAAAGTGGAACCACTCTCGGAGAATGGCAAGCAACAATTGGCTACTTTCTCACCCGATGGGTCGATGATTGCCTTTGTCCGTGGCAACAACATCTATATGAAATACCTCGAAACCGGGCAGGAGAGGGCCGTGACCACCGATGGTGAATTTAACCGAATAATTAACGGTGCCCCCGATTGGGTTTACGAAGAGGAGTTCGAGTTCAACAAAGCCTTTGCCTGGTCGCCCGACAGCAAGTCGATTGCCTTTATGCGCTTCGACGAAGGCAACGTACATGAATTCGGGATGACCATGTTCGCAGGTTCAAATCCCACCCTCGAACAAAATAAATTGTACCCCGAATGTCGGGTTTGGAAATACCCCAAAGCGGGCGATGATAATTCAATTGTTACCGTGCATGTTTACCATTTGGCCGGAATGAACACCGAAAAAATGGATGTGGGGCGCGAGACCGATCAATACATCCCACGCATTAAATGGACACAGGACCCAAATCAACTCTGCATTTATCGTTTAAACCGCCTTCAGAATAAATTGGAATTATTGTTGGCCGACAGGAATTCAGGAAAAACAAAAGTTGTTTATACTGATGCGAACAAATATTATATCGATGAAAGCTATTTCGATGACCTGACTTTTTTGGATGATAAAAAGCAGTTTATTATTCTGAACGAAAGCGATGGCTACACGCATATATATCTTTACGACCTCGCCGGAAAACTTGTGCAGCAAATCACCAAGGGCGAATGGGATGTCACAGCTTTTTATGGTTTTAATCCCGATTCAAAATTGTTTTATTTCGAAGCCGCTGCCGTTTCACCCATGCAACGCGAAGTGTATTCAATAAAAATGAATGGCAAGGGCATGAAAAAACTTACAGATAAAGTAGGGACCAATTCAGCTTCTTTCAGTGCCAACTACAACTATTTTATCAACACCTACTCGTCGGTAAGCACACCCACTTTGGTTACCCTTCATAAATCGAATGGCAAAGAAATCCGTGTGTTGGAGGACAACCAGAAATACCGCGAAAGGCTTGCCGGTTATAAGTTCAACTACAAAGAGTTTTTTACTTTTACTACTTCTGAAGGGGTAACCCTGAATGCCTCCATGATAAAGCCACCTGATTTCGACCCAAACATAAAATACCCGGTTTTAATGACCCAATACAGCGGCCCAAATTCTCAAGAAGTTTTGGATAGCTGGAATATCGATTGGGAACAAGTTTTAGCAGCCAATGGTTACTTCGTAGTTTCGGTGGATGGCCGGGGCACCGGAGCAAGAGGGGAGGAGTTCCGTAAAATGACCTACCTCCAACTGGGTAAATACGAAACCATCGACCAGATTGAAGGTGCCAAACACCTGCAAACTTTACCCTACATTGATGGAAGCCGGATCGGTATCTGGGGCTGGAGCTATGGAGGTTTCATCTCCACACTTTGCATGGAAAAAGGCGATGGCATTTTCAAGGCAGGCATTGCCGTGGCCCCTGTCACCAACTGGCGTTTTTACGACAATATCTACACCGAGCGTTTCATGCGTACACCCCAGGAAAACCCCAGTGGCTACGATGACAACTCACCCTTGTTTTTCGCCGACAAGTTGCAGGGCAAATACCTGATTTGCCACGGTAGCGCCGACGACAACGTACATGTGCAAAACACCATGGAGTTTATCGAAAAACTGGTTCAGGCCGACAAACAATTCGAAATGCAGATTTATACAAACCGCAACCATAGTATATATGGTGGGAATACTCGATACCATTTATTTACACGAAAGCTGAACTTTCTGTTGGAGAATTTGTAGATTGATTTTGGCATCTAAACTTATTGCTGCTACGAAAGTTTAAATGCTGACTAAATAATTTTTCAGAAACTATACCAACTACTGTAAATTGGTCTGATAAAAATATAACAAGAAATTAGTCTTTTAAGCATCGTACACTAATTCCATAATTTTTGTCAATATCTTCTCTCCTTATTTGGTCATAGGTACTAGATAAAGATCTGAAATAAGCCTCTTGAGAATAGTAACTATACGAAGTCCAGAATGTGGTTGTAGAGTTTATGCCACCAAAATTTCCACTAGGACTTCTGTGTCCACCTGGTTTGGCAGAGAATCCATATAAATCAGTTCCATTACCTCCAGAATCCCAACCAGTTGTTGCTTTCAAATTCAATCCAGCATCATAACCTCTCCATCCGGCAGAAATCCAAATAGAACTAGGCAAATCATATAAACTATCAACTTCTCCTTCTAAGATCATCCATTCAAATTCGCTTGGTATATGCCAACCAACCGGACAAATTCCTTGAACACCACTGGGAACTAGACTACTACTTGATGAACCATTCATCGCAGTAAGCCAAGTATACAATAACCCGAAAGTATTTGCATTTGTTGAATCATTATTATAATGACAATACGCTTTGTCGGTATATAGTAAATCCTCCCAATCACTCGTACTTGCAATATTTTGAATAGAGGTGCCGTCAGAGTAATGGGTTGTGCGCATGTTTTCTTTCATCCAACATTGATTTCCAATTTTCACAGTATTGTAGATATTGCCCTCATAATCTGCAACTGTTGAAATGCCACAATAGAACGAAATAAAACTTATTTCTTGTCCGTATGCTGTACCTAGACTATTCGTAGCATAGGCTTTAACATAATATAAAGCATAGGGGGACAATCCTGTAAGGATACTTGTAAAATAACCAGTACCAAGACTATCAACTGTAAATGTATCTGATAAAGTAGGGTTTCCTGTGGTATTCCAGCATATACCTCTGTCGATAATTTGGGATCCGCCATTATATGCCACCATTCCGCCACCCAATGCAGAAGTAAAACTAATGTTGTTTACCGAATCTGTATAGATAACGGGCAGACCTGGTTGCGGTGTTCCCGGATTTCTGAGACAACGCACCGATCTACCATAATCTTTGGAATTCGATGTGCCAATACTGCGCCCGATATAACCAAATTCATAATATATATGCCGACCCCAGGCTTCAATTGATGAGTATTGTGTTGTTGACCACCAAAGTGCACTCCAACCGTCATTGAAATATTGCCCATTATTATGCCGGCCTCCTCCAGGCAGTGCAGAAAAGCCATATAAATCAGGTCCATTCACTTCATTATGCCACCCATAAGTTGCTCTAAGGTTGAATCCAGCATCATATCCTCGGCCTCCTATATCATCCCATTCTGCATCGGGATAATCATATAAACTATCGACCTCTCCTTCAAGTATTTTCCATTCTTCATCGCTGGGTACGTGCCATCCAATTGGACATATTCCCTGAACCCCGCTGGGTACATTATTGCTACTTCCACTATTGTTCATTACTGCAGCCCATGTATAAAGGGCACCATAAATTGCTGCCATTTCAAGGGAATTATCATGATAACAATAGGCTTTATCCGTAGCTCCCAATAATGCCCACGCACTTCCACTCGAAATGTAAGGTACCGCAGTTCCATTTGAATAGTGTGTTGATCTCAGGTTTTCTTTCATCCAACACTGACTGCCTATCTGAACGGTATTATATAGGTTGTAATCAATATCAATAATTCCAGGCATTCCTGCGCATGGTGCACCTAGAGCCAGAGTAGAAAAGGTTACTTCATTTCCGTAGGCTGTACCCGTGCTATTAGTAGCATAAGCACGAAGATAATAAATTGTATCTGGCAATAGTCCTATGATATTACATATAAATAATCCAACTCCGTCACCGTTTACGCTTACCGAATCAAGTAGTGTAGGATTACCTATTGTATTCCAACAAATGCCACGAGCGGTTACTGGAAAACCACCATCATACGAAACTTGACCTCCACCTGTTGCAGAGGATTGTGTGATGTTTGTTATGTTAGTAGTTATTGTATAAGGCAAGCCTGTCTGTCCAGGGTAAGTTAATGTTTGCGATGAATTCATTTTTATTTGATACCCTTCTCCTGGAATAAGATTTTCTATGAAATTGATTCCCCATTGAGGCCAATAAATACTCCCGATACTATTTTTTATGATGATTATGTCAGGAATAATAGGGTTCATCATGCTGACTAAAGGTGCTGAATTCTGCCGTAAATATCCAAGAAAACTCCAGCCTTGCGGAATAATGATTGGTGAATTTTCCGGTTCAACCGCAATGCCTTCAACAGTCATGGTCAAGGCCGAGGTCAGTTTAATTTGGTAGCCTTCTCCTATTATCAAATTGCCAATTACATTTATACCATATTGTGGCCAATACACATGTCCAATCCCGTTTTTAGCAATTTGAATATTCGATGAGAGGGAGGAACAAACACTATCAATGTTAGGCTCGAAAGGTATAATGTAGGTTGAAAAGAAGCTCCAACCCTGGGGCAAATTGATATTTTGGGTGTCAGTTGAACTGGTCGCTTTCAATGTGGAAAGGCTACTCGCTCCATTGTTTGAATACCAATTTGTATTTTGTGCAACTGGTGGCTGAAAGTAAGATGGTAGTGCAATGAATTCACTACTGTCAGAGGTCCTCCATATTTTCCATTTAAACCTTTCTTCTCCGGAAAATCCACTGTTTTGCCCGGTCTGTTTGCCATAAGCCAGCAAGGAAATTGGGCTACCAGTCTATTGGGCGTAACCCGCACAAGCAAGACCCCCTCCCGATAAATTATAAAACACACCAATAAAATCCCCAATTGAAACTTGTACTCCATCAATAGTCACAGGAATTGATTCTTGAATTTGGATTGTGTGATAAACCCCGGTATTGGTATAAGTCCAGGAAAGTTGGGAGTAGCCTGTGTTTATTGTGGCTAAGATCAGTAATATGAGAAAAAGATTCTTCATAGTTAAAATAGCTTTGGTAAATAATGAGCAATGATTGAGGGCTAAAAATAGATAAAATTGATTGAATATCAGAATATATGTTGGGAAGAAATTATACAATTTCAAATTTCAGGATGGATTAATAGTGCAACAAAATCCACCCCCTTAGTCCCCCGCCAGCGGGGGATATCCTCCGATTTACCACCTGTCAGGTATAATCTCTGGTTTTGATTTTTGAATTTAGAAGTCCAGCAAAAAGCTAATCCGATAAAATTTGCAACGAAGCACTGTCTCCCCTCGGGGGAAATTCCGGGAAGTAGAAATGAAAACAGTTAGAGATCTTTTAAGACAATTTTAGCAACAGGGGAAAGCCCTTCCTTTCTCAAAGGAAGGGTTGGGATGGATTAATATAATGAACATCAACTATTTTCATTCATTTTTTTCCCCTACTTCAAAAAAAACAAAAAATAATTCCAAAAAAAATTGGAATTCTAAAAAATACTGCCTTATCTTTGTAGTGTATTAATAATGTAGAACACTAAAACACTTAGTCATGTTGAAAATTGAAAAATTAGATTTCAGGTATCGAAAGGACAGAAAGCTTTTCGATGGCCTCGACCTGAACCTCGAAAAGGGCAACATCTATGGTTTGCTCGGAAAGAACGGTGCCGGAAAATCCACCCTCCTTAAAATTATGACAGGGCTTTTGTATGCCCAAAAGGGGAAAGCGGAATTGTACGATACTTCATTGGACAAGCGCTTACCCAAAACATTAAAGGAAATATTTTTTCTTCCCGAAGAGATATTTCTTCCTGATTTTACCACAGCGCAGTACATCGACCTACACTCGGTTTTTTACGACCGGTTCGATAAAAGCCAGATGAACGAAATGATGCGCGAGTTTGAAGTGAACGCCGAAGACCGGTTGAAAAACATGTCGTACGGGCAAAAGAAAAAATTCATCATTGCCTTTGCCCTGGCCACAAACTGCTCGTTGATCCTGATGGACGAACCCACCAACGGACTCGACATCCCCTCGAAAAGCAAGTTCCGGAAGGTAGTAGCTTCGATGATCGACGAAAACCGCTCCATCCTGATTTCGACCCACCAGGTGCGCGACCTCGAAAACCTCATCGACCCGGTGATCATCATCGAAAACGGTAAGATTATTTTCAACCATACGATTGATGAAATTTCGACAAAGCTCAATTTTCACAAAGTTGGCAAAGGCGAGCCTGCCCCAGAAAATATAATATACAGCGAGGATGTTTTTGGAGGTTCCTATATTGTAACAGCCAATACTTCAAACGAGGAATCGCAGGTCGATTTTGAGTTGCTGTTCAATGCTGTTTTAAGCAATACGAACGGAGTTGTTGAACAAATTAAAAACCGATAAGCCATGAACCAGATATTTGATATAAACAGAACCACCGCTCTACTGAAACTGAACCTAAGCCTGAACAAAAAAGCCATCCTGCTTGCCGTTGCCGGCTTTTTCGGCTTTGTGTTCATAACCTCTTTCTTTGTGGCAAACAATGCGCCTTCCCTCCTCAATAAGATGCACCTGATTTTCTACTTCATTTTGATTTACGGTGGTACAGCCCTTATTGCAGGCCGCTCTTTTTGGCATCTGAACAGCACCGAAAAATCAATTGCACACCTGAGCCTTCCGGCATCAACCTTTGAGAAATATTTTATTCCCTGGTTGCTGTCAGGTATCGTTTGGATATTTGCCGCCATTGGATCGTACATGCTTTATTCGATGATCATCAACGGCCTGTGGTCGGGGGTTATGGGATTTTCGTACGAGGCATTCAACCCTTTTAACATCCACATGGGGCCACAATCGCTGAACGAGGCTTACATGCCTTATTTCCTGGTACACTCCATATTTTTCCTTGGGGCGGCAGCTTTTCAAAAACATGCCATCCCGAAAACCTTGCTCGCTGGGTTCATTATCAATAGCCTGTTTACATTTATTAACCTGTTGTTTGTGATGTTCCTTTTTGGCGGGTTTGGCGATTTTAATCTGACTATGAACAGCCCAGAATCCTGGGAGCCTGATTTCAACTACTTTTTCACCGACTTCCTACCACGTTTTATAAAGACAGCTTTTGTGTATGTGATTCCGGTGATATTCTATGTAGCTGCATTTTTCAAGATAAAAGAAAGGGAGGTTTAAGATGGAATTCAGCAAAAACAAATCGATTTATATGCAAATTGCCGACTACTTTTATGGGAATATCCTTCTCGAAAAGTGGAAGGTAGATGAGAAAGTCCCCTCGGTACGCCAACTGGCCGTTGATCTGGAAGTAAACCCAAACACCGTAATGCGTACCTACACCCACCTTCAGGACAAGAATATTATTTACAATCAGCGTGGCATCGGGTTTTTTGTATCAAACGAAGCCCAGTCAATAGTAAAGGATCTCGTGAAGGAACAGTTCACAACTGACGAGCTGCCCGAGATATTCAAGACCATGGAAATGCTTGGCATGGACATGCAGGAAATATCGGATTATTACAACAATTGGAAGTCGAACCTTAAAAACTAAAAACCATGAAAAAGATAAGCAATAGAATACTGTTAGGCACTTTGATAGCTGCCGTGTTGATATCAGTAGCCATTATGATTGTTTTCAAAATGATGATCTAATTTGACTTTTACAATGTGCCAGGAACTTCGTTATGCTCTAGTTTTAAGTCAGTCATTTACAAAAGTAAACTCTGACTTTAAACTCTCGCAAGCCTTGTTCCTGACACCTTCTAATAGTCAAATCCATATATAAATCCTTATTGGGATCAAAACCTCTGATTATTGAATTATTAACCCAAATTTTCTGATCGGAAACATGGATAGTGGAGACGCAAGGCATTGCGTCTCTACTGTCGTTTTATCACTGCACTTTTTGAGGTATCAATATTCAAACAACCTTCAAAATAAATTTTCAACTGACTATCTTTGCCGGAGAAAACAAACGATTATGAATTCGATAGTAGCATCCATACCAAAAATAAACTATACCGATAAGGAGAGTTTCTTCATGCTGGCGGGGCCTTGTGTGGTGGAAGGGCAGGAGATTACCCTGCGGATTGCCGAAAGGATAAAAGCGATCAGTGATAAATTACAGATCCCCTTCATCTTTAAAGCCTCGTACAAAAAGGCCAACCGGTCGCGCATCGACTCATTTTCGGGGATCGGCGATGCGGAAGCCCTCTCGATCCTTCAAAAAGTAAAAGACCGTTTCGATCTGCCCATCGTGACCGATATCCATTCTGAAAAAGAAGCCTCATTTGCAGCCCAGGTTGCCGATGTGTTGCAGATTCCTGCTTTTCTTTGCAGGCAAACCGAATTGCTGGTGGCCGCTGCAAAAACAGGAAAAGTGGTCAACATAAAAAAAGGGCAGTTTTTAGCTGCCGGATCTATGCAATTTGCCGCCAATAAAGTGATCGACTCTGGAAACCGTAATGTGATGCTCACAGACCGGGGCACAATGTTTGGCTACCAGGATTTAATTGTCGATTTCCGGGGCATCCCCGAAATGAAAAAATTTGGCTTGCCGGTGATCCTCGACATTACCCATTCGTTGCAACAGCCCAATCAGCAATCGGGCGTATCGGGCGGGCAACCTGAAATGATCGAAACCATTGCCAGGGCAGGGATTGCCGTGGGAGTCGATGGCCTGTTTGTAGAGACCCACCCCGAACCCCACAAAGCCTTGTCGGATGGAGCCAATATGCTACACCTCGATCATCTCGAATGCCTGCTTGTAAAATTAAAGCGGATACATGAGTTGATAATTTCGTTATAGGCACGCAACTATTTGAAATATTATCCCGTTCTGTATGTTGAATCTTCGTAATTTTCAGTAGAAAGATTCACTTTTAATATTTTCAAAAATTATATTATTTTTACCCTCATTGAAAAAAGAACTTAAAATCAATAAAATGAAAAAGAAAATTTTCTCGACTCAATCTTTTTTGCTGATAGGAATCTTGTTGCTGAGTGTGTTATATAGTTGCAAAGATAAAGATGTCACTGCGCCCCGTGCTTCTCTTGCTGGGCCAAACCCATACAAAATTACCCTGAACCAACGCTACCACGAGTACGGCCTGGCAACCCTTTGGGACAATTTGGATGATTCAGCTTCGCTTAACGTGACTATTGTACACGAAATTGACACACTGGAAAAGGAATTTCTTAATGTAGATGGAGATAACATTAAGCTGGGTGTTGGTGCTACTATCCAAACTGGCGAGTTTACGGTTACTTATACCGTTAAAGACGCTGCCGGGAACAAGACGGTACTTACACGAAGCGTAATAGTAGCAAATTCGTTGAGCAAGTTTACACGCCAATATAGTGTTACGAAAACCAATCTGAGTGACCCCCTCGATACATACGAGGATTACGATACCGATCTTGAGGCATACGAAAATTTGAATAACCGCATTCTCTTTGCTAACTTTTCCAATTTCGAAAATGTAAGTCTTTCTGTTCATGCCGATGTTCGTGGCGATAGTATTTTTATCCCCCTCCATACTTTCCCGCCTGCAAGCTTTAGTTATTTGATTGAAGGGAAATATGATGAGACAGTAACGAATGGTTTTGCCGGTATGGTAAACAGATCGAACTATGGTCTTGAAATTACTTTTACAGCCTCAAGCACTGGTACGGCTACACAGGATTTTCATGAGGTTTATACGAAATATTAATTTTGAAAAAATAATAATAATCATTTTTGATTGGGAAGATGTTCAGAAATTAAGTTTTTTGAACATCTTTCTTTTTTATTAAGTTTAATGATGAGGGAATATATTGGCAGGATCAAACTATTGGCAAAACGGGTTTTCCTGTTGTTGATTGCTTATCAGTTTGCACGACTGTTCTTCTTTCTGGTAAACTACAGCTATTTCTCGACATCCACGACAAGCGATATACTTTCTGTTTTTTTTTATGGGATACGATTCGACTATGCTACCATAGTTTATTACAACGGGGTATTCCTTCTGTTGAGCATCCTGCCTTTCGACTTCCTCGATCGGAGACCCTGGCAAACCTTTCTGAAAAGCATTTACGTTTTTGTTAATTCACTTTTGCTGATGGCCGATATGGGCGATGCCGTGTATTTCCGGTTTTCGAACAAACGCACCACCGCCGATTTCTTTTCTGCCACCGGCCCTTTCGAAGATTTCCTAATTCTATTGCCAAAATACCTGAGCGACTTTTGGTTTGTGCCCGTTACCGCAATCATTTTGGTTGTATTGTTGATCGTTTTTTATCCAAAAAATAAAAAATACCGCGTCCATAAGATCGAGAGGCCACCAACGACCTTATTTCAGTATGCCGTGATTTGGTTTGCCTTCTTGATCACATCCAGTTCCATTTACTTTCTGGCCCGTGGTTTTAGCTTGAAACCCATACGTATAATAACTGCAGCCGAATATGCCGAAGCAAGCAATATCCCCCTGGTTCTGACTACCGGGTTTAGCATAATTACCACCCTTTCGAGCGAAGATCTGCCACAGTTTAATTTCTTTAACTCAGTAGAACTCGAAGCCAATTATCCTATCCGGAAAGATTTTTCGCATCAAGGCAGTTTTCGAAAGATGAATGTGGTGGTGATAATTATGGAGAGCTTTGGCAAAGAATACGTAGGCTCCTTTAACCATTCGCGTGGATATACCCCTTTCCTCGATTCCCTGTTGAAAAAGGGGACAAACTGCCGTAATGCTTTCGCCTGCGGTCGAAAGTCGATTGAGGCGCTGCCTGCAATTTTATCAGGGATACCTGCCCTTTCGCCAACCCCTTTTATTACAAGCCAGTTTGCCTCGAACGAGATTTCGGGGATCCCCTATTTGTTGCGACAAGAAGGCTATCATACTTCCTTTTTTCATGGGGGAAGGAAAGGGACAATGGGGTTCGACTATTTTGCAAACCTTGCCGGGATCGAGCATTATTTCAGCATGGAAGATTACCCTAACGAGGAGGGCTTCGATGGCAACTGGGGGATTTTCGATGAAGAATATTTTCAATATTTCAGCCAAAAACTGACCTCCTTTTCGCAGCCATTTTTTAGTTGTATCTTCAGTTTATCGTCGCACCACCCTTACCGGATACCTGAAAAATATAGGGGCAGGTTTTTGCCCGGGCAGCTCGACATCCACGAAAGTGTGCAGTATGCTGATTATGCCCTCAAGCGGTTTTTCGAATCGGCCAGCAAAGAGGATTGGTTTGCGAACACCCTGTTTGTAGTTACAGCCGACCATACTTCGTTGACCGAGATGAGGAAATATCAGACCAGTTCGGGGGCTTACGAGGTTCCTTTGCTTTTGTATCATCAGACGGATAGTACAATGCCGGCCAAAATCGAAACCTATTGTTCGCACATCGATATCTTTCCTTCGGTTATGGACTATCTAAATTATCCATACCCCTTTTTAAGTTTTGGCCAGAGTTTTCTGGAAACTTCGCCCACTAATGCCGTTACTACATATATCAATAGTGGTTATCAATATATTGCACATGGGAAGTATATCTTTTTTGACGGTGAGAATTTCACCCTTGTTTATGACCTTGTTAATGATACCCTTCTCCAGACAAATCTAATTGACAAGCCTGAAATTATTTCGGAGGTAGACAAGCTGAAATTCAAAGCCATCCTACAATCCTATACCGAAAGGATGGCACAGAATAAAATGGTATTGAAATAGGTTTACCTCTCCTCAATCCTTTCATAAGCCCCTATGTCAGCACCTCCGTCAGCCAGGCGGCTGTTCCCTTTTATATCGTACGGATAAAATGTAGCGGTTGTATAGTCGGCAACATTTTTGGCGGCAGATAGGGTGTCGAGTTCGAGGTTCCCATTAAAGGGGTTCAGAAAATTCGGGTCTTCGTTCACAAGGCAATTAATCTGGCGATTGTCGGGCAAAACGGTGTCGGTTTTTAGCAAACAGTTCTCGAACCGGTAATTGAACATTTCTTGTGATGAAAATTTATACATATCGAGGCCAATTTCATTTTCGCGGTTGCCATAGATAATGCAATTGGCAAAATAGGCATTCTCGATGGGCCTGATATGGATATTTTCGTTCACGTCTTCGTAATAGTTGTTTATTATTACAGAGGGTGTGACCCGGTTCGAGTATGACCAATAATTCCCGAAGGTGCAATGGTAAAATTGGTAATCGCCCCCAATGGCCAGGGCAGCCGAATACTGCCCACAGTTGCTGAATACACAATTCGAAGCCTGAATTTTAGCTCCCTGGGCATACAGCCCGACTGCATTCATATTTTCAATTTTAGTATTGGAAATCACAAGGGTAGGGGCGGTGTTAAAAAAAGTATCGACCTGGATACCAATAATGGCATTCTTGATTACGGCATAATCAATTTCGTTGTCGTGGCTTCCCGATACTAGGTGGATATATCCCCATTGCCCCGGCACATCATCGTACATGTATTCTAAACGGTCACCCTGGAATACCACCGGGTTATTCACTGATCCTTTTACAATTAAAGTCCCCAATACATACAAACTTGCCTGATGATGAAAATGCAATTGGCAGCCTTCTTCAATGGTCAAAGTTTGAAGCGAATCTACCACTATGTAATCGAAAATAAGATAGGGCAACTCAGCAGTCCAAGTTTGCGTGGTAAGAAATTCTCTTTTTTTCAGGATATAATCCTGTCCAAAAGCGATCACTTTAACTTGCTGTTCAGAATCGTGCACCCTGAATAGGATGGAGTCTTCACGCACCATTGGCAAATTCTCGTGAGTCGAATCAGTCGAAACTTCAACAAAAATAAAAATACTGTCCTTACCCCTTATTTCCATATCCTCAACAGTATTCGCTACAATTCCGTTTACATTTAGGCGAAAAATCGAATTATCGCCTCCGGCCAGTTTAATTTCATCTATGGTAATAGTGCCATTCTCCGGGTTCTTTACAGTGAAACGTTTGGTGGTCGACCCAATTTCTGTAAACACGGTGTCGAACATTATCGTATCCGTCGAGAATTCGAGAGTTATGTCCTTATTGTTAATTACATTTTCCTTTTGGCAGGAAAAAAGAATCGCAAGAACCGGAATCAAAATTATGCTAAATCTTTTCAAAGTCTTCATACTAAAAATTAAAAGCTCAAAAATAACAATAATACCCCAATAGCATCCCCGAAAATATTTCCCTTCGGCTAATCGGAATAATACCATTGATGATAGGCATAACGAAGCAGTAGGGGGCAAATTATCGGCGATGTGTAAAATATTCAATGTCCACCATCCTATGATTGGGTGAAATATTGGAAGGTGTAATTTATAATGGATAAAAATTTCAAAAAAAACTTCTAATTCTTTTTCTATTTAGAAAATGAAAATACCTTTGTTGGAAACATTTTTAACTTAAAATTAAATACAATGGCTTACGTAATTAATGATGATTGTACTGCATGTGGTACATGTATAGACGAATGTCCGGTTGAAGCAATCGCAGAAGGTGATATCTATGTTATCGATCCAGACGAGTGTACTGATTGTGGAGCATGTGCTGATGTATGTCCGGTTGAAGCAATACATCCTGCTTAATTGGATTAATTATTTTTTTTGAAAATATAAGAGCCTGCAACTATTGCGGGCTTTTTTATTCTTTAAACCTTAGTAGCCAGATTTGCCCCCCTGTAAAACAAACTTTCATCGTATCAAACCAAAAAAATAGTATTTTTGGATGGCATAGTTCTTGGAACTAGTGCAAAAAATTTAACAATGAAAACCATACTTGTTCAAATATCAGTTTTGTTTTTGCTGATGATAGCATTGCCGGGATCGGCACAAAATGTCCAGGACAAAGATTTCTTTATACATGGCGATATATTATATGCCGACTCGATTCCCTCAAAGGTGTTGGATGAAGTTATCATCGAAGGAAAATATACCTGGAAACAACGTAGGCAGATGAGGCGCTACGACAAGCTCATGCGCAAGGTCTTGAAAGTGTATCCGTATGCAAGAATTGCGAACGAGCGAATCACAAACATCGAAAAAAGCATGAGCCTTTTCGAAACCGAAAGGGAGCGCAAAAAATATGTGGCCATGCAGGAAGAAAGGCTTCGAAAAGAATTTGAAAAAGAACTTGTTAAGCTTACATTTTCCGAAGGTCGCATCCTTATCAAATTAATTGACCGCGAAACAGGCAATACATCGTACGAGCTTATCAAGCAGCTTCGAGGAAACCTTTCTGCATTTTTCTGGCAATCGATTGCACGTCTGTTTGGCTCCGACCTAAAAGACGAATACGACCCTGACAACGAAGACATAATGATCGAGAATATCATTGTCCGCATCGAAAGTGGTGAGTTGAAAGTAGCCAGTAGGCAGTAGGTATACCCTACGGAGCTTTAGCAAAGGAGGGCAGTCGCCAGTCGCCAGTTCTCAGTCCCCCATCCCGCAACTTTTTGTAGGTTGAGACAGCACCACAATTTATTATGGTGATTTTACGGCATACACACAATTTATCGTGGCGATTTTGCCGCATCACACAATTTATTGTGGTGTTTTTGTTAAGTCATTCCCAAAACCTCCCTCACCACGTTATCTGCCCCTTCCGCGATTTGAAGAATGTTTGCGTCGAGCATATAGCAGGGCGTAGTTGCAACCTTGTACTCTTCATCAACGATTACTTCACCATGTGTGGTTTCATGATGAACTGCGCCCAGTGACTCAATAACTTCGGCTGTGTCGCCATCCTGGCCAATCGTTATGCCAATGTTTGGGAACATTTTGGCAAGGATGACCGGGGCAATGCACAATGCGCCGATCGGTTTTTTGGCCTTCACAGTATCGCCTATTGCTTTTTCAACATCGGGGTTTATGTTCATGTCGGTGCCTGCAAAAGCAAAATTCGATAAGTTTTTCGCGGCTCCAAATCCTCCGGGCAAAATCAGGGCATCAAATTCAGAAGCATCATATTCCTTTAGGTTTTTGACAGCACCCCTGGCAATACGGGCCGATTCTACCAAAACATTCCGCTCCTCTGCCATTTCTTCGCCAGTGAGGTGGTTTACCACATGAGCCTGTTTCACATCGGGGGCAAAGATTTCGTAAGTCGCGCCCTGTTTCATAATAGAATAAAGTGTCAGGGTGGCCTCATGAATTTCGGCCCCATCATATACGCCACAGCCGGAAAGGATTACAGCTAATTTTTTTGGATTGCTCATATCTATTTCGATTTTAGTTTTAATCCTCTAAAGTAAGATTTTTTATAGTTTTGGTCAAGTATATTTTTTCAACAAAAACAAAGAATGATAAGGACATTTATTGGGATAAAGCTAAATGCTAGTGATGCGCTATCTGACTGCTGTAAGGATATTCAACGAGGATTGAAGGGTGAGGGCATAAATTGGGTGAAACCTGATAACTTCCATCTTACCCTCAAGTTTCTTGGCAAAACTAGCGAAGCACAGATTCTTCAAGTGATAGAATCATTAAGAGAAGTGACAGCAAGACTCTTTTCTTTTTCATTCCAACTAAAAGGCATTGGATATTTTGGGCGAAAAAAAGAACCCCGTGTGCTTTGGATAGGAGTGGAGGAAGGCGGTAATTTGAAGTATCTGCAAAAGCTGATTGACCAGTCGATGGTCGATTTTGGCTTTGAAGCTGAAAAAATGGATTACAAACCCCATCTGACCCTTGCCAGGATTAAGAAGCTGTCGGATTGTAATAAGTTTCACAGGACAATCTTGCCTTTTCAAAACATCCATTTTCAGGAAGAATTAGTGCAAGGCATCACTTTTTTTGAAAGCAGGCTTACTCAAGAAGGAGCTATATATTTGCCGATTGCCGAGCATAAATTTAATTTTCATTAATATGGTCCAAACAAATATTCCACAAGCGATAAAAATTGGCCAACTAATCAAAAACTACAAAGTAAGGTCAACGTTTTTAAATAGGCCCTTTCTTTCCAATAGGGCAGAACCAGAATTGAAGTTGCGGACCATCTTTTATGCCGTAGCAATTTGCCATCAAACTTATAATTTGGCCATGCCCGAAAAAAATCTTTTTGGCTGGGATGTTCTTGAAAAGGTTTTTCTTCAAATGCTGAGAAAAAATGATTTTTTGCTGATGCCAGGAATCGCAACTCGGACAAATAAAAAAAGACTTCCATCTAAACTTCGTTATAGGTTTCAAACTAACAGATCCCCCAACTCATGCACCCTGGACCGATTAGACGAAAGAGCCAATTTATTGATCGACCTGGATGCGAAACTTCAACTATACTTTGAGGGAAGCATAAGCCACTTGCTTGAAATGTCCAATTCAAGGCTGCTCAACAATGGAAAGGGTTTGTACGAACTCCTCGAAATTTTTGAAGCCTTCTCCGATCCATTCAAAAAAAAGAGTTCTTTTCTGATAAAACTTCTTGAAGATGCCGGGCTTTTTCAAATGGCCGATCCTGAGAATTATATCCCCATTATGGACTACCACATGCAGCGGGTGTTGCTCCGCACGGGTTGTGTCGAAATAAGGGATGATGGTCTGGCTAAAAAGCTAAGGAATAAAATCCTTATTTCTGACGATAGCCAAATCCGCGAAGCATGCATAGAAGCCATGCGGGTAATTGCCCGCGAATCGGGACATCCCATTGCAGCTATGAACGACTTTTTCTGGCCTCTGGGCCGCAGTTGTTGCAATGAGAAACCCTTGTGTGTGGAAGGTGTGTGCGAGAAATTGCCTTGCAGCCTCACGCAACTTATCACACTTGATCACCCACATCCGAATTGTATTTTGGAAAAAGCTTGCAAAGGAATATCAGATATTCTATATCGTAACTTTTGGCAACCCATCGTAGAGACGCATTTTTATTAGCATGTAAGGTTGTTTTTCATTTTTTTGGAGATAAAACAAGGGCGTTCTTACACTTTTTTGGAGATAAATGTTGTGTGTTTTTACATTTTTCTGGAGATTAATTTACTGATTTCTAAAATTATAGTTCGACAGCCAAAAGCTCTTCCCCAAGCTTGTCCAATGCGTTTGTTATTTTTTTGTCGCTGTGCTTCACGAGGTTTTCTCAGCCCTGACGCATAGTGTTGCATCTGCTTCTGATTAATCCCGGTAAGTCGCTCCAATGCTGAATTGCTTAATATCCCATTTTTCGCTTGTCGCCCTGCAACCTTATCCAATCGGAGGGTTTTATCAATATCCCCTTGTATGGGGTAAATATTCTGAGGAATTTGCTGAATGGTTATAGTATGACTCAATAAATTGAGCTATCCTTACCATACTGTCGCCTCTACGAGGCTTCGTGATCTGTGTCCATTTTCTGGCTACCATACTGCCGTTCCTGACGGAACTTCACCCGATTTATAAATATTATTTGAGCCTCGTAGAGGCGATAGCATGGTAGAAACAAACAAGACAAAGACCACAAAGCCTCGTAGAGGCGACACTATTTTTGCCGGAATTTTCGTACTGACTTATAGTTCAGCAGCCAAAAGCTCTTCCCCAAGCTTGTGCAATGCGTTTGTTATTTTTTGTCGTTGTGCTTCACGAGGTTTTCTCAGCCCTGACGCATAGTGTTGCATCTGCTTCTGATTAATCCCGGTAAGTCGCTCCAATGCTGAATTGCTTAATATCCCTTTGTAATAATTTAAGAAACTTACGGAATCAAAATGATATGTCAACTGATATTCCTCTTGAAGTACCTGTGGGATTTTTTCATTGTATTCCTTCATAAGGTCAATTGCATCCAATACTGATTGTTTACATTCTGCAACCGTATCGCCTGCACCAAATATACCCTCCACATTATCGGCATACGCACTGTAATGGTCTGATGATTTCTCGATTACGATCCTTATTGTTTTCATTTTTCCATATTTTATATCTGAAGGGAATGGACTTACTCTATCCCCATTTCCTTCATTATTTTCTTTTCCAAACCTTTACCTACTTCTTTCGAGCCATGAAATGGAACTGGATATGTTCTACCATCTTTATTATAGATGTAATGACTCCCCCTCGAATGAAGATAAACCCAGCCACCTTTCAGGATAAGACGGTGTAATTCTGAATATTTCATAAAACTTCATTCTTAGATTGTCGTGCAAAGATAGTAAAATTACTATCATATTTGGACATAATGATAGTATTATTTCTATTAGCAAGTAGATTACTCAAGAAGTTACTATGACAAATATCAACCAAAAACCATTTCGATTGGTAATCATCTACTACCAATTGTCCTCATCACTCTTTTTCATTGAACGAAGGAAATCAGCAATAAGGGCTTTTATTTGAGAGTCTAAGTATGGAATATTTTTTTCTTCAAAACTTTTTTTCTTTTCATTCTTCTTTTTTTCTTTTTCACTTAATGGTTTAATTTTTAGATCCTCCAGTGCTACTTGTTTTAGAGAGGTTTGAGATATTTGGTATGATAACAGAATATTTTCAACACTATACTTTAACCTTCCTTCCTTACAAAACACAATGAATTTGAAGTTTAATTGCCCTTTAGTATAGTACCAATTAACCATATAATTTTGTACACTATCCAATAATAGATTTCCAGTACCAACCACTTGATCAGAACTTGTCCCATCCAATTCAACCATGTTGTCACCTGATTTAAGTGTAGAAACAATCCAAAGCTTTGCTTTCTGATACAATTGTTCTTTTGTCATGCCATCAAATTCAACTACCTCTGAATATTTTATTTTTTGTGTTTCAGGATCAATAGGAAATTGAGCATTTGCTACAAAGACCAATATTGTAAATGCGATTGTTAAAAATAGTTTTGCTTTCATAAGAATAAGATTAATAGGCTTTAAAGTATTAAATGAACTGAAATATCAATTATCTACAAAAATAAAAAATGTTTTGAATAAAATGTGGGGAATAATTAACTTTTGACAAACCTACTTGCCATTTTGAATTGGTTATTAAAGTAGACTTTGTATATATACACCCCCTGTTTTAAACCTTTCAGCATTAATTTAAATCTTCTACCATTCATGGCTTCATCACTGAATATCTTTTTCCCTGTCATGTCAAAAACCGTAATTTGAACATCGTCGAAATAATCTTTTCCTGCATCAAAAATTATGTAATCCCCGGCAGGATTGGGATAAACACTGATTCCTTCGGATTTTTCCTGATAGGCAGGGCGAGGAATTCCTGTTATCAGCATACTATCCACAGCTTCGATTATCATTGTTCCCACATGAAAGTCGGTGAGGTAAATTTTTCCATCGGGGCCAACATCAATCCCGGTGGTCCCATAAGCTCCATCCCAACCCCCGCTGCCCGGGCTTTGTGCAGTTAAGACAGGGTTTCCGGGTTGCGAAATATCATATACAAAAAGGCCATCGAAACGGTCGGCAACATACAGATAATTGTTCTTTATTTTGATGTCGATTATATTTTGGGCAAAGGGTGGAAGACTTCCTTCCTGAATAAAACCTGTCCCATTGAACCGGTACCAGGCAGCCCCTCCAAGTTTGCAGCCAACGGCAATTTGGTTTCCGTCTTTCGACACGCTGTACACTTTGCCAGGGGCTGGAGTGTGTGCAACCAACCGAAAGGTGTCGGCCTCGATTTTATAAACAGCCAGCGACCAAACCGAATTTATTTGCGCTCCTACCCAAACCGAATCGTGCTCGACTGTAAAAACTTTTGGTGAGCCTTCAATTTCTTTGGAATGGATCATCGTGTAATTTGGATAATTGTAAGGGTCGTAAAGTTGCAAAGCCCCGTCAATATCGAGGCTCCAAAGCACATTGTAGGTGCTTGAGACTATCCGCTTGCCTAAGGCGGTTTCGGCAACCTGGGTACAGATGCCGGAACCCGGGGCCTGTCCAACCAATTCAGGTTGTCCGCCTTCGAGCCAGGGTTTCAGGTTGTAGATTTCGTGGTTGCTGAGCCAAACCAGCGTGTCGTCGATAAAACCGAAGCTGGCCACAAACTGAGTGAAAATATGACACAATTCCTGGTCAAAGTTTAAGCCGGAGGTATAAAGCAAGTCGTTCAGTTTATAGGCACAAAGACCATAACCTTCCATAGCCACCCAAAGTGTGTCGCCACGCAGGCGCGAATAATTCCCCCAGCCACCGGTAAAATATACTTCGGAAGTGTCCCAGGGAATGGGGTTGTTCAGGTCGCGCCAAACAAAGCCTATCCATTCGGAGGAAATAGCAAGATAATCAGTGCCATCGGCCAGCGAAACATCGAAGTGCCAAAGTCCGGGACGGATGTGGCCAATCACCTCTAAGGGATTGTTTGGCAAGCCGGTGGCATCGAGCACCGGTACATCGGTTTCGAGATTGTAGAGGCCGGCCATAGTCGCCAGATAGAGGGTGTCGTTTCGCGAATCCATGTTCATGATATTCGCAGAAGCAATTCCCGGGATAAAACCATCAATCGTATATCGGCCAATTGAATCAAGCGATGTGCCCGTGTACTGAAATGCCCAAAATTCGCCTTTTGTGGCAAGGCCGCTGTTTCCTCCACAAAGGTAGATGATGCTGTCGTTGAGATCGGCAAATTGCAAATCTTCGAGGTGGGCAATCAGGTTGTGCTGGTAGCTTCCGAGGGGTGCATTCACGTTGTCCACATCGAAAACATCCACTTTCCCGGCAAGAAAAATACGGTTACCAACGGCAATCAAATTGTTGCGCCTTTCCACACAATACACATTGGCCGTACCAAACTCCCTGATTTTATGAAAACCGGTGGTGGTTGAAAAGGTCAATTCGATGGCTTTGCGGCGGTTTGCAAAATAAAGGGTGTCGTTGTAAATGTCAATGTCGAACGCGGCCGAATCGCCAGGGGTGGGGTAGTGGCCAAGAATTGGCAATTCGGGCTGTGTGTGGTCGAGTGCCCAGAAACCATCGTGGTTAGCGGCTACAAAAAGGATGTCGCCATCCACATAAGTTTCGTTTATAACACTGAAAAATGGCCGATACCCGATAAGCACCAAAGAGTCTTCTACCGTAGCATCATACATTCGGACCGTCCCCCCACAACCCACAAAGAGCTTCTTCGAAGCACTATCGTAATTCACATGGTAGCCCGATCCTCCGGGTGTTTGCCCAAGTTTTTCGAGGTTGATCTGGCTTTGGCAAATGAAGGAAATCAACAAGAAAGTAAGAATATTTATTAGTTTCATCATAATACCATTTATCTCATAAAAGAACAATGAGGATTTCAGTTTATAAAGGTATGGAATGTTGATGATTGGGGCAAAAAAAGTTGAGGGGTGCGAAAAAAGAAAGTTCATGCTTAACTTAACAACAACAAAAGAGATATACACTTTACTACCACCAATCGAAATTGTCGGAAATGATAATTTCATTTTTTTGAACATGGTGGGTGGTTTTCATTGGAATAGTCCTAAAGTCTAAATCGTAATTTTTGGCTAAGTCCCTGATTTCTTGTGTATCGTCATACGTCATCATAAATTTTCCTTTAAGCCTGGCTGTCAACGAAAACAATTCATTATGGTCGATCTGAAAATAAGTGTAGAGCCTTTTGCCTGCAACGGTGTAGGACGGGTCGATAAAAAAGTAACAATCACGGCTATCCTTCAATCTTTCCATTTCCTCAAAAGCATCCTCGGTTATAAACTTAATTTTGTTTTTGACATGTCCAATAGCAAAGATCCTATCGTGTAGGGTTTTCGCATACCAACGGGATTTTCAACAGTCTCGAATATTGATAATTGCTCGTCCATTTTAGCTGAGGATTATGTCGAATAACGAAGGTGCATAGGGAGTAAATTTGCATTACTTTTCCGATAAGGTTGATTTGTTTAAATCCTGTCTATGCACCGACTTTATTCGGAGACTTCACAGATCGAACTTTTCTCTTAGCGTTTTTTGTTTTAAGTTCGTTCATTAATATCCGAAAATCTTTAAGCTCCTCGTCTGTCCATGGTTCGGATTTTACGGTAAAGTCTACATTTATTGGTTCTCTTATTAGTCCCATTTCTTTATAATTTAAAATATAGTGCAATCAATTTTTGTGCTGCATTCGTTTCAATAAACATTCTTAATCCCCGAAAGTGTGTTGCATGTAGCGTTTCTTGATAATGCTTAATTAGTTCTGTCTCGAATTTCTATTGACCAATCAAATTGCCAATCAGGTTTATGTATCAATTTCAAATCTTTGGGATACAATCTAAAAACGGCAGTATCGAATACCTCTCCACTAATAGTATTTTCAATTGAATTTGTGATCTTGTCAATCTCAAAGTGCAGAGGAGTATTATTTGCAGCTTTCATTCTCCAAGGATACTAACAATTGTGTTAAGAGTGAAACTTGTTTGGGTGAAAAAAGTTGTCTATTTGCCTTCTACAACAAACCCCGACACCATCCCCCAATAAGTCACATCCAATTTATGCATCGCCCTTGTGCAAGCAATGTAAAGCATGTGTTTGTCGATGTCGGTTTTGTAGTTTTCGGTGGTGCAAAAGGGGACAATCACGTGGTCGAATTCCAGTCCCTTTGCCATGTGGGTGGTTGTGACAACGATACCACGGGCAAAGGCTGCCGATTGTGCATTTAACAAATACATCCTCAGTTGGTGACCCTTTATCTGTTCGTACAATTTGTCGGCTTGCGGTTGGGTTTTGCAAATTATGCCAAGGGAGTTGTTTTCAGAGGCTGTGAAAGTGTTTATAATTCTTTTGATCTCATCCATTTCGCTTGCTTCATTTTTCAATTCAGTGACCGTGGGTTTCTCTCCATGCCGTTCGATGGCTACCAGTTCAGCGTTGCGGTGAATGATCTGCGCAAATTCGGTAATCTCGTAGGTGGAGCGATAACTCTTGCAAAGTTTCATGCCTTCAGAATCGGTGAAAACCCTTTGTATATCCTCTGATGTGGAGGAACTATAAGGATTGACCGATTGGCTGGCATCGCCCAAAATAGTTTTGTTGCAGGGGAACAACTTCGAAATCACAGCGTACTGAACGGGCGTGTAGTCTTGCATTTCGTCCACCAACAGGTGTTTTACTTTCTCATAACTTTTGATGCCTTCCAGCCGCATCTTAAAATAAACAAACGGGTACACATCGGCATACTCGAAAGTAGATGCTTTGGCGAGTTTGAATAGATCCGGCCTATCGATCCACTGATAAAAGTCTTTGTATAAGGCTCGCAGGTTGGTCGTACGGAACATGCTGTTCACTTCTTTCTTGATGTAGTTTTTTTCGGCCGTATCCGTTTCGTATTGGTAGTACAGGTAGATATTTTGGATTACGTCCTTCACAATTTCGGGGAAACGTTTCAGGATGGGTATACGGTGGTATGCCTTGAAACGTTCTTCGATAAACCAGGCTGGGACTGGCATTTTACGGATAACAATATCGGTGGGAGTGAAGTATTCATTTTCGATATGCACCAGGTATTCGTTTAGTTTGTTGATGAAATCGAAACTTGATTTGAAACGGATGCGTTCGATGAAATTTTCGTCCCCCTTTTCCAATATCAGTGAAACCTGCTCGAAGAAAGTCTGGAACTTCACCTTGTTGTCCATTATTTGGTGGGCCAATTCTTCCATGCCAATTTCCTGGATCTTTTCTTCGCCCAATTCGGGCAATACGTTTGAAATATAATCGGCAAACACCTTGTTGGGCGAAATTATCAGGATGTCTTTCGAGCTGATGGTCTGTTTGAAACGGTAGAGCAAAAAGGCAATGCGGTGCAGGGCAATGGATGTTTTCCCCGATCCGGCCACCCCCTGGATGATGAGCACCCGCGATTTTTCGTTCCGGATGATCAGGTTTTGGTCGCGCTGGATGGTGGCCACAATATCCTTCATCTTTTCGTCGGAGGTGGCACTCAGTTCTTTTTGCAGGATATCGTCGTGGATATTCAGCGAGCTTTCCAGCATAAACTCCATTTCGCCCTGGCGGATGCGGTATTGCCGTTTCAATAAAATTTCGCCTCTTGTCTCTCCTGTTGGGGCTTCGAAATAGGCTTCGCCCAGCTCGAAATCGTAAAACATGCCCGAGATCGGGGCACGCCAATCATGCACATAGTTTATATTTTCAGTAAAGTCGATAAAGGAATGAACGCCCACGTACACTGGCAGCCTATTGTTTTCGCCTTTGCGAATAAAATCGATCCGGCCAAAATAGGGTGTAAGGAGTAGTTTGCTCAGGCGTTTTTTCTTGGCCACAGCATTCTCACCTGTTAGTGCAAATTGGTCGATGGATTGCCGCACAGCTACTTTCTCGGCATGGTCCATACCTGCCTTGTTTTCCCAGAGGTACTCTTTGTTTTCTTGTATTTCTTTTGAGACACTATTTACATTCGAATCGGTATCGGCAATCGCGATTTCTAATTTGCGCTTTATATGCTCTAAATAATTCCGTTCGTCATTTTCGGTTGGGTTGAATATATTTTCTTGCATTTGTTTGGGTACTGGGTTGCTGGAATCGTACCAATCGGGTTACCACTTCGTTCCAACAATACTAATTTCAATCTATTTCAATCAATCTCTACCAGTTTGAAGGGGATGTCGATCAGCGACTCATAATCTTCGCCGGCTTCGAGCATAGCCTCGTCGTCGGCTTCGTAGTACCACGATATGGAAACACTGGTTCCGTCGGTATGAATGCGTTCGAGTTTTTTAAATATGTCGAGGATGCACTTAGACGAGGAGGTATTGAAATATTCGAGTTGTATATTGATGGTTGTGTTTGTTTGTGGTTGATTGGCATATTCATCCAACCAATCGATAAGGGGTTTGTAGAATTCGATTGAATTTTCGGGTATAGACCTTCCTTTGATTTTCAGGAATCCTTTTTGGGCATCAAAAAAAACTTCCGGGGTTTTAGCTGTTCCGCCTTTGTTTATGTTTTTCATTTCTGTAAAATTTACCCTTTAATTTGTTTAGCAAAAGTAGGTCAATCCTTTAAGGATATTTTGATGACCATTGTTAAAAAGCCGAATTTATCGTTAAAATCATTGAACGAATATTTCAGTTCATTCCCTGTTTTGCGCGCAATGTCGATCAGTCCAAGGCCACCTCCACCTTTGTCGCTAAATTCGCTGTTGTTAAGTATTTCACGGTAAAGGTATTTTAATTCTTCCGGACTAAGTGAATTTACCTGGTCGATACGGGCTTTTAAGATATGGATTTTTTCCTTTTTGATGAAATTCCCCGACGATATTTGGATGGTATCGTCGAGTTTGGAAATAACAAATACCCCGAACTTATCGGCATCTTTGTGTATATTCGGAGGGTTTTCATCGACATGGTGGTAAAGGTTCTGAATACTTTCAATAATTACACTAAAGGCTTTTTTCTGAAGGCTTGGCTTCACCTCAAGCTGAAGTAGTTTGTCTTCGATAAAGGCCAGCACACTTTCGATGGAATCGGACGTAATATTTCCCTGATATTCATACAGAATGTCACCCTGATACAGCTCTTTAAATACTTCCTTTACCTTAGTTATCATTTGGGTATATGTTATCTTAAAACTCAGCTTTCAAAAATACTAAAAAGATTGAAAGAGAATAGGATTGGATATTGGAAATTTGAAATTGGGTATTTTTAACTAAAATTGCACCTACCTAAAAATTTGGAATAAATGAAAAATAGAAATGCTGCAAGTAAACAAAAAGTACTGTCTCCTGAGGCATATATCCAGAAAAGGTCGCGAAGCCTCGAAATTTATCAATGTTATGTAAACAGCGATTGGGAACATACTCAAATGGCCAATGTATGGGTGGCCCGCAAACATACAAATGGAAATATCACCACCGCTTTTTATTTGGTCGATTTGTTATGCCTTGGAGTGAAAGATACTTTCTACCGATTTAATATGACTATTGTAGATTTTCAGGCCACAATTGAGAAATACCTGAATCAAATGAGTTTCGATCGTATCCCTTATGAACTTGCCCATAATATTATCTATGCCGGTTACGAATATGCCCTGGAATATGGAATCAACCCGCATAGGGATTTTTCAAAGACTACCATCTTTCATCTCGAAGAGGACAATGATGATATTGAGGTGATCGATATTGAATGTGGCATGGACGGAATGCCCCATCTGATGGTTGATGCGGGCCAAATAGTGAGGGCCAACGAAGTAATTGCCATCCTAAACAAAACTGCCGGTGAAGGAAATTTCCATTATACGATTGGGCCGGATTATGGTAATATGGATGAATAAATATATATTGTCCCGGATAACTGTCGGGATAACAATTGATTAATTTAAACCTTCTAGTGAGAGAATTGAGTTTTACTTTCGTTTTCTAAGTGTACTAAATGTTCAATGTTTTTTTTACCACTAAAATATATAGACCACTTAGTTTCATTAAGCCTGAACAACTTGTAAATTTATTCAGGTTGGGTGCAATTTGTATTAAATTTAGAATTGGTTTTACGAAGGAGGTCACATAGTTTTACTATTTGATAGTATTCGTCCAATCTAGTCCAATATTAACAGATGGTCTATTTTTACTTCAAGTTAAATAGTCCTTTTTGTTGCACAAATAATTATTTAGAATCTTCGTAGAATCACTTCTATACACTCATCCTACTGAAAACAACATGATCCATGTAAGTGTTTTTGCATATATAAAAAAGCTTGCATTTTCAATTTCAAAGAATACAATAGTAGGATGATGGAAAATTGACAAATTGTAGTTTTACATGTGATACCAAAATGGATATGAGATCAGCCTTTGGTATAAAACCATGATGTGGATTTCTGTGCCAATGGCCTTCCGATAAAGTATTTTGTTTTGATTAGAAAAACAAAAATTTAAACCAATATATATGAAAAACTTTGCACTCTTTGTAAGTCTAATGCTGATCGCCTTATTTTCGGCACTTCCCGATAATTTGAAAGCACAATCGGCCTGTTGTCCCGATTTTTACTTGGCCGATGCTGTTGATATTTGCCCCGCCGAAGGGGCTTGTGTTCACGATAGTTCTGATCCTATCGGACAGATAATGGCACCAATGGCGGCATGCCAGGAGAACTACCACACCTACACCATTTTCCCCAACGACCCGACTTTCACTTACACATGGTTTGTTACCGGAGGCACTCCATTAAATATTAGCGGGAACCCTTGCACTATTTTGTGGGGAACCGGAAACCAGGGGACTATTACAGTAATCATAGCCGATTTGATACCAGGCAGAGGATGTTCTGACACCATTGTGGAAAAGATTTGCCTAATTGACGGTCCACAAGCAGACTTTGCCCTTTCTGACGATACTGTTTGCACAATGATCCCGGTATCATTCACCAACAATTCCTTGGGTGGAAGTGTTTTCTTTTGGGATTTCGGCGATGGCACCGCCTTTTCTGGTCCAACCCCAGCACCTCATGCTTATATAGCACCAGGCACTTATACTGTTGTGCTTACTGTTACTGATATGGGGGCCGGCCAATGGGTTCCAATCCCCGGCACAAATGGTGAAACCCAAGTGCCCTGCGGTTGCACAGACACAATATCAAAGACAATTGTGGTGCTTCCCGGAGAAGGGCCAATAATTGATACTGATTGTTGCTTTGGCACTGTTTGTCCTGGAGATACTTCTTCGTTTTGCACTCCGATGGTTTGTGGTTCGTACAACTGGAGCGCAACGAATGGGACAATTATTTCGGGTGCAGGTACAAATTGCATAACTGTGCAATGGAACCCCACTTACACCGGCCCCACCACAGTTAGCTTACAAAGCTGCCCAAGCATGGCTTGCCAGGGATCGACCACTTTAAATGTTCCTGTACTTTATCCAAACCTACCGATTGGTGGCCCAACTACTGTCTGTGTTGGCTCTTCGGGAAGTTATACCTTGCCGTCGATGCCTGGCACGTATTATAACTGGACAGTTAATGGCGGGCCTTACTCGTTTAATCAAACCGACCGCAATGTTACGCTTGTGAATATTACTTTTTTTGCCCAGGGAAGTTATTGGGTAAAGTGTGAATATAACAATCCACTTGCAGGTTGCAATGGGGTCGATTCTGTATTGGTGAATGTTTTGCCCATTTTTTCGATTTTTGGTCCTGAAACGGTTTGCGAAGGCGACAGTATATATTACAACGCAAACGGTTCGGCAAACTGGACAATTTCCCCTGCCGGGCCAACCATACTTACAGGAAATGGTTCTCCAACCATTCGTGTTTTGTGGACCCCAGGAAACTATACGATACTTGCCACAGCCAGCCCAAATGTATTTTGCAACCCCACTGCCAGCAAACAGGTCGAGGTAATTGCAAAACCCATTTTAAACAGCATTGTGGGAAATGATACCATCTGCAAAAACAAGAACCATACATACAGTATAAGCTCTAATGTAACGGGCAGCCCATTCTACTGGAACTTCACCAGTGGAACGGGAACTATTTTATCTGAAATGGGTGCCGACAGCGATTCGGTGGTAGTTAAATTCACTGGTCCTGGACCATGGACACTTAGCGTGTATCAGGAAATAGAAATAAGCCCAGGGGTATTTTGCACATCCCTCGATCAAAATTTAGTAGTATATCCTTTTGCACTACCTACATTTACAGGGCAAACGACCGTTTGTGTCGATGCCGTCGAAACCTACATTGCCACCGGCCCGGCCTCGTCTGGCCCATATAATTGGATAATTAGCCCATCGAACCGGGGGACTATCCAAAGTGGACAGGGAACAAACGCTGTAACCATAAAATGGCATGGCTCACCAACCACAGCCACCTTGAAAGTATCCAACTGTAGCGGGAGTTTCTCGCTTCCCATTGTGATAAATGGCCCACCAACCGCTGTTGCAAGCTATAACATGACACCGGTTTTTTGTGTTGGCGATGTTCAGACCCTTATCCTATCAACACCTTCTGGCGTTGGATATAGTTATCAGTGGTATAAAAATGGATCGGCAGTCCCGATTGGGGGGATATCATCAAATTTATCGGTAAGCATTGCCCCACTAGCCATTGGTACCTACCAATTCCATGTAATTGTAACGTTGAATGGCTGTTCTATAAAATCGAATACCATCCATGTTGAGATTAAAGATTGTACGGTTGGCGGGGGCGGTGGCCAATGCGATGTAAAAGCTTTGTTTTGGGCCTATGTTGTTTGCGATTCCATCACGCTTGTAAATCTATCCCAAGCATTTGCGCCTGCCACCATAACAGGTTATACATGGAGTTCATCAGGGCCTGGCACAGGGACTTTTTCACCAAACAACACAGCTGCAAATCCCGGCTTGACAGTAAATGCATCGGGCTTGTACACACTAACCCTGACGATTACTTCCTCTACCGGTTGTGTAAGTACCTGGGTGCAACAATTTAATGTGCTTTTGCCCAATGCCAACTTTACATTTACCAGTCCGGTTTGTGCGAATTCATCGGCCTATTTTACAGCCATCCCCAATAATCCCAACTATAATTATTTCTGGACTTTTGGCGATGGGGCAACTTCCTATGATCCGATTACAGAACATTCGTATGCAAATCCAAGTCCGCCTCTGTATAATGTAACCTTGCTCATAACCGACAACATGGGTTGCATGGCTACCCGGACCATTCCCATTACGGTAAACCCTACCCCAAATTGTACGGTGTCGGCAAGCGATACAATTATTTGCCCCGGCGATTTTGCAGTGCTTAGCACTTGTCCAGGAACGGGCAATAGCTATCAATGGTTCTGGAACGGCACAGCCATTTCGGGGGCCAATTCGAGTAGCCATAATGCCTACGATTACGGCGAATACTGGGTCTCAATAACCAATGGCTTTGGCTGTAGCAGTATTTCCGATAGCATTTTCATCTATCTTCATCAGCTTCCGGTCGCCAATATTACCGGCGATGGCCTTGTGTGTGGAACTCCAGGTGGTTTTGCTTCATTTTTCCTGACAACACCTTTCAATTCTAATTATACCTATAATTGGAGCAGCAACCCTGTGGGTGCAAGTTTTTCACCTATCGGTGCGAATAATCCATTGGTGAGCCTTACCCTGCCAATTTCTCTACCGGCGGTGTATGAGTTTATCGTGAATGTTACAGATATTACAACTGGTTGCATGAAAGCCGATACCTTCTGTGTCACCTTTTACGAAAGCCCTACCCTTATTTTACCCTTTCTTTCCGATTGTGAAGGAAGTTCGACAGTGCTTACCCCAACTCCAAACAATACCTCTTTATATAGTTATCAATGGAGCAATGGGGCTACTACACCTGCTATTACTGCCAGTGCAGTTGGTTTTTACGGATTGACAATTACCGATCTCTTATCCGGTTGTACAGCTTCTGCCCCTGCCGGGTTCATTCACCCTCTTCCCGACCTAAGCTTATTCCCTACAGGTTGCAGGACAATATGCCAGCCCGATAGTATTCAACTGTATATCCCACTACCATTGAATGCTATGTGGCCAAACAACACCTATCCGTCTGCCTATCCGGTAATTACCTGGTATCAGGACAGCAATTATGGTTTACCCATTGGGTCAGGGCCTTTTCTAAATTATCCGGGTACCAACTCGGGTCCGCATCAAATAAATGTGGTGGTGCAGAACAGCTTTGGATGCTCTGATACTTCGGTGGTGTTCTGCCTCGAAGATGCTTGCTGCAACATTATTTTAGAAGAGTTGATCAGCCATCCGGCCAGGTGCCCCGAGCTTCCCAATGGTTGGTTTACCATTACACTTGACCCGGCATCAACAGGAGGACCATTTACAATTACATCTTCCCCATTGGTTCCACCCTTTCCTACAACAATAACTCCGGGTATCCCGCTTACCGTGTCGAACCTGGCTCCGGGGGTTTACTCGATTACCATTTCCGACCCTACAGGAGTTTGTATGGCTGTTTATGATGTGATTATCGACAAAGAAAAAGAAAGCTGTTGTTTTGCTGAGGCCGATTCCTTGTTCACCAAAATATTGACAAGTGTGACCTATACCAGCGACATGGTTTGGGATGGCAAATACTATCTCGACGATAATGTGATTGTAACTGTTTCGGGTGCTGTGCTCGATATAACTGTGGTTGATGTAGTGTTTGGCGAATGTGCCGGCATTGTATTCCAAAACGGAGGCCGTTTACGGTCGAGCAACTCGGTGTACCGCCCCTGTGACATAGACAAAACCTGGAAGGGCTTGAAATTTATTGGCTCAGACGACTTCGACAACATCATCAACGAATCGACCTTTAAAAATGCGGAAGTGGCATTGTATTTCATGAATGGGGCCGATGCTGTTATATCGAACAACCTGTTTTCGAATTGCAATTATGGGATCAGGGTTGAGAACAACAATACGTTCAACCATCCAGTTTCGGGCAACCGCTTTGTGACCGATGAATTCTTCCCCGATTTCTCCTGCATGTATAAATATACATTCATTACCAATGCAAGTACGTATGGGATTTATTCCACCGGCTCAAGATTTCTGAACGAAGTGTCGCATAACCAATTTGTAAATTCGAAGAAAAACCTGACACCCCGAACTTATGGGATTTATCAAACATTGGGCGGCGGGGTATTTTCCGAAAATACTTTCACCGATATGTACAACTCCATCTGGCTGCAATCGCAACTATTTTATTCTGATATCGAAAATAACGAGATTGAAGCCAATATTCAGCCCATTAGCTTATTTCCATGTATTTACATAAATACCTGCAACGGGCCGATTGTTGAAATCAACAACAATGAGTTCTCGAACAATTACAACAAATATTTGGCTTATTCGGCCATATATGCCGCTTCGTCCAACAATGTTAGCATGGTAAACAACGATATCGATGGTTTCAACTTTGGTATCCTTGCTATCCTGGTACGCAACTTCCAGATAAGCAGCAACCAAATAAGGAACAGCCAAACGTATGGCATCTATTTCTACGAACAAGCCAACAGCAAAAGTTATGTGACCTGCAATTCGATTAAGATGAAGAATTTTATTGGCACCGGATTTATGGCATACAACATGGCCGCCCAGAGCGAAGTGTCGAGCAATTGCATTACAGATTGCAGGATTTCGATGGACTTCAGGTCGTTTGTATTTGGGAGTAATTTACCTGCTTTACCAAAAATAAGGAACAACTTCCTGTACAATTATTCTTTTGTGGGGATCAATGTCCAGGGTCTTTCGGGCAACATCGGAACCATTGGTAGTCCGGGTATGAACACCCTTTACAGCAACTTGAATACGGCTGTCGATATCAACAGCACCTCAACCATCCAGGTAGCCGATAATTATGGGATGTTCAACATTTCATTCCCAACAGTGCAGATTACGAGCAACAATCCCTACCATTCAACGGCTTCGTGCGGGCATCAGATTTTCAATATGCCTTCGCAGGGGAACTTGAATGTGAGCTATGTATGCGATAATTTCTCTAAGTTAAGTTCACCTTTGACAGGAACAGGGGGCAACTTTAAGTTGATGGAAGATTATCACCAAAACCTGGGTTCGTCATCCGATCCGTTTGCCGAAGCAAATATGATATTGGCCAACCTCAATGTATCTGATATGGCCTTGGTAAATGATATTATCAACAGCACATCCTTATCGGAAAATGAAAAGGCACTGATTAAATATGGCTATTTCTACCGCCACTCGGATTTCGAAAATGCCCGGGCGTTTATGAATCTGTATACTCCTAAAAATATGGATGAGCAAGATTTCAAAACCCTGTGCCTGTACGATCTGGATATTATTGAAAAGGGTTGGCCCATACTTTCCGAAGGAGATATTTCAATTCTGAATTCGATAAAAGACAAAGAATCGGTACATTCCAACTTTGCCATCTCATTGCTGAACAACACATCCACCTACCGCGATCATCTGGTAAGCGAGCCTGTTGTGAAAGATGTTGAAGTGAGCGGTGATATCAAGCACATCGACAGCGAAAACTTTTTGACTATCTACCCAAACCCAACATCAGGCAAGGTGTTTATCGAATTGATCAGCAATGATGCCACCGATAATACACTGGAAATTTTCGATGTGAGTGGGAAAAAAGTGTTCGAATACGAAGTCAATTTTATGACAGGAGGGATCGAACTCGATATTCAAAAACTGGGCGAAGGATTCTATTTCGTAACCCTGGCCGATGCCAGCGGCTTTGTTCAGAAAGGAAAGATTGTAAAAGTGCAAGGGCTATAATAGTCTCGGCAAGAAAATATAAAAGGATGATTGAAAGGAATCGTTTATGAAGGATGGAGGTATCTCTGCTCGTTTTGAGCGGAGGTACTTATCCAGACTTTGTGCGGGTTCCGGATATGTGTACCTAAAACCTGAAAGATGAAAAAACTATTTATCATATTGCTTTTAACAGTCTTTTTTCAATATTGGATTAATGCCCAGCAAGTATTTTCTTCGGGGGCCAGTTATACAGCAACAAGTTCTGGTTCGTTGAGCTGGACAATAGGAGAAACCTTTACAGAAACATTCTTCGATGGAAACGGGATTTTTACCCAGGGCTTCCATCAGACCGATATGTTGCAAATTACCTGTCATGAATTATCCCTTATGCAAGGATATAACATGATTTCGACATACATAATCCCGGAGCTGCCTTCTGTTGAACTCGTTTTTCAGCCCATAGAGGCAAATATCCTCATCTTAAAAGATGGGGCTGGCAATGTGTACTGGCCTTATTTTTCGATCAATTTAATTGGAAGTATGACACTCGGTGCGGGCTACAAATTAAATATGCAGTCTGCCGATACACTTTCAATATGTGGTAGCGCAGCAATACCCGAAACTTCAGCTTTATCGTTGCCCGTTGGCTGGAGCCTTATAGGATATTTGCGGCAGTCGCCAGTTTCGGTATCCACAGCCATAAGTAGCATCCTATCTGATATTATCATTCTAAAGGATAGAAATGGTGCTGTTTTTTATCCTCTTTTGGGAGTTGATATGATTGGAAACATGATGCCCGGGCAGGGCTATCAGATTAAATTGTTATCGCCCCAAACATTGACCTACCCAGCCAATACTTTTGTGCTTAAAACCCAACAGGCAAATTTTTAAAAACCAGGGTCCTCTCAATATTAAATTTAAATGACCCAAATCAAGTAATTCAAACAAAAATAATTCAATTGATATGAAAAATCTACTCATCGCTTTTTTATGCATGCTGTGTACAATTGGCTTGTATGCCCAGTCGCCCGAAATGATCAAATACCAGGCAGTGGCCCGAAATGCAGCCGGGGAAATCCTGGTCAATCAAAATGTAAGTGTACGCATCAGTATTGTGCAGGGTACGTCCACTGGGCTTGCCGTATATGTTGAAACCCATAGTGGTACAACCAATAATTTCGGATTAATTAATTTTGAAATTGGCGGAGGGCTCCAGGTAAGCGGAAGTTTCCCGAACATTGACTGGTCTGCCGGGCCATACTGGGCAAAGGTTGAACTGGACAACACAGGGGGCACAAATTATTCGCTCTATGGCACAAGTCAACTGTTGAGTGTCCCTTATGCCCTCCACGCAAAAAGCGTTGAAATGGATAATGTGGATGATGCCGACCACGACCCGGCCAATGAAATCCAGAGCCTGAGCATCGTGAACAATATGCTTTCCATTTCGGATGGGAATACCGTTGTTTTGCCAGGTTTGGGAGCAACAAGCCTCAGTACTCAGAGCGATGTGGATACCACCGGGCTTAGTGCCTATAATATTTTGGTTTGGAATGGTTCGGCCTGGGTTCCTGCCGATATTTGCAGCCTGTTTAGTTTTTTTTATGCCGATGCTGATAACGATGGGTTTGGCGATCCCTTTAACCAGGTGTTTTCCTGCACTGTGCCCCCCGGCTATATTTCCGATAACACCGATTGCAACGATCACAACGCAAGCGTTTACCCCAATGCGCCCGAAATATCCGATAATCTCGACAATGATTGTGATGGCCTGATTGATGAGGGCCTTGGCAGTACTATTTATTTTCTCGATAGCGACGGCGATGGTTTTGGCGATCCTGCTAACTCGATGGCCGCTAATTTGCCGCCAGTCGGATATGTAAGCAATGCTGCCGACTGTGACGACAACAATTCAAACATAAACCCCACAGCCCCAGAAATTTGTGATAACATTGATAACAACTGCGATGGCTTAATCGATGAAGGCGTTAACCTGAATACCTATTATCAAGACCTGGATGGGGATGGATATGGGAATATTGCTTTTTCTATACAATCCTGCCAACCGGTTTTTGGTTTTGTCCTCACAAGCAACGATTGTGACGATAATGCCTTTGATGTCAATCCTGGGGCTCCGGAAATTCCCGGTAACAACATCGACGATAATTGCAACGGACAGATAGATGAATAGGGAACAGCCCCTGTTGCTTGCCCAAATACGCCACTTGTTTTTGATGGTATAAGCCAGAGAGTCCTCTCCAACTTACCAATCTCATTTTTTCAATTAGGATGTCAATTGGTAAATAATGGGCTTATACTTAGGCTTGGGAATGATTTTACCTTCGTCTTTTGCTGCCTCCAACCACAATTGTTTTGCTATTAGGATTTCAGCAAGTGCTTTTTCAGGTGTTTCGCCAAATGCCGAGCAATGTTGCAAATCCGGGACATCAGCAATATATCCTTCATCTTCCGAACTATAAAAAATATTTATGTGGTAATCCTTCATTTTTTATTCCTCCAATTTTAAGTTGTATTCCTCAATAATTTCAAGAAAATGCTTTATTTGATATGGCTTTGCTTTCCCAGATACATTCTGGATATTCATAAGCTCTGTTACTTCTTTATGTTTATAAATGTGATGACTACCCCTTGTTCGAGACAACTCAAAGCCAAAACCTTCCATCAAATTTACAAAATCTCTAAACGAAATATTCTTTGATCCTGACAGGATTTTCATCAGTAATTTTTCCCGCCTCATTTTATCTGATTTTCGTCCATCATTGAAACCATTAAGTATAAAATTCTTCTCATAACACTTACCTTACATATTACTATATGTGATACATTGCCAGATATAGGCACACATAAGGTCGTTCAAAATTACAGCATTTTCTCCAGAAAATTGGAACTTAGTTTTAATACCTGCGAAGAATAAGTGTTCAATCCTGTTTTTCTGTTGATTTATTTATTCACTTCCAAAATGGTTACAGTGAAAGATATTATCTTTGGCCCTCTTGAAAATGAAACTTATAGCATTATGCAGATTTTGAATATTTTGGCAGCTTTTGTTTGGAACACCGACCCCGATCTTCTTCATTTAGGCCCTTTGACTGTGCGTTGGTATGGCCTCTGTTGGGTAATGGCTTTTGGCCTGGGGATTTTTATCATTACAAAAATGTTTAAAACAGATGGTGTAAAGCCCGAATGGGTCGATTCTGTTTTTATCTATGTGTTTGTCGGTACAGTTATCGGTGCGCGACTGGGCCATGTGTTTTTTTATAACTGGTCGTACTATTCGCAGAATCTCTGGGAGATACCCATGATCTGGAAAGGTGGGCTTGCCAGTCATGGGGGGGCTATTGGGATAATTATTTCTTTATGGCTGTTCTCGAAGCGGGTATCGAAAAAATCCATTTTGTGGGTTCTTGACAGGGTGGTTGTCCCAACAGCATTGGGCGGAGCTTTTATCCGCTTGGGCAATTTTTTCAACCATGAAATATATGGCCACCCCACCGACCTTCCATGGGGGGTTGTATTCAAATTTGGCGAGGATTCCCTGGCCCGCCACCCTACTCAAATTTATGAGGCTCTGTTTTGTGTGCTTCTTTTTGCTTTGCTGATGTATCTTTTCTTTAAGACCGATGCCAGGCAAAAAACAGGGTTGATATTTGGGATTTTCCTTGCCCTATTGTTTACCTCAAGATTTTTGATCGAATTTGTGAAAGAAAACCAGGAAAGCTTCGAAGACTCGATGATATTGAACATGGGACAGTGGTTGAGTATCCCATTTGTCTTGGCCGGTATTGGGTTTATTGTATGGAGTTATCTGCGAAAACCTTCAGCAAACAAAAATTGAATACAATTTTCTTCAACAAAATTTCATCATCGATTTGATCGAATTACACGAATTTTTGTGTTTTAAAAATGTGTGTAAATCTGTGTCATCCGTGTTCCATTTCTTGTTTACAGTTTTAGCTGTGGAAGGAATAATCAGGATAAAAAATCCCGGCGATAGAAATTTAGGGTTTCCTAAAACTTCCTCCCGGGATAATATCATTCCTCTCTAAATAACTACATTCACCAAACCAAAACTAATCCCATATCCGTCTTAGCATTTCACCTACAACCGGTTTTAAATTTTCAGGGACTATTGCCATAAACTTATCGAAATCAGGAATAGCCAGGTTACTCGACGAAAGGTCACTAGAATCGGGTGGGGGAGAAGGATTGGATGATTTTCCGATATATAGTAACAGCTGCCAGTTTTCTTTTTCATCCTTGAAATAGGGGAGAAGTTCGACGGCAACCATATTGTTCAAAGTAAGGTTCGACCAATCGCGTGTTTCTTGTAGTTTCTTTATTTCACGCTTTATCCAGTTACTCGAATGTTGGTGTTGCACCAAGTCGATGTCGGAATAATTGAAGCGGATTTTTTTGTTGTAATAATCCTCGAACGACAAACTATCGTCTGAAAACTGCGACCTGATGTAATCAAACTCGGGGTTGTGGGCAAAACGCTCCAGAAAGTAATAGCCTGCCAGGCTGCATATTGATTCGATAAACCAATTTTTTATCCGGGGGTCGATGTAAATATGACAAAGCTGTTGGGCGAATTGGAACACGGCTTTGGCATAAGCACCTGGCTTGCAATTCAGGCCAACCATATATTGTTTGTCGTTCAATGGCCAGTACAAGGTGGGGCCTGCAATTGGGTCGTTGATTACTTTAACAGGTTTAAGACCAGTGACCGGCCCCGATGGGATCAGTTCGCCAAACTCGTTGATGATGGTCTCGATCAGTTCGGCCAATGCTTTGTTTTGCTGAGGGTTTTCCCATACTTCGATAGTTAACTTTTCTTGCATTATTATATTGAATTAGTAAAAATTTATAGATTCCTTGAAAATCTGTAAGATACAAAAATTTACTAGGGAAAGCAAGAGCTAGTAAGTATGAAAAAGAAAATATTGATTGCTGAAAAAAACAATGAGGAAATTTTCGAAGATATGTGGAGAAAATCAGATTTGGACCTTCCGGATATACCAAATGTTGAAGATATGATTCTTGATGAGCTTAGAGCTGTAAGATATGGTACTTCGGGATAAGCTGAGAATTGTATATCAATAGGTAATCTGTCAATTTAAAACGATATCAAATCCCCAACGCTTCCACTATTATCTCTGCAACATCCAAATTTTTCAGGTCATCCTGTTTGTCGGCATATTTTAAACCATCGGTGAGCATCACCATGCAGAAGGGACAGGCCGTGGCCACTATATCGGCACCCGATTCTATCACTTCTTCGGTGCGCTCGGTGTACACTTCCTTGTCGCCTTCTTCGGCTTCTTTGAACATCTGGGCACCACCAGCGCCACAGCATAACGCATTGCTTTTGTTGCGCTTCAGTTCTATTTTGGTTGAAGGGATCGAATTGAGCACAAAGCGGGGAGCCTCGTATTCGTCGTTTGCACGACCCAAATAGCAAGGGTCGTGGAAGGCGATGGTCTTATCCTTGAAAATATCGGAATCGATTTTTAATTTCCCACTTTCGATCAAACCCTGCAAGAACTGAGTATGATGTACGACCTCATACTTTCCGCCCAAATCGGGATAATCATTCTTGAATGTATTGAAACAGTGTGGGCAGATGGTGAGTATTTTCTCCACCTCATACATTTTGAAGGTCTCGATGTTGGTCATGGCCTGCATCTGGAAAAGCATTTCGTTGCCGGCACGACGGGCTGGGTCACCGGTGCAGGTTTCTTCCGGGCCAAGACAGGCATACGAAATTTCCAGATAGTCTAAAATCTTGGCAAAAGCACGGGTCACTTTTTTATATCTGTCGTCGAAAGCCCCGGCACAGCCCACCCAAAACAGGTATTCAGGTTTGCTTCCGGCCTCAAAAACTTCCGCCATTATTGGGACATTGATTTGTTTCTTTTCCATATTTATGATTGTTTTCTTCCGATTGAAATTAGCTATTTAAAATTGACATTTAAATTAGATTCTGATTGTTTTTGTTCAAAGGTAAAACTGGAGGCAAATTCGGTGGATGTCCCCCAGTCTATCCCGATGCAGTCGGGACGGCGGGGTTAGGGGGTGGAAATAATTGCAGGAATTCCCCCCTCTTATTCTCCCCCCAAGGGGAGACAGTGCTTCGTAGCAACCTATCATTTAAATGAAATCCATTCATTTCTTTCGATTGAAAATTAGTTATTTCTCACCGATGTAAAGATCCTCGGCCCAGAGCATTCTATCCTCAGCACTATACTGCCAGGGTGCCCCGTTGTTTTCGATATTCGAGAACATGGTGTTCAGCATGGCCGGGGCAGCCGATTCTTCCATCACCAGGTAGCGTCGCATATCCACAATTAGTGTTGGGTGATTGATGTTGATGGGACATTCCATAGCACAGGCATTACAGGTGGTGCAGGCCCAAAGTTCTTCTTCCGAAATATAATCCCGGATCAGTGATTTGTTGTCCGAATAAGTCTTTCCTTCTTTCACCAGGCCAGGACCTTTTTCTTTCATCCGGGCGCGGAGGTCTATCATTATTTTCCGGGGCGAAAGCTTTTTACCTGTAATATTTGCCGGACAAACAGAAGTGCAACGACCACATTCAGTGCAAGCAAGCGAGTCCATGTAATTTTTCCAAGTCACATCCTCAGCATCCAAAACACCAAAACGTTCGGGTTCTTCATCGGTTTCGGCTGGTTTGGCAAAGGCTGCCTCTGGGTCGAGCATCAATTTAACTTCCTCGGTTATGTTGGGCATATTGGGCAAATAACCCAAAGGCTCCAACCTACTGAAAAACACATTGGGTACCGACATAAATACATGGAAGTGTTTTGAATAAGGAAGGATATTTGCAAAGATGAATACCAGCACAATGTGTACCCACCAATTTAATTCGTACCAAAAATGAAGCGAATGGGTTTCCAATCCAGAAAACGATGAAACCAGATATTGGCTCACCGGGTACCATCCCTCGTAGTCTTCAGGAAACAAGGCTAAGTAAAAAGTATTCATACCAATTAGCGACACCATCAATAATAAAATAATCGTTAAAGCGATATTGGCATCTATTTTCGAAATGGGTTTCATTTCAATGCCATAAAAGCGTTTAACAGTCATGAAGATGCGGCGGAACAAAAACACCAAGATGGCAAAGGCAATGAACCAGGCAAAGAAATCGCCCAGGCCGATGATGGCATCGTAAACCGGCCCAAGGAAGGCGAACAGTTTTTCGGTGCTTAAAACACCATCGAACACCATTTCAACACTGCCAATACAAATGAGGATGAAACCCCAAAAAACCATAGCATGGAGAAAGCCCACCACAGGGAGCCTAAATATCTTGGTTTGGGCTATGGCCACCTTCATCATCAACCAAAAGCGTTTGCCAAAATCCTTTATGGGAAAGGGCTTGGTTTGTTTGAAAAAGGAGTAAATCCGAAGGGCCGTAAAGGTGAAAACACCCAGTGTTACTGCCAATACTATGATGAATGCAATTTGTTTACCCATAAGAATAAGTTTGCGGTTAAACGATCTATAAAATCGAAAGCAAAGTAGCAAATATTTGGGCGATGAACAAATGTGAAAAATCAGGAAAGAATGAATTATTTTAAAAGGTGGACTAAGTCTTTTACAAATCTGGAATCAGATTCCAGATTTGTAAAGAATTGAAGAAAGAAATTAGTAAGTAGTTTTAAATACTGACAAACAAGGATATTATGGCTCAGAAAACGAATTACGCACTAATGATCAGCTATTCCTAATCTGAGTAATATTAGAAACCCATTTGGGATAAGCGCATAAATTCCCTATTCAGTGGCTTACGCTACTGTCAAGATTCGTTTATGTTTGGTTTACATGTTGCCTCCTTTTTGGTTTATTTGGTT
>JAIOYV010000148.1 GCA_021740905.1 Bacteroidales bacterium
TTGTTTCAACAAGGGGAAAGTCGAATTTTTTATACTTTTATGCAGTGGAATAAAGCCCATAATTTTTTTTAAAAGTTTGCGCTTCAAAAATTGGAATTTTCGGGCTTTATTCCTATATTAATCTTTCGGACAGCTATGGCAATAAGTTGAAGAGTTCGGAGTTGAAGAGTTGAAAAGTTTGGCCATACTCCGCTAAAGCTTTGAAGGGTGAAAGTTGAAAAGATCGGAGTTTATTTGTCCACCAGTTTGGTGGACAAAATCAGCATTGATGTAAAAAATGGTTTGTCATTGATTCGATAATCCTTTCAAGCTCCTCCTTTTCAAATTCTTTTTCGTAGCAACGCTTAAAAACTGCAATTCTTAAATCCAACACGGAGATGCCGGGTTGTTTTTGTTTTATACTGCTTTCCAGTATGGTCCGACCAAAATCAATCAGATCGGCCCCGATGATAAACCGTTCAGATGGTGTTTTTGCAAAGAGGATTTCTCTCTGCTTTAGTTTCATTTCTTCGCTGGTATCAAACATAGTCTAGCAGATTGAATGTTATCAGTTTCATTTTTTTGCACCAATACATTATATACGCCGTATCAATTTCTGGTATGGTCAATAAACTTTCAATATCCGCCATTTGCTTAAAGCTGAGAAGCTGTTGTATCCACTTTTAAGATTTATTTATTTGAGGTAATCCTGAATAATGAATCCAGAAGTATCTTTATTTCTTACTTGCTTCCAATGAATATTTTTATCCGTTTCCTCCTCATGAATTACCCATCCTCCATCTTTTACAGTAACTGTGTCATTTTCGTTAATGGATACTATGACGGGTGAATTTTTATTTGGCATTAGAAAGAGTTCAGCTTTCAACTTTACAATTTTTTGGAATTGGTAGTCTCCATATTTATCTATCTTCATATCCTCCCAACTAATTAAACCGGTATTAATAAAATGTTCATAGACATTTCCTGCACCCATTAACAAATAGTCCATAAAACAATTTCCTTCTCGATCTTGTGTAAACTTGTTAGCTCCATGTGATAATAATAATTCAATCGTTTTTATTCGATCATTATTCTTGATACCATCTCCTAAACCATCTCCACAACAAGTTATGCAAGCAATTAAAGGTGTGCTCTCAAAATAATTATCTTTTTTTTCAATATCAGCATTCCACGATAACAATAGCTCAACGGCATCAGAATTTGACATTTGGGAAACTTTCCACAATGCATTATTAATTGATGCACCATTAGTGAAAAGGGTTTTCATTATGTCGGTTAAGCCAGATGTAGATGCAAGTTCAAGTGGTGTACATTCATTATTTATATTTACATTAAGATTTGCACCTAAGCTAATCAACCTATGTAACAAATTCATTAATTTTTCTTTATCGCTGCCATATAGATATTTCCATATTAAAATATGCAGAACAGAAATTGAATCAGGACAGCAAAATACACAATCATTTGCCATTCCAGAATGAAACTTTGCATTAATGTTGACACCGTTCTCAATTAATAAATCAATTGCTTCATAATTTTCACAGCTAATCGCTGCTGAAAGTGCGGAATTGTACCCATTTGATGAATCAGGATCAAGATGAACTGAATGGGATATCATTGTCCGAATATTTTCAATTCTATTTCGCTGAATGGCAGAAATTAACGGTGTAGAAGAATTGCCATTCGTGTAGGTGTTTACATTGCCACCATATTTCAATAATAAATTAAACTTTTCCTTTTCCGCACCTGCAGCAGAATGTGTGGGTGTTTGTTGATTGTTAAGTTGTAGATTAGGATCAGCACCATGGTCTAACATATATTGAAGCATAGCGGTATCACAAAACCAAATTGCCATTCTAAAAGGAGAATCTTCCCTCCAGTTATTTACCTTGTATTTTGCATTAATATCGCACCCATTTGTTAATAGAATTTTAATGAGTTGTGTATCATTTTGTTTAACTGCCTTTATAAGCGAATCTACGCAAATATACGGTTTTATTATGCTGGAGATAGAATCTGGAACATCTAATGTGATTTCAGGAATAGAATCAGAGCTACTTCTTTCACTAGTGGGTATGGGTCTATTTTTGCAAGAAAAAATGAACATGAGTAAAAAAGTAAACCCCAATAGAAGTGATAGTTCCTTAAATTCTTTCATTACTTTTCATTGTTTGAAATTGTTTCAGAGTTCTTCTTAATTTTCAAAAGTAGCAATAGAAATCGAAATTCTTTAGCCCTGTCTAATTATTTTGAAAAATATATGCTGAAATTCATCAATAGATCATTCATCAATATTCATTTATTTAGTTTGCCAAACGCCACTGAAAAAATTATTTTTACCCCTAAATAATTTGAACAATGGCAAAGAAGAAGATCGACAAGATAACAGAACGGAAAATCGAGAAAAAGAAAGTTGTTCAGCAAGCGAAAAACAAGTTTGCCGACCCGGTGAAATTTCCAAAAGAATCCTGGTGGGTGCTAGCCATTGTGTTTGTATTTGCCATGGCCATTTACGGCAATACTATTCCTTTTGGCTATGCTTTTGATGATACCATTTCCGTAACCGGGAATAAGTTCACCATTCAGGGTGTGGCCGGGATACCCGATATTTTGAGCTACGACTTTTTTGCAGGCTATTACGGCAAGGACATGAACATGGTGGCCGGCGGACGTTGGCGGCCCTTGTCGCTCGTGACTTTTGCTTTGGAATACCAGATTTTCGGAGAAAACCCACACATCAGCCACTTCATCAATATTCTTTTGTACGCACTCACAGGTTGGTTGATTTTTCTGATCCTGTCATACTTCTTTAGAAACCCGGAAGAGAAACGCTGGTTTCGATCTGTACCCTTGTTTGCCGCTCTTTTGTTCGTGGCACATCCAATTCACACCGAGGTGGTCGCTAATATTAAAGGCCGTGACGAAATCCTGACTTTGCTTTTCTCGCTCTATGCTTTATGGATGAGCCTTAAATACGCCGGGTCTGGCAAAATGAAATACCTTGTTTATTCGGGCATCATTTTTTTCTTAGGACTTCTTTCAAAAGAAAACGCCATTACCTTTTTGGCCATTATCCCCTTCTCCATTTACTTCTTTACCGAAGCCAACTGGAAAATCAACCTAAAAACATTGTGGCCATTGCTCATTGCCTCGGTGGTGTTTTTGATCATAAGGCAAAATGTACTGGGCGAGTCGAACGACGAGCTGGTGAACGATGTGATGAACAATCCTTTTGTAGAAATGAGCCTGGCCCAAAAGTTTGCCACCATCATGTACACCCTGGGGCTTTACATCAAATTACTTTTCTTCCCTCACCCGCTTACGTACGATTACTACCCCTACCATATTCCTATTGTGAATTGGACTGAATTGAAAGCCATAATCCCTTTGCTGATTTACATCGGAATGGCTGTTTGGGTAATCCGATCATGGAAAACAAAATCGCCGGTGGCTTATACCATTTTGTTTTTTGTGGCCGGAATTTCGATAGTATCGAACCTCTTTTTCCCGGTAGGGGTTTTTATGAACGAACGCTTTGTGTATCTTCCATCAGTGGCTTTTTGTATGCTGATTGCCTATTGGTTGTTCGACCGCTTGCCGGTACTTTTCAAACGCGATACTTTTAAATTTGCCCTGCCCGTTTTGGTAGTTGTTTTAGCCTTGTTCTCCTTCAAAACCATTGACCGGAACAAGGACTGGGAAAGTAGTTTCAAGCTTTTTACCACCGATGTGAAAGTATCGGGCGATAGCGCCAAAGGGAATGCTCTCGCCGGTGAGTATTTGATGGGGGCGGCCGGCGAAGCAAAGGATGATTCGGTCAAGGCCGAATATTTCAGACAGGCCATTGGTTATCTCGAACGTGCCATCGAGATTTATCCCATGCACGGCCAGGCACTGTTCAACCTTGTAACTTGTTATTACCATTACAATAGGAATTATGATGGGATACTTCGGGTATTCAAACATATATTGAAGGAGAAACCTTACGAAACCAGGGTGTTTCAAACTTTGAACACGATGTTCCAGGATTTACAGGATCCTGATTACAAGATAACTGCTTATACTGAATTAGACAAGCTAAGTCCCAATAATTCTGAAATTTATCTGCGTTTGGGGAGGTTGTACTTATTGGATAAAAAAGATGCCAGGCAGGCTTTGACTTATCTTGAGAAATCGGCAAAACTAAGTCCGAATAATGCTGAAACCCAAAACAGCCTGGGTGTGGCCCGTTATCAAAGCGGTGACATCGAAGGATCGTTAAAGGCATTTGAAGTGGCCATTCAAATTACCCCCAACGACAAACAAATCCTGAATAACCTGGTAGTCCTTAACCAAAACCTGGGATATGCTGCCAAAGCGGAGGAATATAAAAAGAGGTTGGAGAGGTTGAAATAGGTGGTTTTGAGTTTCGTCTTTCATCCATCGCCAAAAGGCGAGGCAGGCCCCATCATAAGTCTCGGTTACATAGCCCAGTTCAGCTTCCCCTTTCCCCGCAGAAGGCGTGGGTATGAAAGGGTTGTAACTGCCTCGCCTTGGGCGATGGATGGATGGATAAATGGTTTCCAGTTGCCCTAAATGTAGAGACGCGATTAATCGCGTCTCTACTATCGAACCCTAATGTGATATTTTTATAATATACAGGAATTGAAGAAAATTATTTTTATTTCACCACCACAAACTTCTTCACCCAAACATCCTTATTCCCAATTGCCCGGATATAATAATTACCTGGTGGCAAGTCGGAAACATCAACCGTTTCCCGCATTTTGTGGCTGTTTATTTTTCGGAGAAGTTGCCCAGTTGGGGAGTAAAATTCAATTGTGATAATTTCGGAAAATGATGAAATAGTGATGTTGTTTTTTGAAGGGTTGGGGTAAATTGTTAATTGTGTTTGTTGTTTAATCTCTTTCTTTGAAAGAACCGGCACAGCATTTTGCAACACACTTATGCCATGCTGGGTGCCGATCCACATATTTCCAAGGTGGTCTTGCTCGATGCACCTGACATAATTGTCAATCAAACCATCCGGTTCTTTTATGCTGTAGATTGTGGTATCGTTCAATACGGACACACCACCCCATGTGGCAAACCATATTGTACTATCTTCTGCAATTTCAATATCTTCCACCCAATTATTAGCCAGGCCATCGGTTTCAAAAAAGAACTCCCAGCTCGATCCTGTATATTTTGCCACTCCAATATTTGAAGCAAACCAAATATTTCCTTCCAGGTCGGTCCTGATATCATTAATCCTTGTGCCAAAGTCATCCGAGGGTACTGTTAACGGGATAAAGATATTGCCTTGCAGGTAGGCCATGCCATTAAATGTCCCTGCCCAAATAACCCCGGAGGAATCTCTTTCAATTGCCTTGCAGGCATAGTGGGGCAATCCTTCGTTTACAGTCCAATTTTCGAAGATTAAATAATTCCAGAAATCCGGCCCCCAGATATGCGCAACAGCTCCAATAAAAGCTATCCAAAAGTCATCGGAGGCGAATGAGATGAAATCGCTGGATCCAGCACCACCCGACGGGGAATAATAAGTTGTATCCCAGGCATTGTTTTGATATCTGTAAAGCTGGTCTCCTATCAGTGTTACATGACCATCAAAATCATTTTTAACTTCATATCCGGTATTACATTGATAGCAAGTATGAAAAGCTTCCCATTGTTGAAAATCGTACCGGCTGAGGCCATTCACAGTTATAACAAACAGGTCATTATCATTACTCTCAAATATGTCGTGAACTTCATTTTCTACCAAACCTGAATACGTATTTGTATAAGACCAGGTAGCGTTTTGATACATAACAAGCCCCTCGGATCTTAAGCCAAACCATACCCTGTTTTGAGAATCTAAAAAACCACACAATACTCTGTTGGATGGGAGGCCTTCGTTTATTGAATGTCTGTACCAATTGTTCCCTTCGCGATAAAATATACCTGAGTGATCGGTTCCGAACCACAATCTTTGGTTGATACTATCGTTAACGATTGATGTAATGCCTATTATCGTATCTGTGGAATTGGTAATTTGGGAGGGAGACAATACAGTCCATGTGTTTCCTGAAAAGTAGGCGATCTCACGTCCTCCTGCCCAAATCGTCCCACTTTGGTCTTGTGTAATGAATTGGACACCACTTGTATTATTGCTCCATTGCAAGCCCTGAGCTGCATTATAGGTGGTCCAGTTTGTTCCATCATAAACTACAGCCCCCATGTTTGCCCCTATCCAGACATTTCCCTGGTTGTCTTCAAAAAGGCAAGATATGAAGTTGCCGGGCAAACCTGTTGATTGATTGTAAATTGAAAAATTACTTCCGTCGAATCTCACAAGGCCATTGCTTGTCCCTAACCAAATGTTTCCCTGGCTGTCGCATAAAACATCAAACGTACCCTGAGGGCTATTGGGCATAAGAAAATACGACAGGTTTGTGCCATCATATTCAAAAAGGGTATCATTGTTTTGATACCATAAGGTTCCGCTGGTATCAAAATCGAAATTGATTTTTCCTATCCCAAGTGCATTAAAAGGGTTTTGGTCCGAAGTAAATCCTGTGCTATCGTACATCATTAACCCATCGTAACCCGAAAACCATAAGTTATGGGTAACAGGGTTTTCCTTAATGCGATAGATGGTATTTGATCCCAGGCTGTTGTTTCCTGTGTTGTAGGTGGTGTAGTAA
>JAIOYV010000062.1 GCA_021740905.1 Bacteroidales bacterium
GGTTGCTCCCCAGCAGAGCCCATCTCCGTTTCGCTTTACAGTTCAAATGTAAATGAAGTTTTTATAAAATGTAAATAATGTTATTAACAAGAAGTTTGAAAAACTGGATATAGTGTCAACCATATTTATGAATGGACATCCATGAAACTACAAACTGCACATACGAATTTATACCACCATTTTGGCAAAGGTCTTTTCGAGTGCTGGATATTTTAATACCCTTTTGCCTTAGCCAAACTTGTCTACTTACATTATCCTATTCAACAACCTAACATTTCCGTCCTATGAAAGGGACTATCTTCGACATAAAGCGTTTTGCGGTTCACGACGGGCCGGGCATACGGACTACCGTATTTCTAAAGGGCTGTCCGCTGCAATGTTGGTGGTGCCACAACCCGGAAGGAATTTCGCCTCAACTTGAAAAATTCCAAAAAGAAATTACACTGGATGGAAAAGTTTTCAAAACGGAAGAAATCATTGGAAGGGAAATTTCTGTGGATGCTTTGATGGAGGAAATCATAAAAGACAAAGTTTTTTTTGAGGAATCGGGTGGGGGAGTTACCTTTAGTGGTGGAGAGCCATTGATGCAAGCCGGATTTTTACTTCAGGTATTGAAAAAGTGCAAAGCGGAAAACTTGCATACCGTTGTAGATACCTCGGGCTATGGAAAACAAGAGGATCTGAAGGCTATCCTACCCTACACCGATCTGTTTTTGTTCGATTTGAAATTGATGGATCCGACAGCACATAAAAATTTCACAGGAGTTGACAATCAGCAAATTTTGGCAAACCTCGATTTTCTTATTCAGCAAAAGGCACAGGTTATTGTAAGGTTTCCGGTTGTACCCAGGATAAACGATACAAAGGAAAACCTATCGGCGATGAAAAAATTTATATCAGCCAGAAAAGAGTTAAAGGAAATCCATTTGTTGCCTTTTCACAACATGGCAAAAAGCAAATATGAACGATTTGGATTGCATGACAATTTCCAAGACATAGAATTAATTACACATTTTGACATAGAAGCCATCAGTGAATATTTCATGAAGGAAGTATTACAAGTGAAAATTGGAGGGTGAAGCATTGAAAAAAGAGGTATGCGAAATTTCTAATTTCTAATTTCAAAAACATGAACGATAAAGTAAGAAAATTAAGGGATCAAAGCTTGAATGCCACAAACCGGATTTCTGCCGAACGGGCATTGCTTGTAACAGAGTTTTACAAGACACAGACAGCCGGTGCACATTCCGTTCCGGTGCAAAGGGCAATGGCTTTTCAATATATTTTGGAGAACAAAAAGATTTGCATCAACGAAGGCGAACTGGTTGTTGGCGAACGTGGGCCAGCTCCAAAAGCGACCCCCACTTATCCCGAGGTCAGCTTACATACGTTGGGTGATCTCGACATATTGGATGCACGCGAAAAGGTTTCTTTTAAGGTTGATGAAGAATGTAAGGCCGCCTTCCGCGATACGATTATCCCTTTTTGGAAAGGCAAAAGCAATCGTGACAAAATAATGGACAATATGGACCAAAGCTGGTTGGATGCCTACACAGCGGGCGTATTTACCGAGTTCCAGGAGCAACGGGCACCGGGGCATACGGTGGCCGGGGACAAGATTTATAATAAGGGGATGATGGATGTTATTAAAGATATTGAATCATCGATCAGCCAGCTAGATTTTTTCAACGACCCTCTAGCCTTCGACAAACGCGAGGAGTTGAAAGGCATGAAAATTTCAGCGCAAGCTATCATTGATTTTGCCGAACGTCATGCCGATATACTTGGAGAAATGGCCCTAAAAACCGAGGATTTCTCCAGAAAAGAGGAGCTGTTAGATATGGCCCGGGTGTGCCGAAAAGTCCCGGCCTACAAACCCGATACCTTCCATGAGGCACTCCAGTATTATTGGTTTGTGCACCTGGGTGTGATTACCGAACTCAATCCCTGGGACAGCTTTAATCCCGGACGGCTCGACCAACACCTCTTTCCATTTTTCCAAAGAGAAATAGGAAATGGCAGCTTGACAAAAGAAAAGGCGATTGAATTGCTGCAATGTTTTTGGGTGAAATTCAACAATCACCCTGCACCGCCAAAAGTGGGGGTAACGGCCAAAGAGAGTAATACCTACACCGATTTCGCCTTGATCAATTTAGGTGGGTTGAAACCTGACGGAACAGATGCCGTGAACGAATTGAGCTCTATCATTCTCGATGTGATCGAAGAAATGCGCATCCTCCAGCCCAGTTCCATGGTCCAGGTCAGCAAAAAGAGCCCGGATAGTTTTCTTCAACGGGCCATCAAAATTACTAAAACAGGATTTGGCCAGCCTTCCATTTTTAATACCGATGCCATTATCGATGAACTTCTCCGGCAGGGAAAAAGCATTGTTGATGCGCGCAATGGGGGTGCAAGCGGCTGTGTCGAAACGGGTGCATTCGGCACAGAAAGCTACATCCTGACAGGATATTTTAACCTGACAAAAATCCTTGAGCTTACCCTTAATAATGGATTCGACCCCCGGACACAAAAGAAAATAGGATTAACGACAGGAAAGGCAACAGACTTTAAAAATTTCGTTGATGTGATGGCCGCCTGGCACAAGCAATTGAACCACTTCATCGACATTAAAATAAAAGGGAACAATATTATCGAAAGGCTTTTTGCCATTAATCTGCCTGCTCCCTTTTTGTCGTTGATTATTGACGATTGTGTCGAAAAGGGCATGGACTACAACAGCGGCGGGGCACGATATAACACCAGTTACATCCAGGGGGTTGGGCTGGGCAGCCTCACAGATAGCCTCACAGCCTTGAAATACCATGTGTTTGAAAAGCAAACGGTGAACATGGAAGATTTCCTTAGAGCACTAACCAATGATTTTAAAGGTTTTGAAGAACTGCGTTTCAAATTAATTTATGAGACGCCAAAATATGGGAACGATAATGATTATGCCGACGACCAGGCCATCCAAATATTCGAGTATTTATTCGATGCTGTGGATGGCCGGCCAACGACAAAGGGAGGGAAGTTCAGGATAAACCTTTTGCCAACTACCAGCCATGTGTATTTTGGTTCGGTGATAGGCGCATTGCCCGATGGACGAAAGGCCAGACAGCCCTTGTCGGAAGGGATTTCGCCCGTGCAGGGTGTCGACACGAATGGTCCGACTGCGGTGTTGAAATCGGCATCAAAGATTGACCACCTCCGAACCGGGGGCACTTTGCTCAACCAAAAATTCACGCCCGATTTTTTCAACGATGATGAAAGCATTGGCAAGGTTTCTCATCTGGTCAGGAGCTATTTCAAACTAAATGGCCACCACATCCAATTCAATGTAGTTTCGGTTGAAACCCTTCGTGATGCGCAGAAACATCCAGAGAAATATCGTGACCTTATTGTGCGCGTGGCGGGGTACAGCGATTATTTCAATGATCTTGGCGAAGACCTGCAAAACGAAATTATCGGAAGGACAGAGCATGAAAAATGAGAGTCCGGCAAAGTCCACATAATTTTTAGAATTACCTTTTCTGATTCATATCCAACATTGAATCCACTCCGGAAAGTAGAATAATTGTCCCGAAGGGATTTGATCTGAATAACGGGGCTGTATCAAAATACGTAAAAAACAAAAAATGCCACTAAGGCTCAAAGACTCTAAGGCTCACAAAGAGCAATAATCCAATAGCTTAACCCTTTGTGAAACTTTGTGGCTTTGTGCCTTAGTGGCTAAATTTCGTATTTTGATACAGCCCCGTTATTCAAATTCAGTCCTTGCTGGTCTGTCTTTTTAATTTCCTACTTGTAGAAGTGGACGCATCATTTATCCTCCGAAGCTTCAGCGTAGGGGACTCTATTATTCCATCCCTCACATTTTTCAATCAATCACAAAACTACCATTCACTGTGGTTTTTGCATACACAGACCCAAATCGAATTGAATTCAATTGTTAAATAATAGCACACATTTCCCCGACATCGGAAAAAATATATATTTTTATAAAAATTCTGAAAACCGGATGGGCAACTTGTCGTATAAAGTTTTCTCCTAAAAAACTATAAATTATGAAAATGAAAAATCTTTTTGCAGTTGTCCTATTCTTTCTAATAGCGACTTCTACCACAAGCCTTAGTGCTTTACCCACTTCATGGAGCTACACAGTAACCTTTAATACCCATGTCATCCTGGTTCAACAATCTGTCCCGATCACCATAAACTCGACACAAATAGTACCGGGCGATTACATAGGTGTGTTTTACCCAAATGCTTCAGGTGGGTTAAATTGTGGTGGTTACATGGAATATACAGCTGCATTGGGCAGTCTGTCAGCCTGGCCCGAAGACCTGGGCAACGATGGCTTCCCTACTGGTCAGGATTTTATCTGGAAAATTTGGGATGCCTCGGCCAATATCGAATATCTTGCCTATCCAACGTACGACCAAACAGGGGTATTTACAAATGCGGGGCAGTTTGCTCAAAACGGAATGTCGGGCTTGATCGGCCTTCAGGCAATCACTGCTTCGGTGCCCTGGAGTTATTTCATTACATCTACCAATCATACTATTTTGATTCCAGAAGATATTACAGTATTGATGGATGAAGGCCCATTTGGTGTTGGCGATTATATCGGTGTTTTTTATTACGATAGCACCAACCTTGTTTGTGGCGGCTACTGCCCATGGTACGGATCCACTGCCTCTATCTCTGCCTGGGGCGACGACACCCAAACCCCCAATAAGGATGGGTTTATTGCAGGCGATGAGTTCATCTGGAAAATATGGGATGCTTCGGCAAACCAACAATATTTTGCCAGTGCAGTTTATATGCCTGCCATGTTGAGCCAGGGCTTTTTTGAGGTAAATGGCATGAGCGGACTCGACAGTCTGATAATAAATACACCGTGGTCTGTAACTGTTACTTCAACCAACCATACAATTTTGGCACCTTCCTATAGTGATTTTTCCATCAATAATATGCCCCTTGGATATGGCGACCTTATGGGTGTTTTTTACGATTCGTTGGGCACGTTAAAATGTGGGGGCTTCACCGTATGGGATGGTCTAACCACAAGTATTACGGCCTGGGGCGAAGACTTAGGTTATGATGGGTTTTTGGTTGGCGATGAATTTATCTGGAAGATTTATGACATTTCGGAGGGCATCGAATACTTTGCCACGCCCACTTATATGGGGCTTCCGATGACCAACCAGGGCTTTTTTGCGATAAACGGGATGAGTGGGCTTGTATCGCTTCATGCCGAATTAACTTTGGTGCCTTGGGAATTTACCATCACAAGCACCAATCACCAGATACTGCTCCCCGATTTTGCAAGTTATCTTATCGATGGCCTCCCAATCGAAAGCGGCGATTACATAGGGGTTTTTTACGATTCGCTTGGGAGCCTTGTCTGTGCAGGGTACCAAAAATGGGAAGGGATATCTACCTCGATTGCTGCATGGGGTGCCGAAACTGGCAACGATGGTTTTGTCAGCGGCGAAGCGTTTAAATGGAAAATTTGGGATGCTTCGGAAGATACTGTTTACGATGCCCAGGCCACCTACATGCAGCCCCCTGCCATGCCACATACCGGCTTTTACGAAGCCAATGGGATGAGTGGCCTGCTTAGTCTCGAATCCTATTTTATTCAAGTCCCCTGGAGTTTTATAAATACCGGTACCAATCACACTGTCCTTCTTCCTGCAACTGCCGATATTACGATTGATACTTCTTCGATTGAAATAGGCGATTATCTTGGGGTTTTCTTCGATTCGCTAGGTACGTTGGTTTGCGCCGGATATGCTGAATGGACAGGGATCACATCTGCTGTTACTGCCTGGGGGGCCGATGCGGGCCTTGATGGTTTTGCCATGGGAGAAGCATTTAAATGGAAAATATGGGACGCTTCTGCTGACACTGTCTATGATGCTTTTGCTACGTATGAACCTGTAATGCCCAACCTGGGAAATTATGCTACCAATGGGATGAGTGCGCTACTTACCCTGGGCACCGACTTGCCATTTTCTTCGCAGATAATAAACCTTTTACAGGGCTGGGGTATTTACAGTACCTATATCGATCCCTTTGAATCCCTTTTGGACAGTGTGTTCGCGGATGTTTTATTGAATTTGCAGATTGTCAAAGATGGAAATGGAAATATTTTCTGGCCACAGTACAACTTGAATATCATTGGCAATATGGTGGTAGGCAATGGCTATCAAGTAAAAATGTATGTTGCCGACGTACTTGAAATAATTGGCGATGCCGTTGTTCCAGAACAGTCGCCGATTACACTTAATGCAAATTGGGGTATCTATGCGTATCTCCGACAATCGCCGGCACCCATAACAGTAATGTTAAGTACCCTTACCTCCTATATCGAAATTGTTAAAAATGGAGCAGGTAGTATATATTGGCCTTCGTACGGTTTGGACATGATTGGAAATATGCTGCCTGGCGATGGATATCAGATGAAATTGAACAGTGTGCAAACATTGCTCTATCCTCCCAACACAGTGGCAGCAAGTAAAACATTATCTCATAACAACAGTCCGTTTCATTTCGGAGTAGCCCAAAATACAGGCTCGAATATGAGCCTGGCCATCCCTTCCGAAGCCTGGCCCAATGGTTTCTCTCCACAGAACAACGGTGAAATAGCCATTTATTCAAACTCAGGGCAACTTGTCGGTTCGGCCCGATTTACAGGCCAAAACATTGCCCTTAGCATTTGGGGCAATGATGAACTGTCGCAAGAATGTGATGGGCTTTTGCCTGGCGAAAGTTTTGAAATCCGGTATTGGTCACCAAACAAAGAAGAAAAAGCGATCCGCATTGTAGAATGGGAGAAAGGGGATGGCCTATATGCCACCAACCAAATAAGCGTAGCCAAAATGGTATTGGTCGAAGAAACTTTTAGGCTTGGTCAGAACTATCCCAATCCATATATGACCTCAACCCAAATTGAGGTTTATCTGCCGGAAGCCACTTCTGCAAGCCTGAAAATTTTCAATGAATTTGGCCAGCTGGAAATGGTTTATCCTTTGATTGATTTGAAAATCGGGGCTAACATAATTTCAATTCCAGTCGATAAGCTTACTTCGGGCCACTATTTTTATCGTTTCGAAAGCGACGGATATACCGAAACCAAAGCCATGCAAATAGTAAGGTGATGGTGTGTTAATGAGAATTTAAAAATATCTTCCTCTGATTTATAGGGTTTTTCAACCGACTTGCTGAGCATCTGAAAGATGCTTAGCAAGTTAGCGAGGCGATGCCCTTAAACATTATGGGAAGTTATTTTGATAGTCATACTTAGAGGAGTTCTGCCCCACGGTTATCAAGCTTCACGGGGTTAAGTTTAAGAGAGTTTTGCCCTATTGCGCTGAAGTTTCGTGGGGTGAAAGTTGAGAGAATCCTGTTCTGAAGCATTGGAGTGTTATCCTGACGAATATTCGTACGTTATTGCCCAATAATCCAATACAGATGTACGACAAATCCCATGAATTTTCAAACAGATTTGTCCCTTCGCTTTCAACGGCATTTTGCTTATATCTATAGGGGAGGTTAGGGAGAGGTTGCTCCTTAACCTCCTCCACCTAATGTTCTACGTGTTGTCAATGGTAGCCAAAAGACAAAAAAAATGCACACAAAGAGAGATGACAAAAAGAAAGGGAGGACATAATCCCCCCTTTTCCATATAACAACCTGATAAATATGCTATAAAATGTGGAAATTTGTCCCGTGCGGATATTAGCATCCTAAGGCTCATGCAAAAAAACTATTTTCACAATTGATTAACAATAAATTACGTGAAGCAAATGACAATCAAATGACACGAAGTAAATGACAATTGTATGACGCGAAGCTTAAATAATCCGTCCGTCCTGCATGGTAATCGTTCGATCCGACATGGCGGCCAGCTCTTTGTCGTGGGTGACAATTACGATAGTTTGTCCAAATTTATCGCGGAGGGAGAAGAAGAGTTCGTGCAATTCCTGTTTGTTTTTCGAATCGAGGTTGCCCGATGGCTCGTCGGCCAAAAGCACCGATGGGTCGTTGATGAGGGCACGGGCAACAGCCACCCGTTGTTGTTCGCCGCCAGATAGCTCGTTGGGTTTGTGGTGGGTGCGATTTTCGAGACCGAGGAAGGATAATAGTTCCAGGGCTTTGGTCTCAGCCTTCGTTTTATTTGTACCTGCAATAAAGGCCGGGATGCAGACATTTTCGAGAGCCGTAAATTCGGGCAGCAATTGATGGAACTGGAATACAAAACCTATTTCCTGGTTGCGGAATTTCGACAAGGATTTTTCCTTCAACTTAAAAACATCTTTATCGTGAAACAGGATACGCCCGGAATCAGCTGTGCCGAGTGTTCCAATTATTTGCAACAAGGTTGTTTTGCCAGCCCCGCTTGCCCCCACAATCGAAATAATCTCATGCGCGGAAATTTCGAGGTTTATCCCTTTAAGGACAGTAAGGTCTCCAAAACTTTTTACAATGTTTTCAACTTTGATCATAACAGATTTACTTATGGTCCAAAAGTATTATGAAATTGAGACAAAACGAACTTTATTTCATTGCCATTTCGTTTTGCTTGCATCGCTTCATCCTTCACATCCTCCCTTCACAAAGGCTTCTATTATCGCTCCCTGTTTTATGGCATAAGGCGATTGATAAATGCGTTCGATGCCCAGGTTGTCGATCACATATTGAATAAAGATGCAGGCGGGCACTATCATTTCAATACGTATGAGGTCCATGCCGGGAATGTCTCCTTTTTGGCGAAGGGTGGTGGCATACATAAGGTTGATCAGCTCCATTAGTTGATTTAGTTCGATCGTAAAAACCTCGTGGTCGATGGGCAAGGGTTTTTGATGAAACCGATGCGAGACCATATTGGCCAGGGCATCGAAGGAACCCGATGTGCCGGTTAGGATTCTCAGTGGGTAGTTCTTCATCTCAGCAATTAGATCTTCCAGTTCATTGCCCAGATAGGCCCTGATGGTCTCGATCTCATCCTCTGTTACCGGGTCTGACATATCGAATCGCTCAAGCAAACGGGCCATGCCCAGGTCGTAACTTTTTCGAAATTTTACCCCATTCTCGTTGGCCAGGATAAACTCACAGCTCCCTCCCCCAATGTCGAGCACGAGGTTGTATTCGTGGGTTAAGGGCATAAGCAGGCTCACTCCTTTAAAAATCAGGTCAGCCTCACGGTCGCCATCAATTACTTCAATGGCGATGCCCGTTTCTAGCTGGGCACGGAGCACAAAGTCGGAGCCGTTTTTTGCGCTGCGGATGGCCGAAGTTGCAATGGCAATGGTCTTATCAACATCGAATTGAGCTATCGTTTCGGCATGTTCTTTCAAAAAAGCAAGTCCACGCTGAAAAGCTTCGGGGCCTATTTCATTTTTATTGATCCCTCCCTTGCCCAATTTGGCAGGCAACTTCTTTTGATAAACCGGTTTGATCTGTTTATCGGCATCCACATCCACAATTATCATATTGAATGTGTTTGTGCCCAGGTCGATGACAGCGATTCTCATTATTTTATAAAATTCATTTCATCAAAAATAGAGTGAGAAAAAATACCTTCCGAAGTGCTTGCAGGTACTTATAGTACGAACCATTCCTTCATATCCTCCGGTGCCGGCACAGCCTTCTTCTTAAACTGAAACTCATTTTTCTTTGGAATATAGTCATAGTCTTTCTCCCATTCCTCGTAATTCAAAGCAATTTTCCTTATCGCATCCATCGTAAACATCAATTCTTCATCCGTGGTAGTCGGGTGTAGCGACATTCGGACCCAGCCCGGTTTATCTGATAAATCTCCAAGCCCTATTTTATTGCTGAAATTTTTTGAACGTTCGTAACTTAAGTCAAGCAAAAAATGCCCATACGTACCGGCACAAGCACATCCTCCACGCATTTGTATCCCGAAACGGTCGTTGAGCAATTTCACCAATAGGTTGTAGTGCAACTTTTCGATATAAAATGAGATTATTGCCAAGCGGTCTTCCACATTATCGGCAAGTATTTTAACACCAGGGATTTTTCGTAATTCACGAAAGGCAATTTTAACGAGTTCTTCCTCGCGTGCTTCAATATTTTCCACACCAAACTGATTTTTAAGTTGGATGGATAAAGCTGTTTTTATTGTTTGCAGAAATCCCGGTGTACCACCATCTTCGCGGGCTTCAATATCGTCCACATATTTGTATTCGCCCCAGGCATTAGTCCAATCAACAGTTCCACCGCCCGGATTGTCCGGTACTTTCTTGTTGTAAAGGCTCGAATCGAAAATCAACACCCCCGACGACCCCGGGCCACCTAAAAACTTATGAGGCGAAAAGAAAATAGCATCCAGTTTTTCCATCGGATCGGCGGGGTGCATGTCCATTTTCACATAAGGGGCCGAGGCTGCAAAATCGACAAAACAAATACCTCCATATTCGTGCATCATCCTGGCCATCTGGTGGTAAGGTGTAATCACCCCGGTCACGTTTGAGCAAGCTGTAAAGGAGCCTATCTTAAATTTGCGGTCTTTGTAAAGTTCCAGTTGGGCTTTCAGGTTTTCCATGTCGATCAGCAACTCACTGTCAGGTTCTATCATCACCACATCGGTATTGGTTTCGAGCCATGAGGTGTGGTTGGAATGGTGCTCCATGTGGGTGATAAAAACCACAGGTCTTTCTTTCTTCGATGCACAATCACAATCTTCTTCATGGTCGCAGCCCTTCAAGCTGAGTATTCGCTGAAGCTTGTTGATTACCGAAGTCATTCCTGACCCGGCTGTAATGATCACATCATCAGGGCCAGCATTGACATGCTTTTTTATCATCCTTTGAGCCAGGTGGTACGAGAGGGTCATCTTTGTGCCTGTCTCGTTCGACTCGGTGTGGGTATTGCCCACATAAGGCCCGAAAGTATCGGCAATCTTCTTTTCAATTGGGCCGTACAAACGCCCACTGGCCACCCAGTCGGTATAAAGAATTTTCTGTTTTCCGTAAGGCGATTCAAAACTGGCATCAATGCCAATAATGTTTTTCCTGAATCCCGAAAAAAAGCTTTCTAAATTTTCCGTGCCCGTTTCTTTCTCGTCATCGGTGCCGCCCTTCCTTATTATCATCATTGTGTTCGATATTTAATTTTCAGTGGCAAAAGTAGGAAAAATAGGGATTGGATGGGTTTTGGCATTATACGGCAGAACGACAATTCTTGTATCTTTTTAATTTGTATATTTGAGGAGCAAAAACAACTGAAAGTGCATAAAACTGTAATCCATCAAAAGCCAATAATAGAAGTTGAACCTAAAAAGTTCCTTTTACACCCGTTATTTGATGGTGTATGCGGAACTTTTAGGAAGGTTAAAGAAGAAATAAACGGAATTCCTTTTATATAGATATTAGCTGCAAATTTATGAGAGCGACACGACACATAATAATTATCTTGGTTTTGTTTGCTATAAAAGTAGACGGACAAGATATAATTGCAACAAAAGGCTATAATCCGATTCTTTTAGAAAATGTAAAAGGAACTGATTTGGAACGAGAGATTGTTTCCGGCTCGATTCAATATGAATTAAGATTATGGATTTGTAATTTCTTCTTTCCTGACAAGTTGATTCAGATTACAAAGGAATTAGACAACAATTGGGATTATAGACTTGGGTACTTTAAATACGTTGATACTCTTAATACTTTTTCATTCCAGGATTCTATAATAAAGCCTATTGACTGGAAACAATTCGAGGTAAAACTTGATAGCTTTAAAGTTGCTATGGTTCCAAATCAAGACGAGATTGATTTAAAATTAACAAAAGGCGGAAAGACTTATGAGGTCAAAAATGAGGATTTCTTCTCAACAATAATGGACGGAGCTGCATATACAGTTGAAATTTATGACAATGAAACGCACAAATTGATTTACTATAATAATCCACATTCATATCTTGAGAATTTAATAGAAACAGGATTACCGACTAAGGAGCATCAGGATTTTATTAAGTTCGTTGATTATTTAACTGAAAATTTTGACTTCATTAAATTGCAACGGATTCAAATGAAAGATTTAGTTGATACTAAGGATAAAAAGAAACGAAAGAAGAATAAACAGAATTAAAATCAGTAGCTAACGCAATAAAAAACATAGGGCAGAAAGTGCTAAATTTACTCAATAAAACAATTAATAAACGGCTTAGTAAATTGATAGGTAGGAGCTTCGAATTGCCCTACGTTTCTTATTGCCAATGGTTGTGCCACAAAACAACTAAGAAAGTTAAACTAAACATATTGATATGAAAACAGCAAGCCTCTATTTCATCCTTGGGATATTAATTTTGTTTTCCGGATGTAAGAAAGAAGATAGTTCTGACTTTAGTGTCAGTGGAAATCTGATAATAAATGGAACTCCCATAAAAAATGCCACCGTGGATATTGATGGTTTGGAACAATATAAAACAACCACCAACTCGGAAGGCTATTTCATCATTGAGAAAGTTTATGTGGGTGCTCATGAACTGAATACGAAACGGGCTTATGAAAATGGAAGCTTTATTCAAAAGTCGTATGACATTGAATTACAGAGTAACCTTTATTTCGATTCGTTGCTATTGCCAAACCCTGTCCTGATTGAATCGATTACGCTGGATTCGTCCAGTAATGTGGCCACCATATCGTGGAATAAGTCGTACTCGGCAGATTTCAGGGAATATAAGCTTTACAGTCATTCCAGCTCGGGGCTTGACGAGACAACCGGCACCTTGCAGCATGTCACAATCGATGCCAATGATACCTCAAAAAGTATTCAACTTGAGAACTTATCAGAGGTCTATTTTAGGGTTTTTGTCTTAAATGACTATGGTCAACTAGGAGGAAGCAATATTATAAGTGTTGCCAGCATCAATAAAAACCTAATTGCTGGTGGCGGGTTTGACAATTCAAATGATCTAAACTACTGGGTTTTATCAGGGGATATTGAAATTGATAATACAAATTACCATAGCGGAAATGGTTCGGTTTTGCTAAGCTCGACTATCGACACAGTAAATAATGTAATCTCCGGAACTGTAGATAGATGGCCTGTAACTGAGAATGAAATGTCAATTGGGATTGATTTAGAAACTGACAGAGATTACACCATCTCGTTCTGGTACAGGCTGTCGGGTTTTGGGAATATGATGTATCCCTTTAATTTTTATTATTATCAAAACAACCAGGAAAAATTAAATACGACCGTTTATGATTATGATTGGGCAGGCACCTGGATTCCTTTAAGTCCATTTAAAGTGTTGGAGGATACAGGCTGGCTGTATTTTAGTAAAACATTCAATTCGGACAGCGATGCGAATGCCGTGTTTCACATCACAACTCAGGTCGATAGTGTCTGGGTTGACGGATTAGAAATTAAAATCGTAGAATAATGCAAACAATAATAGGATCGGGCGGGGCTATCGGAATTCCTTTGGCCAAAGAATTAATGAATTACACAGAGCATATTCGACTTGTCAGCAGAAACCCTAAAAAGGTTAATGACACGGACGAACTGTTCCCAGTTGATGTGAATGATCTTAGCCAAATCGACAAGGCCATAGCCGGAAGCGAAGTAGTTTATGTGGTGATTGGCTTTGAATACAAGCTACGTGTATGGCAAAAGACCTGGCCTCCGTTTATGAAAGCAGTGATTGATTCATGTAAAACACACCAGGCAAAACTTGTTTTTTTCGATAATGTGTACATGTATGCAAAAGCAGCGATTCCACACATGACCGAAGATGCTCCCATCCAACCTCCCAGCAAAAAAGGAGTAGTAAGAAAACAATTGCACGAAATGATAATGGATGAAGTGGAGAAAGAAAATCTGAATGTGCTGATAGCAAGAGCGGCTGATTTTTATGGACCCGATAATAAAAACAGTGCCCTGTCAATAATGGTTGCAGATAATCTGATGAAGGGAAAAAAAGCGCAGGCATTTGGGCACTTAAACAAAATCCACACCTACACTTACACGCCCGATGCAGCCAAAGCAACAGCCCTACTTGGCAACACCAATGACGCATACAATCAGGTGTGGCATGTTCCAACCACAAATGAAAAACTGACCAACCTCCAATGGATTCAGTTAATTGCAGATGAGTTGAAGGTTGAAGCAAAGATCCAGTCGGTTCCCACCTGGATGTTGCATATCCTTGGGCTGTTTATTCCGGTAATGAAGGAATTTCCGGAGATGATGTACCAATACGACCAGGATTATATTTTTGATAGCAGTAAATTCGAGAAAAAGTTTGGCATCGAAGCCACGGCACCTACCGATGGAATTAGAAATCTGATTGAGAATTTAAAGAAGGAAAGCAGGGTGCTTTAGGTACTATTTTTAAACAATTTAATCCAGACTTGTAATGAAAAGCTTACCAAGAATAACCGAGATGATCAAAATAAATTGTACTTTCGTAAAGGAAATTTGTCACAAAAAAAGTATTTTATTGTGACAAAAGTAGGAATATTAATATGGTGATTAGTTCGATTCAAAAATCAATATTACAGAGTATTAGAGCACAGAAGAAAGATGTCGTATTATTCCTGGACGCTTTTTATAAAACTAAAAAAAGACAAATTATGACAGATCAAGAGTACCCCGGAGTTTCGCTACGAGTTAAGGCTATTGTTACAGATGGAATCGTGTTAGTTGTCTGTATGATTCTCATTACCTACCTATTTTCCCTATTCGAAAATGTTCCTGATGCAGCCCGAATAATAGCATTCCTCTTCGTATTTTTTCTTTATGACCCGATTTTCACCAGCACGTTTGGCGGGACTATCGGGCATTTTGCATTTGGCATCCAGGTAAAGCGGGAGAGTGATCAGGAGCGAAACATTTTGTTCCCTTATGCCATAATCAGATTTATTGTGAAAGCACTCTTAGGGTGGATGTCGCTGTTAACTGTATCGAATAATGAAAAGGGCAAGGCAATTCATGATATGGTAGTTGGGTCCGTAGTTGTGTACAAGGAATAGTCTATGAAAACCATCTTGTTAACACTATCCTCCCTCCTTTTCTTCTGTGCTCTTAATGCCCAACCAATAGAAAAACCCAGAGGGTGTTTTGCCGGAACGAATGGCACAAACGCTGATGCTATGGCACATCTCGAAAGCAGAGGCGTGTTGCTTACCGAAAAATGGTCGGATATTGAAACTTCGTCGGGGGTTTTTAATTTTTCCGGTCTTCAGGCAAAAATAAATACCGTAAAATCGGCTGGACTTGACTATTCGTTGGCCATTGCAGCTGGTGCCTTTGGCAGCCCCGGTTGGCTAATTGATAATTTGGGTGTGGAGTTTCTGGAGTTTCAATACCAAAGCACTGCCAGGAAACTTCCGATCTGGTGGGATATTTCAGTCCAAACCCGATTAGGGATTCTGATAGCGGAACTTGGCTCTCAGTTTTCGCAGGATACATCGCTGGCAATTGTTTATGTTTCGCAAATGACCACCAATGGCATTGAAGGCCATCTCAACGGTGTGCCTTTCGATTCTATGATGGCCCACGGCTTTACCAATCAAAAATGGATCGATGCGGCGAAGTCGACTGTCTATCGTTTTGCCGATGCTTTTCCAAATCTTCCGATTGTGTTTGAAATCCATGAAATTGATCACAGTATTACTGTGCCTTCAACCATACTAAATGAATTGTATGCCGATACTACTTTATGCAAAAGGGTTGGGCTGGGGATGTGGTGGATTTCAGGCAAAACCAGCTACCAAACAAATCTCATAAACTATATCTCTGCTTTCCCGGGCGACAAGTATGCCCAGGTGATTGGCAGGTCGGATCAGCCGGAGCGATTTAAGGACAGTATTTACGCCAATGCAATTATCCAGGCTAAGGAATTAGGCATACGTTATATCGAGCCGTGGCCTTATGAATTTCAATACCATACCCACGACAGCTTGTTTCAGGATTTCAACGTATGGGCCGATAGTAGTTTTTTAGCTTCCGATAGCTGTTTATTTAATGTTGGAACTATTCCCTATTTTGCAAATACATCCCCAGGAGTAAAAGTCTATCCCAATCCTTTTGAGTATCAAACCACCGTTGAAACCAACGATGATACTATGTGGATTGATAAACTCTCCTTGTTTACTATCTATGGAGAAAAAGTGTTATCTTTAAACATCAACAATAGCAAGGCAATAGTGAACAGAGAAAATCTTTCGGCAGGGTTGTATTTTTTACAGATTGAATTTGAAAATGGAAAAATAATGGTTGAAAAAATAATGGTCAGGTAATATGAAACAAATATGGCGATCTAGTTTTTACAGGTACAATAATGGCCTTCCCAGATTAAAAAGATGTCTGTGCGCCTCTGTGCCTTTGCGGTAAGAAAACACAAACAGATGAAACAAAAAATAGCATTGGTATTATCGGGTGGCGGTGCCAGGGGCATTGCCCACATTGGGGCTATCGAAGAACTTGAAAGACAAGGCTACGAAATTGGAGCCATTGCCGGCACCTCGATGGGCGCATTGGTAGGTGGTACGTTTGCCTTGGGTAAAATGGAGGAATTTAAAACATGGTTGTGTGGTCTCGATAAGATCAAAGTATTCAACCTGGTCGATTTCACTTTTAGCTCGCAGGGCCTCATAAAGGGCGACAAGGTGCTTAATACCATAAAAGAGTTTATCCCGGACAAAAACATCGAAGACTTAAAAATCCCTTACGTAGCTGTGTCTGCCGACATTATTCACAAAAAAGAAGTTGTGTTTACCAAGGGGAGTATTTTTGAAGCTATCCGTGCCTCTATTTCGATACCCACCGTTTTTACGCCTGTAAAGACAGCTGATGCCCTGCTTGTGGATGGGGGCGTGGTCAACAACATCCCAATCAATCATGTAAAAAGGATGCCTGACGATTTTTTGGTGGTGGTAAATGTAAACGCAGATATCCCTGTGCAAAAGCTGGCTGTTTCGAAAATAGAAAACAAGGAGAAACATTCTATATATCAGGAAAAGATGCAGATTTTTTATGATAACTTTCATAAAATATACCCTGCCAACCATGATGAAAAACTGGGATATTTCAACCTCATAACCAAAACAATCGGACTAATGACCCATCACATGGACGAGATCATGCTCGATCAATATTCGCCTGATTTACTGATCAACGTATCCCACGAATCGTGTGGCACCTACGATTTTTACAGGGCAGAGGAATTGGTCGAGATTGGACGTTACGCCGCAAAGAAATGTCTGGAGGAATATAAACCGGAAAATATTTAGTGTTCTTATCAATTTAATATTGATCAATCTTGCACGGAGCTGGCCCCCCGGTTATCGTGCCGGAGAGCCAATTTGTAAATTGAGGTTATTTTAACAGTATCATTTTTCGTGTCTGTTCAAATTCGGGTGTTTTCAAACGATAAAAGTAAGTTCCGGCAGGCAGGTCTTTGCTGTTGAAATGGATGGTGTGTTTGCCTTTGGGGAATGTTGTTGATTCTACGGGTGGAGACGTTGCATGCAAGGTCTGTACGGTATTTTCTATAATGATCCGCTTGCCCAATAGGTTGAAAATGTCGAATTCCACCAGACAATCCACCGGCAGGAAAAAGGATATTTCGGTTTCGTGGGTGAACGGGTTGGGGATGTTTTGGAATAATTGGAAACTGGAAACTAGAAATTGGAAATTTGGTGAATCTCCGACTATGGCAATCTTGTTGCTTTCATAGTGTCCATCTCCCTCTCGCCAGGAATCAATTTCCAGGATATATTCTTCACCGTCGAATAGTTTAACAATGAATTCTTCCCCATCCATAAGCCCATCTATTTCTGGCGTGGTTTCATCGTTGCCCCAAAGGGTGATGGCCGTAAAGTTGCCCTCTACAATGCCTGCACCTACCAGCAATCCCGATTGGGAATACACCAGAATTTCCTGCCCCGCTCCAAGACCATCGGTTCGCAAGCCGAGGGTCATGTTGCTGCCGGTGTTTTTTAGCATCCGGGAAGTAGTGGGGAATGTTGATGTCGCTGATTTCACATTCACCGAATTGGCAGGGTAGGTAAAACTTTGCTGCGTGTTCATCTTAATTTGATAGCCCTGTCCTGGCACCATGTTTCCAATTGTGTTAACATTAAACGAAGGCCAGTAAACGAAACCACCGCCATCTTTGACAATTTCAATTTCACTTGAAATGCTGCTCATCAAAATAGAAATATCGCCTGTTGTTGTGCGCAAATAGCCCAGCAAACTCCAGCCTGCCGGAATGTTTAAGTTGGTGTTGGCCGGATCGACCTGAATCCCCGTAATGGTAAGGCTTTGTTGCGACAACATTTTTACCTGGTAGGCTTTGCCGATGGTCAATTGGGCAATCATATTTAAATTAAATGCAGGCCAGTAAGTTGCGCCATTTTCATCCTTCATAATCTGGATTTCGGATATTACCGGAGAGAAAATGCTGTCGAGGTTGCTTATCTGGGGGTCGATGTAGGTGGAGATGATGCTCCAGCCCGATGGGAGGGAAATGTTTTGATATACTAAAGGATTAATTACCTGAATATAGTTTTCTTTTGTAACTGTATCAGAATATAAGGAATTAGAAACGATAAGCGAAACAGTGTACGTCCCCGTATCCTGATAAACGTGAACCGGGTTTTGGAGAGCACCGGTTGTCCCATCGCCAAAATCCCAAAGCCAGTTCACCGGGCTGCCCAGGGTTAAGTCGGAAAACTGGATGGTGTCGCCGAGGGTAATTTGTGTGGCAGATGAAATAAAATCGGCTTGTATTTGGATTATGGTAATATAATCCTGAAAACTAATACTATCGCTTTGGTCGTAATTAGAAATTGTCAAGGATACGGAATAGGTGCCGGGTGTTTGATAAAGGTGTTGCGGGTTTTGGACCGAATCGGTGGTGCCATCGCCAAAATCCCAAAGCCAGTCGGAAACGTATCCGGTGCTGAGATCGGTAAATTGGATGGTGTCGCCAACCCCGGCAAAAGTTGTAGAAGTAGCGAAGTTGGCTTCGAGGTGGGTGGAGAGCTTCAACAGGAATATTTTTGAACTACCGCTTGTTAGGTTATAGACAGAGTTTCCTGGGTCAAAGTCAACCGTGCCTTGATATGTACCCAAAGAAAATACGCTGTTATTATTATCTACACAAATTGATTTCGAGGTAGCCGGATAAGATATTGCCCAGTTTAAATTGCCCGAATGGCTGTATTTGCATATATACATCGAACCGCCATTAACTGGATTATACTGACCTGGCCCAGGGTAAAAGTCCATGTTTTGATAGTAATACCCACTTAATATAACATCTCCATCGTTGTCGACACATATATTTGGAACCTCATTATAGGAGGAAGTCCCAATCCCATTGGCCCATAAAAAATTGCCTTGGGTGTCGAATTTGCTGACATAAATGTCGTAGAAACCCATCGAATTGAGGATATATGTGCCAGGCCCGGGGTTTGCATCGAAGGGGCCAATGTATTGCCCGGTTAAAAAGAAATTGCCCGAGTTGTCCGCTTTAATTTTTCCAAAATTATGGTTTGACATTGTAGTCTTTTTAGCCCATAAAACAGTTCCGTTTAAATCAATTTTACACACAAAATTACTTGCTCCAAAACTTAATATTGTTGTATCGCTTGCCGTAACAATTGTGCTGTTGTCTGCCGAATATCCAAGAATATAAAGATTGTTGTTATTGTCGATATCCATACGCCTAAAGTAGTATGAGATTTCACTCCTAAGCTGATCCACCCATATCAAATCACCATTCGGGCTATATTTTGCCACATAGCCATCCGCGCCAGATTGAGATGTAAGTTCATATAAACCAAGTCCCGGGTCAAAATCAACGGTCGAACTAAAACCTCCCGTTACGTAAAGGTTCCCGGCATCATCTAAGCACATTTCATTTCCATAATCATCATCGGTACCACCAATTTGTTTTGCCCAGACATAATTTCCGTTTTCATCCAGTTTTAAGATGAAAATATCATTGTCACCATTTGAGGTCAAAGCATTGTACCCTGGCCCAGGATCAAAATCGATTGTACTATAAAAGCCCCCAAACAGGTAAACATTCCCTGCTGTATCTATTTCGATAGAACTTACATAATCAGTATACTCAGTGTAAAAATCGAGGCACACAGCCCATTGGAAGTTTTTTAACGAATCCAGTTTTACGACAAACCAGTTTGAACCAGTTGTTGAAGTCAGGTTAAATGTTCCCTGACCGGGGTCAAGGTCTAAGGAACCATCAAGCTTGCCTTGTATATATATGTTGCCCGAATTATCTACTTGCAGTAAATTTGGCTCAGACCAAGAAAAGTTTGGTGATTCAAAATCTATTGCCCATGCAAAAGTAGGCTCTTCTAACATGGCAATGTTTGGCTCTATTATTTCGATATAATAGGGAAACAGCGCGGTGTCGGAATAGATGCCGTCCGAAACAATCAAGGAAACAGAATAGGAGCCCGGACCTGCATAAAGATGCGATGGGTTTTGGATGGTGTCGGTGGTGCCATCGCCAAAATCCCACAACCAACTTATGGGGGAGCCGGTACTCTGGTCGGTAAATTGGATGGGACTCCCTACCAAAACCGCTACTTCGGAAGCTGTGAAACCTGCCTGTAAGTGTTCCACTTTTATAAAATCCTGTTTTGATACCGTATCAGTGTCTTGGGTGTTCCATGCAATAAAAGTTACCGTGTAGCTGCCCAGATCTTGGTAGATATGTGTTGGGTTTTGTACCGTGTCGGTGGTGCCATCGCCAAAGTCCCACAACCAATGGGTCGGATTGCCCGATGTAATATCGGAGAACTGAATGGTTTCGCCAATTTGGATAGTTGAAGCGGAGGTCCCGAAATTGGCACGAAAATTTTGATATAGTTTCAGGATAAATACATCCTTGTCGCCGTGCGAAGTGAAGTTCAACATCCCGGAGTTCGATTCCACATTCATGGTTTGCTCGAAATTGCCCGTAACGCAGACATTGCCAAAGGTGTCGGCATCCAACGAACTTGCATGATCGTTGCCGGCCCCGCCAATATTAAAGGCCCAAATCAAATCGCCGTCGAGGTTGTATTTGGCTACGAAAGCATCGGTGCCACCATTCGATGTTAAAGGATAGCCGGTTTGCCCGGGATCAAAATCAACAATGCCGCTAAAGCTTCCTGCCAAATAGAAATACCCGGTCTTATCCACTGTCAACGAGTACCCCGCATCGTCGGACTGTGCACCCAGGCTAAAAGCCCAAAGCACATTTCCGCCGGAGTCTGATTTCGAAACGAAAATGTCAGTGCCCCCAAACGATTGCAAATTGTAAACACCTGATCCAGGGTCGAAATCAACCGTGTCCCTAAAAGCCCCGGTCATGTATAAATTGCCCGAACCATCACAATCTATGTCGCTGGCATACTCGTTTAGGGCTCCGCCAATTTGTTTGACCCACACAAAATTACCGTCCCCATCAAATTTCGAAAGAAAAATATCCTTGGATGCACCACCTGAACACGATGTCAAACTTCCCGATCCGTAAAAGGGGTTAAAATCAGCTATCCCGTTAAAAGAGCCTGTTACATAAATGAAATCGTCTTCATCGACACACGAAGAATTGATTGTACTACCTGTGTTGTAGGAATTTGAATTAAAATCCTTCGCCCATAAATAATTACCATTTTCATCTAATTTGGCGACAAAGCTTTTTCCTGTTAAATAATAGGTGCCCTGCCCTGAATCAAAATCAAGACCATTCCCTAAATTTCCTGATAAGACCAAATTATTATAGTTATCAGTTACTATAGAGTTAACTTTTCCTGGATGGTACCAATTTACATCGCTGCAATCTAAAGTTTTAACCCATTGCATATTACCCGAACTGTTTACTTCTGAAATAATAACAGGTCCAGTCAAAAAGTCATAATACATATTACCTGGACCCGGATCCACTTCGGTAACATTACTATATTTTCCAGTCCAGAATATTTTTCCATTCGAATTTGATGTAATTGCACCGCCTTCCGCCGATTCATCTATATTTCCACTAAGGTCTACGTGGGGTGTAAAATTAGACACACAATTGAAACCTCCATTGTAACCATTAATTATTAATCCTTTATGCGACCCATAGGTTCCATAATAAAATGAGCTAACTGAAACACTGTTTGAATTAGAATACAATTTGCCCCTGGTTGTAGTCGTGGTTATTACATTTCCATTTATATCCAGTTCTATGTCGTTTACTTCGTCCCATGAGGTTCCACCGAAACAATGCATCCAGTCGACATTTGGAGCATTAGAAACCAAAGCCGACACCTCATTCACAAAAATAAAGTCGATAAGGGTTATTGTATCGGAACTTAGGCTATTTGATACGATCAACGTAACAGAATAGGTACCAGGCGATGTGTAAATATGTTGGGGGTTTTGTATCGTAAGGCTTGTACTGTCGCCAAAATCCCACAGCCAATTAGTGGGATACCCGGTGCTGAGGTCGGTAAATTGGATCAGTTCACCGTTTATGGTGTTGGTGGACGAAACTGTAAAATTGGCCTGCATTGGGTTGATCGTAATATAGTCCGTTTTTATGAGGGTATCGCTTTTTATGCTGTCCGATACAATCAAACTGACTGAATATGTCCCAGGGCTTTGATAGACATGGTTTGTATTTTGAAGGGTGTCAGTGGCCCCATCGCCAAAATCCCAGAGCCATGATGTTGGGTTTCCTGTGCTTACATTGGAAAATTGAATATTGCCCCCCGGATATTCTTCAACAGTTGATGCGTAGAAGTTCGCCTTTAAGGTGTCGATAAAAGTAAATTTGCTGATAAAAATGTCATTGCTCCCGGCACTGGTCATGGAATGGTTCCCTGTGCCCGGGTCGAAATCATAGCTTCCCGAAAAAGACCCGGCAAAGTAGATTGCCCCCGAAAAATCCATGTCGACCGATTTTCCGGCATAGATGCCCGGCATATCAAAAAAGGATGCTTTTTCAAGATCTCCCGATGGATCAAAGGTAAGGAAAATCCTGTCTGTACTACTGTTCGATGTATATTGGGTCGTGTCTGGCCCAGGGTCAAAATCAACAGTTCCGGTGAATCCGGCAATTATGGCCACCAATCCATCGCCATTACATTTCATTTTATACATTGTTTCCGACTGGCTATTCCCGATGTTTTTTGCCCACAAAAAATTACCTAATGAATCTAATTTTGAAAGAAAAATATCGGTGTTTCCCGATGAGCTTAGGTAAAAGGTTGTGGCTGTATCCGGGTTAAAGTCGGTTGTCCCGGCGAAAGTGCCCCCCAGGTAAATGTTTTGGAGCGAGTCGGTGGCCATGAAACTAATCTTGTAATTCCCATGTTTTTTGGTCCATATCAGATTATGGTTTGTGTCGAATTTATATATTCGTTCGCTGCCATAATCGGTAAACCAGTACATATTGTTCTCGTAATCGAAATGGAAATGGAACGCAGAAGCCGACCAGTAGTTTGGGGCAAACGAATATCCCCAGTTTTGGCTCCCAAGTTCATAAATATCATAGCCTGTGGCTCCCGTAATGTTGTCGAAACAGTTCGAGGCCACATACACATTTCCATTCCTATCGATCCCTACACCTTGAAGGGTTGGTTCCGGCCCCCCAAATATGGTATGAGAACAGATATTTTGTGTCCAGCTACTATGGCCGGGCGAGCCAATTTTCGAAACGGAGTAATCAACATCCATCCAGTGCATATTCCCGTACCCGTACGCAGTGGATAGCTTAACCGACTCGTCCCACGATGCTACATTACCCGTCGCACCATATACTACCCCATCTGATGTTGCACCATTATGTTGCTTTGCCCATACGAGTTCTTTCGAGGGGGTGTATTTTGCCAGGAATTTTCCATTGCCTGTGCCCCAGGCAGTCAGGCTGTTTGCGGAAGTTGGGCTGACATCGAAATCGACCGTGCCGCTAAAACTCCCCATAAATAGGATATTGCCATCCTCGTCCAAATGGATATTACCTCCACTATCGGTGCCTGCCCCACCAATCCTGCCTGCCCATTCAAAGGTTGGCCCCTGTGCGCAAATCCCTGTGGCTGCCCACAAAATTACCGCAAGTGTAAAAACTGTCTTTTTCATGTTTTCTTTTTTTAGTGATGGATTAATTGAACTTTATTGAGTGCCTAATGATAGATTGATTTTGATGTGTTCTGGTTTTTAGATTATGAGATTCGAGTCCAGATCCTTTAATGATAAGTAGCGAAAAGGTCGCACATCTTGCCCCTGAAAGGATAATTGGTATAGGTCTCATGCTTAAAATCAATTCGTGAATATGAAAAACAAATATACGTAATCCCGGATAAAGGTTATCTTTTATTTTGATTAAGGGTGAAATATAGTTGATGGGAGTTGGAGGGTCCTGAGTTGAAGAGTCGAAGAGTTCTAAGTTGGAGAGTTGAGGAGTTGTGAGTTGAAGAGTTGAAAGTTCAAAGTTTCGTTGTTTATCTGGGGTTGCTTCATGTAGAGACGCACGGCAGTGCGTCTGGGCGTATGTCCCCGTTTCCCGGACTAAAACAGTGCGGCTATTGATCCGGCTTTCACGTGTACACTTCAAAAGTTCACTTGCCAAATCCTAACTTTAAAAATGATGTTTGAGATCATGCAACAGGTATAGGATTTGCCAAAGGGCACAAACTTTCGAAGTGGTGTGTGCGCCCTTTTGAATTGCTTAGCCGATCTTGCTCTCCTAACTTACCTTATCACCAAGGTAGCGGTGCAACGGCTCAAAGCCGTTGCACCGGACGACCTATAAACGAACCAATGTTTTTTATACATTTGCGATTCAAATTTTGAGTATGGTTGAAATATTTAAACATGCGACAATGATCACCAGCTTTGTGATGGTGATGATGCTGATTATTGAATATGTGAACGTGCACACACGGGGTATCTGGAGCGAGAAGTTGCGCCATTCTAAGTGGTGGCAGCTCTTGCTCGCTGCCTTTCTCGGCGTTATTCCCGGATGTTTGGGAACCTTCACGGTGGTGTCCCTGTACACCCACAACATTATCAACTTCGGGGCTTTGGTCACGGTTATGATTGCCACTATGGGCGACGAGGCTTTTGTAATGTTTTCGATGATGCCGGAGGCGGCCATTAAACTTACGGTCATTCTTTTTGTGATTGCAATAATTACCGGATTTATTGTTAATCTTTTTATCAAAAATAAAAAACCATTTCAGTTCAATCATTTCGAGTTTCCGTTGCACGAAGTGGAGGAGGATTGCAAATCGCACGCTCACGAGCCATTTTTTCATCGCTTTAGGCGTATTAGTTTCCCACGGGCTATTATGCTGTTTGGATTAATCCTTTTTATAGTAGGTGTTGCCACTGGAGAATTGGGCCATATACATGGCGAATCGGAGACAAAGGTATTGGATCTCCCCAACGAGATTGTTATTGAGGGACATGAGCTACATGGACACGATCATGGCAGCCATGAACACAGCGAAGCCGTCACACAAACCACCGAAGGACAGATTTCGGATACCGAAGAACATGATCATTCCCAATGGAACTGGATAACCATTACGTTTTTATTAGCATCGTTGGTGGCGCTTTATATCGTTATTTCGGGCACCGACCATTTCCTCGACCATCACCTCTGGGACCACATCATAAAAAAACACTTTTTAAAGATTTTTCTTTGGACACTGGGTGCTCTGGTGCTGACCCATTTTCTGGTCAATGTTCTGGACTTAGGCGATTGGCTACAGTCCAATTTGTTCATCATCCTTTTAGTAGCTGTCCTGATTGGCTTGATCCCTGAATCGGGTCCGCACCTTGTATTCGTCACATTGTTTTTTACCGGCGCCATCCCTTTCAGCATATTGTTGGCCAATTCCATTGTGCAGGACGGCCATGGCGCACTGCCTCTTTTTGCCGAATCGAAAAAGAGTTTTGCCTGGATGAAACTCATCAACCTTGTTGTTGGCTTTGCAGTTGGTGGCCTTGGGTTGTGGATGGGATTTTAAAATTATTTTATTTTGCTTAGATCGATATACATACTTATACGTTATTACTTTTTTTGGGTGATGTTTTCAATCTTGTCGCGGGCGGGTTTCCTGATATACAACCACGACCAGGCATCGGGCTTTTCATTTTCCGATATTTCCAGGGCTTTTTTATACGGGTTAAAACTCGATCTCAGTTTATCAGCCTACTTTCTGTTGCTCCCAATAATCCTGTTGAGTTTCTCATTCCTGATCAGAAAAACTATCCTCATAAGGATATTCAACATATACAGTTTTATCCTGATGCTATTTTCGGTTTTTATCGTTTTCATCGATTTTGAGTTGTACCGCAACTGGGGTTTCAGGATGGATAAAACGCCCCTTCTTTATATCCAAACCCCAGGAGAAGCTGCCGCATCAACCGAAACCTGGATGATGATAGTTTTTCTGTTTTCCATCGCCCTTGTCAGTTTGGGCTGTTATTTTGCCTACCGAGAATTCATTGTTGCTTTTTGGTTGAAGGCAAAACCAGTCAAATCAAAGAAAAGCCTACTGCTCATCTTTTTCATTCTTTTGATGATTTTGCCTATCCGTGGTGGTTTTGGTGTGGCAACACTAAATGCAAGTGCTGTTTATTTTCATTCCGATCCTTTTCTTAACCATTCGGCTATAAATGTGGTTTGGAATGTGGGCTATTCGCTTACTACCAGCGAAAGTGAACGAAACTACAACTATTTGCCAAATGAAACTGCCCTTTCCATTTTTCAGGAACTTCAACAGAAAAATGGCCAAACCCAACCCATTCTTAAAACCAAGCGGCCCAACGTTATCCTAATCATCCTCGAAAGTTTTACCTCGAAAATTATTGGATCCTTGGGCGGAGTTCCAGGAGTTTGCCCAAATTTCGACAGTTTGTGCCACCAGGGTATTTTGTTCGATCATTTTTATGCCAACGGCGACCGTAGCGATAAAGGCATTGTCAGCATTCTTAGTGGCTATCCGGCGCAACCGGGAAGTTCGATCATCAAGTTTCCCGAAAAGACACAACGATTGCCATTCCTGAATAAAGAGTTGGAAAAATCCGGATACAATTCAGCGTTTTATTATGGGGGTGATTTGGATTTTGCAAACATGAAATCGTATTTTGTAAATGGTGGCTACGATGAAATTGTGACGCTCGACGATTTCCCAAAAGACAAAATGATGGGCAAATGGGGTATCCCTGATGGTATTTTATTCGATCGTTTCATGAAAGACATTGATCGTACGAAGGAACCTTTCTTTAAAGCCATGTTTACGTTGAGCAGTCATGAGCCTTTCGAAGTGCCTATGGAAACTGTATTTATAGGCAATGACGAAGAACACCGATTTTTTAATGCAGCCCATTATACCGATAAATGTCTCGGCGAATTTATCAGGCAGGCAAAAACCAAAACATGGTGGGACAATAGCCTCATTGTTTGCGTGGCCGATCACGGGCATCGCTTACCTGGCGATAGCAAACTCTATGAGGAAATTAAATTCGGCATACCTATGTTGTGGCTGGGAGGTGCTCTGCAAATCAGCGATACTCTAATCTCAACTTACGGTTCTCAAATCGATATCCCCAGAACCATCCTCGCCCAGTTGCAAATAGATGGATCTGAATTCAGGTTTGGGAAAGATATTTTCGACCTCTTGCCCGAAAAGTTTGGCTTTTATGTCTTCAACGATGGATTTGGATTTGCCAACAAAGAGTTCACTTACATACATGACAATGTGGGCGACACCACCATTTCTTTTTCAGGGGACATCAGTAAATCGAATGTTGATAAAGGGAAAGCATACCAACAGATTCTCATGGAGGATTACAGGGAAAAATAAGGTGAAGGAGTTGAATTGGAGAGAAAGTTAAATTGTTGAAGAAGTTGGATCATTCGTTTTATAGGAGGAAGTTTGCCGAACCAGCTTCCAAATCTTTGAGACGCAAGCCATGCGTCTCGGCCTATTCCTTCTAAAAATCCCACTTGATTTCCTGAAATCATTACCTCTACAATTGATGAATGATGTTTTTACATTTTAAAAGAACCTATTGAGAGCCTAAGCTAAAAATCCTATTTTTGCCCAAAACAATTTAGTCATGATACAAAGAATTCAAACAGTCTATCTTTTTATTTGCTTTTTGCTGACAGGGTCAATGTTCCTGGTGCCAATTGCTGAATATCTGACCAGCGATGATCAGGTGTACGAACAAAACGCATTGTCGATTACCAGTTACAGTGAGGCCGGCGAAACCCTTTCGGTCGACCCTTTTCCGGTGGGTGTGCTTGCCGGAGCGATCGCATTCATATTTCTGACCAGCATTTTTGTGTTTAAAAACCGCAAGCTACAAATGCGTCTGGTCATTTTTAACATGGTGTTGATTGTTGGTTTATTGGGACTGGTCTTTTTCTACAGTTCCATGATTAAATCAGAACTTGACGCAGAAGTTACTTACGGGCTTATTAATATCTCTCCCATTGTAGCCCTTGTGTTGGCCTATATTTCCTTTCACCGGATCCGCTTAGACGAAGCTTTGGTAAAATCGTACGACAGGATTAGGTAGAAGAAATGACCCGATGGAATAATGGAATTATGGGGATGAAATTGATCAATTGAATTCGGCGTATAACAAATACATTCAAAGTATGATGTTTAAGGAAAACATAAGATTTCATTTATACGATAGGTTGCAACAGAGCACTATCTCTCACTTGGGGGAGAATAAGAGGGGGGAGTTCCTGCACGTAATCCCACCCCCTACCCCCCGCCAGTCTCGACGTATCGTGATAGACTGGGGGAAATTCTCCGGATTCGCTTCCATTATTGCGTTTAAGGAAATGCAATCAGAATATTATCTATATGCCTAATTCAATTAATCAATAATCAATTATAGTTTCTATCATTGTAAAAAAGCAGTCATGAAATATCTCAAGAACACAAAATTGCACATCCCTTTTCTGTTGATGTTTGCGTTGGTCTTCCTCTTTTGTTCCCCGCCACAAAATTCCAATTCCGATCAGGAGAGAGGCCTAGTCCGGGTGATGTTCTACAACGTGGAGAACCTTTTCGACACATTCGACGACCCCGAAAAGAACGACGAAGATTTTCTTCCCAATGGAAAAATGAACTGGACTTTCGACCGGTACCAGAAAAAGCTGAACAACATCAGCAAGGTGGTGGCTGCCGTGGGCCAATGGGAATTGCCTGAGCTTATTGGCCTTTGCGAAATCGAAAACCGAAAAGTGCTCGAAGACCTGGTTCAAAATACAGCCCTGACAAAAGCAGATTATGGCATCATCCACAAAGAATCGCCCGACGAACGGGGCATCGATGTGGCAGCTTTGTACCGGAAAGATTTGGTGAAACCCCTCAGCTACCAGGCTATCCCTGTTATATTCGATGATGCGGGCGACAAAACTCGTGAAATCCTTTATTTCAAATCTCTGGTAAGAAAAACCGACACCATCCACTTTTTTGTAAACCACTGGCCATCGCGCTGGGGAGGTCAGGAAAAATCGGAACCGAAACGTATGGCAGCCGCCAAGAGCCTGAAACACGTCACCGATTCAATATTGAAAGTCAACCCGCAAGCCAAGCTTATCATCACCGGCGATTTCAACGACGACCCGATTGACAAAAGCCTGAAAGAGGTTTTACAAGCCAACGATCCCGTTTCTGTCGAGTCTGGGAAACTCTACAACCTCAGCCTTCAGCATTACAGCCCATCGGAAAAAGGAAGCCTTAAATACAAGGGCAACTGGAATGTGTTCGACCAGTTTATCGTATCATCCGGCCTACTAGAAAATTCGGAAGGATTCCATACAAGCCTGTCCGATTCGCATATTTTTTATGGCACAGAGGGAAATGAATTCCTACTTGAAGAAGACACACGCTATCAAGGAAAAGAACCAAACCGTACCTATCATGGCCCAACTTTTCATGGCGGCTACAGCGACCACATGCCGGTGTATTTGGATTTGAGGAAATAGTTGGGTGAGGAATTGAGTTGATTAAGTAATTAAGATATTAAGGAATTAGTGGACAATTGCAAATTTTCTCAGCGAAATTAGTGTTTGCTGTGTTTAAATTTGTACAATTTAGCCTGATTAATTCGTGAATTTTCGTTACGAAAGCTCAAAATGTATGTCAGGTTTGGCCAACCGCAGATTTTTATTTTTGAGGAATAGCGAGCTATTTTAATAAAATGGAAATCGAGGACGGTCAAAGATGGCGTGCAGTTTGGGCTTGTAGTAGAAATATTTGTGAATTATTCAGGTTAGGTCATTCCAATTTTCGGATATGTGCTTTCACTTCCTCCCAACTCATTATATTATTGGGATTTTCTTCATGGGCTTTAAGTCTTTCATCCAATATTATTTTGTGTTCGTCAGGAACGTCATCGGTAAACGAATCCTCTGCAATGCTGTCCCAAATTGTTTGTACCAAATGGATACGCTCGTTTACACTAAGGGATAATATTTCCTTTAGTTCTGTCATTGTAAAATAGCTTATTTACCATAAAAGTAATAAATATTTCAGCTAATTGAATCTACCTTAAAGGTCAATCATTATGACATATATTTGTATTCAGCACATTATCTTTTCTGCACCATTTTGGTTGGATTTTGTCTCGTGTCAAATACATCAGTAATCTCAATACTATTTTTATTCAAGTTGACCCAGTAGATAATTTTATAGTTTTTAAAAACAAGATACCTATACTCTTGATCCCTGCCCGTTAAGAATTCCTCAGTCTGGCCTAATAATGGGTGTTTTGTTAGGATTAAAACTTCTTTGGAAATCCCATTTACAATTTTTGAAGCAATCGAATAACTTGCACTAACTTTATAATACTCGAAAATTTTGCGGAGTTCATTTTTTGCAAAATCAGTCCAGAAGATTTTCATTTCCATTTCCCGATTTCTGCAATTAATTGATTTGCTTCAGTAAGTCTGCCATTTTTGGAGTCTTCCATCGATTTGTCAATTCTTTCATTCAATTCCTCCATTGTAAAAGGCACTAATTCATTATCGTTTAGGCGATTCTTCTTTTTCTCTATGCTGAGTACCTCTTCCAATCGGGAGATAATTTCCTCGCTTTGGAGATTTAAAAACTCCTGGATAAAATAGATTTTTCTTGCTTGTATATCCATCGCAAATATTTTTCTATAAAAGTATAAAACTTAACATACTTATGGAAAGATTTGTTTTTCTTTTTTTCGTGCCCTTACGCGATTATTCCTAATTTTGCCCCCTAAAATTTATATTGATGGCACAAAAACCTTCTATACCAAAGGGTACACGCGATTTTACCCCTACTGAGATGAATCGGAGAAATTACATCTTCGACACCATAAAAGCTGTGTTTCGGAAATATGGCTATTCGCCTATCGAAACCCCCGCCATGGAAAACCTTTCTACCTTGCTTGGCAAGTATGGGGAGGAGGGCGACAAGCTCCTGTTCAAAATATTGAATTCGGGCGACTATCTTTCCAAGATAAGTGATGAAGAACTAGCCGGTAAAGATTCGAACCAGCTTTCTACGCGTATCAGCGAAAAAGGCCTCCGCTACGACCTTACTGTCCCCTTTGCGCGTTTTGTGGTGCAGCACCGCAACCAACTGACTTTCCCTTTCAAGCGTTTCCAAATTCAGAATGTATGGCGTGCCGACCGCCCACAGAAAGGCCGTTACCGCGAATTTTTCCAGTGCGATGTGGATGTTATTGGAAGTAACTCCCTGTTGAATGAGCTGGAACTTGTTCAGATTATTGATGAAGTTTTTAGTCTTTTGAGTCTGAAAGTGGTCACTAAGATCAACAATAGAAAAATTCTTTCTGGAATTGCTGAGATTATTGGCCAGGCCGAAAAGATTGTGGATATTACGGTGGCCATCGACAAGTTGGAAAAGATTGGCCTCGAAGGCGTAAACAAAGAACTGACCGAAAAAGAAATTCCGAAGGAAGCCATCGACAAGTTACAGCCCATCATTAAACTGGCAGGAAATAATACCGAAAAACTGGCCACTTTAAAAGAAGTTATAGCTGATTCAGAAATAGGTTTGAAGGGTATCGCAGAGATGGAACAAATTTTCAAGTACCTCCAACAAGTTGACGTGGCTTGCGAAGTAGAACTCGACCTGACCCTGGCACGTGGATTAAACTACTACACCGGGGCTATTTTTGAGGTAAAATCGAAGGACGCCGAAATGGGCAGCATCTGTGGCGGTGGCCGCTATGATGATTTAACTGGCATTTTTGGCATGCCAGATGTGTCGGGCGTGGGCATTTCGTTTGGAGCCGACCGTATTTACGATGTCATAGAGCAGCTTAAATTGTTCCCCGAAAAGGCCATCGCTGGCACTCAATTGCTGTTTGTAAATTTCGGGGAGAAAGAAGAAGCCTATTGTTTGCCTTTGTTGGAGAAAGTCCGTAAGGCAGGGATCAGTTCTGAGATTTATCCCGATTCAGCAAAAATGAAAAAGCAGATGGGGTATGCCGATTCCAACCATATTCCCTTTGTAGCCATAGCCGGAGCCAGCGAAATGGAGGCCGGCAAGATCACTTTGAAAAACATGGAGAGCGGAGAACAAGAGATGGTGGTGGTGGAGGAGATGATTGAGAAATTTTCGAGATAGAGATTTTCTCCAGAGCAAATTTAATTAATTTTGAAAAAAAAACTTATATGCCTGAGATTTCAAGATTTTATGGATTAATAATACTGATGAACTTTAGGGATCATCCTCCCCCTCATTTTCATGTTTGGTATGGCGAATATAAGGCTATTGTTACCATACATGATGGTATAGTCAAGGGAGAGATGCCACAAAGAGCATTGAAAATGATTTTTGAGTGGCTGGAATATCATCGGGATGAATTATTGGTAGATTGGGAATTAGCTCAAAAAGGAGATAAATTAAATAAGATTGACCCTTTAAAATAAGAGAATATGTTTTTAGAAGTAATAAATGCGAAGTATATTGATGGTTACAGGATTTTTCTTGAGTTTAACAATGGGGTATCAAAAACTGTTGACTTAAAGAATGAACTGGATGGAAGTATTTTTCAACCGCTTCGGGATATTAAACATTTCAAAAACTTTAAAATCCCATTCAATACTATTGAATGGGAAAATGGAGCCGATTTTGCCCCAGAGTATCTCTTCAAAATCGGTAAGGATTAGTATTCAGGTTTTGGAAGTTCTTTTGGTTTGAGTTTTAAAATTGCATATTTTCTGAATCAACTTTTCAACTTTCAACTTCGAACTTTTCAATTCAGAACCATCCAATATACCGCTCATTTAACTAAATAAGATGAAAACACACTACATAAGCCCCGAGCCTTTAACCTGGGAAATTATTGATGAGATTGTCGATACTGAAACCAAGTTGATTTTGTCAGATGAATCTGTTGCCTTGATCCAAAAATGTAGGGATTATCTCGATGCTAAAATTGAATCGGAAGATAAGCCTATTTATGGTATCAATACGGGTTTTGGTTCGCTTTGCAATAAATCGATCCCGAAGAATGATTTGTCGCAATTGCAGAAGAACCTGGTCATGAGCCATGCCTGTGGGATGGGGGAGAAGGTCGAGCCACAGGTGGTGAAGCTGATGCTCTTGTTTAAGATCCATGCTTTGTCGCTGGGTTATTCGGGTGTGCAGGTACAAACTGTGCAGCGTTTGGTCGATTTCTACAATGAGGATATTTACCCTATCGTTTACGAATTGGGTTCGCTGGGTGCATCGGGCGATCTTGCCCCTCTTGCGCATTTGTGTTTGCCCATGCTGGGCGAAGGCGAAGTGATCTATAACAACGAGCGTATCTGGGCTACCGAAATGTTGGAGAAATTCAATTGGGAGCCCATAACCTTACAAGCAAAAGAAGGACTAGCGTTGTTGAACGGCACCCAGTTTATGAGTGCGCATGGAGCTTTGGCAACATTAAAAGCTTTCAAACTTTCAAAAATTTCCGACATTTCCGGGGCCATTTCCCTGGAGGCTTACGATGGCCGCATCGAACCTTTTTGTGGTGAAATCCACAGGGTACGGCCCCATCCGGGTCAAATCGAAACGGCCAAAAACATTCGCCGTTTGCTCGAAGGCAGCGAGCTGATCAACCAACCGAAGGCCCATGTGCAGGATCCCTATTCGTTCCGGTGCATCCCACAAGTACACGGTGCCGCCAAAGACACCATCAATTATGTGGCATCGGTTGTTTTGCGGGAGATAAATTCAGTAACCGACAACCCCACCATTTTCCCCGATGAAGACATGATTGTATCAGGCGGAAATTTCCATGGCGAACCTCTGGCATTTGCCTTCGATTTTCTGGCCATAGCTCTTGCCGAACTAGGTAATATTTCCGAACGTCGTGTGTACCGGCTCATTTCAGGACAACGAGGTTTGCCGGAATTTTTGGTGGCCAACCCCGGATTGAATTCAGGATTTATGATCCCACAATATTCGGCTGCCAGTATCGTAAGCCAGAACAAACAGCTTTGCACACCATCATCGGTCGATTCCATCACCTCCTCCAATGAACAGGAAGACCATGTGAGCATGGGTGCCAATGGAGCAACCAAAGTGATGCGGGTGGCCTTCAATGTGGATCGAATAATTGCCATAGAACTCTTTGTGGGAGCACAAGCTTTAGAATTCAGAAAACCGAAAAAGACCTCACCTTACCTTCAGGAATTTGTAAAAGAATTCCGACAGGCTGTGCCTTTTGTCGAGGAAGACAAAATCATGTACAAAGAAATGAAGGCCGCCGTGAAGTTTATAAGGGATGGACGGTTTGGGGAGAATTAATTGATTATTGATTAATGCCCATTAACCATATATCATTTTCAAAATAGTGAAGTTAATTCGATAATGTCACCAAACTAATTGGACAGAAACTTTATTGTTGCTGTTTTCTTTGTTGATTATTGAATGGTCGTACTTGTTTAGGACTAGAATTAGGTGTGCTTCTTTGGTATATTGGAGGTAGTCGTATTTCATATTATTTCTTTAATCTGAAGAAATATATTTGCAAAATCTCCTTTTGGGAAGGAAATAATATTAAAAGGAAATCTGATCCATTATATTAATAATCTCTGATGTCAGGCCGATAAAAAGGGGTATTCAGATATATGCCCAGCGAGGACTTCGCTATCAATCCTATTGTTTAATAATCTTATGATTGAAAGACCTTTCCCCATCCCACACCCTCACAAAATAAATCCCTGCTGGCCAGTCTTTCGCATTAATAGAAATCCTGTCACGATGAAGTTCATCAGCATAAAGCAATTGGCCAGAGGTTGAAAAAACCTGGATTTGGAAAGCCTGGCTGCTTTCTGGTAAATCAAAGTAGATTTCGTTGGAAAAAGGATTCGGAAAGAGGTTGATATTGTAATTGGCAGGCGATTCAATACCAACCGGTAGGTTCGTCAGCACATAAGCTGATCCACAACTATTGCCCGTGTCGTCGTTTTTGGCGGCACCCACCAGGGCCGTTTCGTTATGGATGGCTACGGCACCACCAAATTCATCGCCCTCGCTGCCATCGTAGGCAAGTATTTTTTGTTGGTTGCCGAAAACCCCAAGAGCAAAATTAAATCGGTATGCCGCCCCGGCACTGGCCCCGTTGGCATCTTCTTTATAGGAACCAATTATCAGGTTGTCACCCGAAAGGCTTACCGACCAACCGAACTTATCGCCCGAATAGCCATCGCTGGCCTGGATCTTCTGAACTTGTTGCCAAATTCCCTGTCCCGGGAACCATGCAAAGAAATATGCCCCTCCCTCGCTCGAATTGACCGGGGCACCAACCACCGCCTTGTTGCCATCCACCGAAAGGGTCCACCCAAATTCATCGGCAATGGTCCCATCGGAAGCGGCTATTTTTTGTTGCTCTTCCCAAAGCAGGCTTGTGCTGTTGTATTTGAAAACATACACCAGTCCGCTATTGTTCCCCAAGGTGTCGTTTTTTGAGGCACCAATAAACAGCCATTCGCCAGAAACCGACAGGCTGGTGCCAAATTCATCGTTGGGGTTTCCGTTAGAGGCCATCAGCATTTGAGCCTGCTCCCATAGCTGGGAAGTAGCATTGTAGTTAAAAATGTAGGTGGCTCCTGAATTCATCCCATTGGCATCATTTTTTGGTGCACTGACAAAGACTGAGTTTTCTTGAATCGCCACACAAGCTCCAAATTCATCGGCTACCAAGCCATTTGTGGGTATCAGTATTTGAATTTGTTCCCAACTTGCCAATCCTGCATCGTATTTGAAAATGTACGCCGCTCCTGTCCCATTGTTTCGGGCACCCACCAGGCAAAGGGTGTCGGCAATGAATACACTCTCGCCAAAAGCATCGCCCGAGGCTCCATCCGAAGCAATCAGTTTTTGCACCTGGCTCCAGGAACTTGTGCCATATTCAAAAATATAAACTGCCCCCTTGTTGTTGGAGCTGTTGTGTGCACCAACAATCAATTGTTCGGCAAAGATCGACACAGCACATCCAAATTCGTCGGACTGGGCTCCATCGGAGGCAAGCAATTTTGTTTGGGTCTGGGAATTCGACAGGCTCATTCCCCCAAATATCAGAAGAAATAGAAAAAAAAGTGGTCTAATTTTCATGGTCGTAGTTGTTATTATAGTTGTTGAAATCGAGAAATAAAATTACGCTATTTTTCCTCAATACAAAAAAGTATTTTATCACCACAAGTTTTTGTATTTTCAGGTGTCCAAAAAAAATACGTCACGGAAAAATTTCGAATGAACGAAGCAGATTTTATTCAGCGATTAAAAGAGCATAAGCAGGAAGCTTTTGGGCAGCTTGTGAAGCAATACCAAAAAATGGTGCTGAATATTTGTCTGGGGTATGTTCATAATCGCGACGATGCATGGGACCTGGCGCAGGATGTATTTCTCGAAGTCCACTCAAAAATAGACGGGTTTCGGTCGGAGTCCAAACTTTCCACATGGATTTATAAAATCGCTGTTCATAAATCACTCAACTATATCCGCGACAATAAAAAGACAAAAACAACTTTACGGTTCGATCAAAAAGGAGATAATGAAGTATCCGTTTTGAATATCCGGACCAGTGAAAATCTGCAAAGCGATTTTAAAATTGAAAATGATGAACGAAAAAAACGCCTTGATTCAGCCATCGATTCCTTGCCCGAAAATCAAAGGACGGCTTTTGTCCTGAATAAATTTGATGACAATTCGTATAAGGAAGTTGCAGACATCATGGGGCTTTCTCTTTCATCGGTTGAGAGTTTGTTGTTCAGGGCAAAGCAAAACCTTCAGAAGAAATTATTGGAATGTTATAAAAATTTGAATTCATAGCGCAAGTTTTCCAAAAGGCTTGTGTCATACTAAAAAAGCGAAAAATGAACAGTTGCGAAAATATACAAAACGATTTCATCCCCTACATCGAGGAGAACCTGTCGGAAAGCAGGATGATGAAAATCGACGGGCATCTGGCTACTTGCAGCGAGTGTGCCGGGATTATGGCCGAGTTGCAGCTTTCTTTTCAGTTAATCGAGGATGAAAAATTCACTCAAGTACATGATTCATTTCTTGCCGGAATTGAGGATAAGATTGCCGGGGAAAATAGACGAGGCATCAGGATTCATTTTATGAAATGGTTGAGTTATGCGGCAGTGATTGCGATAGGATTGTTTGCCGGGTATTTAATATCCAATTCATTAACCAGGAATTTCATTCCTGTTCAACAGCAAATTTCAAGCGACGACTTTTACTGGAACGACCTGGAGCAAGAACCTATTGAATCATTTTTTATGAACGAAAACTTGTTTTAAGATGGCTACAATCAATAAAACCCGCTTACTCGTTCTCGGCATCGTGTTGCTGTTGGTAACTAATGTAGCTACCATTGTTGGGATTATCCTTCATTTGCAGGGTCATGAATACAGTCAGATTAGCACCAGTGCAGAACAAGACGATTTGAGTAATATGCCACGTGGGCAATTTTTCAAAAACAAATTGGGACTCAATCAGGAGCAGACACATATTTTCCGCGATTTGTATCATCAATTTAAAAAGGATGCCGGACAGATAAGCCAACAGATGGAAATCCTTAGAAAGGAAATGGTTGATGAACTTATGGTTGAAAATCCCGACACCCTTCTACTGAGTAATGTGACTACACGAATTGGCAATCTACATAAGCAACTGAAGGAATTAACAATCAGTTACTTTTTAGATATGAAGAAAAATTGCGCACCTGAACAAAAAGAAAAATTACACCAAATATTCAATTCCCTCTTGAATGAGCAAGGGGAGGTACTTATGCCAAACACACAAGGACAACATAGGTTTGGCAGAAACAGAAAAGGACACCTGGAGAATGATTCAACCAATTAATAGTAATTGTAAAATTGAAAAAAATGAAAACAACAACAAAAATTTTAGTCATTGCCGTGCTTACCGGCATCATGTATTTCCTTCCAACTCAGGGCAATGAGCTATTTGCACAGCGAAATGGGAAAGGAAACGGAACTTGCCTAGCCCAAAATCAACAAACCGGATGCCTTTCTATTCCTGGGATTACCGAGGATCAGAAACAAAAAATCCAAGATTTGCAAACTACCCATCAACACGAAATGAAGGTGCTGCGTGACGAAAAAAGAAGTACGCGCTCGATGGAAGTCAAAAACGCAGTGGATGAAAAAATGACGGCAAAGATCGATGCCCATAAAAAGGCAATCAGGGTGTTGCTTACACCCGAACAACAAAAGTATTACGACGAAAATTGCACCCAAACCAAACGGGTGCACCGGAACAAAGGATTTAAAAATGGCAATGGTCAAGGAAACGGGACCAGGTGCCAAAACAGATAATGATTTCAGTTTAACTTAAAAATCATAAAAAAATGAAGACAACAAAATTAATTATTAGCTCGATGGTGATCCTAAGCCTGGCTTTTGGATTGACAAATTGCACAAAAGATGAAATGGCTACCGCTCCGGCAAATGACAATTCTGTAGTTGTGGAAGATGGCCAATTGCCTGGCGCCCTGAACCTGAAAAGCGCTTCGGCAAATTTTGTCCCCACTGCTGCCTTGACCCAGGATGAAATTGATGGCCTGATGTGGATGCGAGAAGAAGAAAAACTGGCTATGGATGTGTACGACCTTTTTTACGACACATACAACCTGCAAATCTTCGACAAAATATCGAACAGCGAATTGAAACACACCAATGCCGTATTAAACCTGATCAACTTTTACACTCTTACCGATCCTGCTTTGGCAACAGCTGGAGCATTCACAAACGCTGATCTACAATCGTTGTACACTACATTAGTATCTGCGGGAATGACTTCCGATATTGATGCACTGGCAACCGGGGCATTGATCGAAGAAGTAGATATTCTCGATCTTTTGGAACAAATTGCGGCAACCACAAACCCCAACCTGTTGTTGGTTTATAACAATTTGTTGAAAGGATCGAAAAGACACCTGGTCGCTTTTGTTAAGCAACTCGAACTAAATGGTGTTGTATATGTGCCACAAGCATTAACCCAAGCTGCGTATGACGACATTCTTGCTACTACCACAATGGGTGGAAATGGCAATGGTGGAAACGCTGGAAACGGTACTTGCAATGGAACAGGAATCCCTTCAGGCACATGCAATGGCACCGGCACTGGGGTAAATGGAAACAACGGCAACAACGGCAACAACGGCAACAATGGTACTTGTAATGGCTCAGGCACTGGTACCGGCACTGGCAATACCGGCACCAATGGAAACGGTGGCTCTGGTAATGGCAACGGTGGCGGCAACGGCGGTGGAAACGGTGGTGGAAACGGTGGTGGCAATGGCGGCGGAAACGGCGGTGGCGGCAACTAACCAAGAATCAATAATAAAGTCCTAAAATGGGAAGCTCCGGAGTACATTCAATTGTGTCCGGAGCTTTTTTATTTTGCAACAAGCGGATTTTCACTCCCTGTCCATAAAACTTTTTCCACCGACAGGAAGGATAAAAGTACAATTCCATTTTCCTATGTCCATTGCTATTCGTTTTTAATTACTTCCATTTGCCTGGTTACCCTGTAATTACCAGCCTTCAAACGGTAGAAATAAATTCCATCGGCTAAATCTTGGGCATCTATAATAAAAGTGTAGGTGCCGGCAAGATAGGTTCCTTTGGCAATCATTTTTACCGGTTTTCCTAACAGGTCGTAAACCATCAATGCAATTTCCGTTTTTTCAGGAAGGTGAATTTTCACTGCTGTGATTGATGAAAACGGATTTGGGATGTTCTGCTCAAGATAAAATGGATTGTTGTCTGCTAATGACTTCGAAATCCTGCCAACTACTTCAATGTCGTTAACATTGTAGAATCCATCGCCTTCCTGCCATGATTCAACGGAAAGAATTCTTTCTTCATTTTTGCTCCATAATTTCAAAGCAAATTCCTCCCCAGCTCTAAGTCCATCTTTTTCAATGGTTTTGGCATCGTCGCCCCAAAGTGTCATGTCCACATTGTTTTCTGTATAAAAAGCACTTCCAACTAATTGTCCCTCCGAATCGAATGCCCCAAATTCATCCCCATAAAATGGCAATTCTTCAAATGCGCTCAAAGGAATTACAATTGTCATAGAACAATCGGTCGGTTTTTGCATATTATAAAATTGGGGGCGAGCTATAGAAACTTCCGATTTCGATGTGTTTGAATTTGGAGGATAGACAAGGGTATCCGGGTATGCTAAATTAATATTGTAACCCTCTCCAGGATATAGATTTCCAACAGTATTGACCCCGTAATCGGGCCAATAATTCCCCCCCGCACTGTTCTGGGTGCATTCCCAAAATGTGATTTCACCGACAAAAAGCATCCTGATTTGGTAAATTGCATAAAACTAAGTAAAATAGGGCCTTACCACAAAGCCCTATTTTATGAAAAATTTAATTTCTGACGAAATCGAGACAAAGT
>JAIOYV010000063.1 GCA_021740905.1 Bacteroidales bacterium
CCGCAGCGTCTTTCACCGTGACAGGCCTTGCCGATGCCACGTACTCGATTACACTGCCTGCCGGTGCAACAACCATCAGCTACTCGGGCAACGACATGACAGTTGATAACTGGACCAGCACCCCAACCCCAACCGGAACCCTTACAGGCGGTACCCAAACCCTCAACGTTGGTGCAACTTTAAATGTACCCGCAAGCTCACCAGCCGGGTTGTACACTTCAGCTGTTCCTTTCGAAGTAACCGTAAATTATAACTAATAGGAAGATCTGAAGGAGTGATCATTCTGTCGAGATAAAAATTCGGGTCAGTTAGTTGTATCAATATTGAACTAAGAAGATTAAGAAAGGCTCAAGCCTCCAATAAACATCTAAAAAGTAGAAAAGTGAAAAAAGCACATCTGTCCATATTATTTGTTTTACTTGTTTTGTCGTTTTCGATGAACAAAGCCCAAGCACAGAACCTAAATCAGTCCAAGGCAAAAGCTCGCGCTTATGCAAGGGTTGTAACCAATTTCTCTGCTGTAAAAACATCTGACCTGACTTTTGAGAACTTTCCTACTCACGATTGGGATGGAAACCCAATCGTTACGCCACATAATAATCCTTCGAGCAATGGAAATAATTCAACAGGATACAAAATAGATTATGCAGCAAATTTCTTTGTGACCGGCGGAAAAGAAACTGCTTTTTCAATTTCATTGCCCAATACACCAATTGCCCTAAAGAATATCTCCGACACAAAAACTATACATGTAAGTAATTGGAGTGCTGATTACTTAGACAATACTCATGAAGGCCCAATGGCAGATGGGTACTATAAAGTGGGCATTGGGGCTACTCTTGATATAGGCACACTGAAAGACAAGCCCGTTGGTATTTATACTGGAATTTATAAAGTTACATTTGACTTTAATTAGGATACAAAAACAGTCGGCAGTCAAAAGTAAACAGTCGGCAGAAATCAAACTAAAAGAGATTGGTTTCGGCAAAAATAGATACAATGGAATGAGAACAACTCATTCCATTTTTTTTGTGATGATTTGAGTCTGGGCTTTTTTGTGTTTCAGAGGACACTATTTGTTTTCAATCCCCGATGCACAATTGTCGCGCTGGCTTGAATAGTGGGCATAATTACCAGATCGTTTATGTTGACACTGGCAGGACGGGTGGCGCAAAATAGCACTGCCTCGGCAATGTCGTCGGCATAAAGGGGCACAAGATCGTTGTAAACAGAGTCGGCTTTTTGCCTGTCGCCTTTAAAACGAACCAGTGAAAATTCAGTGTCGACCATCCCAGGGTGGATGCCTGTCACTTTAACATTGTCATGTACCAAGTCGATGCGCATGCCTTTGGTTATGGCATCCACAGCGTGTTTGGTACCACAATACACATTTCCATTGGGGTACACTTCTTTTCCTGCGATACTGCCTATATTTATAATATGGCCTTGTTTGCGTTTCACCATCAACGGGGAAATTTCGCGGCTCAAATACAGCAAACCCTTTATGTTGGTATCGATCATTCGTTCCCAGTCGTCAATCACACCTTCCTGGATGCTGCTTAAACCTACTGCCAACCCAGCATTGTTAACCAGCAGGTCGATATCTTTCCAACTTTCGGGCAAGCCCAGAACAGCTTTTTGGACTTCTGCCAAAACACGGACATCAAAATTCAAGGTTATTACTTCAACTTTAAACTCATTGCGGATCCTCTCCTCCAACAATATCAACCGATCCCCACGCCGTCCGGTGATAATCAGGTCGTAATTATTCTCTGCTAATTTCAGTGCCACTGCTTCACCTATTCCGCTTGTTGCCCCTGACACAAATGCTATTTTGCTCATCTAATTTTGATTTTGGATATGAGGGCAAAGATAGAAGACAGTGTAGAAAATTACAATTTAAGTATTTGTTTTTTGCAAAGCCATAAACAGATACGATCAAAATTGTATTTTTGCGCTCCGAAAAAGAAAATAAATATGAAAGATAAGAGACATTATAAGATTTGCAGTATTTTAAAACCGACCAGAGAGGTTGAAATTGGAAGCAGCCTTACCATAAAAGGATGGGTACGGACAAAGCGTGGCAGTAAGAATGTTGCCTTCCTGGCCATGAACGATGGCTCGTGCATCCATAATATCCAAGTTGTGGTTGATCTAGCCTTAATCCCCGAAACTTTATTGATGAAAGTCCACTCAGGAGCTGCTTTGTCGATTAAGGGAAAACTCATCGAATCGCAGGGGAGTGGGCAAAGTGTCGAGATTTCGGCAGAAGAAATTGAGTTGTTGGGCGAAGCAAACCCAGAAGAGTATCCTATTCAACCTAAAAAACATTCGCTGGAATTTTTGCGCGAAAATGCCCATCTGAGATTTCGCACGAATACTTTTGCAGCCATTACCCGTGTGCGCCATGCCATGATATTTGCCATACACAAGTTTTTTAACGACCGTGGTTTTTACAATATTCATACACCCATTGTCACCGGTTCGGATGCCGAGGGTGCCGGGGAGATGTTCCATGTAACAACGCTCGATGCCAAAAACCCTCCTTTGACCGAAGACGGAAAAGTAAATTTCGAGGAGGACTTTTTTGGGAAAGAGACCAACCTCACCGTTTCGGGTCAATTGGAAGCAGAGTTGGCAGCCCTGGCTATGGGACAGGTTTATACGTTTGGCCCCACTTTCAGGGCCGAGAATTCAAACACATCGCGCCACCTGGCCGAGTTTTGGATGATTGAACCCGAAGTTGCCTTCAACGACATACACGACAACATGGACCTGGCCGAAGATATGCTGAAGTATGTCATCCGGTATGCCCTCGATAATTGCGCCGACGACCTCGACTTTTTAAGCAAACGCCAGACGGAAGAAGAAAAGGTGAAACCCGAGAGCGAACGTTCGCCAATGGAGCTTATCGAAAAACTAAAATTTGTGGCCGAAAACGAATTTGTACGAACAACTTATACCGAGGCCATTGAAATATTGAAAAATTCAAAACCCAATAAAAAGAAAAAATTTCAATACTTGATCGAAGAATGGGGTGCCGACCTGCAATCGGAGCACGAGCGTTTTTTAGTTGAAAAACATTTTCAAAAGCCAGTTATTTTAACCGATTATCCATCGAAGATCAAAGCTTTTTACATGAAGCAGAACGAAGATGGCAAAACTGTGCGGGCTATGGACATTTTGTTTCCGGGAATTGGTGAAATAGTTGGAGGCTCGCAGCGCGAAGAGGTATATGATAAACTATTGAGTAAAATGAGGGAAATGAATATCCCTGAAGAGGAAATGTGGTGGTACCTCGATACCCGAAAATTCGGGACTGTACCTCATGCGGGGTTTGGTCTTGGGTTCGAGCGGTTGATGCTGTTCGTAACGGGCATGGGGAATATCAGGGATGTAATACCTTTTCCCCGTACCCCTAAAAATGCAGAGTTTTAGGAAAATAAATAAGGTTGTGTTTTATTCAACAAAAATGAATACTTTGGTACTGAGATTAAACTTGGGAGAATGTTAAATCAAAAGTTACAACAAAAGCTATTACAGAAACTGTCGCCTCAGCAAATCCAGCTGATCAAGTTGCTGGAAATTCCGACCGTTCAATTAGAGCAGCGTATAAAAAAAGAGCTGGAAGAAAATCCAACCCTCGAAGAAGGTGCCGATACCGACCCCGAGGAAGAGCAGGAAGAGGAGGATATTCCTGAGGAGGAAGATGAAAAGGACAATGAATTCTCATTGGAAGATTATATCCAGGACGAGGACACTCCTTCGTATAAATTGACCGAGAGCAATTACTCGAAAGACGACAAGCGGCCCGACATTCCTTTTTCGACCGGCTCTACTTTTCATGAATATTTGCTGTCGCAATTGGGATTACGAGTGCTCGACGAAAGGCAGGAACAGATTGCCAGCTACATGATTGGCAACATCGATGATGATGGATACTTACGGCGTGACCTTGATGCTATTGTCGACGACCTGGCATTTACCCAAAACATCACTTCCAACTACGAAGAGTTGCGGCAGTTGCTTGATATTATCCACGATTTTGAACCGACCGGGGTTGGGGCACGCGATTTACAAGAATGTTTGCTACTTCAAATAAAGGCCAAAGACAGGACCTTGCTCGAAGTTGAAACGGCGTATAATATCCTTCGTCATCATTTCGAGGAATTCACCCGGAAACATTACGACAAAATAATTAAACGCCTCGACATAGATGAAGAACTTCTGAAAGATGCCATCGACGAAATCCTGCACCTGAACCCAAAACCTGGTGGCTCGTACAGCGATTCTCAGAACAAAGATTTCCACCATATTGTACCCGATTTCCTGCTTGATTACATCGACGGCGAATTACAGTTGCGACTGAACCAACGAAATGTTCCCGAACTAAGAGTAAGCCGCACATACTCCGAAATGCTACAGGGAATTTCGAAAGACAAAAAAAACCATAGCCAGAAAGACAAGGATACATTTACGTATGTAAAGCAAAAGCTCGATTCGGCCAAATGGTTTATTGATGCCATAAAACAACGACATGCCACTTTGCTGGGCACCATGAACGAGATTATCGACTATCAGCGGGAATATTTTGAGGATGGTGATGAGACAAAACTACGCCCGATGATTTTAAAGGATATAGCTGAACGGACAGGACTCGACATTTCTACTATATCGAGGGTGTCTAATAGCAAATACATACAAACGCATTTTGGGATATTCCCGCTTAAATTTTTCTTTTCGGAAGGTATGCCCACCGATTCAGGTGAGGAAGTAAGTACACGGGAGATCAAAAAAATATTGCAGGAATGCATCGACAATGAATCGAAGAAGAAACCATTAACCGATGACAAGCTGATGCAAATCTTAAACGAAAAAGGCTACCAGATTGCCCGGCGTACAGTAGCCAAATACCGCGAACAACTGAACCTGCCGGTGGCAAGGATGAGGAAGGAACTTTAATTCATGGTCATTCAATAGTCATTAGCTGCGCGTCATTCAATAGTCATTAAGTAGTCATTCAATAGTCATTATGTATAAAAATGACAGCGAAGCCAAATGACGTGCGAAGCACTAATGACGGCGAAGCCAAATGACAGCGAAGCAAATGACGTGCGAAGCACTAATGACGGCGAAGCCAAATGACGTGCGAAGTGCAATTGACAATAAATTAGAATAGTGAAATACATTTACAAAGGCATATCAAAAATTTTTCATCCCTTGTTGTTGCCCACTTTTGGGCTGCTGGTTATTTTCAATTCGGGTAGCTACCATTCTTACCTCACCTTCGAAGTTAAAAAGGTAATCTTGTCGGTTTATTTTGTTTCCACGGTATTGCTTCCATTAAGTGTTTTTCCGTTTTTCTACTATCAGAAAATAATCCGCAACTGGGCTATGACCGACCATCGTGAAAGGGTATTGCCCATACTCGTGGTAAGTGCCTTCCACTTTTTTGCATGGTACATGATTGGCCGCTATCCCATTCCGCCTTTGTACAAATCCTTTGTTTTTTATACTGCAGTTGGTTCTTTGCTTGCCGCCCTTCTTTCAATAAGGTGGAACATCAGTGTACATGTTTTGGCCATTGGTGGGCTTGTTGGCTTCACTCTGGCTTTGGCTTTTAGCGAATCGCTGGACTTACATTTTATGGTCATGGTTATGATTGTGGCAACCGGGTTGCTGATATTTTCACGTTTGGGATTGAACAAAAACACAGCCCGTATGGTGTACCTTAGCTTTTTATTAGGGATGTTGATGATGTTTGTACCGGTCTATTTTTTCTGAGCAGTAAAAATTTACACATAATGAAAAAGAAAAAGACTTTTTCACACAAGCAATGGAATCACTTGATTGTAACAATCTGTAGAAATCACCTTACCCGCTTAATAAGATGATACCCCATCCTGAAAAATAGCTTACTGTTATAAAACATATTTGGTATTCAAAAAAAAAGCACATCTTTGAAACCATGTTAAACCAAATTAAAATTCAAAAAATGAAAAGAATTACCCTTTTACTTTCAATGTTCCTTTTCTTAGTTGCTACTTCAGTTAGCGTAAGCTCATGCAGCAAGGATGAAGACAATGCAAAATCGTGTACCGAGTTAACACAGGCTTATGCTGATGCAGCCCTTGCATTTAATGCTGAAGAAAACGCCACCACATGTAACGCCCTCAAAGATGCAATTAATGAAATGAAGGCTGGTTGTGACAATCTTACACAAGATGAAATTGATGGTTTAGATCTTGTTTTAGCCTTCCTGGATTGCGAAAATCTATAAAGGTAAAAAAGAATAATGAAAAGGCTGTCTCAAAAGGGCAGCCTTTTTTATTCCACAAATTTGTAACCTACCCCCTTTATTGTTTTGATGTATTTGTCCCCAATCTTCTCCCTTAGCTTTCTGATGTGGACATCGATAGTGCGGTCGCCAACAATAATATCGTCGCCCCAAACGGCTGAATAAATCTCGTCGCGCTCAAATACTTTTTCGGATTTCGAAGCCAACAACATCAGCAACTCAAATTCCTTTTTGGGCATGTAGATTTCTTTCTTGTTCTTGATCACCACATATTTTTCCCTGTCGATGGTCAAATTGCCTTTCACGATAATTTGCTTTTTGCCAGCTTCCTGACTTTCGGCAGCGTAGGTGTTTCGTTTTAGCAAAGCCTTGATACGGCTTATCAATACTTTTGGCTTTATGGGTTTGGTGATATAGTCGTCGGCACCCGCATCGAAACCGGCAATTTGCGAATAGTCCTCGCTGCGGGCTGTCAGAAAAGCAATGACTGTTCCTCCAAGTTTTGGTATTTTCTTGATCTCCTGGCAGGTTTCCATGCCATCCATCTCAGGCATCATAACATCCAGGAGAATAAGGTGGGGCAATTTGCTCTTTGCTATTCTGATAGCTTCCTTGCCATTTTCGGCTATGTAAACCTTAAATCCTTCTTTTTTTAAATTGTAGCTCAGAAATTCCAGGATATCCGTCTCGTCATCTACTAAAAGAATTTTGTAATCTTGATTTTCCATTTTTAATTTTATTCATTTACGTATTGGCATTTCTAAGTGTAAATGCAAAGGAAGTCCCTTTGCCTGCCGAACTGCGACAATTGATAGTTTGTTTGTGTGCTTCAATAATATGTTTTACAATGGCAAGCCCTAAGCCGGTACCCCCCTGTTCGCGCGAACGGCTTTTATCGACCCGGTAGAAACGCTCGAAAACACGCGGCAGGTCTTCTTCGGCAATCCCAATTCCATCGTCTTCTATTTCAATCAAAATACGGTTGTCCATATCAAGGAAATCAACAAAAGTATGACCATCCTTCTTCCCGTATTTAATTGAATTTGAAACCAGATTGGTGACCACGTCAAATATTTTCTCGCGGTTTGCATGAACCATTACAGGGCGATTATCTGGGGTTCGCAACCGCAGTTTAATATTTTTCTTTTGGGCCGTAATCTCATACATCTCAAATACTTCTTCGACCAAAACCACAATATCGAACTTCGATAACTCAAGATGGAGTTCAGCGCTTTCGAGCCTCGAGATAGTTTCCAGGTCGTTTACAATCGAAATCAACCGGTTGAGGCTCTTCTCGGTACGTTCGAGGTATTTTATGTTGATGTTTTTATCGTCGATGCCCCCATCCAGCAGAGTAAGCACGTAGCCCTGTATGTTGAAGATTGGGGTTTTCAGTTCATGTGATACATTTCCAAGGAACTCTTTTCGGTACTGCTCAAGCTTTTTTAATTGGTCTATTTCCAGTGTCTTGGTGCGTGCCCATTCCCTTACTTCCTGGTCGACCACTGAAATGATGTCCTTGTCTTCCAGTTTTTCCCTTATTTCTTTGTCAGGAATATTAATGTTGTGTATGGTTTTATAAATGGGCCTTATTCGGTGAATGATGAAATTATTGAGCGCGTAATACAGGATCACATAGAAAATGATGAATACCGAAAGCACATACACAATCCACAATTCATAAAAATTTGAGGTCTTGGTAAACACAAACATGATGGTAAGGATGCCGGTCAAAAGGGCTATCAGAGCGGCAAGCAATACAGCCATTGGCCGTGGTGCGGTGTACTTCATAAAGAATGAAATTTTTATGCAAATTTATAATTTTTGATTCAATAGAATTGCCTTTACAATTATTTAGCATAAATTGCGGCGATTGTTTAGGTTGAAGAAAGTTTAACTTAACGTAAAGTTAACATTGGAGTTGGGTTTATGACTTTTGGAGGCTGTACTTTCGTCGCGAATTTCTAATTAACTAATGCTTTATGGAAACATTGTTTATTGTTCTTGTTGCAGTCCTTTTTCTCTTGGCCATTTCCGATTTGATAGTAGGAGTAAGCAACGATGCTGTCAATTTCCTGAATTCCGCTATTGGTGCAAAAGCTGCCCCTTTTTGGGCCATCATGGTCGTGGCAAGTTTGGGTGTTTTAGTGGGTGCTACCTTTTCGAGCGGTATGATGGAAGTAGCCCGAAAAGGGATTTTTCATCCACAGAACTTCTACTTTTCCGAGATCATGTTTATTTTTCTCGCGGTAATGATAACCGATGTAATCCTACTCGATTTGTTCAACACCTTTGGGATGCCAACTTCAACTACGGTTTCTATTGTTTTTGAATTACTTGGAGCGGCAGTGGCCATTGCTATTATTAAAATAAATACCGATCCCGATGCACTTGCATTAAGCGAGTATATTAATTCGGCCAAGGCTTTGGCGATTATTTCGGGTATTTTATTGTCGGTTGTGGTTTCCTTTATTTCCGGAGCTCTGGTTCAATATGTTACACGGTTCTTTTTTACCTTTAATTTCCATAAAAATATTAAATACTATGGGGCAATTTGGGGTGCCATATCCATTTCCCTTATTACCTATTTCATATTAATAAAAGGGGCAAAGGGTGCATCGTATATGAATGAAGACTTTATTCATGAGAATACGGGAAAAATCATACTTTATAGTTTGATTGCGTGGGCTATCATATTGCAGCTCTTGCATTGGTTGACAAAAATTAATATTCTTAAAATCATTGTATTGGTTGGCACTTTCGCCCTGGCTATGGCTTTTGCCGGAAACGACCTTGTTAATTTTATTGGAGTTCCTTTGGCTGGTTTCGAATCATTTAAAATATTTATGGCCAATGCAGGTGCCGATCCCGATGGTTTTTCTATGATCGCATTGTCCGGGAAAGTTAAAACCCCTACTCTTTACCTTGTTATTGCCGGTTTGATAATGGTTATCACTTTGTGGCTTTCCAAAAAAGCGCGTTCGGTAGTAAAAACATCCCTCGACTTAAGCAGCCAGGACGAGGTAGATGAACGTTTTGGATCCTCTTTAATGGCCAGAAGCCTGGTGCGTGGCGCTATTAAAATTGGCAATGGGGTAAATAGAATTATACCTGTTTCGTTTAACCAGATAATTGAAAAACGATTCGATCAAAGGTTCTATAAGGATGATAACAAAGAGACAGAAGAAGTTTTAGCGTTTGACCTGGTGAGGGCATCGGTAAACCTGGTGGTGGCCAGTATTCTTATCGCTTTTGCAACTTCTTTAAAATTGCCTTTGTCTACCACTTATGTAACTTTTATGGTGGCTATGGGGACTTCGTTGGCCGATCAGGCCTGGGGTCGCGAAAGTGCTGTGTATAGAATTACAGGAGTAATTGCGGTAATTGGAGGCTGGTTTTTTACTGCCTTTATTGCCTTTTCGGCTGCTTTTCTTATGGCGCTTTTAATCAGTTGGGGAGGTATTTATTCCATTTCATTATTAGTAGCAATTGCCATAGTTATTATTGTGCGTACGCATAGCATCCACAAAAGGAAAGCTGAAACAACTAAAATTGAAGAGCACTTAATGGATGATCTGGTTAAAAAAGATTCGATTATAACCAAATGTTCGACCAGTATTATCGACAATTTGAGCGATTTTTCTGAAGTGTACAGCGATATTATTGAGGGGCTGAGTACCGAAAACAGGAAGAAATTGACAAAGGCAAACGATAAAGTTATTGAGCTGAACGAAAAAGCCAAAAAACTCAAGGACAAGATATTTAAAACTCTGCGAAAGCTTGAGGGAGACTCAGTCGAAACAGGTCCGTATTATGTACAAGTTCTCGATTACCTGCGCGAAATGGCACACAACCTCACCTTTATTTCAAAACCCAGTTTCGAGCATGTGAATAACAACCACAAAAAATTATTCGATTTTCAAATTCAAAATCTATCTGAAATACAACTTGAATTATCCGATCTATTCGCTAAAATTATACAGATCATAAAAAATAAAAATTATGATAATATAGCTGAGATAGTGGATGCACAGCAAAACATGTTGGACAAATTGGAGGCATTGCGCAAAGAACAAATAAAGCGGATCAAGACCGAAGATAAAGGCACACGCAGAAGTATGCTGTATTTTGGGATAATTTACGAAACCCAGAATTTTGTTTTGCACTCGGTAAATCTACTGAAAGCCCAGCGCGACTTCATTGTTGAAAATAAATAGGCACAAAATCAAATAAAATGAACAGACCGGAAAGTAAAATACTTTCCGGTTTTTTTTGTCTGGACACACGCGACTTGTGCAATCCAAAAAAGGAATATTAATTTTATGTTAATTTTACTACTTTTCGCACTTTTTAAGTTTGAACCAAATTTCATGATTTATGAATAAAGTTGTATCGCAAATGTTGATCATGGTTTGTACAGGGTTATTATCTGTACAGGGTTTCGGCCAGACCGGTGAATTTGTGCCCACAGGAAAAGTGTACGCCAGGGTTTTCAGTAACTTTCACGAAGGGTTGATGGGTGAAGATAATAGTTCGGCATTCGAAATCACACAAGCTTATTTCGGATACAAGTACAAGATGAGCCCATATTTTTCGGCTGATGTAAAACTGGATATTGGCGATCAGGAAGGTGGCGAGTATTCAAAACTAAAACGCTATGCCTATTTTAAACTGGCCGAACTGAAATATACAAAAGGCAAATTTACTGCCCGGTTTGGGCTTATTGGGATGAAGCAATTTAATCTTCAGGAAAATTTCTGGGAGAAAAAATATGTAAAAAAGACCTATCTCGATTACTACAAATTTGGGCCAAGTGCCGATATTGGCGCAGCCGTGAGCTATGATATTCTGCCAATCCTATCGGTTGAAGCTTTGATAATGAATGGCGAAGGCTACAAGCAATTGCAATCGGACAACACTTATAAAGGGGGATTTGGCATTACTTGTATACCCATGAAGGAATTAACCCTCCGGTACTATTCCGACTATTCGTATAAATACATTTGGCAAAATTCTTATACAAGTTTTATAGGGTATAAAAAGAAAGACCTTTTTTCCGTGGCCGCAGAATATACTTATGCCATCAATCAGGATTTAGATAATGACCACCACTGGGGAGGAGTGTCGGTTTATGGTAGCTTCAATCTAACGAAACAATGGGAAATCTTTGCACGATACGATCAATTGCAATCGGCTAAAGTGGACGATAATAATCAAGCCTGGAATGCAGCCACCGAAGTTGGCCCCTATCCCAAAAGCGACGGTAAATATTTTGTGGGTGGCTTTCAATACATACCCATCAAAAATGTCAGGATATCCGTTAATGGTCAATATTATATCCCGGCAATCTCCACCGATGATGCAGCATTGATAGGGTTTTTAAATTGCCAGTTCGATTTGTAAAAAAAAGTTCTCAGTACATAATTGAATTTGGAAAGTGTATCAATCCATGATGGTTGATCATTCAACAAAAAGTGCGGGGTTTCAAAAACTCCGCACTTTTTTGTTTTTATAAGCTGTAGGATCAATGGGTTCATCATTCATATTAAGCCTATGTTAAATCTATTTTACAAAATATCCCCAAACTTAACACAGCCATAATATTCCCTTAAATTTCACTTGAACTCCCTGGTCTTTCTTTGCCGATGTAAAATTTGAGCAAAACTAAATTTAAAATAAAATGAAAAAATCGTATTTGAAAATTACAAGTGTATTATTATTTGCCTTGGCCATTGGCTTTGTTGCATGTACTAAAGATGATGACAAAAACCCTGATGGAAATGTAATTACTGATGATGGTAGCGGTACTGGAAATGCTACCTGGAAAACAGGTGATACTATCGTTCTTGATGGTTTGGTATTCGTAAATGATGGACAGGAATTGACCATCGAACCCGGTGTTGTAATTAAAGGCATGCCAGGTACCGGCGAAAATGCCAGTGCTTTGATCGTTGCCCGTGGCGGTAAAATAAATGCCATTGGTACTGCCGACCAGCCTATAATTATGACCGCTTTTGCTGATGATTTGAATGGTTCGGTAGCTTTGACCGACCGTGGATTATGGGGTGGCCTTATTGTTCTTGGAAATGCCAGTTTGAATTCAAGCCCAGGCGAAACTGCCATCGAAGGAATCCCAACCAGCGAACCTCGTGGAATCTATGGTGGAAACGATGATACCGACAACTCAGGAACTTTGAAGTATATCTCCATCCGTCACGGAGGAACCGATATTGGCGAAGGAAACGAAATCAATGGTCTTACCCTGGGCGGTGTTGGTAGCGGAACTGTTATTGAATACATTGAAGTGATTGCCAACAAAGACGACGGTGTTGAATTCTTTGGTGGACAACCTAGACTCAAAAACATCCTCGTGTCGTATTGTGGTGACGATTGTTTCGACTACGACGAAGGTTTCCGTGGATATGGCCAGTTCTGGTGTGCTATTCAGGATACCGAGGATGGCGACCGTTGTGGCGAGCATGATGGTGGTACCGATCCTGAAACAGCACAGCCTTATGCTACCCCAACTATCATGAATGCTACTTACATTGGCCGTGGTGCAGCTGCAGGCACACGGACTATTACTTTCCGCGACAATGCAGGTGGTCATTATGCCAACTCAATTTTCCTCAATCAGGCAAAAGGTATCGATTTTGAATTATTGGCAAGCGATGCGTTTGCTCGTGTTCAGGACAGCTACCAGCAAATTGCTGATGGTAATTTAACTGTTAAGAATAATATTTTCTGGAATGTTGCAGATGGAACTGCCAATGGACTTTTTAAATTATCTGCACCAAAAGATTCAACCTATATGGATGGCACAACTGAGGTTGAAACCTATTCCACCGGAATGGCCGCATACCTGGCTGTAAACGAAACCGATTTTTATGCCAACGACTATTTCACTGCTTGGGGCAACGAAGTAAAAGACCCAGGAGTAAGTGCCAACAATCCAATACCAACAAATGCTTCAGGAACTATGGCAACTACTCCCGACACCTGGTTCGATGATGTAACTTACAAAGGAGCGTTTGGTACCGCAAATTGGGCACAGGGTTGGACCTTAACCTTTAAATAATCATTATAATATATCCAAATTTAAAGCTGGTAGTACTGAAAAAGGAGTACTACCGGCTTCTTTAGTTAAAAGAGTTCAAAGTTCTGAGTTCAAAGTTCTGAGTTCAAAGTTAAAGAAGTTAAAAGCGTTCCAAGTTAATATGATCATAGTTTTTGTTCATTCGAATTTTTGCTCAAAACTTTCATCCTACGAAGCTATTGTTTAGAAGGATAACTCAGAACTTTTCAACTCTCCAACTCATTTAAAAAATACAGGCAAAATTAAATTAGTTCAAAAATGAAAAAGATATTCATCCTTATCCATGCTATCCTCTTTAGTTCCCTTTTGTTTGCGGGCGAAGGGATTATCCGGGGAAAGGTAATTGACAAAGCCACCGGCGAAGAACTCATTGGGGCTACCATTTATCTCGAAGGTACCACAATTGGCACCACGACCGATTTTGATGGGAACTTCTCTTTACCAGCACCTGAGGGAAAACACACTATTATATGTTCCTTCATTTCCTACGAGACCATTAAAATCACCGATATTGAAGTCAAACCCGACGAGGTTAGTGTATTAAATTTCCAGATGGGAACTGCTTCTCTCGGACTTGAAGAAGTGACAGTTCAGGCAAAGGAAATTCGCCGGACGGAAAATGCACTGCTTGTGATGCAGAAAAAATCGGCTACCGTGGTCGATGGGATTTCTGCCCAGCAAATGTCGCGAATGGGCGATAGTGATGCGGCCTCGTCCCTGAAAAGGGTAACTGGGGTTTCTGTTGAAGGGGGAAAATATGTATACGTGCGTGGCTTGAGCGACCGCTATTCGAAAACCCTTTTGAACGGTGCTCAAATCCCCGGTCTCGACCCCAATAAAAATACGGTGCAAATGGACTTGTTCCCAAGCAACCTGATTGAAAATATGGTGGTTTATAAAACCTTTTCGCCCGATTTACCGGGCGATTTTACTGGTGGGTTGGTCAACATCGTAACAAAAGATTTTCCGGAGAGATATACTTTTCAGTTTTCCACATCTGTGGGTTTTAATCCACAGGCCAATCTGAACAAGGATTTCCTGACTTACAAAGGAGGAAAACTTGATTGGTTGGGTGTGGATGACGGTACCAGGGATATTCCGGTGAATGTTGAAGACATTCCTTATTATCCATCGCAAAAAGATAAGCTGGACGACTTAACACGTTCATTCAACAAAACCATGGAGCCGGAAACAAAAGCTTCTTTTCTCGATCACTCCCACTCCATTTCGGTTGGTAACCAGTTCGATTTCAGAGGGAAGCCCCTTGGATTTGTTGCAGGATTAACATACTCCAGAGGGTTTAATTATTACGACGATGGCCAAAAAAACCGGGAGATGCTCAATAGCGAAAATGCTACTAGCCTCAACAACCAGCAAAGGTTCTCGGACAAATTGGGCGAGGAAGAAGTCCTGCTGGGTGCAATGGTAAATACCAGTTATAAGCTATCCAACAACAACAAAATTGGCTTGACCCTTGTCCGCAACCAAAGTGGGGCATCGCGGGCACGCACCCTTTACGGCACACGTAATTCCGATGAAATTGGGATGTATTTCGAGACCCGGACACTGCAATATATTCAACGTGCTTTTTCATCTGCTCAATTGCGGGGCGAACATCATTTTCCATCGTTCCATGATTTGGAAATTCAATGGCTGAGTTCATTTACTTTATCTCAACAGGACGAACCCGATTTGCGCTTCTTCTCCAATTCATACTATCCTTCAAACGAAGGGGCTGCGCAATACCAGATCGAACAGTCGAAGTACGACCTGCCAACCCGATATTATCGAGATATGCTGGAAACAAACCTGGACAACAAGGTCGATTTCACCCTTCCTTTTGATGCTTTTGGGGCACCTTCGAAATTTAAGTTTGGGGCAAATTATGTATATAAGTACCGTCAGTTTAACGATAAACGGATAGTTTATTGGTTTCAGTTTGCAGGGTCGACCTACGATGGCAGTGTGTCAGACTTTTTATCCGATGAAAATATCGGACAAAGTGCCGATGCCTACATTAATGATGAACGGTACGGGATTTACATTCAGGATGGCACCGATGATAAAAACAGCTATACCGCCAATCAATCGGTGCTGGGTAGCTATGCGATGATAGACATGCCCGTTTTTGAAAAGCTACGGGTGATAACCGGGCTTCGATTCGAAGCCACGAATATGCTTGTTGAAAGTAAGGATACCCGCAAAGCGAAGGGGGAACTTAATAACCAAGACCTCTTACCAGCCATAAACCTGACCTATTCGCTGACCGACAAAATGAATGTACGGGCAGCTTATACTAAAACCCTGGCCCGACCTTCGTTCAGGGAGAAGTCACCCTTTGCTTCCTTCGATTTTGCCGGTGGCGAAACATGGGTGGGTAATCCTGAACTCGACCGGACCCTGATTGACAACTATGATTTACGTTGGGAATACTTTATGCAGCCCGGCGAAATCCTGTCCATTAGTGCTTTTTATAAATCCTTCTTTCAGCCCATCGAGGTGGTGGACAACCCCATTGCTGTAAACCCCGAAATCACCTGGCGAAATGTGGATAAGGCCTCAGTTAAAGGTTTTGAGGCCGAAGTCCGTAAAGACCTTGATTTTATTCCCTACCTCGAAAATTTCAGGATAGGGGCCAACTATACCTGGGTAAAGTCGGAAGTTAGCATCGACCCGCAGGAATTGGCCTCGATGGGCACAGGAGCCGATGATACCCGTGTAATGATGGGTCAGGCACCATACATATTCAATGGCTATCTGGGCTATTCCAACGACAGCATTGGCCTGAGTGCCAACCTGGGCTACAACCTCACAGGCGAAAAACTGGCCGTGGTAGTAAAAGGCGTAACACCCGATATTTTCGAGCAGCCCTTTGCTAGCCTCGATTTCACGCTAAGTAAAAAATTCGGGAAGTATATTTCGGTGAAGTTTGCCGCCAAAAACCTGATGAATGAAAGCCGTGATGAGTTGTACATTTACGGGGGAAAATCATACACCTATAAAAGCTACAGCACAGGACGGAAGTTCTCGTTAGGCTTCTCCTACCTTATTAAATAACAAGATTCAAGCTCCAATATCCAAATTTCAAATGACAAATAAATTTCAAAATCCAAAGTACAAAATAGCAAACAGGAACGACCAAAATTTTTCGAGTTTTATATTTGTTTCATTGTTTTTTATTTGGGGCTTGGAGCTTGAGATTTGAAATTTGATAAAATAATGATTCGTTTGAACTAAAATTCAATGCCTGTATTTTAGTCAACACCTGAAGCCGGGCCTTTTCCCCGGCTTCTTTATTGTTATTTTTAGGCCGAAGAAATCTTCACCAAACCATTATCCATTGAGCTCAGATCTTTCATTTCAGGACTTAATAATTTATTAACATAGACGTAATCTTGTGATAAGACTCATGCGAAAAGCCCGGCCTATATTTGTATCAAAATAATTTGATTATGAAAAAGACATTTAAAGTTTTAAGTATAGTAGTTTTGTTTTTAGGAGTATCCTTCGCTTCAATAGCTGATAATGGATCGGATGAAAAAACGAACAAAGAAGCCGTTTCAACTTTTTGCAACATCTCAGGTAAAATTGTTGATACAGTAACAGGTGAAGCCTTAGTAGGTGTAAAAGTTGAAATACCAGGTACAAAGCTTTGTACATATTCTGATTTTGATGGTAACTTTAGCTTCGAAAAATTAAATCCTGGCACCTACAGTATTTCAACCAACCTTATTTCGTACACAGCAACAACATGCAAAGGTGTTGATATTTCGTTGGGCAAAGACCAAACTGTGAAAATAAGTTTGAAACCAGTATCGGAATAATTAAAACCACATAGATATTTAAATAGTCAAACCTTTATGTTTGGCTATTTTTTTTATTCTAAAATTTCCCTCTCGAATAAAAATTGTATATTTATTCGCTTAGAAAAACATAGCTGAAATGAAAAAGATAACATTCTTTCTTTTTGCAATATTACTTGCATCACCCGCATTTTCACAGATAATTGAAGGTGAAGATGGTTTATACTACAACGAACAAAACCACCTCTATACAGGGTTGTATACCGAATTTTTCGAAAATGGTCAGAAAAGGATTGAACTTAATCTGGTAGAAGGGAAAAAAGATGGTGAGGTTATCTTGTATTTCGAGAACGGCCAGAAAAAGGAAATAAGAAAATATAAAATGAACCAAATGCATGGCACTTGGATTACATGGAATGAGCAAGCAGTAAAAATTGCAGAAGCCAATTACAATATGGGGAAAAAAGATGGCAAATGGTTTATCTGGGACGAAAACAATATTCTTCGCTACGACATGACCTATAAAGATGGCCAAAAAAGTGGTAAATGGTTTATATATAACGAAACGGGAAAGCTCATAAGCGAGAAAGAATATTAACCTGATCCCATTAAGATAAGTGCTGCCCTCATAAACTTTCTACAAATTGAATCTGTTGCAACCCATCTTTTTTGCAATTTTACCCACAACTTCATTATTTCTTTGAGTCCAAACCTTCCTTTTAGAGATTAGCTGATAATGAATGTGTTACATTTAATATCAAGATTTCTCAACTTTTTCTCTACATAGCTTTAGCGCAGCAGGGCAGTACCTTCCCAAAATTTCTATATTTGCGCTTCAATAAAAATATGAAAATGTCCGATACATCTCAACATATTATCACCATGCTTCTTGACATTGAAGCCATCAAACTAAGTCCTGAAAAGCCTTTTGCGTGGGCATCGGGATGGAATTCGCCCATCTATTGCGACAACCGGAAAACCCTTTCATTTCCCAAAGTCAGGAACTATATCAAAGAACAGTTTGCTGCCCTGATTCTGGAATTGTATCCTGAAGTTGAAGTGATTGCCGGAGTTGCCACAGGAGCTATTGCCCAAGGTGCTTTGGTGGCCGATTCCCTGGAGCTGCCTTTTGTTTACATCCGATCGAACCCCAAATCGCACGGCATGGAAAACCTGATCGAAGGCAGCATAAAGCCCGGCCAAAAAGTGGTGGTAATTGAAGACCTTATTTCGACCGGTGGCAGTAGTTTAAAAGCTGTGGATGCCCTGCGGAAAGCAGGATGTGAAGTGATGGGGATGTTGGCCATTTTTTCGTATGGATTTAAGATTGCGGAAGATAATTTCGAGATGGCAAATTGTGAAATCACTACCCTGGCCAATTATAGCCAATTGATCCATCAGGCTCTTGAAACCGGGCTTGTTGGGCAAAACGAAGAAGGGACCTTAAACGAATGGAGAAAATCTCCCGAAACCTGGAGGGCCTGATACTATGAGCATGACCCGATTCGAAAGCCATCAGCGAAAAATCAACAAACCGGTAAAAGCTATTTTTACCTTCCTGTCCGACTTCAATAATTTTGAAACAGCTATCCCGCAAGATAAAATAAGCAATTGGCAATCGACCACCGAAACTTGTTCGTTCGAAGTTCCAGGGGTTGGCGAGATGGCCATGCAGATGGTAGAAAAAAAACCTTATTCGCTCATCAAAATAGAGAACCAGGCCAATTCTAAAAATGAATTCAAGCTTTGGATTCAACTCAAGTCGGTGGATGATCTTGACACCCGCCTCAAACTAACATTCGATGTTCAGCTAAACGCCATGCTAAAAATGGTAGCCAAAAAACCTCTTCAAAGTTTCATTACCACGCTTACCGATCAGATTGCCGATTCGTTTAATCGGCGATAGGCCGTTTTGCCAATCACGGACAAAAATTCGCAAGACCCAACATTATTTCAAGACACCATCTCCCCATTTTTAGACCTTTCCTAAATCGGTGCAGCTATTCCTTGTCCTCCATCTTTTTTCACTTACTTTATTTTTTTTGTAACTATTTGAAAAGGGTCTGCGTCATAGCTTCAAAATTTTGAAAAAATGAATTTAAGACCTCTAATCATGAAAAAAACAGTTTTAGTAACAGTAGCAATTTTATTGGGATTTGCAATTCAAATCTCAGCACAAGAAAAAGACACAGTACGTATTAAAATCGGGAACAAAAAGATAATCATGTTTGAAGATACCGACGATATAGGTATAGAAGTTGATTCCCTCGACGGGGATTATGACATTGATTTTAATGATTTAAAAGAAAAAGACGAATGTACAGATGGTTTTGAAGGGCACTGGCATGGCTTCGAATTTGGTTTCAACGGGCTTATTGATGCCGATAACAAAATGCCATCCTCCGATGCACCTTTCGCCATAAACATGGCCCGCTCATGGACCTTTGGCCTAAATCTCTTTCAAAAAGATATCCCGCTCATAAAGGATAACTTTGGTTTGGTTGGCGGGCTGGGGATGCAGTGGCGAAACTACCATTTCGAGAACAATGTGGAACCCGAAAAAGTGGATGGCCAATTGATCTGGAACCCCAATGAAAAACACGAATTTACAAAGAACCGATTGCAGGCTACGTACCTCACAGGAGTTATTGCAATGGAGTTTCAAACACCAGTTGGCAACAGCGAACATGAATTTTTCGTGATGGCCGGGGCTTATGGGAATTACCGGATGGGGTCGAACCTGAAGCAACGTTGGAACGAGGATGGCAACAAAGAGAAAAATAAAATCAGGGACGATTTTTATCTGAACGACCTGGAATATGGTTTGACTGGACGAATCGGGATTGGCAAAATTAACTTCTTCGCCAACTACAGCCTCACCCCATTATTCAAAGAAGACAAGCTGGAGGGAAACTGGAAACCGGTCACAGTAGGCATCACAATAGTGGGCTTTTAAAAAAGGATCACAAAAGCAATCGAATTATTGACCCAAACATGAATTTGTTTCGCTTTAAAAATAGTTAACCTGAGTTTAATCAGGTATAGTTTTCCAAAGTCACGGAGATGGCTGCTTCTGTTCAGAAGCGGCCTTCTTTTTTTTGGCTTTCATTAAAAAGCTACTTTTGCAAGCCTAAATATTGATCTATGCTGATTGACACACATTCACATATTTATCTTGAACAATTTAATGAAGACAGGGAAGCTGTGGTAGCCCTGTCACTCGAAGCCGGTGTCGAGAGGATCCTGCTGCCCAATATCGACAGTTCTTCAATAGCCGACATGCTCAAGCTTGAGCAAAAATTCCCAAAAATTTGCTTTGCCATGATGGGCTTGCATCCCGGATCGGTGAAAGAGAACTGGGAAGAAGAACTTCATGTGATTGAAGACTGGTTTACCAAAAGAAGTTTTATTGGGGTAGGCGAAATCGGTATCGACTTATATTGGGACAAGACCTTTCAGGAAGAGCAAAAAATTGTTTTTGCCCGCCAAATTCAGTTGGCTCAAAAACTCGACCTGCCCTTTGTCATTCATTCGCGCAACTCCTTTCCCGAAGTTTTTCAGGTACTCGAAGAAAACTACAAGGGAGCTTACAAAGGCATTTTTCATGCTTTTTCGGGCAACGAGGAACAAGGCAGGAAGGCTATCAATATGGGTTTTAAATTAGGCATTGGCGGAGTGGTGACGTATAAAAATGCCGGTCTCGACAAAACAGTTCAAAAACTAGGTATCGATCACCTGGTACTCGAAACCGATTCGCCCTATTTGACGCCTGTTCCGCATCGGGGAAAACGCAACGAAAGTGCTTATGTGGCAATAATTGCCGCTTTTATTGCCGATATTTTAGGTCTTTCGCTGAAAAAAGTAGCCACGATCACCACCGAAAATGCCAAAAAAGTTTTTGGGATTGACTAAAAGCACCTTGAAAACGAAGCAGAAATGAATCATTCAAGCATAGGGAAATTGCTGTTTTTACTACTAAACCAACTGGTTTAACATTAATTAACAGATTTCAAGGACTATGGCACAATTGTGGGATACATTTTTTTTCAAAAAAAAGTTTTAATTTCAAAATAGTTTAAGCTGAAAATTAATATTTTAGTGACCTATAATAAGATCAAAAAAAATAGTAATATGAGAAAAGTAATAAGTCTTTTGTCCTTGTTTATTGTAATCCTTTCAAGTTCTATTGTTGCCCAGACCCTTGAAGTGGAATGGGGAGCCGAATTCGACCTCGACAGGGATTATCGCTACCATAAGATTGTTGGCCAGGATGTCGAAAAGTTCTACGTAATCCGAAAAGAAAAAGAAAAAGATGTTACCCGGAGTACTATCTGGCTCGAAAGTGTTTCGAAAACAAGTATGGGGATCGAGTCATCTTATCAAGTTACTTTGCCCGAAATCAATGGCAAATCATCCAATTTCGAAGGCTTGTTTTATATCGATAGCAAACTCATCCTTTTTGCCTCGGTACACGACCAATTAAAACAGTTGTCGAATCTGTATGTGATGCACATCGACGAAGATGGTTTGTCGAAAGGCAGCCCACAACTGGTTGGCTTTATGTCGCTTATTTTAGACCCCGACGAAGGGTTTAAATTTTCTGTGACACCCGATAATAAACATATCCTGTTGCATTACCACATACCCTTTTCAACCTATACTGGTGAACCTTTATATTTTAAGCTCATCTCGTCCGATTTGGAAGTAGTCGAGAACAAGCGTTTTGAACTTCCTTATCTTCAGAGCAAAGTTCAAATAGTCAATTACGAAAGAGGGGAAAGCGGAAACTATTATTTTGCTATTCAGGCCGAACCTGCCAAAAAAGGAAGGACTTCGAGGGCTGCCGCCGGAAGGGTAGTGAAAATACAATACAACTACTCTGTATTGGTCTACAATGCAAAAAAGGATACTTTACAGGACTACCTTATCAAGGTTGACAAATTCACCCCCGATGGCATTATGATGACATTGAATGAAGATGAAGATGTGATGGTATTTGGTTTTGCCACAAAGCGTTCGTCGGCTGCCTATAGTGGGGTGTATTACCAGCGCATCGATCCACGGATCGAAAAAGTAACAGCTCAAAACTTCCTCGATTTTTCGAAGGATCGTGCATTCCTTGCCGAATTTAAACAAGAACGAAATGGGACAAATGAAACAGAGTGGTATAGCTATTCACCCGGCCAAATTGTGCCTTTAGACAATGGCGGGTTCATTTATCTGAGCGAACAAACCTATTCGGAGAAAAAAATAATTTCAGATCCAAAATCGAAAAAGGAGACGAGTGTTTACTATTACCACCATAACGACATCCTGGCCATTAGCGTGGATGATGAGAACAAGATGGAATGGGTCAGAAGGATTCCTAAAAACCAGTTTAGCACAAACGACAAAGGCTATTATTCTGGCTTCACTGCCGTGGCGGTAGGAAGTAAAGTTAAGATAATGTTCAACGACCATTCGAAAAATTTGAAGAACAGAAAGCCGGAGGAAACCAAAGAATTAAAGAACAATATAATGATGAATCCTTCAGGCGATGCCATTGTTGCTACTTTGTATAGCGATGGCAATGTGGATAAAGCCGAAATGTTTCCTGGCAGCGATTCAAAATTCAGCATTTGCCCAAAGCTCTTTTTAGAAAGCAGGTCGCAGAATTTTATTTACGCGCAAAAAGGCAGCAGCTATAAGTGGGGAAATTTCTTTTTTGAATAAAGAATTCTTTCAATCCAAATATTTTGAAGGCTCTATGTATAGAGCCTTTTTTTTTTCGACACGGATTAGCACGGAATACGTGGATTGTTGTGTGTGATTTGATGCAGGTTGCTCAGAATGTCATTATTTGATAATGACATGAAGGGAGCGGGGGAAGGATCAATAGCCCCGTAGCTTTAGCCCGGGGTTTCGTAATATACATATAGAGCCCGCCTTTAGGCCACTTTTAGGATGTTGGACAAAAGTCTCGGTTTCTTGCTTTCATATAGATCCCACAACTTTTCCGCACGATCACCAATCCGCGTCCTCCGTGCAAATCAGCGTCAAATAAAATAAATCAGTGTCGGTACCACGTCATCATAGTTCTTCGATAAACTCTTTTAGGTTGTCGGAAATGAATATTTTAAGACCTCCCTTTCCGTTGTCTGCAATAAGATATACCGAAAGTTCAGGGTGAGCCGCAACAAATTCCTGTGTCTTTTCAAATCCCATTACCATGAAAGAGGTGGCATACCCATCGGCTGTTATGCAATCGGGAGCTAATACCGTAGCGCTCAACAAAGAATGATTGACCGGGTAACCGGTTTTGGGATCAATGGTGTGCGAGTATTTAATGCCATTCTTGATATAAAACTTGCGGTAGTTTCCAGAGGTGGCCAAGGCCCTGTTTTTTAGATGAACAATGGCCTGCAACTCCCTGTCGGAAGCATCGGGGTCATCAATGGCTTTGTCTACCCCTATACGCCAGGTTTCCGATTTGGCATTGATGCCACGGGCCTTTACTTCGCCACCAATTTCGACCAAATAATTTACGATGCTACGTGCTTCGAGGAAATCTCCAACCACATCCACCGACTGCCCTTGGGCAATGGCATTACTGTCGAATTTTATAGCGGGGTCATGCTTGCTGATTTTCCCGTTTTCCAGTCCAGTTTTCTCCATGCCCACATACAGTAGCAAGCTGTCGATAAGATGTTGGCTGATATTAGCAGAATCACCAAAGCCAAATCCCCAGGCATTTACAATGGGCGCAACCGTAATATCAAATGCCCCATGAGTAGCCTCCCAGATTTCTTTTGATTTTTGATAGAAGTCGGAAAAATATTGGTCTACTACAACATTGGGATCGTTTTGGTTTACTTTGGTAATAACCGATTCTGTATTATAGCCCGAAAGGGATAAATCGAAAACCTGTAGAATAGAATCAATCTGATGTGTATAATCTTTTTTCCCTTCATAAATAATACTGAAGGTTGTTCCCTGAGTAAAACCATGGATGGTATAATAATCTAGTTTTTGGGTATTGCAGCTGGCAAAAGTGAGAGCTAAAAGACTTAAAATAATCGTATTTTTCATGTACCTAATTTTTCTTCAAAAGTAGGAAATATTCGAGCTGGGAATTAATTCTACTTTGTTAATAAAAAATCTCTGATTCCCGGATTATAAAAAACCTTCCGCGAAGAATCACTAAACGCTATTATAAATGGGGTGCAATACCGCAAACAGATTCCTACCAATGACATCTCTTCGCAAAAGCCTGTATGTTAGGAGGTATGAAAATCTGATTTCAGATTGAAGATCAACGATTTTTTATTTTGTGGTTCGAGACACAAATCTTATATCAAAAATCATTAATCATAAATCCTTCCTTTTGTCATTTCTTTTTGTGGAAAATAAATTTTCTTGCCGTTCGGAATGATAGGGCTAGTTGTTTGGCAGCGGCGGAAGAGGGCGAGCTTCTCTCTCCCTCTTCCGCCTTTCCCCACCTGTGATCTTGTCATTTCGACCGCAGGGAGAAATCGATAGGCCTAATGTTGCCCTTTTCATATACTACCGGTCAAAAAAACAGAACAATTCCTATAATCTTTTCAATGATTTCTATTCACCCAAGCTTCCATTTATATTCAAGATCCAGTACCAAATCTGCCATAAACAAAGATAGGCTGCCCTATTGGACAGCCTACCTTTATACTAAACTAACTAAATAAACGCTCATCCTATTGGATGTTCATTACTTTTGTTTCTGTGAATTTTTCGCTTACGAAATTGTAATAATAAGTACCCGACGACAAACTTGATGTTTTGAAAACAACAGTGTGCCTTCCAGCTTCGTAGCGAGCCGATACCAATTCTTCGATCTTCTCGCCCAAGGCATTGTAAACAACCAGTTTTACCTGGCTGGTCTCTGGCAAGTAGAAGGAAATCTCAGTAACATCCTTGAATGGGTTTGGAACGTTCTGGAATAATGTGAAACCATCGAAGTTCCCATCCTTTACAAGGAGTTTTTCAATTACAGCAATAGCATCTTTACCATATTGGTTGCTACCCTGTAGCCAGCTTTGTACAACCAACTCCTGTTCTGTGTCGTTGGTATTGTCCCATAATTTTAGGGTGAACACATCGCCATTGGCAATGCCTTCGGTCTTGTCTTCGGTATAGCTGTCGTCGCCCCAGAGGGTGATAGCATTGAAACCATTTTGATATACTGTACTACCGATCAATTCGCCAGTGGCATTGAAAACACCGATCTCATCGCCTTCTTTTGGGGCTTTGCTCCAGGCATCTTCCAAAATACCCAGGCTCATGTTATGGCCGGTATTGTTCACCTTGTTGTATTTCTCAGGTTGCACGTCAATTACATCGCTTTTCGAAGGTGCAGCAGTATTCATCGCGAATGTCAATACATCGGTAGCGGTCATCTTAATTTGATAACCCTGACCTGGTACCATATTGCCAATCGTGTTCAAATTATAGAGTGGCCAATAAATCTGGCCTCCACCACTCTTCACAATAACCACATTCGAAACAATGGGTGAAATTACAGTAGCTGCGTTCATCGGCGAAGTTCGCAGGTAACCCATAATACTCCAACCACCTGGTATGGTAACCGGGCTCATTACAGGATCGATAAGCAGACCTTCTACCTCAAGGGTCTGAGCTGAAACCATCTTCACCTGATATCCCTGTCCCATTACTAAGTTTCCAATTGTATTCAAGTTATAAATTGGCCAATAGATCGCACCAGAACCACTCTTCACGATCGTAACATTGGTTGCAATATTGCTGAACAAAGCCGCCATGTTCGGAGTAAGAGGATCGATATAAGTGGACCAAATACTCCAACCTGTTGGCAAGGCAATGGGCTGAATAATGATTGACTGTGCATTTAAACAGTTGATACCACTAAATCCACCGGTAACATAAGTTCCCAAGTTTGGATAATTATTAAGGTAACAAGCAGGCCCACCATATTCAACTCCAAGATTGGCTTCGTATAGTCTCCAGACAAAGTTTTCACCTGGCTGGTATCCATTGTCCATTGGAGGTGTAGCACCATAAGCAGTTACCGAGGTAGCCATTCCTGACCAATATGCCCAGCCACTGCAAACCATAATACCATTCTGGTTCGAGAATACACCGATCAAACTACCATAAGCAGCAGGTACGGCATCGAGTGTAATATCCGAGTTCTGAGATACGATGATAAGGTGTGAATTAGCAGTTGGGGTAACTACCCATCCTGGAGGCAATGGTGAGTTGATGGTAACCGATTCCTCGGTGGAACAACCATTCGCATCAAATACGGTAACCGTATAAATGCCCGCATAAGCAGCAGCGATATTCTGCGTAGTAGCCTGGTTCGACCACATAAATTGATAGGGTGAAACCCCACCTGAAACGGTTGTGGTAATAGACCCATCGTTCCCGCCAAGTGTTGTCGCATCTGTTCCTGCCAGCGAAACAACTAAGGCAGGCGGTTCCGAAATAATCACTGTTTCTGCTTGTGGAATACCCGTAGCATCGGTAATATTAAGGATATATGTACCAGGAGCAAGACCGGTTAAACTTAATCCGGTGGCACCATTCGACCATAAATAGGATAATGGTAAAGTAGCACCTGGAATAATCGGAGTTACAGTAGCATCGATTGCGCCATTGGCTGCACCATTACAATCAATTTGAGTAACAGCAAAAGTAACCACTGATATAGCATCCAATGTTCCTGTTATTTCCAATACATAATCACCAAATGCGGTAGTCGCTCCATACACCTTGGCCCAGTAAACACCAGCCGACATGTTATTGAAATGGATTTGAGACTGGTTACCGCAAGAGTTGTCGTTATATCCTAAGAAGGAAGATGTCGAGAATTGAGTTTGCGGACATTCGTTGTGGACTTCCAGTTTGGTATCGAAGGATGAACCACATAAGCTCACATATACATCACTGGCATCAACCGGCAATTCAAACCTCCACCACTGACGGTCGTAAGGGTGAATAGTTGTTTGATACACTGGTGGATCGTTGATCAACAGATAGGGGAAGGCTGTTGCACAGCTCTCGCCGTTTCCATCCCAGTTGGCAAAACTTGTACATACCTCGTCGTTGGCTGTATAGCCATCGTTTGTAACAAGTGTCTTCACGCATAGATCGTAGGTTCCAAATACCGAAGCATTGATGCTATCCGCAAATGTAAAGTTTATCATTTGCCCTGGCTGAACGGTAGTGGTACATGTTTCAAAAACGGGTAAGCTTCCAAGTACCACATACTCTACCAAGAAATTGCTTAACGGGAGCAAGCCATTGTTGTATATATCAGCAGACACAGCCACGTTGTTCAGGTTGCTTCCCGAAACAGGACTGGTGATAGCAAGAACTGCACCATCGTAATCGGCATACTGAACAAAGGCAGTAACCGGTGTAAGTGAACTACCGCAACCAGGTGCACCAGCAGTATAGAATATAGTTCCGTTCCATACACGAGGTGTAAAGGTGAGGCTAAAATAAGAACCGCCATATCCAGTCTCGATCTTGATATTGTCGTCCTGATATACCTGATTTGTTCCGTTTCCATTCGTATAGGCAACGGAACCGGTTACGAATGTCACATAAAGTCCATACGTTTCACCGGCAGGGATTTCAAGCCCACCAACCGATAACAAGTCAGGTATATTTGTCCCGGAGTTAACCACGTTGGCACTTCCAAGGAGGTTCCATCCAGCATTGGAGCCAGTGAAACCTATATAGCTTCCTTCTCTCCACCAAACTTCCATAATTCCTGTTGAGGATACGTTCACATAGAAACTATCAAGTGTAATGTTAGTGTAGGCAGTAACATCAAACATATTACCGGTCTGTCCATTTCCGCCAGCAAAAGTAGTGCTTATATCTGCTGATTCCATGCTACCTGATGAAGCCATCAAATAAACAGTAGTGGTATCAAATAATACAGGTGTTTGATAGAATGTATCATCCGACAGAGAGAGATTATTCTCATCGAACCATTCGTAAAATAGCGTAGTGTCAGGATTGTTTACAGTCATAACTCCAGAAGTACCTGCCCAAACCAAAATGTCGTCGGCTGATGCCGGTGGTGGGGCAACATCGGATGTAATATAAAGCATTGTACTATCATTTGTAGCTATTGGATCAGCTACATAACCAAGCCATGCCATGATATAAAACTCTGTGAATGCTGTAACTGTAAGATCAATCTGTGTATTAAACGTAAAGCTTGCAGTATCACCAGGCAACAATGTTCCAGTATAGGTTTCAGTAACCGGAGCTGTCATGCTCGAATCATAATATGATATAGGCAGGTTACCAAATACAGTATCCCCAATATTCGTAAAGGTCACCACAACATCCTCCATACCCTGGTCACATCCACCCAGTGGGGCATCAATGCTTAGGATGGCAAGGTCGTACTGTGGATCGGCAAATAGGGAATGACAAACAGTGTTGTTCAATGCACTACTATCGTTTAGTAGGACAGTGGAAACGCAAAGATCGAAAGAGCCGCCTGGTACAACTAGGTCGCCCAACGAAATGGTATCGGCAGTAAAGGTAGGCAACGAACCAACATAGGCAGTTGTTACGGGGTTCAATCCATTTACAGTGTACACCACATTCATATTGGTGATGGTTTGAGTACCAAAATTGAATACTACTGCTTCGACAGGTTGAACTGAGTTTTCTAACATCGAACCTGCGGGCGAAAGTATATTGATTGCTCCGGCATCGGTCATAAAAGGAGGCTGAACATACACTTGATAATCTTCTGTTTCACCATACGTATAAGTTCCACATGGGATTACCCCTGTTGCTGACGTGGTTTGTTCCAGGACAACACGCATACTATGGTTCCCCAAGTTTGCATTTACCGGAACAGTAACCATTCCGCTTACGGTTTGCGAGGAAGTGATGGCCGAACTAAAGGCAATTTCTCCTGGCTCGGTGTAAGTACCATCATTATCCCAGTCGACATACACCTCGACCCAGCAGTTGTAGCTGGTTGAATAACCAGGTGCAAAGTCGGAGGTAATGCTGATTGGATGCGAGTTCCCAAGGGTCAGAGTAGCGGGGCTAACGGTGTTGTTGTAATTGGTGTACAACGATCCAGTCGGGATGGAGGTGTTGCTCAGGTTACTTAGATTCACCTGTACAATTTCCTCGTAAGCCGATGAAGTAGCACCCGATAAACAATAAACAGGAGCAAGATTCTCAACCGTAAGGCAAAGTGTATCGTTGCTTGCAAATCCATCACCTACCATTTGGGTATACACGCAGATATTATATGTTCCGTACAGCGACAAGTCGGCCACTGTAGCAAAATCAAATGTTGCTGATGTACCACTAAGGATAGGATTAATCACAAACTCAGAAGCAGAGGCGGCAGTTGTACCGGTAATATCATAAGATATCTGGAACAGGTTTGCATCCGCGCTACCCCAGTTGTTAATCTCAACAGAAATAACTTCACTATTTGTCAGGTTGGATCCTGATGTAGGTGAATAAGCTGCAATAACCCCTATGTCATTTTGAGGGATATTAGCTACAAAGGCTGTCACCTCCACAGGAGCAGTTAAACAACCCGGAACTTCTACATTGAATACCATATTTGGACGGTTGGCATAGGTAGTAGCAGTTGTTGAAGAACATACTGTTGTATTATCAGCATGGTAATTTAAACATGAAGTAAAGGAAGTTGTAGAGTACTGTATCGAACCTCCTGATGTCCATGCGGAATTGTTAAAACAGGTTTCTATAACGATATTGCTTACCCCATCCCACACAAAAGGTGCAGTAAACGGATGGAGGTTCCATCCCATGCTCGGTATATGGCTTGGGTCGAAAAATACTGAAGTCAATCCAGTTTGCCATGTTGTAAGTGTAGTTGCAGTTGTACTTCCAATTTTCAATTCGAAATTGGTCAATGAATAGCTGGAAACACCAAACACATTAAATGCAATCGAATTGATATTCCCACCAGTAAATCCTAAGGCCACGAGTTCCTCAGCCCTTATTAGCATTTGCTCTTTGTTCCCATAATAATAAGTACAATATGGGTTCGGATAAGACGACGTACCTGTTGTACTTGTACCGGTTCCTATCTGGATATCGCCAGTAGAAAGGGTCGATGCGATTGCCCATAGGGAAGTGGTATCGTACAATGGACCAATAGTAATATCGGTACCAGTACCTATATTATTCGTAGCCAATGGATCATCGAACCAATAAATTGAATCGGACGAAAGAACACTTAGCGTTGCCATACTACCATATAATACAGTGGTATTAACTCCAGATGGACTAGCAGGTTGATACAAGGATTCGATGGTTGTTTCACTGGTATCATTAGTCAGGTATGTATCGCCGGTTAGCGATACCCATGCCGTCAAAGTAAATGTTGAGTCAAACAATACCGCCAGGTTTGCCTGTGCACCAAAAGTATAGGTATAGGTTGTCCCGGATGGGATTATTGTTGCAGTAGGGATACCTTCCGATACTGGAGGGTTAGTGCCTAGCTGATAAAAAACGGTCAGGCCACCCGAAATGTCGCTCGATCCCATGTTGGTAATATCGATTGTTACGTCTTCCATACCCAGACCACAACCACCAATCGGTGAAGATATATTGGTACAGGCGGCATCGTAAGGAGGAGGATCTGTCAATACAGCACCAATCATGAAACGGCCAAAACTGGCATCCTCGGTTGGAGCAACTCCAGCTGCAGAAGCAATATAATAAGCACCTCTTCGGGCTGGGATTTCTTCTTGAACGCCCAACGGATAATAACCGGCCGATCCCCATGTTTGGACTATCCCAACATATACATCATCGTTTACTGTGTTGGTAGCCACTGTATCTAATACAGGGAAGAGATAAAGTGAATCTACCGTAGTAATAGTAATAGGAGCTGATTGAGACAGTAAGTTTCCAGCTGCATCGAGCACAATACCATAAAGGCTATTACCCGATGTTGTATTACCTACAATGTATGCACCTACCGATTGTATGAGAGAAGCCCCGTTGATGTGATACTTACACAATAACATGCCCTGACCGGTGTTGTATCCCAAATTCAAAACACTTGCTGATGTATCGGCATAAGCTATCTGGTTGGCATTTACATTTTGCCAGTAGCTGAATGAATTGTTGGTCGAGTCCATATCCGGGGGTACGGTCACGGTCACATCATCCAGGCCAATCGTAGTAGCCGTAAATGGACTGAACTGAACGGTATCCACACCGGCAAAAGTAATGGAGTCGATGGTAGCAACTGTAGTAAATGAGTTTGCTCCCGATACGGTTAAAGTGACCGGTACGTTGTACTGGGTATCGTTCCCCAGGTTCTTAACAATTGCTTTTACTACGTGGTTATCACCTGCACCCATTGGGTATTGACCCAATGTGTAGGCAATAGTAACAGCCAGCTCGTTAGGTGGCAATAAAAGATTAAACTCATCCGCACCTATGTCAGGGTGCAATGGATCACGAACGTCACCATCATAGTCTGTAGTAACTTCAGGTAGAGGAGTTCCGGCACCGTTCAGGTACAACGAGAAGGTATGCAGGTCATTGTAAGCTATATATTCAGGATCATAGCTAATGTCGTTCCCTCCCGTAGCTGTATTCCATGAGCTTACATCACTATAGCTTGTAGAATAATAACAGAGCGTGGAACTGTTGGTAAACAGGTTATTGTTGCTGAAAGTCTGGGCAGCTAAACCTGATCCATAGCCATACAGACAATATCCACCTGTACCAAAGTTAGCAATACTGTTATTTTTAATATCCATGGTACCATACGAAGTCGCATTCGACAGGTAAATGTACCCTCCATAGTTTGTTGTTCCACCGGCAACCCGTACTGAGTTGTTATACACATTTTGGTACATGCTGTTATAGATGTACAAACCGTAGTTATAGCTGTTGTTTTCGGAGATTACCATGTTATTGGCAACTAAGCCAGGTGCACTGGCTGTTGCATCGCTATAATAGACCCTGAGACCATACATATACGTACCGGCCCCATCATAAATGTAATTGTTGGTAACCTGGATCGCATAATCTGAATAGTACACATAGATCGGATAATTATAGGAATACCCAGTCGGGCTTTGAAGAACGGTATTGCCATCCACTACTACGTCATACTGGTAGTATAAATACATACCATAATAATAATAGTTCGAGATATAGTTATTGATATATTTATTGCCATAAGCGCCACCGGAGCCATAGGCATAAATGGCATAAGAACCATTCAGTATCTGGTTGTCAATATAGGTATTATAGTTGTTCAACCCTGTACTGTAATAATCATAGATTACCGCAAAATAGCTACTGGTTGAAGATGCAACAACACCTTCTAAGATACAATTACTTATCGTATTATAATCAGAAACTCCGGCCATCTGTAAAACAACAGCATAAGAAGCTCCCAGGGGTTTCATTTTGATGTTTTGAACCGTACAATAGTCAACCCCACTCAGGCTCCAAACCCAGTTGTCACTGGTTGAGGTAGCGCTATATTGAACCACAACATCGGCTTGGTTTCCAGTAAGCGGCTGGAACGTAATGGTATTGGTTGCCGAAGCGCCAACTATGTTAGGGATAGTTACCTGTTCGGTATAAACACCTGTTTCAATATTAAATACGATTGGGCCGCAAATACCGGCAGCAGATATGAACGCGACCGCATCGGCAAAAGTGGTGAAGTCGCCTGTTGCTCCAATGGTATAGGTTCCAAATACCGAAGTAGTAACGCCTGACACACTGTAGCTGTCGTTTGAAGCATTTGGATCAGGGTTCCCGTTGGGTAACGAAGACCATACTGTAAATGAGTAGGTTGTTCCGGCAACCATAGTGTATTGACCAATTACAACGTCGGCAGAACTACTGATAGGAATAGTGGTATTATAGGTAAATGGTGTTTGAAGTACCCCGTTTACCGACCAGTTTATAACCACAGAATTCATAGCTACCAAGCCGTAATTGCTTACTGTGGCAACCACATCAACCGTTCCGGGACACATTGAGTTGATCCCCGGTAAAGCGGTAATGGCCGCATCGTCGTTGGCCAGGATATATTCATCTGCTCCTACATCCGGAGTGAAAGGATCGCGTGTATCCCCATCGATATCGACTGTTACTTCAGCCAATGGCATACCGGCTCCATCCATAGCAAGTGAATTGGAATGTAAGTTCGAGCCAGAGAGATAACCGCCATCGGTATTCAAAACATCGCCAACAAACCCTGCACCTTGCCAGTCGGATAGGGTTGCATAAGTAGTTGTAAAATAACACAGGGTTGAACTATTCGTGTACAGGTTATTATTACTACTGGTCAAAGCGGCCAATCCTAATCCATATCCATACAGACAATAACCGGAAGTGTGGTGGTTTACAATACTGTTGTTTATGAAATTATAGGTTCCATAAGCGGTAGCATTTGAATGGTAAAGATAACAGGCATAGTTTGTCCCACCATTCTTAATGGATACCGAGTTGTTATAAATATCCTGGTTCGAACTATTGTACACATACAAACCATATTGCGTACTTGAATTGTTTTCTGTAGCGATCATGTTATTGCTGACAAGACCGCGGGCGGTTGAGGTAGCATCACAATAATAAATCCGCAAGCCATAGAAATACGAACCGGCTCCATCATAAATATAGTTGCCGCTTACGTTAATTGCTCCATCGCAATAGTAAGCATATACAGGATAGTTATAAGTATACCCAGCAGGACTTTGTAAAATGGTATTGTTCTTTATCTGAACTTCATTTTGATAGTAACAATACAAACCATAGTAGTAATATCCCTCTATGTTATTATTTAGATATTTATTCCCAACCGCACCACCGGATCCATAAGCATATATTGCGTAGGAACCATTGAGGATTTGGTTGTCTGAGAAGGTATTATAATTGTTTAATCCTCCAGAATAATAGTCGTAAATAATTGCATAGTAATTACTGGTAGAACTACCTTGGACGCCTTCTAAAATACAACCGTGGAACGTATTGTATTCAGCAACACCATTAAGATCGACAACCCTTCCATAAATAGTGGATCCTGATGGATAAATATTCTTGAGTGTTATATTATTTACCGTATTGTAATCAGCACCATTCATTCTCCAAACCCAGTTGTCGCTAAGGCCGCTTGGTGCGTATTGAACGACTACATCGGTATTGTTTCCGGTAGATGATTGCCAGGTAACTGTATTCGTTGCATCAACACCTGACACTACATTTATAGTTACTTGCTCGTTGTAAGTGCCAGGAAGGATGTTGAATATTACCGGTCCACAAACTCCAAAGTTTTCAATAAAAGTTTGTGCATCGGTAATTGTAGCAAAGTCGCCCGTTGCTCCTACCGTAAAGGTGCCGGCAGCAGCTGTTTGAAGACCAATGAGCGAAGTGGTATCGTTGGAGTTGCCTGGATCGACAACACCATTCGGCATTGAAGTATATCCGATTACATCGTAAACAGTACCTGATAAAAAGGTGTAATCTCCGAGATAAACAGTCATGTTTCCACCTACTGCAATGGTATCATAAACCATCAAGGTAGTTTGGGCAACCCCATTTACGGTCCAGTTTACAGCCACTTCGGTAAGTTCGACCAAACCAAAATTCTGTACCAGGGCAGAAACAGGGGTCAACCCGGGGCAAATTGCATCAATCCCAACAAAAGAAAGTACTCCTGCATCGTTGGTGTATAATGTGTATTCATCAGCTCCAATAGTTGGGTGGATTGGATCGCGTGGATCCATATCGATATCAAAAGGTACAGAAGCAAGAGGTTTACCAGCACCATTCAGTAAAGCGGAATAGCTATGGAGGTCTCCAACACCAAGATAAGCCGGGTCAACCATCATCGAATGTGGTTCAATCAAGTTGAGGTCGGCCATCGTGGTCACATTCCAGTTACCAAAAGCTATTGGGGTTGCTCCGGTACCATAGTAGTTGTTATAATCCTGGTACGTTACCATACCGGGGTTCATGGCATAATCGTGTATTTGTATGGCATAACCACCGCCTGTATTCACAAACGAGTTGTTGGTAAGTCGAATGTTACCATATGCAGGAGATGAGCCTTGATACATATATAACCCGGCAGAAGTTGTATTCCCATTGGGAATATTTACTGAGTTGTTGAATATGTCAATGTTGCTTGCATAATACACATATAAGCCATAACAAGTTCCTGTACCAAGCGATGAAGTAATAAAGTTGTTGGCCACAAGACCGACACCTGGTGCTCCATCGGTATAATAAAGCCGCAGACCATAGTTGTACGAACCAGCCCAGGTATGTATCTTATTCCCTACAAATTGGAAAGGTCCACGTACATAATATGTGTACACAGGATAAGCATAAGTATAAAGTCCTGTTTCAATGGTGTTGTATTCTACAATTGGAGCATACTGATAATAGAGATATACACCATAATAATAGAAGTTCGTAATGTTGTTGTGCGATATCACGTTTCCGGGTTCGAAACTGGAGCTTGATCCACCATACATGTAAAAACCATAAGAACCGTTTTTCACATCGTTGTTCATAAATACGTTGGCACTGTCGCCTACGCCCGATTCATTGACCACAACGGCCATGTAGTTGGATGAAGTTGAAGATACTGGTGCCTGGAGAATACATCCATCGAAAGTATTATGATGTGCACCGCCATATAGCCTGACTACCCTACCATACGTCCCGTTTGTCGATTTCAGGGTCATGTCCTCGAAGGAATAATAATCGCCACCGTCTAAATTTACGACCCAGTTGTTTGTGGTAGATGAAGCATTATAGGTAAGGATCACATCCGTGTTAACACCAGAGGCCGATTTAAAGGTAACCGTGTTAATGGCACTCACGCCAGGTATTTCTCCAAGAGATATATTCTCGTTGTAAGTACCCGATTCTACTTCAAAAACGACAGGGCCACATATACCATATACTGAAAGTGCATTGACTGCCGCCGCAAAGTCAGCAAAATCACCGGTAGCCCCAATGCTATAGGTTCCATTTAACGAAAGGAAGAAAGGCGCAAGGGTAAGTGTATCATTATAATTTAAAGTATCGGCTATTCCATTAGGTAGCGAAGTGTAAATTACAAAATCGTACATCGAATTCACAAAATTGATGTTCGATAATAGAACGGTATCCATTTCACCTGATTGCAATGAATCGGTAATCGTAATTTGAGTTTGGGCAACGCCGTCGAGCGACCAATCCAATTTATAATTGTTCACCGTGTTGCCACCGTAGTTTCTAACAATAGCATAAAAATCGGTTGGTCCGGAGCAAATAGTAGAAGGGGTTACACCAAAAACACCCAGGTCATTATCCCCAAGAGGATTCATAATTACAGTATAATCAATCGCATTTCCATAGGTGTAAGAAGTACAAGGATCGCCTACGGCAGATGCGTAGTTAGTCCTGATGCGTAGTCGTGTCGAAGTAGGGGTTGCTGACATAGGAATAGTCAGCGGAAACGTATAGTTTGTACTGGATGAAGAACAAACTCCATCTGCCACTACTTCACTCGCATCAAAGGTGTAATTATTATTGAAATCGATCCACACCTTGAAGTAAGTACTACTGTACCCTGCTGCTACAACCAAATTGTATGTATCACCAATGGTAAGATTGGTCGAAAGGCTTGTATGATCCTGATAAGAAGGAGTAGTACAAGTGATCGACTCAGTAATTGTGTTAAGGGAAAAATAATTAACCATATCCCCAACAGTACAACCCGTGGAATACGTCGGTGTACAGTAGGTTTGGGCATTTACCTCCCCAAAGGAATTCAACAATAAGCCAAAGAGCACCAAGATGCCCATTAACTTTCGAAGGTCTAAATTTCTCATTTCTACAAAGTTTAGTTAAAGTATAATTTATCTATTTTGTTTAATCTATTCTTCTGAATTTCAATTAAAAGAAAGGAATAAGAAGAAGTTCAAAAAACCTCTACTTAATCTATTATTTGTCTGTTGTAATCCCTATCCCACTTTTAAAATATCGTTCTAAATTATTGCCTGCGAAAAATACATAATATATATGAACAAAGAAATACGTCAATTTGAGAATGTTCGTTGTTTGCAAAAAATTTAACGTTTTTTGATTTGAAAATTTTAGTTGTTCTATAAAATTACCCAACCTTTAACTTAAAATATTTGATTCTCTAAAATAGCTATCCTATCCAAACTGACACAGTTAATCAACTTCAGAGTTTATTTATATTGTTTATAATGTGACATTTATCATACACCTATTAAAAATAGCCTGGTTGAACAAAAATTATAATTTTAGATATTAACAAGAAATAATAGCAGTAATATGATTTCTGTCAAGGTACAATTCAAGTATTGCACGTAATAATTTGATTTTAAGGTAACAAGGTATCGTTTAACAGAATATTCTTTCAATGTTGAAAATTCAACAAATAAGTCTGAAATTGTGCCTCTTTCAACAAAATGAAATCGAGGTGAGACTCGTTGGTGAAACTCAGAAAGTGAATGACAAATTCAGTTTTTATAAAAGACTATTACGCATTGGGTGTTAGACTAGTAAGTCAATAGAACCCTGAAAAGGGTAAACAATAACACAAATAAAATCATTTTGACAATCAGCGTTTTACGAAAAGCTGTCATTTCGATCAAAAAGACTAAAAAAAATGCACCAAAGAGAAATGACAATAGAAAGGATTTAGGATAAGTTCTTGTCCTGAAATCTAATTTTATTACCTCCTCAGCTAATTTTATATATTTGCCATTATTTATATTAAATCTAAATAAGATGTCTTGCAATACATGTGCAGTAAACGATATATACGACACCGATGAAATCCGCCACGGAAAACTCGATTCATTCGACTGGCTTTCAAACATTGATGAAGCAAAAGAGATTTCAGGCCTGGTCGAAGTTCATTTTAAAAACACCCGAAAAGGGTTTTTCCTAAACACCCATGGCCTAACGATTAAACGTGGCGACCGGGTTGTTGTTGAAGCAATCCGAGGGCACGACCTGGGGATTGTCTCATTAATTGGCGATGTGGCCCAGCTTCAATATGCACGGAAATCGGGGTCACAGGGTAATGCGCCCCTCCTTAAAATATACCGGAAAGCAACTGAAGCCGATACTGAAAAATGGAGAACATCGCGATTGAAGGAAAACCCTACCTTGATAAAAAGCCACCAACTAGCCTCAAAGCTTGGCCTTGAAATGAAGATAAGCTCGGTAGAATACCAGGCCGATGGCCGAAAAGCCACATTCTATTACACCGCCGATGGCAGGGTCGACTTTCGTCAGTTGATAAAGGACATATCGGCTGAATATTCCATCCTGGTTGAAATGAAACAAATTGGGGCCAGGCAAGAAGCAGGAATGATTGGGGGCATTGGTTCTTGTGGTCGAAGCCTGTGCTGCTCGACCTGGCGCACCGATTTCAGTTCCATAACCACCGACCTGGCACGTTTGCAAGAATTGCCCATCAATGCCCAAAAACTGGCCGGGCAATGTGGCAAATTAAAGTGCTGCCTTACCTACGAACTGGACCAATACCTGGAAGCCAAAGAAGATTTTCCAAAAATGTTGCTCGAACTGGAACTGGATAAAGGCCGTGCCATACCAATTAAAACCGATGTCCTGAAAAAGCAGATCACGTATAGTTACGACCCTGGCACAGGCACCAAACATTTTATGCTCGATCTCGAAAGGGTAAAGAAGATCATCAACCAAAACAAGCGGGGACAAAAACCTGCCATGGATGAATTGTCATCGACCGAAAAACGAGAAAGCCCTGATGTCTTTATGTCAGGATCGGTAAGTCTCAACCTCGCTAAAAGGAAAAAGAAAAAGCGCAGACCTCCTGTTCGGAGGTAGTCGGCTGTCCTCAGTAGGCAGTAGGCAGTAGGCAGGCTCCAGTCGGCAGTTGGCAAATAGTGGGGCTGTATCAAAATGCAAGTGACCGATTCCGGTGGCTAGGCCGAGATCTTATTTAGAACGGGTATAAATTTCATGCAGACTATTAACAGTCAGATTATCAGTACTTTACAGCATCTTGTAAGTGTCTGATATTCAGC
>JAIOYV010000064.1 GCA_021740905.1 Bacteroidales bacterium
CCTTTGTCAAACAACCCAACTTTCTCTTTCTTGAAAGCTGTGCTGAATGTCCTCCTCTCTTTTCGTTGACTTTTCATTTTAGCTAATTTACGAAAGTTTTCAACTAAACTTCGTGTCAACCTATATTATGAAAAGACACCCTAATCACACCTATCACCTAAGAACAAGTGGCGGCGTGACTTAGAGTTATACCGACATTGTTTTAAAGACCCGAGACTCGAAACCCGGTAAGTCAACATTTTCTTTTCATCTTTGTTATACTTTTAAATATATAAAGGCATTTTAAAAATGAAGTATTACTATACAAAATCGACCAATTACAGTTTTGAAGAGGCTGTTGAAATTACAACCAATGCATTGAAAGAAGAAGGCTTTGGAATTATTTCTGAGATTGATGTGCAAAAAACCCTGAAAGAAAAGATAAACAGGGACTTTAAGCGATATCTTATCCTGGGTGCATGCAATCCCACGTTGGCACACGAGGCATTACTGGCTGAAGATAAAATGGGGATTATGATGCCCTGTAATGTGACTATCATCGAGCAACCCGATGGCATTGTGGAAGTTTCTGCTTTAAACCCTATGATATTGTCAGATGTGGTTAAAAACGACCGGCTCGAATGTTTTGCCACCGATGTGCGCGGGAAATTGCGACGGGTTTTGGCGAGGATATAAGTTTTCGTGTTTCGGGTTTCGGGTTTGCTCAGTGAGGCACGGATTGCAAATCCGCACAAGTGTGCGCTTTAATGAGCACTTGTCACATATTTATCAATCCAATCAATCAGTTTAAAATTTCTTGTATAAAGAATATTGTTATAAACAAAAAAGTAATTTCTATCAATATTTATTGAAGTATAAATATCTTGAAAATGAATTTCAATAATCATTCTTAGGTCAATTGAAAAATCATCTCGCTTAAACACCTCGATTATCAACAGTGTTTCTAGTAATTCATTAACTAGGATACTGTCTTTAATAATTATCTTTTTACAATACTTGTTCTTTATATCTTCTACTTGTAATGAAAACTTTGGATTTATATCCAAAGGGACACTATACACCACGACACTGTCTACGTCATAGCATATTGTTTGACTATGAGCAAAATTGACAATAAGGATAAACCATGATGCTATAAACCATTTCATATTTCAAGAATCCATAATTTTTCATCAATTCACTTACCATTTACGGCACTATCGCCGATTTGCAATCCGTGCCTTTCCCGAAACCCGAAACCCGAGACCCGCAACCTACTTCGTAAACAAGTCTTTCTTATTCAGTTTTACGATCCGGCCAAATTGTTTGAGGTCGTCGGTGTTCATGCGCTTTAGGTCGCCCACAATGGTAATTGCAATGGGTCGGCCAGCCATGTTTTTTGTGTAGAATTTCATGATGTCGTCGAAGGTCATGGTTTCGTACACTTTCACCCAGTCTTTTCGGGGGTCGTGGGTGTAGCCTTTTTTGCGCCAGTAGGCAACCGAGTTGGACAAATTCCGGAACGTTGGGCGTTGCGAGTTGATGGTCTGGATAAGCGAAGTTTTGATATGTTCGAGGCGGTCTTCCTTGCGCGGCATGTCGGCCATCAGACCCCGCATGGCTTCCACGGCCTCCACCGTTTTGTCCGACTGGGTGCTTAAAAAGCCAAAGGTATATCCTTTCTTGTCGAGATGATAGGGTGTGCTGTGATAGGCATACGCCGAGTAAGCCAGGCTGCGGAACTCGCGGATTTCCTGGAATACGATGGACGACATGTCGCGGCTGAAATATTTATCGAAAGCACCAATTAGCACCCGCTCGTCCTCGTTGTTTACTTCCCCTTCAATCATCAGATAAATCTGGCTTTGCAAGGCTTTCTTATCATCAACCAGGTAAACTACATTTTCTTTCAATTCATTTTTTTCAATGTGTACCGGCGATTCGCTCTTGATTTCAGGCTTTACCACCAGTAATTTTTCGGTCAGTAGTTTTTCGATTTCAGGGCTGGGTAATTTACCCGAGTAATGCACTTCAAGTTCATATTTTTGTGCTTCTTTAAAAACTTCCACCAATTGCCCCGACTTGAGTTTTTTCACTTCTTTCACGGGAAGGCGGTCGAGATAATCCGATTTCTTGCCAAACAACACATACTCTTTCAGGGCATCGCCTTCGGTAGAAGGGTCTTTCATTTCGAACTTCTGATCCATTTTTAGGCTTTGCACCAGCTTTTTCATTTTCGAATCGTCCGGCTTTACCGTTCCCAGGTATTCGTGCATGAGGGTAAAGGTTTTATCCACATTCTTTTCGAGTCCCGAAATCTCGATAGTCAAATAGTCCTTCGAAGCATAAGTATAGAACGAACTTCCCAGCTTTTGCATTTCGCGGTTGAAGGCATCCAAATCTTCTTCTTCTGTCCCTAACAAGGTGAGATGCTCCGAAACATATTTCAACAATGGGATTTTTTCGTATCCAGCCCCATACACCAGGCGCATCGAGAACAAATCGTTTACCGGGTTGGGCGTATAATAATAATGCAGTTGATCAGCCAATTCCTTGAAGTACACATCGTCGTTGAATTCGATGTAGTGAGGCTTCTCGGGCTTTGTTTCCATCTCCTTGATTTGTTTGGCATAATCCGATATGGCCTCCATGTTGGCCGGCTCGATAGGCTTGTAGTTGGGCTTGCTCAATTTTTCTTTCTTCGGGAAACCTGTTTTCGATTGCAGTGCCAAGAAATTATCGCCATAATATTTGTTGGCGATTTTCACCACATCTTCTTTAGTAATTGTTTTGATTTGCTTTTGCTGATCGAGCACTTCCTCCCAACTTTTGCCTTCCATAAAGGCACCCATCAACATATAAAAACGGCCATACGCACTTTCGAGGCCTTTCTGAAACTGCACATCCATTTCTGTTTTAATGGCATCGAACAATTCATCATCAAATTCGCCCTTTTTCAATTTCGAAATTTCGGCCATCACCAGCTTTTCTGCCTTGTCGAAAGATTGGCCGATAAGCTTGGGCACATATATTATCATATTCGACCCGGCCTCGTAATATGGCATTGCTTGCGCCCCGGCATAAAGCATTTTGTTATCGTTGGTGAGCTGGTCCAACAATCCGGTCGTCGATGAGTTTGACAGAATATTATTGCAAACAGTCATGGCAATTTCGTCAGGGTGGCCACTTTCGATGGAAGGGAAACCAAGCAGGCCAATCTTAATGGGGGTCAATCGCTTGTTGATACCCACACGGCCTTCAAGTGCTTCAATTTCGTAATTGGGGAATTCAGGTATTTCGCCCGACCGCCATTTCCCAAATTTTTCTTTTATCATGGGGATGGCCACTTCAGCATCGAAATTCCCGGTTAGGATCAAAGCCATATTGTTGGCTACATAGTAGGTCTGGAAATACTTGTCCATTTCTGATAACGAAGGATTTTTGAGGTTGTCGATATCGCCCAACACAGTCCTTCCATAAGGATGTCCTTTATAAAGTCCGGCCTCGAATGTTTCAATCAAGGCCATGATGGGATTGTCGCGCGACATGTTTTTTTCTTCGTACACGGTCTCTAGTTCCGATTGAAACATACGGTATACCGGATGCTCAAAACGATGGCTATAAATCTCCATCCACTTCTCTATCTGGTTGCTTGGGAACGAATTGTGATAGGCAATCACATCCTTGCTGGTAAAAGCGTTCACGCCGGTCCCACCCATTCCTTCGAGCAGCTTGTCCATTTCGTTGGGAATGGCAAACTGGGCAGCAGCCAAACTTAGGTCATTAATTTTCTTCTGAACCTTAGCTCTCTCCTCTTCTTCCTTAGTTTCCCCCAGTTTATCGTACATAATGGCAATACTGTCGAGGTACACTTTTTCCTTTTCGTAGTCGACAGTCCCGATTTTATCGGTGCCCTTGAACATGATATGCTCGAAATAGTGGGCAATTCCGGGATGGCTCTCGGGGTCGCGTTTGGCACCCCCTTTAACGATAACGGCCCCAAACACATTCGACAGGTCGGGGTCGACGTTCAGGTATACCTTAAGGCCATTGTCGAGGGTAAAACTGGTAACTTTCAGGGGGTCGATTTTCTCTTCCTGGTTGGCAGGTTTATTATTCAGAAAATCGAAGCTTCCTTTTTGGGCCAATAAAAAATTACAAGCCAACAGAAAGGTCAGCAATAAATAAATAGGTCTTTTTTTCATTCTAAGCATATTTTTAGGTTGAGTAATCAATGTTATTAAACAGCATTGCAAGATAAAAATTTTTCGATTGAAATTTTCTGGTATCACAACCCTAAATTTTTATTCCACTCGATTCATTAGTTTTGCAAATCAATATCTAAAGTAATTGAGAAAAAACCTAATTTTAAAAAATTGGGCTAAGAAATATGGAACATGTATCAGAAATAGAAATCAAGGGGCATTTTGGTGATGGAAAACCTTATGTGGGATCGCTCCTAAAAATACCCTGTGAAAATTTTCAATTTGGTATTAGTCTGAGCAAATTCCATAAAAAGTCGTTGCAAACTTTCATCAAGCATTTCGAACGCAGGACAAAATCGTCTATTTGCATGGCCTGGAGCGGAATAAATGTATTGGACGAAGAAACGGCGAAAGAAAACTACCTTTCGGAGAGCTTCATTGGATGCCCACAAGGTTTTTATGTTTCGGATGGCCAGGTAATAAATCCACCTCTTTTTAATAAGCCTTCATTCTTACTCGATAAAGAAGGAAATATCCGTCTTGAAAATATCAGCACAAAAAAGGGGATCAAGCTTTCGTGCCGCTCACATAAAATTGAAATGGGACCTAAAAACCGGAATCTTGATCCTGAAAACACCGATCTACCCGACTTTTGCTTTTACGACCTACTGTACGAAAAAGACTACATTTATGCCAACGAAAGGGTAATTATCCAAATGGGCGGCAACCAAATAAAAGAAATAATTTTCTCACGACCTGGACAAAAAGTACCCCTTCAACCTTCGGGCCTTACCATATCGATAAACGATGAAACATTTCCGCCAAGCTGGGACATGCGCGAAAAGGAACTGGAAATTTCCTTGTTGGGGTATGAAAACATCCAACAGGCAATCGAAACCGGCCCGATGATACTCAATGATAGCTTTCCTTACCTTGCCCTCGACTCGGAAGGCTGGCTCTCGAAACATTCGATGATTATTACGGATGAAGAGCGAAAAGCTGAAATATTCGATTGTCCTGGGATTTCTATTGGATTAGATTGGTTTGGTAATTTTGTTGTGCTGGCTTTACACGACACACAAAACCATCCCATTAAAGTGGCCTGTGTGGAAATGGCAGCTATACTCCAGGAGCATAAAATAATGAAAGCTGCCAGTTTTGCCCCCGATTGGAAGGGTTGTTTATGGGTTGGCGATAAAGCAATAATAAGTACGAAATATGAAAACCCAGAAGACCCGGAAATGTTTTTCCCTGTTTCATCTGCCGTTATGGCGTATTAGGGTTTCGCCCTACTACGCTGAAGCTTCGTAGGGTAAATGTTTCGCCTGCCATCCGAAGCTTTAGCGCAGGATGGGGTTTTGAGTTTCGGGTTTCGGGCGTGCCGTGCAAATTATCTATCTCCGAAAGGTTTCTCCTTTTCAAAATCGGGATTGTAGCGATCGGAGCTTTCAAGTTCCTGCACCCAGCCTTTCGAGAAGCCTAATTCATAAAAGTGATCGACCACCTGTTGATATTCTTCTACCTGTAGTTTTCGCCCAAGTTTTGGATGACCGGCTACTTTTGGTGTGGGGTTGTACTGCGACATGAGCGAGATATGTACACTAACCGACAATTCGTTGGCAATAAAATCGAGTACCTTCAAACTATTCTCTACATGGCCTGGCAAAACAAGATGCCGGATAATCAAGCCCGATTCGGCTTTGCCCTTTTCATCGAGCCAAAGCCGTGAGCCTTTTTGACTGTACATTTCTTTGATGGCCGCACCCGCAAACTGGGGATAATCACCTACTCCGGAATACTCTTTTGCTAAAGCCTTGTCCATGTATTTAAAATCGGGGAGATACACATCCACCGTGTTTTCAAGGCTTTTAAGCGAATCAACTGTGTCGTACCCATTGGTGTTGTAAATAATCCGTGGATGCCTTCCTTTTTCGTGCAAAGCTCTTATGATTGCTTTTGTTTGAGGGATAAAATGTGAAGGGGACACAAAACCCAAAAGGTCGGTGCCCTTGTCCAATTCCTGTTCAATCCTTCCAACGACTTTATCAAGGGTCAACATTTCTTCAAGGGCACAATTGCGGCGGGCACTTATCTGATGGTTCTGGCAAAAAACACAACTCAAATTACACCGCGAAAAAAAGACGTTGCATATTCCATCCGCTCCACTCAACACTGGTTCTTCGCCAAAATGCAACCCGACGGACGACACTTGATAACTCCGGCCACTGTTGCAATATCCGGTCTGCCCATCAAGCCTTTTTGCCTCGCAACGATGGGGACAAATCCGGCACTCTGCCAAATCTTCCAGTATTTCGGAATCCCTAATCTGCTCCATTGTTTATAACTCTTTGATAAAATCATAAAACTAATGCAAATTAGTAAAGTTAATTGTATATATTTGAACATTAAAAGAATATTCTTGAAGAAAGAATTAGGAGTAATATAGTCAGCTTGTTTGTATAGTGTAGTTTTTCTGATTTAAAAATATTAAATTAGGGTAGCTATAAATTTAGTCTAACAAGTATTGGAAAGAATGAAAAAAACTTCAAATATCATTATGCATAAAGAGTGGTTGATTTTGAATAGAATTATGCACATAAAACACCTATTTTTATCAACCCAGGAAATTGACTTAAATGCTTTAATTATATTGGCATTTCGCCCCATAACCCAACGACCATGAAAAATAAGTTGCGTATATTAATTTTAGAGGATTGTGAGCCGGATTTGGATTTAATGTTGATCCAAATCAGAAAAGAAAACTATTCATTCGTTCACAAATGGGTGCAAACCGAAGCTGAATATAGACAAGAACTTCAAGAGTTTGAACCCGACATTATACTTTCCGATTACCAAATGCCTTCCTTCACAGGACTGGATGCCCTTTATATCGCCCAAGATAATTTCCCCGACATCCCTTTTATTATTGTCACAGGTTCGATTAATGAAGAAACGGCCGTAAATTGCATGAAACAGGGGGCCTGGGATTATGTTTTGAAAGAACGGATTGTGCGTTTGGGCCAGGCAATAAAAAACGTGATTAAGTTGCGCGACGAAAAAATTAAAAAACGTACAGCACAGACAGACTTGATAAAAAGCGAACGATTGTACAGGCTGTTGGCCGAAAACAGTTCCGACATGATAGCAAAACACAACCTCGAAGGTGTTTTTGAATTTGTTTCGCCGTCGAGTTATAATTTGTTAGGTTACGAATCGGAAGATCTAATAGGCCGGAATATTTACGATTTTTTCCATCCCGACGACCTGGATTCCATAAAAAATATCCATTCGCAAATAATCGATAAGCCAGGCCCTATAATTACAGAATACCGGTTAAAAAACGCAGAGGGCAAATTTATTTGGATGGAAGTGTCGAGCAGTGCCTTTATTAATGACGAGGATGAATTCTCGGGCGAAATGTTGAGCATCACGCGCAACATACAGGAGCGGAAAGAAGAAGAGGCTATGCGCGAGGCTGTATACAACATCGGACAGGCAGTGGTCAAATCTTACAGTCAGAAAGATTTGTTTGCCGAAATCCACAAAGAACTTCAAAAGATATTCTTCGACAGCAATTTTTATCTTGCCATTTACACCCCTGATAAGCAATCCGTGGAATTTCCCTCTGGGAACATGCAACCACCCTTAAACAATCCGGTTTCATGCCAGAATTGTGTAATGGATTACATTGTACGTGAAGATATTAGTGATATTTTCTCGCAAAGTAAACTAAAGGAACTGGTCAAGAAAGGCGAAATAAAGGGTTATGATCCAAAATGTTTGGCTTGTATGGCAGTGCCCCTACATTCCGAAGGTAAAATACTCGGAGGCTTGGTAGTTCAAAATCCAAATCGGGCCGATGCGTACACGAAAAGGGATTTAAAACTCTTGGAATTTATTGCTACCCAAATTGGCCTTTCGATTCAGGGAACAATCAATGAGGAAAAACTCATAATGGCTAAAAACAAGGCCGAAGAATCCGACCTCTTAAAATCTGCATTTCTTGCCAACATGTCGCATGAAATTCGCACTCCGATGAATGCCATTTTAGGTTTTGCCGATTTATTGGGTGGATACCCCGAACTTGATGAAGACCAAAAAGAATATGTCACACGGATCAAAGATGGTGGTAACCTGCTCATCAAATTAATAAACGATATTATTGATCTTTCAAAAATTGAAGCCGGACAATTGGATATTGATATCCATACCTTTTCGGCAAATAAACTCCTCGAAGACCTTCGCATATCTTTCGAAGAAGTGAAAAAGACGATGGGAAAAAAAGATTTGCACATTGTCATGGCTCCTTCCGAACAGGATTATTTTATCCAGTCCGATTCGTTTAGGCTTAGGCAGATTTTGTCGAACTTTATTTCGAATGCCCTTAAATACACACACAAGGGGGTCATTAACATGGGTGTGAAGAAAACAGGTAAAAACACTATTCGCTTTTATGTTAAGGATACCGGCATTGGCATCGCTGCCGATAAAATAAAATCGGTTTTCGAACGCTTCAATAAAATAGATCAGGACAATAAGCTTGTAAGCAGCGGAACCGGACTTGGTTTAGCTATAAGTAAAAGCCTGGCCGAATACCTCGAAGGGACTATCTATGTGGAATCGGAACCGGGCAAGGGATCGGAATTCTCCATTGAACTGCCTTTTATCCAAAGCCTATCGCCAGGGCAATTTCAAACGGAAGAAGAACAACTTTTGTTGAGCGATTTCAAAAACAAAACTATTTTGATTGTTGAAGATGACGAGGCAAGCTATTTCTACCTCGCATCGGCACTTAAAAAAACCGGGGCCAGCATAATCTGGGCAATGGATGGCGACCATGCCATCGAAATTTGCAAGAAAAACCTTGACCTTGATATTGTCCTAATGGATATCAGGTTGCCCAAGCTGAGTGGATATGTAGCCACCCATACCATTAAAAACATGAGGCCTAACTTGCCCATCGTGGCGCAAACGGCTTATGCCATGTCGGGCGAAAAGCAAAAATGTTTCGATGCCGGTTGCGACGATTACCTGGCCAAACCCATCAAACCAAACGAATTGCTCAACCTTCTGGCAAAGTATATTGGTAAAGTTAAGGAAGGAGATAGTTGAGAAGTTGGGAGTTGAAAAGTTCAAAGTTAAAAAAAAACACACAGTGGTTCTTCAAAAGAATTGCAAATTAAAAAATGACAAGTCTTATTGTGGGAATTATTTTGAATCTTTCACCTAAAAATCGTTGCGGTATAAAAAAAATCTATTGCACTCTTACAGAGTGCTAAAACTTCTTCACATGTCTATTCTATCGCTATTAGCCTCCTCTGGAGGCAGTAAGATTCTACAATTTCAGAGTGAGTTTAAAATGCGGAAATTTATCCCGTGCGGAGTATAGTTAAACTCAGAACTTTGAACTTTTCAACTCTTCAACTCAGAACTGTTCAACTCGGAACTCAACAACTCCAACTATCTACACTCTCTTCCTAAACACCTGAACCGCCCTGTTGATATTGTATATTTTCAGGACATTGATATTTTTCTCTTTGTTGAATATCGACTGAAAGGCCGTTGCCTCGTCAACCCTTGCAAATCCACCAAAGGCAGCATTGTCCGAATTCAATACCATGTCGTAGGTGCCGGCTTCGGGAATATAAAATTCGTAATCGGGCACAGCCATGTTTACGTGAAAATTGAAAACAAAGATCAGCTCGCCTCTTTTAAAGACAATGGTTTTATGCCAGTCGTCGTGCATTAATAGTTGAGGGTAATCGGCCGACATGATATTGAATGACTTGATAAGATCCAACATAGCCCGGTCCCATTTGCCCATATACTGGTACTTCAATTGGTTACTGTCAACCAGCGACCATTGCCTGCGGGCATAATGATGGCTCCAGTTGTTTCCCTCGCGTGGAAAATCGACCCATTCGGGGTGGCCAAACTCGTTGCCGATAAAATTCATGTATGCCTCACCACCCAGCGAAATGGTAAACAGGCGTATCAATTTATGTAACGCGATACCACGGTCGATAACCTGATGCTGGTCGCCAACCTTCATGTGGTAATACATTTCTTTATCCATAAGGTGGAAGGCAATGGTTTTATCGCCCACTAAAGCCTGATCGTGCGACTCGGCATAAGCTATGGTTTTGGTGTCGAATTTCCGGTCCAACATCACATAGTACATCTCTTCGAGGTTCCATGCTTCGTCCATCCTTTCTTTCAGGATTTTTATCCAGTAATCGGGGATGCCCATGCCCAACCGGTAATCGAAGCCAATACCACCATCGTCGATAGGGTTGCACAACCCTGGCATACCAGTCACATCTTCGGCAATCGAAAGGGCTTTTTTGTTGATTGTATGGATCAGTTTGTTGGCCAACTGCAAATACACAATGGCATCAAACTCAACCCCACGGTTGAAATATTTTTCGCGTGTCATGGGCAAATCATCGCCGTGGTGCCAGTACATCATCGAGCCTACACCATCGAAACGGAAGCCATCGAAATTGAATTCGCTCATCCAGTATTTTAGGTTCGACAGCAAAAATTGGAGCACCTCGGTTTTCCCATAATTAAACAACATGGAATCCCACGATGGGTGTTCGCCACGTTGCCCACAATGAAAATATTGGTCGCCGCTCCCATCAAAAAGGTTGAGCCCTTCGTTGATATTTTTTACGGTATGCGAATGGACAACATCCATGATAACTGCCAGACCCATTTTATGGGCTTGCTTTACCAGTTCCATTAAATCTTCGGGGGTGCCAAAACGGGACGATGGCGCAAAAAAGTTCGACACATGGTAACCAAACGATCCATAATAAGGATGCTCCGCAATGGCCATCAATTGAATGGTATTATACCCAGCTTTTTTTATGCGGGGAAGGATGTTCTCGGTGAACTCATTGTAGGTGCCGACATCTTCTTTTTCCTGGGCCATGCCTATGTGGGCCTCGTAAATGAGAAGCTCACCATGTTGTCCGAAGTCGAATTTATCGCCTTCCCAATTGAATTTTTTAGGGTTCCAAAACTGGGCGGCAAAATCTTTCGACTCGTTGTCCTGGATTAATTTGGTGGAATATGCAGGAATCCGGTAATGGCTCCCGGCATCGGAGTGTACCAAAACTTTAAACTTGCTGCCATGTACCAGCTTGTCCTTGTATTCTTTTTTGTCGAGGATGATTTCCCAAATACCATCGTCGCCCTGCTGGAGGGGGTGGCTTTCGGGGTCCCAGTCGTTGAAATCGCCGGTCAAAAACAGGGATTGGGCTTTTGGTGCCCATTCGCGATATACCCAGGCTTTCTTTTTCGAATCGGAATTAATGCCTAAATTTTTATAGGCATCGGCGAATTTCGACAAGCTGCCATGTTCTTTTTCTATTTCTTGGAGCCGGTCCCTGAAGCGTTGGTTCCGTTCAAATACTTCACGGGCAACCGGCTCAAGCCAGGGATCGTTGATTACAATTGGGAGCTTTTCGATTTTATTTTGTGCTTTCATAATGTCGTTTCAAATTAGCTGACAATAATACGAAAAATAAGGCATTGAAATATTGTTTAAACCCCGGAATTAAAATTTGATGAATGTATAAAGGTCTTATAAAGCATTTGCTTTATTCTTTCTCATAAAACCTCACTATAATCGAGGGTTTCGCTCAAAGCGAAGCCTTCGCTATATCTTCACAAACTTCTTCACCCAAACCTCCTCCCTGCCTATTGCCCGGATAAAATAATTGCCTGGTGACAGACCTGAAATATCAAACGTTTCCTGTTTATTGTTGCTGATTATTTTTCGGAGAAGTTTGCCTGTGGGGGAGTAGAGTTCAACTGAACTAATTTTGGAGGGTGATGAAATTGTTATGTTTCCTTGTGCCGGGTTGGGGAATAATTGGAACTTCCCATGTGGCGACTCATTTTCTGAAATCCCAATATTGCTTATGGTATAGCAGGCACTGGTGTCGGTGCAGCCATTTTCTGTAACAATTACTGCAAAGCTACCATTAACTGTGGATGTAAAGCTTTGGCTAATTTCACCAGTAATTGCTGTGTTCCCGTTGGCACAGTCGATCCATTGATAAGCTGCCCCGGGTGAACTGGCAAGCAAAGTGTTTGCATTTTGACTAACCGAAATATCGACCGTAAGTATGGTTAGGTTTAACCGGATAACACTGTCGCAACCTTCGGAGGTCATTAGTGGGTGGTTGTAAATTCCACTGACCGTAAGTTGGGAGCCATAGAAGTTATAGCTGACACAGGCTTCCTCAGTAATAGTCGTTAAAATATCAGGGCAAGGATTTAGCTTAACCACAAAGGCATCAGTTTCACCCACGGTTGATAAGTTGGCGAAACCTGGCCCTGGATCCAAATCCGCTTCAATGCCAAAAAATCCGGTTGCATAGATATTTCCTATGGGATCCAGGGTAAGTGAGAATCCCCTATCGGCAGGCCAATTGGATGCTCCCCCCATGTTCCGGGCCCATTTAAAGTCGCCATTCGAGTTGAGGCTAAACAGGCAAATATCGAGGCTGCCGTTCGAAATCAAGTTATAAACACCTACACCCGGGTCGAAATCAATCGTACCTTGAAACGACCCAATGCAATAGATATTTGCCGTATTGTCAAGGTGCATTGATTGCCGCCAACCTGATTGTAGATACCCCATATTTTTCGCCCAAATAAAATTGCCCGCCCCATCGAGCTTCGAAACAAAAGTTGTATAAGAACCAGAGGAAACAAACATGCACGTGTCCGGGCCTGGGTCACAATCCATCGAATCGGAGGAAAACTCCCCCACATAATACACATTACCAAAGGAATCGATATCCAATCCAGAAGGATGATCCCAATCGTTTCCCCCTACACTTTTTGCCCAAATAAGATTCCCAAAAGGATCGTACTTTGCAAGAAAAATATCGCTCCAGCCATTCGTTGTATAGCTTAAAACACCTGGCCCGGGATCGAAATCAACAATTCCTGTAAACTGCCCCGAGATGAAAATATTCCCACTATTGTCCAAGGCTAGAAGGAAGGGATCTTCACCATCGCCCCCTGTAACCATTTTGGCCCAAATAAAGGTACACATCGAATCGTATTTGGCGAAAAACATTTCTCCACTTGAAGTAGTAGAGAGATTAAAAACCCCGATCCCCGGGTCGAAATCTTCGGTACCATTAAACCTTCCACTTAAATATATATTTCCAAGAGGATCGGTATCTATTCCCTGACCAGAAGTCTCGGCTTCTGTTAAGCCCTTTGCCCAGATAAAATTGCCCGACGAGTTCAACTTCAAAATAAAACACCCTCCACCAAGTGCATTGCCAAGATTATAGATAGCTGGCCCCGGATCGAAATCTACAATCCAGGAAAACCCTCCGGTTAGCAAAATATTATTACTCCCGTCCAATGCCATCGATGCAACATGATCGCCATAAGCTGCGCCTATCCTTTTTGCCCAGACAAAATTCCCCAAGGCATCCAATTTCAAAATAAAAATATCATCGCTGCCAGCCGAGGTAAGATTATATACCGCCGGGCCGGGATCGAAATCGACCGTCTCCTGAAAAACCCCTACCGTGTAGGTGTTTCCCAAAGCATCCACTTCGATAAGTTCACCCTGGTCGCCCATAGACCCACCAAAGCCGACGGCCCACTCGAAACTTTGGGCACTTAGGTTTATTGCAATCAAACAAAGACTAAAAAGAATCAAGGATTTTTTCATTTTCATATATTTTTATGTGATTGAAGAATTTCGATTGATAATAATACCGATTACTATTTGAAATGCGCCTTTAGTTCGGTTCCCTCCTAAAGCCCCTTTAAATATGTACCGGCATTTACCATTACAATAAGCAAAATGACTTTCAGCGCAATTTGTTATGTAATTGGTATAAATTCGCATTTCGATGAATATGTTAATTGAAGCATAGGGAAAAAATTAGTTCATTCAAATATCGTAAATCTTTTTCAATTTGTGGGGATTAATATCTGTTTTTCGCCTTTCTTCAAAAACTGCTGTAAAGTATCTCCACTTTTTTTGTTATTCCTTAAAACAGAACTAAATTGGCGACCTTAAATTTTAGATGCAAAACCAGCTTCTAACATGACGATAATAAGTAGTTGGGAACAAGCAAAAAGGTGTTGCATGTAAGAACTAAGGTTAGTTTATTTTGATAATGAATGAAGATGAAACATAAACGATTAAATGATTAACTCGCACAGTGATGATATTAAACCGGAATTCATTTTTAGAAACTGATTAGTGTCATCCTTATATTCGTGTTAATTTGTGTAATTCGTGGCTAAATTAAAATTAGAATGAAGAAAAAATTCAACCCGCAGCAAAATTATAATAGTACCCGTAAAGCAATCGGATATGTCACCCGCAAGGAAGCCACTGCCGACGACTATAAGCGCATTGGTTTTATGTCGGGGCTTGAGGTGCACCAGCAACTGAAAACCAAGAAGAAATTGTTCTGCCATTGCCCGGCAGGTGTGTATCATAGCCACGACGACTACGATGCAGAGGTGATTCGACACATGAGGCCTACGCTCTCGGAACTTGGCGAATATGATGGCACGGCCCTGATGGAGTTTCGGACCCGGAAGGAGATTATTTATCGCCTGAATAACAAAACGGCTTGCACTTATGAGGTTGACGATACACCCCCTTTCAAAATTGATTCCGAGGCTCTCGAATATGCCCTGGAGATTTCCATGCTGTCTAAACTGAATATTGTGGGCGAAGTTCACATCACCCGGAAACAATACCTCGATGGAAGTATTCCGACCGGATTTCAACGGACAGCCATTCTTGGCGTAGAGGGGGAAATTCAACTAAAAAACAAAAAAATACGGCTGATACAATTAAGTATCGAGGAAGATTCGTGTCGCGAAATATCCGATATTGGCCACACCCGCATTTACAAAACCGACCGTCTGGGAATGCCATTGATCGAAACAGTGACCTATCCTGAGTGTATGACCCCTGACGAATTGATGGAAGCTGCCCAGGTAATTCGTTTCCTCAACCGAAGTACAGGAAAGGTCCGCACGGGCATTGGTGCAGGCCGCGAAGATGTGAACGTAAGCTGCAAGGGTGGCACACGGGTCGAGATAAAAGGGGTTGCCCACAACAAATGGATCCCCGAACTGTCGCACAACGAATCGTTCCGGCAATGGGCCTTGCTCAACGTAAGAAACATTTTGCGCGACCGGGTAAAAGATTACAAAAATTGGAAAATAGAAGCTGCCAACCTCGATTACGATGTATTCCATAAATTGAACGAAAACCTGAAAGAAGCCAAAGACCGGGGATATAAACTGTACATTATCAATCTCCCTCAATTCAAAGGCATTCTTTCACATTTCACTCAACCTGGCAAAATGTTTTCGGATGAAATCAGCGACCGATTGAAAGTGATTGCCTGCCTCGAAAAACCTTACATGGCCCACACCGAAGAATTTGGCGAGTTTATCAGCAATACCGATTTCAATGTGCTGGCCCCAATGGTGAGCGCAGAGGAAGGCGATGCACAAATCTTGCTTTGGGGACCCGAAGATGATATGAAAACAGCTTTGGAAACCATCGAAGAACGATGCCAGATGGCCTTCGAGGGTGTCCCCAACGAAACCCGGAAATCGTTCGAGAACGGGACGACCATATTCGAGCGTGTGTTGCCCGGTGCCGACCGTATGTATCCCGACACCGATTCGGCCCCTATCCCTCTGGAAGATGCCTACATCGAACGCTTAAGAAAGAATTTACCTGTTGATGTGGCTGAACGCTACCAGCAATTGCGCGATTGGAAAGTGCCGGAAGATACATACACCTATATCCTTCGAAACAACTTGGTGCCGATTATCGAGCGAATTGTGAAAGATCATAAAATCGAAGCCCGGTTTGTTGGGACTTTCTTTGGCCATACCTTGAAAAATGTAGAAGGCAGGATTCATAAACACATCGATTTCAGCTTTGAGAAAATTTACGATTTGTTCGCTTTTATCAAGAAAGAAAAGCTGGATGTGGCCATTGCCAAAACGATGCTGCCCATTGTGTATGAATACCCCAAGTTGGATTTCAATTCGGTTTTGACAACACTGAAATTCAAAAAACGCAAAAAGGAAGAACTACTTGCACCCATCGAATTCTTGAACGAAAAATTCAAAGAAATTAAAATCTCCGACAAAGAAGATGTAGGGATTGATTGGCTGATGGGACAAATGCAAAAGCAAGCTGCCGGAAACATGCCGATGGCCGAGCTTCGAAATCAAATTGAGAATATAGTAAAGAAGTAATAATTCAGATTGCAGCTTGAAATTCATCAATATTTTCATGCTGTGGTCGAAACATATAAATTCAAGAAACAATGGCTAACGATTTTTTTCAAGGCTACAAAGGAAGGTCGCTGAACATATTAAAGAAATACAATGTACGGGTTTGGGGACAGGCCGAAGTGTACACTACTCGTGGGACTTTCATGGGCACCATCCTGCCCCGCTCCGAAAACGACGATGACCTGCACATCGTGATGAAGATTATTACAGGTTACAACATTGGCATCGACATCCTCACCATCACCGACATGAAGGAAACCGGCTATAAAAAAGCCAACTATAAAATCCCTGAAAAGGAATTCCCCTTCACCGATGGCCAGCCTTCCGTGAAATTGATTGGCACCGGGGGCACTATCGCCTCTCGTCTCGATTACAGGACCGGCGCTGTGATCCCGGCTTTCTCGCCCGGCGAATTGTATGGCGCCGTGCCCGAATTGGCCGACATCTGCAACCTGACCACCGAAAAAGTATTTGCTGTTTTTAGCGAAAACATGGGACCCGATCAATACAAGCAATTGGCCATTTCCATAGGAAAAGAAATCGAAAACGGCATCGATGGCATCGTTATCGGTCATGGAACCGATACCTTGCACCACACTGCTGCCGCCCTTTCGTTTATGATCCAGGATTCGCCCATTCCAATAGTCTTGGTAGGTTCGCAACGATCCAGCGACAGGCCCTCGTCGGATGCTGCGCTTAACCTCATCCATGCCGCCTACACTGCCGGTCACTCCGACATTGCCGAGGTAATGGTATGTATGTTCGGCCCCACTTCCGATGAATATGGTTTCCTGCACCGGGGCACACGGGTACGAAAGATGCACTCGTCATACCGTTCCACTTTCCGCACCATTGGCGACACACCTCTGGCTACCGTAAAACGGACAGGTGTGACAATGATCAAACAAGAATACAAGCACCGCCGGAAAGACCGAAATGTAAAAATCGTCCCTTATTTTTCTGAGAAGGTTTCGATGGTTTACTATTACCCACACATGCAAGCCGATGTAATCGACTCGTTGATCGACAATGGCTACGAAGGGATCATTATCGTAGGAACAGGTCTGGGCCATGTGAACAAGGAATTGTACCCTGCCCTTGAAAGAGCCAAAGAAAAAGGCGTTCATGTATATATGACCCTGCAAACCATCTGGGGTTACGTACACATGTTTGTCTACGACACCGGCCGCGACATGATGGCAAAAGGCGTAGTCCCGGCTGGCAACATGCTTCCGGAAGTTGGTTTCATCAAATTAGGTTGGGCCATGGGAATTGTCGAAGAAGAAGAACGGGTGCAAGGCAAGAAGTTCTCGAAAGAAGAGAAAATCGATAAGGTGAAAGATATTATGCTCACCCCAATCAACGATGAAATTACCGAACGCGAACCTTACAATGGCTACCTGGTATATCAGGGCGGAGTGCCTGAGGTGGAGGAATTTGTGCGGAAGTTTAGGAAGTAGGAAATGATTATTGTTGAATGGGAGATTGAGGGATATGGATTAATTACATATAATCTTTGATTCCCGTTCTGTTTTTTTGAAAAACTCACAGTTATAGGACATATATCAAGTCTTCCATCTTTTGTCATAGATCAAATATACAGATTATTAATCAGCCTGTAATTATCAAGATTATAAATGGAATCAATGATAAAAATGCAGTGAAAAGATAAAGTATCCTTTTGTCCTTTTTAACAATTCCAGCGATAATAAATCCGATGAAATAAGTAATTGTCATGATGAGATTTGTCATTCCTAAAAAAGGAATTACAATTCCACCCGCAAAATGGTTATCACTATAATCAGCTGTAATCCATTTATGTAAAATCAATGATTGAATTACCACAAAAAGTACTATGATTATTGAATATTTAATATTGTTTCTTAACCCATTCATGCTCTTAATCTTTCATTATTCCTTTAATAAATCGAATTTGTCATTTTTAAATTTAATGGGCTGAATAATTTGCCGGAAAATTGAAGTTTGTTATGCAAAGGCTAAAATTTGGTTTGCTATCCCTCTTCCTATGGTAGCGGGGGGAAGTACTTTATTTTCGCTACGAGCAAGGTACAACCATTCATCTACGATGGTGCATAACTCTTTATAAACCTCAATTTCATTTGCTCCGTGGCAACATGGCCCAATAATCCCAGGACATTGCCCAACATAAACCTGATCCTCTTCCGACCATTCAACTATCTTAAGATATTTTGCGCTGTCTTTCATTTTCTTAATCCTTCTATTTTACTCTTTACTTCTTTTTCTTGATACTTTAATGCATCATCTCCAGGATTTCCCGATAAGGTAACTCTGGCTCCACCTGGATGTTCAAAGTTTCTGTGACTTCCCTTTCCTCCTCTATTTACAAATCCTGCTTTCACTAGTATTTTGATTAACTCTCTAATCTTTACAGGCATAGTATTTTATTGATTTATACGAGTTTAATTTTTCAATATTCAAACATATACGAATACATCAAATTTTCAAAAATGACTATAATGCCTATCATTTTCAATTTCCATAAAAATCGACTTCAAGCTACTGTCACCAGCCCACGAACCACATAGTTCATCAACCAGTTTTCTTTTTTCTGATAAAGACAAAGATTCTGCACAAATATTAACCATAACAGGTAACCCATCTGGTAAATCTGTCTTGTGCAACAATTCAATTGTCTTTCCGAGAATTACACCTTGGGCCCTCATCACTGTTCTCATACTGTTTTCATTCATTAATAAAGATCAAATTTCAGGATAATAATTATGAATTGCAAGAATTGTGTTGCTAAGTGTTCTTAGTGCCTCAGTGGTTTATTTTTTTTTACCACTAAGACACTGAGGCCACTGAGTTCCACGAAGGGGTTTGAGTAGTATCAAAAGCACGGGCAAAGCGTAAGGCCATTTCAGGAGTAACAGTTCCTCTTTCATTCACAATTCTTGATACGGTTGTCCTTGAGACACCAAAGTATTTCTGATATTTCTGTTATATTCATGGACAATGGGATTAAATAATCCTCTTTAATAATTTTGCCCGGATGTGTGGGTTGTCTTTTTATTTTTCGAAATGTACGATTCGTTCTTCAAAAATACAAAAGTTTTCGTAATGCCGGTTACTGTAACCACGGTTACTATAATTTATTGGTTTTGATTTCTGTTGATTTGAATCAAGATCATTACAAAAAAGAAAACCGGCTACATGAACCGGCTTTCTAACTTTGATCTAAAATGTTAATGATGATGTTATAATTAATCAATTGTCAATAGACAATAATAAATTATCTAATCCCGCTTGATCGCTTTTATCAACCCACCTTCCAGGTCGCGGAAATTTACGATCATGGGCATTTGGCCGGGCAGGCTGTGGGTGGCACAAGAGAAACAGGGATCGTATGCACGGAAAGCCATTTCAATCATGTTCAGGATGCCATCGTTTACCTCCACCCCTTTTTTGATAAGGCCCTGGGCTGCCTTTTTCAGCGACATGCAAATAGCGGCATTGTTGTTCGTGGTCCCCACAATAATATTGGCTTTGGTGACAATGCCTTTTTTGTCGGTCCAGTAATGGTGTGTGAGCGTACCCCGTTGGGCTTCTACAATCCCGACCCCTTCAGTGGGGATATTATTCAGGGGAGCCCGCAATTCTTTGCCTGTAATATCAGGGTCTTCGGCAAGTTCAAGCAATCGCTCCGAGGAGTAGAGCAATTCCACAAGCCTGGCCCAGTGCATGGCCAAAGTAGCATGGACTGGTTTGCCTCCAAGGATTTTGTACATCCTTTCGTATTCAACCTGGGCCAATGGGGTTGCCATACCTTCCGAGGCATTCAGTCTTGATAAAGGCGTAGCCTGATAAACACCCGAATCCATCCCTTCGGTAAATCCATTCCATCCCACTTTTTTCAGGTAGGGAAATTTCAAATAGCTCCAGGGCTCTACCCTTTCTTCCACAAAATCGCGATAGTCATTGGGTGAATATTTGCAATGTTCATTTCCTTCGGGGTCAACAACCCGGACTTTCCCATCGTAAAAATTCACTTTGTTATTTTCATCCACCAGACCCATCGAATAAATCTTCAGAGAATATGGGCCATTCAGGATAATATCGACATAGTCTTTGTTGCCGAGCACCACATCGTTAAAAACCTGTAAGCTGAATTTTGAAAATTCAATAAAGTCTTTTGCTTTGTTGATGATGTCGTCCCTTTCTTCTTCCTTCAGACCTTTGCGAACACCGCCTGGCAGGTTCATCACCACATGGGTTTGATGTCCTCCAAGAAGGGCTTGTATTTCCTGGGCAATCCGGCGTTGCTTCAACACCTGTGTACCAATCTCGACACCTACTTTGCCGATTACCCCCAACACATTCCGTTCGGCTGCCGGGGCAGTTGGCCCAACCACAAAATCGGGGGCTGCCAGGGCATAAAAATGGGCTATGTGGCTATGGACAAAGTGTGCCATATAGAATAGCTCCCTCAGTTTTTTTGCCGTAGGGGGAGGTTCCACTCCAAACACTGCATCGGTGGCCTTTCCCGATGCCATGTGGTGACAGCCGGGACAAACCCCGCAAATTTTCGTAACTATTTGCGACAATTCTTCCACTGGCCTTCCTTCGCAAAATTTTTCAAAGCCACGCAGTTCGGGCACTTGGAAATATACATTTTCCACATCCCCGTCATCTTTAAGGAAAATTTCAATTTTGCCATGCCCTTCGAGACGGGTGATTGGATCTATTGTAATTTGCTTCATAATATTCTGGATTAGACAGTTTGTACAATTTTTCTTCTCAGGATCGAACCCGGCAAACTAAAACGGTAGAAAGTACCGGCAGGGTCGGCAACCTGGTTCACAATTTCAACAATTTCATCTTCATCGTCCGAATCGATCATGGTGGCAATGGCCGACATCATTTTTGCACCCGGGTCGGTTACATCGGCAGGTGGACCATAGCAACCGCGACAGGGCGCATTGCCTTTTATACAGCGGACACCGCAACCTCCACGTGTGGCCGGTCCCATGCAAATCACACCTTGTTCGAGGAAGCAAGTCTCCCCATCGTCCTGGATTTCCCATGGACGTTTGAATGCCTTGATTTTCTTGTTGTCCGTTTTTTTACGCTCGCACTCGTCGCATTGGGATTTATCATAAGCCCCTACTACCGATCCTTTAGGGGGCAACTCAGCACCTGTCACTATGGCCATGAAAACGTCCACCAGCCTTTCGGTTTGTGGGGGACATCCAGGCAGATAATAATCCACATCAACCACCTGATCGAGTGCCCTTACATCGTTATAAAACTCAGGGATATGAAGCACACCTTCGGGCACGGTAAAACTTGTTTGCGGTCTTATTTTATCTGGATTTACAGTCGATTCACTTTCATCATATACCCGTCTGAAAAGCTCTTCCTTTGTTGTGAAGTTGGCTAATCCGGGAATACCGCCCATGTGGGCACACGATCCATAAGCCACCAATACTTTCGTTTTTTTCCGCAGTAAATGCGCCATGTGTTCGTTTTCACTATTTCTGATTGCACCATTGAAAAGTGTAACATCAATATGGCCATCGGGCATTGCCTCCACATCCTTGTATTTTATGTCGAGGGCAATAGGCCAGAATACTAAATCGGCAGCGGCCACCACATTGAACAATTTCTCATGGACATCGAGCACCGACACACAGCAACCTCCACAAGCTGCCCCCCAGTAAACGGCTAATTTAAGTTTGGGTTTTTCGTTATCTGACATTTTTGAATTTCTCCTATGTTAAGGTTTCAACACTGTGTTTCACCTGGCAAGGGCCAAGCTCTTTAATGGTTTGGGTCATTTTATCGACCAATTCGGCAAATTGCTTGCCTTCGCTGGCACTTATCCAATCGAGATGGAGCCTTCGTTTATCCATGCCCATCTGCTCGATATAATTCTGCAATAAATGATAGCGCCTGAGACATTTGTAATTGCCCTCGTGATAGTGGCAATCGCCGGGGTGGCAGCCACATATCAGCACACCATCGGCACCTTCACGAAAGGCTTTTAATACAAATGTGGGTTCGACCCTGCCCGAGCACATTACCCTGATTACCCTGATGTTCGAGGCATATTTCATCCGGGATGTGCCGGCCAGGTCTGCACCAGTGTACGAGCACCAGTTGCATAAAAAAGCGACAATTGTAGGTTCGAATTCCATAGTTTTTAATGTTGAAGTTGCATACTCATTAATCCTTCTATTTGCGATAAAATCTGCTTGTCGGTAAAATGCCTGCTCCGGATTGCCCCGGTAGGACAGGCCGAACCACAGGTCCCGCACCCTTTGCACAATATCTCGTTCACCACCGATACATTTTTCTCGGCATCGAAGTGAATGGCTGTGTAGGGGCAAACACTTATACAGGTTTGACAGCCACAGCAAATATCCTCGTTCACAACTGCCGTTGTAACTTCCACCTCTACCGAGCCAAAATTAATGTCGGCCATAATCCGTGCGGCGGCAGCCCTGGCTTGCGAAACTGAATCGGGGATGTCTTTGGGCGATTGGCAGGAACCCACCACATAAACTCCACCTGTAGTAGTAGCCACTGGATCGAGTTTGGGGTGTTTTTCGATGTAGAAACTGTTGCCACACATACTCACACCTACAGCATGGGCTATCTCTTTAGCATTTTCGTGGGCTTCCATTGCCACCATTAAGACCACCAGATCGGCAGGCACCTCCACATGTTCTCCCGAAAGCTGCTCACGGAATTCAAGCATCATATTTACTTTCTCCGAGTGCCTCGCTTCGGTAATCTTGGGTACTTCTCCCTTCTGGTCGTACATCAGGAACATCACATCCTGTCGGGCGGTATGAGTGTACAATTCTTCGCATCCTTTGCCAAACGAGCGGATGTCGGAGTAGATTTCATAAATGGCGGCATCGGGAAATGCCGACCTGATTTGGTTGGAATATTTCAGGGCGGTATTACAGCAAGTACGCGAACAATACTCGTGATGGTTTTTGTTACGGCTTCCAATGCAATGGATCAGGGCAATATGTTTGGGGTCTTTGCCATTGTCCATCACAAGATTTCCTGAGAGCAATTTCTCCTCCAATTCAAGCGAGGTGATCACATTAGGCAATCGTTTGTAATTGAGTTGATCAATTTTAGAAGGATCGAATGGTTTTAAGCCAGTGGCCACAATCACATTCCCGAATTGTATTTCGGTTTCCAAGTCATCCTTTTGGTACACTTTGGCTTCAAAATTACCGATATAACCAAATACTTCCCGTATTTCAGCATTTAAAAAACATTGAATGGAAAGGTGATTCATAGCCCTGTTAATTTTTGGCTGAATGAGTTGCTGGGCACTGTCCAAATGTGGGAACAGCAGGTCGAGTTTGGCAACTGTTCCTCCCAGTTGGCTTTGCTTTTCAACCAAATAGACCTGCTTCCCCGCATCGGCAATTTCCAATGCAGCGGATATTCCAGCTATTCCCCCTCCAATAATTAAGGTTGCCGGGTTTATTTCAACCGAGCGTTTGTCGAGTGACTCGTGCCACCTGACCCGGTTGATTGCCCCGGCCACCAATGCTTTTGCTTTTTGAGTGGCTTCAGCCCTGTCGGTATGTACCCACGAATCGTGTTCGCGGATATTGGCCATTTCGAACATATAGGGGTTTAGCCCAGCATTTTCCAATGCCTTCCGAAAGGTCAACTCATGAATTCGGGGAGAGCAGGCCGAAACCACAACCCGGTTCAGATTATGCTCTTTGATGTCCTGGATGATAAGCTCCTGCCCGGGGTCGGAACACATATATTTGTAGTCTTTGGCGACTATGACCCCCGGGATCTCACGCATAGCTTTTGCCACTGCTTCCACATCGACCATCTTGGCGATGTTGGTCCCGCACCAGCAAACATATACTCCTATTCTAATTTCTTCCATAGTTATACAGTTTTATGCTGCACGTACCAGCTTGTTTTCATTTTGAGATTTCCTTGAATATTCCTTCAGCCTATCGAAATAAATGGCAAAAGGACGATAGGCGAGGTGCGACCATTTTGAGAAAGGCACCTCGACCAGGATCATTGGCACCAAAACCGCCAGATGGATCACATACATATAATATGTAGCCGAGACCATTCCCCCAATGCGGAAGATATGGACAAGGATGCCAGTTATAGTAGTCAGGCCCAGCATCACAATAAACAGCCAGTCGGTGGGGTGCGAAAACTTCGATTTCCAATCCGATTTCCGGATACGGGATATCGTCACATACACCAGGAAAAACAAGATCCCAAAGGTGGCATAATACCCCATCAGGCGCTGCCAGTTGTACCAGGGACGTACTTCTTCGATCTGAAACTCGGGCAACAATACGACAATTACGGCAAACATTATAGAGTAACCCGTCATCAACAAAAGATGTCCTACCCAATAAGTTTTTCCTTCGCATTTCGAGAATTTCGATTGGGTCATAAATTGCCAGATCAGGCTCCAAAACTCGGTGATGTAAGCGTAAACAGGGACTTTCACCTCTTTGTCGCGGATAACGACCCGGTAAAACATGTGCAGGATATTCGATATCAGCAAGCCCGCTACCAGTATAGCCATAGTCCAGTCGCCAATTTCAATAATATTCACAAACGATGCCCCGGATATTCCGGCCACCAGGTTGTTTATCATCACACCTCCCTGGTCGTTGATGAGTTCGGCTGTGTTTCCACTCAGGGGAAGCCAGATCAGGAAAGAAGCGATGACGGCACAGAAGAAAAAGAAGATAAAGCCAAATTCCCAGAAATGGGAAGTATAAAACTTTTTCGACAAGCCCGTCCAGTCGTAAACCGAAGTAAGGTACCGGCGCAGGGACATCATCAACTCGCCCGGGTTGGCATCGCGGGGGCAGGTCTCGGTGCACTCGCCGCAATAATAGCACAGCCAGGGGTCGAGGTTTGTGGCCAGCTTATCTTTCAGCCCCATTTGCAAAAGGCGGATATCTTTCCGTGGAAATAGTGATCCTGTCTTTGTCATGGGGCAAATAGCTGTGCAATTGCCACAATGGAAACATTCGTTCCAGTCATGAATACCAAATTTTTTCAGATCGTGCTTCAATGTAAAATCTACGCGATAGCTCATAACTGTACCTCCTTTTTCATTGAAAGTTTTTCTGCTTCGAATTCTATATCATCTCCTTTGATCTTACCAAGTCCCATTTGGACATGGCCCTTCATAATGTTTTGTAGCACGCTGGAAGCGGCAGCCGAAGCCTGGGCCACTGTGTCGGGGATGTCTTTTGGACCCTGGCACACACCGGCAATAGTAATTCCTCCTGTGAATGTACCAACAGGATCGCCGGCATAATTGAACTCTTTGAACCAGCCATCCGGGTCGGTTGAGATGCCGAGTTTGGTAGCCAGTATTTTGGCATCCTCACGAGGTTCCAGTCCAACTGCCAAAACCACCATGTCAACTTTTTGCTCAAGCAACTCGAGGGTTTCGATGTTTTCGGATCGTAACATCAACTGGCCATTTTCCTGGCTCACTTTAGCTGTCCGTCCACGAACAATGTGGATGCCCTCATCGGCAATTCGGTTATAAAATTCCTCGTAGCCTTTCCCAAAGGCACGCATGTCGATATAATATTCATATACTTCAGCCTTAGGTAATTTCTCTTTTACCAAATGCGCAAGTTTCAGCGAATACATACAGCACACTTTCGAGCAGTATTTATGGTGATTCTCGTCGCGGCTACCAATGCAATGGATGATACCTACGCTTTTGGGGACTTCCCCGTTTTCGAGGAAAACCCGATTGCCTTTTTTATCTTTTTGCTGAAGGGTGATGTTTCCCCCGGTTGGCCCGGCAGCATTCACCAACCTTTCAAATTCAAGGGAGGTAACTACATTGTCGAACTTTCCATAGCCGTAGCGTTCAATTTTTCGTGCATCAAAGGTTTGAAAACCAGTGGTGACAACAATGTTCCCCACATTGATTTCGATTTCCTGGTCTTTTTCATCGAGGTCGATGCACCCTTCTACCGGGCAAACTTTTACACACACCCCACACTTGCCATTTTTTACGTAGGTGCAATTTTCGGCATCTATCAAATACTTGTTGGGCACTGCCTGTGGAAAGGGAATGTAAATGGCTTTTCGCATTCCTGTTTCAGCATCGAATTCGCTCAACGCTTTTTGTGGGCATTTTTCGGCACAGGTCCCACAGCCGATGCAGGTTGACAAGTTGACCCGCCTTGCCCGCTTGTTGATTTTGACCCGATAGTCACCTGGGATTCCAGTCACTTCTGTAAGCTCACTATAGGTAAGCATTTCGATCAATGGGTGCTGGCCTACTTCCACCATTTTTGGGGTAAGGATACAGGCCGCACAATCCAATGTGGGGAATGTTTTGTCGAACATGGCCATGTGCCCACCGATGGTTCCGGTACGCTCCAAGAGATACACTTTTTGGTTGCCATTGGCAATTTCGAGCGCTGCCTGGATACCCGCAATCCCGCCTCCTATCACAAGGGTTTCGGGTCGTGCAGGATGTGCCTGTTTTGGAATGGCTTGTTCGAATGGTACATCGAAATAGGCACACGCCACAATGGCTTTGGCCAAATCGGTTTGTGATTGATGGACTGCCCCATACTCGGAAAAGCCTGCCAGCATTACGTTTGCCGGGTCTTCTCCGACTAGTTTCATGGCCCTGGTGAAAACCGTTTTGTAAAAACCCGGTTTTTGTCCTGCAAGGATGATTTTGGTGATATTGAAACTTTGAATTTTCTTTGAGACCTGATCGGCATTAAGGACCGGGATGCTTGCGCAGTCCCACACATGACTTACTTTGAGTTTGTCTTTTGCGAATCCTTCAATGTCTTTCAGATCGATTTGTTGTGAATCTCCATTTACAGGTGGGCAAAGAAAGATAGCCGTGTTGTCGTTTGATAGCATCTTTAAACCTCCCTTTATTTAAGTTAATGTTATAAATTTCACAATAAATAAAAAATAAAAGTAGTAGTAAAGATTGATCCCACCAATTATTTTAGCAAAAAAATAGCAATTTATGCTGTAAAACATATATTAGGTATTGCTTCTTTGATATTAAATTTTATAGCAAACACTTGCAAATAGGGCAGAATTTGGAAATGAAAATAAATTGATTAATTTTACTTCACATTAAATTTGTGAAAAAGTTATCAAAAAGCGATGATAATCAAAAGCAATATCCAGCGAGTTTTAAGATACCAGCATTGTGTATCGAACTTTTACGAACTTGGATTCGATAAGATTTATTCGCATAATCTGGCTGAAGCTGTTGGTGTAAGTCCTGAACAAGTACGCAAAGATTTTTCAGAATTTGGTATCAGGGGCAATAAACGGGGCGGATACGACATCCATCAATTGTTAGACACATTTCAGGATATTTTTCATGGTAAGGTCGACAAAAGAACAATCCTAATAGGCATGGGCAATATTGGCAGTGCCCTCGTTAAATACCGGGGATTCAAGAAAAAACGGATTTCAATTCTGGCTGCCTTCGATATTGATCCCAGCAAAATAAAGGGTACCTACGGCATCCCTGTTTATCATTTTGATGAAGTCGACAAGTTTATCAACGAAAATTGCATACACACTGCCATTCTTTCGGTTCCCGTAGTTTCGGTGCAACAGGTTACCGATGAGTTGGTGAAAAGTGGGATTATCGGGTTCCTGAATTTCACACCGGCCATTTTGCAAGTCCCGGCCCATGTGGTAGTCAATAATATCGACTTATACCTTGAGCTTGAAAGCCTGTTTTATTATATCCGAACTTCGGAGCATAGAAACATCAACTGCAAGGAGGATAAATTTTGAGATAAAACCCAAACTGGTTCAAAATTTTTTGCATGACAGAAAACACGTACCGGATCGATATCAAAGGAAGGGTGCAAGGCGTTGGCTTCAGACCTTTTGTTTATCGACTTGCCAAAAAGTTTGGATTGAACGGTTGGGTGTTGAACGATAATTCCGGGGTCACCATCAAAGTAAATTCAACTTTAACAGTAGTTGAAAGCTTTATTGCTGAATTGAGAACCACTGCCCCTGTCATTTCATCCATCCAAAGTGTATCTTTTTTTCCTGTTGATGAAGAAGACTTTCATGGTTTTACCATTATCGAAAGTCAGGACAAATCAACGGAGGTTACCGAAATAAGCCCCGACATTGCCGTTTGCCCGGATTGCCTCCGCGACATGGAAAGCCAGGCTCATCGTATAAATTATCCCCTGATAAATTGCACCAACTGTGGCCCCCGCTACTCCATTATAAAGACAGTTCCTTACGACAGGCCCAATACTTCGATGACCGTTTTTCCAATGTGTGAAACCTGTATGGCAGAATATAGAGACATTGCCGACCGGAGGTTTCATGCACAACCCGTAGCCTGCAATTCATGCGGACCCAGTTATTTTTTACATGATAGGAAGGTTGAAATTAATGATTTGAATGAGATTATTGAAAGAGCAGCCACGTTGATTCATTCAGGAAAAATTATTGCATTAAAGGGAGTTGGGGGGTATCAATTGCTTTGTAAAGCCACCGACAATGAAGCAGTTGCCAGGCTCAGGAAACGAAAAAAACGGGACAGCAAACCTTTTGCTGTGATGTTTAGAAATGTGGATGCATTAAAAATATTTGCTGCGCTCAATGATGGGGAAGAAGAAAGCCTCACATCGTGGCAAAGGCCCATTGTTTTATTGAAGCAGAAAAAGGAACTATGTTTTGAGATCAACCGGGGCTTGACAAGTATCGGAGCCATCCTGCCCTACATGCCATTTCATTGTTTGCTTTTCAGAAAATTGAGGATTCCCGCCTTGGTTTTTACAAGTGGGAATTATTCCAACGAACCCATTGTGAAGGATGATGCAGAAGCCAAGTCTAAATTAAGCACGATTGCCGACACCATTATATATTACAACCGTGAGATTGAAAACCGCAGCGACGACTCCATTGTTTTTCATGAAAACAAACAAAGTTTTATGATCCGTCGGTCGCGGGGGTTTGTGCCCCAGTCGATTAAGTTGAATTTGGATGTAGAAGGGATTCTTGGAACTGGTGGCGAATTAAAGAATACCTTCTGTCTCGGAAAGGGAAACAATGCCATCCTTAGTCCTTATATTGGTGATTTGGAGCATGTCGAGGCCACTGATTTTTTCCGCAGTACACAGAAGCATTTCAAAGAATTGTTCAGAATCCGACCCTCCCTCCTCGCCCACGACCTTCACCCAAATTATTTCACCACAAGGTTTGCACAAGAATCAGGATTGGAATGTCTGGCTGTTCAGCACCACCATGCTCACATTGCGTCTGTAATGGCCGAACATCAACTTGACGAAAAAGTAATTGGCATCGCCCTCGACGGTACAGGTTATGGCACAGATGGGAAAATCTGGGGCAGTGAAATCTTGCTTGCCGATCTTTCCAATTTTGAAAGGAAATTTCATTTCAGATATCTACCACTGCCCGGCGGCGACCAGGCAATCAAAGAACCCTGGCGGATTATGCTGGCCATCCTTCATCAATTGCATGGCGATAATCTAAGGATGGATGATTTTGAGTTTCTCCGTGATATTCAAAAGCCGAAAAAAGAATTGTTGTGGCAAGCAATCATCAATAATATCAATATTGCTGAAAGTTGCGGGGCAGGGCGGTATTTCGATGCGGTAGCCGCTTTGCTGAATATTTGTTCCGTCAACCGTTTTGAGGCGGAGGCACCGATTCGATTAGAAAACATTGTAGCGCAAGGGATAGAAGAGTTTTACCCGGTCGAAATTCAAACTGAAATTTCGATGATGAATATGTTCCGATTTATTATTGAAGATTTGAAGACGAAAGTTTCGACACCGAAAATATCTGCCAAATTCCACAATACCATTTTTAATATAGTTGTACATTGTGCTGAAAATATCCGCAGCGATGTGGGAATAAACAAAGTAGCCCTTTCGGGGGGCACTTTTCAGAACCGCCTCATCCTGCGAAATACGATGAAACGACTGGAAGGATTAAATTTTGAAGTGTTCACAAACTGCCAGGTGCCGATGAACGACGGGGGTCTTTCGTTGGGGCAACTGGCAATAGCAGCAAAAAGGAGGAGCGAAAAATGTGTTTGAGTATTCCTGCAAAAATAATTTCCATTGAAGGAGAAATGGCCAAAGTTGAGTTGGGGAACAACATAATAAACGCTTCCTTGCAATTGGTCGAAAATGCAAAACCGGGCGATTATGTGCTGCTGCACACAGGCTTTGCCATTGAGTTGATCGATGAAAAAGAGGCGGAGGAAAGATTGAATTTGCTGCGCGAGGTATACGGAGACATCGAAACCTACGATCAGCTATGAAGCACATTTCGGAATACCGCGACGCTAAAATCGTCAAGGGCCTGGTCGAATCCATTCATCAGACCTCAACTAAACCAATTGCCTTGATGGAAGTTTGTGGCGGGCATACCATGTCGATTCAGAAGTTTGGCATCCCTTCGCTTTTGCCCGAAACCATTTCCTTGCTCTCGGGGCCGGGCTGTCCGGTTTGTGTCACCGATATAAGATACATCGACCATGCCATCGCCCTTGCGCGAAGGGGAAATACCATAATTGCGACGTTTGGCGATTTGATCCGGGTGCCGGGTTCTACTTCAAGCCTCGAAAAGGAAATGGCTTCCGGGGTTAATGTCCATATCGTCTATTCCATTTTAAATGCCATTGAATTAGCCGCAGAAAATCCAGACAAGGAGGTAATTTTCCTGGCCATAGGTTTTGAAACCACAGCCCCCGGAACAGCCGCCGGGATATTAACTGCCGCACAAAAACAGTTGCCAAATTTCTCCATTTTGTCGACCCACAAAATAATGCCCCCGGCCATGGAAGCCATTGTCGACGAAGGGGCAAAGATTGATGGTTACATTTGTCCGGGGCATGTGGCGGCCATTACCGGGGCAAAGATGTTTGCAGGACTTGTCGAAAAACACAAAATTGGCTGTGTGGTTTCCGGCTTCGAGCCCAGCGACCTGTTGCAGGCCATTTTGCAACTTGTGGTTCAGTTCGAAAGCAATTCTCACAAGTTGGAGAATGCCTACCAACGGGCCGTTAAAATGGAAGGTAACCAAAAGGCTCAGGCAATAATGACCCAGGTATTTGAACCGGAGGATTCCTACTGGCGAGGATTTGGAGTCATCCCTCGAAGTGGCCTACGTCTAAAGTCGGAGTTTCAATCCTTCGATGCCAAGCTAAAATTCCAGGTCGATATTGAACCCACCCGCGAAGAAAAAGGCTGTATCTGTGGCGAAATCCTGAAAGGCCTGAAGAAACCCACCGATTGCAAATTATTCGGAAAAGCTTGCACACCAGCCAATCCGGTTGGGGCTTGCATGGTTTCGAATGAGGGTGCTTGTGCGGCTTATTTTAAATATAAGAGGTAAATTTGTTTGGATGAAAATATGGAAATAGAGGATATGAACTTTCATAGTTTCGACAAACATAAAAATAGACTTATTGGTAAAATCGGAACAAAAAAAGAGAGAGGGCTATGAGTTGAAATTTAAGCTCGATTTTTTAAGGGAAATGAAAAAAAATGCTTTAAAAATAAAAGTTGAACAGATTCAAAAAACTTGATGCTGTAAATGATACTGTAATTGATGCTGTAAATGATGCTGTAAATGAAAGATTAATTAATAGAATCACTTTAAAACGATACAAGGATTGCGCTAATATCTAAACATGGAATCAAAAATGTAAAGTTTTAAAAGAATATTGGAATAATGCACCACGACAAAATCATACTCAACCACGGTGGCGGCGGATTACTCACAAAAGAGCTAATCTCAAACCTCTTTTACACGTATTTCAAAAACGATATCCTGCTTGAGCAAGGCGATTCTGCCATCTTGAATACTGAGGCCGGGCACCTTGCTTTCACAACGGATTCTTATGTGGTGGACCCTATTTTCTTCCCTGGAGGGAATATTGGAAAATTGGCAGTTTGTGGCACGGTGAACGACTTGAGCGTGAGTGGCGCAAAACCCCTTTATTTATCGGCAGGTTTCATTATTGAAGAAGGTTTGTCTATGAATGATCTCGAAGAAATTGTTAGGTCGATGGCTGAGGAGGCAAAGAAAGCCGGTGTGCAAATTGTGTGTGGCGATACCAAAGTGGTGAACCGGGGTAAGTGCGACAAGGTATTTATAAATACTTCCGGGATTGGGATTCTTGAAGACAGGCACAAGGAAATCGGCAGTGGAAGAAAAATCCAGGTGGGCGATAAAATTATCATCAATGGTTTTGTGGGCGACCATGGAATTGCGGTTTTGGGGGCACGAAAATCGTTGAATTTTCAAACTGAAATAAAATCGGATTGTGCTTCATTGAGCCACATCATACAGGAAGTACTCGCGGAGGTTGATGTCCATTTTATGCGCGATGCCACGCGGGGTGGGCTGGCCACCGTATTGAACGAAATTGCAGAGCATCGAAATTTTGGGATTGAAATCAACGAGGATGAGATCCCTGTACGGGAAGAAACGCAGGGCGTGTGCGAGTTGCTTGGCTTCGACCCGCTCTACCTGGCCAACGAGGGAAAAGTGGTGATGGTTGTACCAGCCGATAAAGTGGAGGTTTGTCTTTCCATCCTTCAAAATAATGAATTGGCCAAAGACAGTAGGACAATCGGAGAAATTGTAGAAAGCTACCCCGGTAAGGTGATTTTAAAAACTTCCATTGGTGGGAGAAGGTTTGTGGAGCTTAATACGGGGGAGCAGTTGCCTCGTATTTGTTAAAATGAGTAATTGAGAAATTTAGTAATTAGGGAATTGGGGAATTAGGTAAATAAGTAAATATCGCGGATGTAAACGGATAACTTTGAACTCTTTCAACTCAGAACTCTTTCAACTTTTTAACTTTGAACTTTTCAACTCAGAACTCTTCAACTCAGAACTTTGAACTCTTTAACTCAGAACTTTGAACTCTAAAAAATGCACGAATTCAGTATCATAGAAAACATCTTTAAAACCATCGAAGAGGTGGCGAAAAAAGAGAAGCTTACGAAAATCACCAAGGTAAGCCTGGTGATTGGTGGGCTACGGCAGATTGTGCCTGATGTGTTTGAGTTTGCCTTTCAGATTACCTCAAAAGACACCCTGGTGGAAGGGGCTGTTCTTGAAATTGAAAAAATACCCATTGAAGTTAGATGCGAGATATGTTCAGAAATCAGCCAGGTTGAAGATCATATTTTTTTCTGCCGCCACTGCCAAAGCACACAGGTCGACATTGTAAAAGGGAAGGAATTGTACATTAAAAGTTTGGATGGAGAATGATGACAAGCCCCAAGCAAAAGTTAGAACACGGATATCACAGATGACACTGATTTGCCCAGATTTTTCCTCCCGGCCTCAGATGCTCGCCATTTTGACAAACATGCTTGGGAGGCCAGGCTCAAAACACGAAACAAATTTATTTATCTTCATCCCATCAAATATTCAAATATGCGAAGCACCAGTATCATCTTTATTTTTATGTTTTTGTATTCTTGCACAGCAAATACAGATCGTTCAACAAATATTAATTCAGAAAATCTAAATCTTGCCCAACATGGCATGGTTTCTTCAGCCGATTCGCTGGCATCGCAGGTAGGGGTCGATATTTTGAAGAAAGGGGGCAACGCCTTCGATGCTGCGGTGGCGGTCCATTTTGCATTGGCAGTAGTGTACCCAATGGCCGGAAACATTGGCGGTGGGGGATTTGCAGTTTACCGGACCAAAGGTGGAGAAACCGGTTCGTTGGATTTTCGTGAGAAAGCACCTCTGGCAGCCAATCGAAATATGTATCTTGATACAGCCATGCAAGCCATTGATGGGCTTTCTACGAAGGGGCATTTGTCGGTGGGGGTTCCCGGCAGTGTGGATGGAATGATCCGTTTGCACGAAAAACTTGGCTCGATGCCCTTTGCCGATTTGATGGTTCCGGCCATTTTCCTTGCCAGGGAAGGGTTTCCACTAAATAATCGCGAAGCGGAATACCTAAACCTATACCGCGAAAAATTCCTCGAACTGAACGACAGCACCATACCTTTTATAAACCATACGCCATGGCAAGCTGGTGATACCATAAAGATTCCTGCATTGGCCGGTACCCTTGGCCGCATCCTGCAATATGGGCGCAACGGTTTTTATTCGGGACCAACCGCCCATTACATGCTGGAAGAAATCAAAAAAGGCCTGGGAATCATGGCTCAGGAAGACCTTGATATGTATAAATCGAAATGGCGCGACCCGGTTGAAGGGACTTACCGGGGCCATAAAATAATTTCCATGCCTCCTCCTTCGAGTGGTGGTGTGGCTCTGCTTCAATTATTGAAAGGCAGCGAGGCTTATGATTTCAAAGCAATGGGGCACAACTCAGTGGCAGCTATCCATACCATGACAGAACTGGAACGACGGGTATACGCCGATCGTGCCACCTTTCTTGGCGATCCCGATTTTTATCCGGTCCCGGTGGAGAAACTGTTAGATGCTGCCTATATCTCCGAAAGAAACAGTACCATCCTTCCCGATAGGAAAACAAATTCGCAGGATATTAAGGAAGGACATGTAGATATAATCGAAAGCACAGAAACCACCCATTTCTCTATTGTTGACAAAGAAGGGAATGCCATTGCTGTGACAACTACCCTGAACAGTTTATACGGCTCGAAGGTGTTTGTCGAAAAAGGCGGTTTTTTCCTGAACAACGAAATGGACGATTTCAGCATAAAGCCAGGCCTGCCCAATCAGTTTGGGCTGATAGGAGGTGAGGCCAACGCCATCGAACCTGAAAAACGCATGCTTAGTTCCATGAGTCCTACCATTGTCGAAAAAGACGGGGAATTGCTGATGGTACTTGGCTCCCCGGGTGGATCGACCATTATCACCACAGTGTATCAGGTTATTCTTAATGTGATTGATTACGAGATGGGGATGCAAGCCGCCCTCGATGCCAAACGGACCCACCACCAATGGCAGCCCGACAAAATATTCTACGAAACCGATTGCCTCGATTCCCTCAGCATTGAAAGCCTAAAAAACTTGGGGCATGTTCTGGAAATTGAAAGCAAGCTGGGCCGTGTACATGCCATTCTTGTCCGCGAAGATGGGATGCTTGAAGGCGGGGCTGATTTGCGGGGCGATGGTGCAGCAATAGGGTACTGAGATTCTCAATTTTACTATCAACCAGCCCCTTACAAATCACTGTCATTGGTAGCTTCAACGCAAAAAGTTTGTGCACAAAGAAAAATGACAGAAAAAGAATTTTAGGGTTGATCCTTGTTCTGAAATCAAATTTTCAGACCCTTCAACATTTTTATCACAAATCAAAAGAATCACCGGTTACCTTTTTCGATTTCGGGTACTAACACCCATTATCGAAAAAGAAGAAAAATGCGTCTATCAAACTTTCTACATGTTTTAATTCCCCTTGCCGAAAAATCAGAAAACTCGGTGTCCGGAAAGCTAACACGGGCTTGTGTCCTTGTGCTACTCTTGCTGGCCTCGTTCGATATAAACAGCAAAACAATTCCCAACTCAAGACCCAAACTGTTTACCTCTTTCAAACAGGAAAAGCTACCGGGACAGCAATCTTCAATGCCTTGTCATGTAGCGATATATCAGTTCAATAACTTTAGTCAATAGTTTGGCAATGACAGAATGTGACTTTGGAATCAATCCACTCCTATCGCATCCAAATCAATCCTATATATTGAAGTACGGGCGGTAATAAAAAGTTGATTTCGTTCTTTGCCGCCAAAACAAATATTCGATGGTTTTTCCGGCACCAGAATGGAATCTAACAATTCGCCTGAAGGTGAAAAAATATCTACTGCGTTTTTTCCATTGGTAGCTAAATACACATTTCCTTCTTTGTCAATAGTCATCCCATCGCAGCCAAATTCTACAAAAAGCGTTTTGTTTACCAGGGAACAATCCGTTTGCATGTCCGCTATTTAGCCGAAAAGTGTCAAGCTTGTTGTTTACTGTCCATATAAGAATCAGGTTATTCGGAATATCAGTAAAATAGACATTTCTATTAGCATCTACCGCAGGGCCTTCGGTAAAAACAAAACCACCAGCCAATTTTTCTACCCCTTTAACAAGCACTGCTTCCGATGACTCTTCGTTTTTTTGATTCTTGTTTTTAACCGGATTATCGACACAAGATAGTAGTGTAAAAGCAATTAATACCAAATTCATTATGAAATGCGCTGAAAGCCATTTCGCTAATTGAATTGGTAAATGCCGATACTGAATTGATGTGGCTTTAGGAGAAACGAACTTAAGGTGCATATCAATTCGTAATCGGTATAACAAAAATGTGATATTTTTCATAATGCAGATGAGTTTAGTTTAAAATTATGGACAAAATTAGGTAAAAGTAGGAATTGTCTGTTTCATCTTCATGAGAGCAATGACGGGCAGGCTGATAAGTGCCGTGCCTGGTTAGGTGTCCTTGTAACATTGCATGTATCGCGGATGGCTATAGCTTGTTTCCCATGTTTTAAAGAACCGCCGTATACAGCCTGTCCCGAACTTGATTCGGGATACGTGTGGTCCCGACTTTTAGTACGGGATAAATGGTGAGAGGCGCATCCCGGTTATTTTAGTCGGGACTGTCTACTCGGTTACCGCTTGGCATTTCTTTCAATTCATAAATTGTGCTGACATGCTGTAGAACCGCCTGATACTTTTGTCAGGACGTGCTAATGTCATGTCTGTAATTGCTCTTGTAATTCGTCCGTTTCCATCGTTGAAAGGATGAATTGTCTCGAACCATAAATGAGCAATAGCTGCTTTAAGAACCAAATCTATTTCGTGCTCGTTTTCAAACCAGTCTATGAACCTTATCATTTCAGGCTCTATCCTGTCAGAACTTGGTGCTTGATAAAGAATTTTTTCATTTCCCATAGGCCCTGTCACAACTTGCATAGGACCAGTTGTGTCTTTTCTCCAGTCTGCAACTGTGATTTTATAACATCTAAAGTAAGTGTGTTCAAAACTGCTTCATTTTGCAAATCAAAGCCCAGCGATTCCATTTTCCCAAGAAGTCTGCCCTGTTGATTTCTAGCTTCACCTAGTTTTATCATCACTTTCTTATTGTCCCAAGTGAAGTCAGTCCAGTTTTCTTGTTCGTGTATATAGTTTTTCATTCTACGCAAATTATGCGACAAATATACTCTCTATTCTCAGCACTGTTGTTTTTCCTGCTTGCCGGCAACGGTTTGAATATGGTGCGTTTGGCATTTCAACGCTCATATCTTTCAATTTACTACTATGTTTATTTATAGCTATAATCTTCATTTTTAGTACTATCTGCCAAATGCACTATATTTATTGTTAGCGGTTCGGCGTTTATTATTTATCGTCTTTGTCATCGCCTAAACAATAAATGTCCATATCTATCTCCGCATTAATTTCTGCTAATATTTTCACTTGTTCCTTCTCAAATCCATAACCAGGATTTGGTCCTGAATAATAATACTGAACGATTATTAGTCTGGTTGTTTTACTCTTTTGACTAATCTCTTTTATTTCATCAAGTCTTGGAGAAATAATTTCATTAAAAAATTGGTCTACTGTATCACCAATAAAGTCATTTGTATTAGTTTTTAATTCATAGTCCCAATGATTAAACTCCCAAATTTTTCGAATACGTTTATGCCCCACAAAATATTCTTCCCCTTGTCTTGCTATTGATAGTGGTTTTAATCCCAGTTTTTTAGTTATATCATTAGGGTCAAAGTCAAAATCTATAAATCTAAGAATTACATGATTCTGGTTAATCTTTGGAATGCTGTCTGTTCCCATGATTTTTCGATAATCCTTTTTTTTCAATCTCTCAAATTTCATTTACCCAAATGTTGTATTTACTTTATTTCGCTGACCGCTAACGTTTTACAATATGAAACGGTTGGGTTTTCGGGCTGCGTTCTTGTCCACCGATAAGAATGCTGAGGCGAGAACAAAACCCCCGCAAACCACTGAACCCCAACTGTTTTATATTGTGTGTGTGTGCCCTGCATGAGCAGCAGTGCACACCCGTTGTAAGCTCTTGAAAAAATCGAAAAATACAAATTTATTTTCAAAGGCAATCAACAGGTGTTCATTTTTTTTCCAGAGGGTGAAAGTCTCTCATGGGCGGGAGTAACGACTCGAACCATTAGTAAGCTGCAAGGTTGCTTGGGGTGACCCAAGGACTGAAGGAAGCAGGACTACAAAGGTTGGTACTGAC
>JAIOYV010000149.1 GCA_021740905.1 Bacteroidales bacterium
ACTATTTGGTCTTCACTTGCTTTTTCTGGGGATCCTGGTTCTAAGATCGAAGAACATCCATGCTGTTTGGGGAATCCTGTTGGTATTTGCGGGGATTTCGTATATCGGGATCCATACGATTAAGAATTTCTTTCCCGAATTTGAAAGCCAGGTGAAAACAGCCGAGATGATACTCAGCATGCCCATGGCTTTTGGCGAAGTTGGTTTCGGAATTTGGTTGTTGATCCGTGGAGGAAGGCGAAGGAATAAGCAGTTTTCCAAAATAGATAAACTGTGCTACCCACCTCTCTCATACTGCCCATAAATATTTATCCTCAAAATCAATCAATGGATTCGATAATAACAGCAAGACACCTTTAGAAACAAGAACCTATAAAAAAAACAAAATGAAAACTAAAATAGTAGCAAGCCTGATCGTAATATTGATATCGGCATTGTCAGGATTTGCAGGTGAAAAAGTAACCCTGAGTGGTTATGTGAAAAGTGCCGATACAGGTGAAGGGTTAATAGGCTCAACGGTATATGTAACCGAGCTGAAAACCGGTACCGCAACCAATGTGTATGGTTTTTATTCACTAACACTCCCCAAAGGGAAATACACTTTGCAATATTCATATATCGGTTACGAAAACACTTCAATACCTACAGAGCTTAATAGCGATTTCAAAAAGGATATTGAATTACAGCCCACTTCAGCGCAAATGGAGGAGATTGTAGTCCGGGGCGAAGCCGAAGATAAAAACATCAGGAAGGCGGAGATGGGGGTGGCCAAACTATCGCCCAAAGAAATCAAAGTAATTCCGGTAATTTTAGGCGAGCAGGATATCCTGAAAACCATTCAGCTCCTGCCCGGGATCAGTACGGGTGCCGAAGGAACAACCGGATTTTATGTGCGGGGCGGGGGTATCGACCAAAACCTGATTATTTTGGACGAGGCCCCGGTTTACAGCGCATCCCATCTCTTGGGGTTTTTCTCGGTTTTTAACTCCGATGCCATCAAAGACCTGGAATTGTACAAAGGAAATGCGCCGGCGAATTATGGCGGCAGGTTGTCGTCCATCCTCGATATTCAAATGAACGAAGGCAACTCAAAGAAGTTTAGCACTTCTGGCGGGTTGGGTTTGTTGTCTTCCCGATTGACAATCGAATCGCCCATTGTGAAAGATAAAGGTTCGTTTATTATTTCAGGACGGCGAAGTTATGCCGATATGTTTATGGTTTTCTCTAAAAACAATACCCAGAAACATACCGATTTATATTTTTATGATTTGAATGTAAAGGCCAACTACAAATTGAACGATAACAACCGGATTTATTTATCGGGATATTTTGGCCGCGATGTGTTCAATCTCGACGATCTTTTCTCTTTAAAGTGGGGAAATAAAACGGGTACGCTCCGGTGGAACCACGTGTTTAACAATCGACTATTCCTGAACAGTTCGCTTATTTATAGCAACTACGATTATGGGTTTGGGTACAACTTCTCGAACAACATGTTGAATATCGAATCCGGCATCAGGGATGTAAATTGGAAAGAAGATTTTCAATACTTTATCAATACAAACAATACCCTTAAATTCGGTTTTAACACCATCTATCACACGTACAGCCCTGGAGAAATTAATGCTGACAACAGCAACCTTTTCAATTCATTTATGATCAATAAAAAACAAGCCTACGAAGGGGCAGCCTACGTGTCCCACGAATTGAATATCTCCGACCATATAAAAGTAAGCTATGGTTTGCGGTACACGGGTTTTGCGGCAGTTGGCCCCGATACTGTTTATACGTATAACGAAAGCGACGAAATAACAAATACGGAGATTTTCACGAAAGAAAGCATCGCTAAACGATACGCAACGCTTGAGCCCCGGGCAACATTCAATTATATCATAAACAATGAAAATTCGGTTAAATTCTCGTATGCGAAAAATGCGCAATATGTCCACCTATTGTCAAATTCATCAGCGTCGCTCCCAACCGATGTGTGGATTCCGAGCAGCAAAAATGTAAAACCTCAAATTGCCGACCAGCTTGCCCTTGGGTATTTCAGGAATTTTAAAAACAACATGTTTGAAACATCGGTTGAAGTGTATTATAAAAGCCTGCAAAACCAGATTGATTATCAGAATGGGGCAGAAATCCTTCTCAATAAAAACGTAGAGTCGCAACTGGTTTTTGGTAAAGGGCGTGCTTATGGTGTTGAGCTTTATGTAAAAAAGCGAACTGGAAATTTAACCGGCTGGATTGGTTACACCCTTTCCAAGACCGAAAAATCAATCGACGAAATTGAAGGTGGCGATTGGTTTCCTGCCAAACAAGACAGAACACACGACATATCGGTAGTGGGCATGTACCAGGTAAACAAAAAATGGAACCTTTCGGCCAACTGGGTATTCAACACCGGAAATGCTGTCTCGTTCCCGAGTGGGAAATACAGGGTCGACGGGTTTACAATTCCGGTTTACACAAAGCGAAATGGTTACCGGATGCCCAACTACCACCGGTTGGATATTGGTGCAACTTATACCCCAAAAAAGAAAAAGCGGTTTGAATCGAGTTGGAATTTCTCGCTTTACAATGCTTATGGGCGGCGAAATGCTTTTTCCATCACCTTTAGGGAGAAAGAAAATAATCCTACTCAAACGGAAGCTGTGCGCTTATCTCTTTTCCAAATGATTCCATCTATTACGTACAATTTTAAATTCTAACTATCATGAAAACAATAAAAAATATAGTATTGCCATTCTGTTTACTAATGCTGTTTGCGGCTTGCCAGGATGTAATAGAAATAGACCTTGATTCCATCGAACCCAAATTAGTAATCGATGGTGCTGTTACCAACAACAGCGATTCTATTGTAGTAAAGATCTCGAAATCGACAGATTATTTTGAACCGGGGATTTATCCGGCAGTTTCCAATGCCAGGGTTACAATTTCCGATGACGCGGGGAACAGCGAAGAACTTGAAGAAACCAGCCCGGGTGTGTATTCCAAAAACTGGGACACAGCCGAAGGTGTAGAATATGCCTTGGAAGTAGATGTAGATGGTCAAAAATATTTTGCATCGGCTACCCTGCCTCACAAAGTCAGCATCGATTCAGTTTCAATAGAACCTACGCCTGATTATATGGAATTCTCGGGAGGCTACCTGATAAATTGTCACTTGCACGATCCTGCCGGAATCGAAAACTATTATCGTTTAATCGTTTCCAAAATCAACGACTCAACCAAGGGCAACCAGCTTATCTATTTGTTTGATGATGCTTTTGTGGATGGAAATGAGATTTCGATGCAATGGGACAATGGGCAGTTCCTTACCAACGACACCGTAATTGTTGAGTTGCAAACACTGGACGAATCGACTTACAATTATTATCGGACCCTCTCGTCGGTTTTTGAAGGAGGTATGATTGGAAATGCAAACCCTTCAAATCCTGTAACCAACCTGTCGAATGGTGCATTGGGCTATTTTGGGGCCTACACAATTAGTCGCGATACTCTTTTGGTTTCACCTGAAGCATTAAAAGCAATGAAAGCAAATGCCCAATCTAACAAATACCTAACCAGTGGGTTTTCTTTGGTATCAGTTGCAATTCCATAGCTCAGACAGCGTTTGGAATTTATTGAGATAAGTGAAATAAATTGTGGTTCCAGCCACTAACTAAGAAAACATTAAAATAAATAGTATGACATTACAAGAAGCGAATAACTTTTTTGAAAGTTTAAAAAACGAAACAACCACGAAGTCTGAAATCAGGATTTATGAGAAATTCCTTCATATTATCACCCAACTGAAAAGTAGAGCGTTCACAAAAGAAGAACTTCAAACCATTGAGGCGGAACTTGATAGTTTAAAATTGAACTCAAATCCTGAGAACAAAAAGAAATACTTTAAGAAAGCATTAAGTAAATTTGAAAGCTATTTAAAGGATGCATTTTCCTTTACTTCCAAATGGTATTATACCATTTTGGGTATCGTTTTTGGGCCGGCTTTTGGAGTTCTTTTAGGAGTTCTGATTGGTGGGTATTTTGAAAGGTCTTTAGGGGTATCCTTTGGAATTAGCATTGGTTTGCTAATTGGTATGCTTGTAGGTGGGTATATGGATGCTCGGGTTAAGGCTGCAGGAAATATGCTATAATTAAAACCACGGCAAGCATCTTACATGAACAAATTATTAACACTATTATTAATCCCATTTGGCTAAATAAAATCTGGCTTTAGAAATTGATGAAATCAGCATGATTAAGAACAATAAAATGACCTATATATTAAAAATAGGATGGACAATAGGACTCGTCATTTTCTCTCTACTACTTTTAAAAGCTCAGGCGGATCAAAATCAACAGTTTTTGCAAAAAGTAGGTGTTCCGGATAGTCTTTATTCCCAAATACTAAACGAGTCAAGAAAGATTTATGTGCAACTACCTGCCAGTTATTCCCCTGAGAAAAATCAGAAATACCCGGTGGCTTTTATTTTAGACGGAGAAATATTTCTTCCAACTCTTGTAGATGTACATAATTATTACAGCGGCGGTTTTATGCCCGAAATGGTACTAGTTGGAATTTCTAATGATAAAAACAGAATAAGAGATTTAACGACTTCAACCATAACTGCAAAATATGGAATGCCATTTAATGAAGAAAACGGGGAGGCTGAAAGTTTCAGTAAATTCATAGAGAAAGAACTCATCCCATATATTGAAAACAAATATCCCGTTACCAATTATAGAACATTAATTGGTCATTCCTATGGAGGCTTATTTACCATTTACACGCTAATTCAGCATCCGAATTTATTTGCCAACTACTTAGCCATTGACCCAAGTCTGGATTGGGACGGGCAAAAATTATTGAAAGAAGCAGAAGAAGTACTTGCCACTCAGAAATATGAAAAAAAATCTTTGTTTATGTCTTTAAGTGGGCAGTTGAACATGCAGGACTCGAAGGTAACAATCGACAATGTGATGCAGGATACAACAGAATTCACAATGTTTGCCCGTTCCAATATTGCCTTTTCAAACGTGGTAAGGCAAAACGCTAAAAACGGATTGTCTTTTGAATGGAAATTTTATCCCAAAGACCTGCATGGTACCGTTCCCTTTCCTTCTATTATGGATGGGTTGATTTCACTTTTTGAATGGTACCAAATGGAAAATACCGACAAAATAAACTCATTTGACACACCAAAAGAAGTGCTTCTTGGCATAATAAAATACAGGGAAAAGAAACTTAAAGACCATTTTGGATATCAGGAACCTCCCTATCCGGACGAACTTTTAAACATGTCAGGTTATATGAATATGGATATGCAACAGCTTGAAAAGGCAAAAATGTACTTTGAACTTGCTATTGAATATTATCCTGAAAGTGCCAATGCTTATGATTCTATGGCTGATTATTATGAGGCACAAGGCGACTATCCCAATGCAATTAAATATGTTACAAGAGCTTTTGAGTTAAGTGGTTTTGATTACTATAAAAGAAGAGTTGAAGAACTTAAAGAAAAAAATAACTAAGTCAGATTGGGGAAGTTATTTTGAATCTTTCACTAAAGCTAATCTTACGGAAACTAAATAATTACCCTTTTGGTATTCGTTGGGCTTTACAATGATGTGTTTGCTTACCCAAATAACTTTTCCAACTGACTTACTAAGCATCTCAGAGATGCTTAGTAAGTTAGAGAGGGATCTCTCATAATACCTTGCCTACATTTTCAGCCCCTTATAAAAAACCACCTCCTTTCTATCAAAATCAAACTTTTTAGCCCGGTATTATAATTCCGAACCTCTGTAGAGCTATTCTGAACTTTTGTCATTCCGCTCCCTCATACATTTGCATCATAATTTCATTGAAATTCAATCGAAAAAATAAATAGTAAAAAGAATAGTATGAAAACGAATAGAATATCTGCAATAATAGCCGGGTTATCAATTGTTTTGATGGCCCTGGCAGCCGCTTTTGCTTTTGGATATGCCCACAGCACCCTTGTTGTTCCTGGAAATCCAGATGTCACAGTCAGTAACCTAA
>JAIOYV010000065.1 GCA_021740905.1 Bacteroidales bacterium
TGGCCACATCGGTATTGTTATAAACTGGGTTCACACTTAAAGTAAGCACAACGGTTGAATCACAACCATCAACAGAAGCAAACACTTCGGTATAGGTATTGGCTGTGGTCAAGGTTTGTGTTCCAAAAATATAGGTATCACCATCACATATAGTTGCTGCATCTGTTGTTTGAATATCTGCCGGTTCTGTAATTACAAAACTTGCTGTGGCTGTCGCACCAACAAAATCTGTAACAACAACAGAATAATTATCAGCTATAACATTTATCAAATCCTGGGTTGTACTATTGTTTGACCAGAGATAAGTATACGGTGTAACACCTGAGGTTACAGAAATATCAATTGCCCCGGTGCTTGCACCAAAACAGTCAACATTTGTTTCAACACCCGAAATTATTGGATCGGGTGGTGCTAGCTGTCCTGTAACATTAACATTATCAATAGAGAAACCCGATGCGTCTAAACCATTATCATCATGATGGAAAACAATTTGTACAGTATCGCCAACAAAAGAAGATAAGTTTATAGACATATTGTTCCACACAGTAGTGCTACTTATTGGCATAGTTTGAACTAATTGGAGGTTATTTAGAGTTCCGTCAAGGCTAACATATACAAAGCCTTCTGAACCATAATCCCCATTGAAAAAATAATCCATTTGCAGAGTAACACCAGAATATCCTACAAAACTAATAGGTGGGCTGATGAAGTAATCGACACTTGCATCGCAGACACAAATATCATCGTTTGAGGTTGCGGCAATTGTAGTATTAGAACTTGGTATAGGATACCAGTAAAGCCCATAATTCTCAGCAGCCATTACCCAACCATCGGACCCGGGAGCCTGACTGGTAGACCATCCTGTATTGGTAGGTTGCCCTTCAAAATCTTCCATAAATGGAAGGTTGTAAACTATTTGCGCAGGATTGCTCCCGGTAACCGAAACATTATCGATAGAAAATCCTGACGCTGACCCTCCATTATCGGAATGAAGGAAAACCAATTGTATGGTATCCCCAGCAAAAGCCGTGAGGTCTACTGTTGTATTTACCCAGATAAGGACGAGTGGATCAACCGTCATGGTTTTTATTAATTGTAGATTGTTCAGTGTTCCATCGGTACTGACATAAACAAAACCAGTGGATCCATACTCACCATTGAAAAAATAATCGAAATTCAATTCAAAAGCATTGAATCCAGTCAAACTCATTTCAGGGCTTATAAAGTAATCGGCACTTGAATTACAATTGCAAATATCATCGTTTGATGTAGCTGCAATTGTTGTATTTGGATTTGATAAAGGGTTTGGATACCAATAAGAGCCATAATATTCAGCGGCCATTACCCAACCATCCGAGCCACTTGCCTGGTTAGTAGACCAATCGATGTTGGTGGGTTGCCCTTCAAAATCTTCGAGAAATGGAATGGTATAAACTGAAGGTGGAGGTAGAATGGTACTTGTAACGGAAACATTATCGATCGAAAATCCACTAGCCGAGCCCCCATTATCAGAATGAAGGAAAACCAATTGGATACTATCACCCGCAAAAGCTGATAAATCCACGCTAAGATTGTTCCACGTCAAAACAACTGGGGAAACCAGCATAGTTTGAATAAGTTGTAAATTATTTAATGTCCCATCTGTACTTACATACACAAAACCCGTGGATCCGTATTCACCATTAAAGAAATAATCAAAATTAAGTTCAACGGTAGCCGTATTTGTAAGATCGAGAATCGGGCTCATAAAGTAGTCGGCACTCGAATTACAATTGCAAATATCATCGTTCGATGTAGCTGCTATTGTGGTGTTAGGACTTGATAAAGGATCGGGATACCAATAAGAGCCATAATATTCAGCTGCCATAACCCATCCGTCCGACCCACTTGCCTGGTTGGTAGACCAGCCTGTATTGGTGGGTTGTCCTTCAAAGTTTTCCATAAAAGGCAAAGGATAAACGACTGCCACCGGAGGAGCTCCGCCTTCAACCACACTTACATTGTCGATTGAAAAACCGGAGGCGGATCCACCATTATCATTATGATGGAAAACTAATTTTACCACGCTCCCTATGTATGCATTAAGATTCACTGTAACACTTTGCCATTCTTGATTAGTAGAAAGAGGCATAGTTTGAATCAAGGTCAAATTATTAAGCGTCCCATCAGTACTTACATACACATAGCCCTCTGATCCATAATCACCAGTGAAGAAATAATCAAAACTAAGGTTGACCACTCCATAACCAATTAAATTTAATTTGGGGCTGATTAAATAATCCAAACTGGCATCACAATTACAGATATCATCGTTTGAGGTAGCCGCAATAGTAGTATTAGGATTTGATAAAGGATCGGGATACCAGTAAGCACCATAATATTCGGCTGCCATTACCCAGCCATCGGATCCAGTTGCCTGATCTGTAGTCCAACCGGGGTTGGTTGGGCCTCCTTCAAAGTTTTCGTTAAAGGGAAGGGTATAAATATTTTCTGTTGTTTGGGTTCCTGTAAAGGAAATATTATCGATCAAATTAATATTACCTGGTGCGAAAACCTGCGAGCTGAATAAACTGGCCCCCTGGAAACTTATGTCAATCATATTTCCAACAAAAGCGGTAAGATCGTAAGTATGGGTTTGGTAACCGGTCGAATTGCTAACCGGACTAAATTCGATGGTCCCATTGCTATCCGCCACTGGAGTGCCATTCACCACCAATCGAAACCAAGTATAACTTTGATTGAGAACAAATTTCTGATCCAAATCGAACTGTAGCTCCAAATCGCTTAACAGCGTAGCATCCACAGCACAAGCGTTCATATAAGCATGATGGCTCACATTATCGTTCCAGGCGTTGGATGAAGTTGTGGTCCCTGGGAAACCTGTCCAACCAGAGGCTGGAAACCCAGCTCCTGTAAATTCGACATATCCATTACCGGCAGCTGTTTTAAAGGCAGCACCAGCCTGGCTTCCAACTACAAAATCGAAATACACACTTGAGCCAGAATTAAAGTTTTCAGTAAAAGGAAATTGATCTATTACCGAAAGACTCTTTATAATAAATGGCCCTTCGTTGTTATTGGTTAAATTTTCATCGGTGGTAAAAGCAACAGCCAATTCTATGGTATAAATAGCTGCTACAGATAAATCTGCCTTTTGCGAAAAGGTATAATTAACTACCGTACCAGATGTAATAGGTCCAGGGATAATTTCATTGACAAAGTTTGACCCACCATCGAGGGAATAAGATACCGTGATATTGCTGGCATCGGCTAATCCCAGGTTTTCAATATCAATCGTGATGGATTCATTATCAGTAAGCCCACAACCCGTTTGTGGGATGGTCCATCCGATTATACCTACATCGTACGTCCAAGGCTCGAACACGTGGACATTATCCACTGCAAAACCAAATGTATTTACACTTGGGGTAGGGTCATTAAACAGAAAACCTACGTTTATAGTGTCATCTACATAAGCTGACAAATCAATACTGATATCTTCCCAAGTCCCGGTTGAAAACATTGTATGTACAGTATCAGCCCAACTTGCACCATTGTCGAAGCTAATCAGCACATATCCTTGAGTCCCAGAAGTAGATAAATAAAACCCCAAGAAATCAAGACTAACAATCAAGTGGCCAGATAAATCTAATGCTGGAGAAACCAACAAGTCTGCACTTTTATCACAGCCAACACAAGATTCATCGCTTGACATAGCATAAGAACCCTGCCCTGGAATTGGTATCACAAAAGAAGAACTCTGATTTGCACCAATAGTCCAACCATCAGATCCCGGAGCTGCAGTAACCGTCCAGCCCGATGCTGTGGGAGTGCCTTCAAAGTTTTCCACAAAAGGTAATGTTGTCTGGGCTATTGCACCAGCACTTAACAACATACACGCAAACAGGAAATAGGAAATAATTCTCATAATTATAATTTATTTATGTCATTCTATAAAATATTGAGCCGGATGACCCTTACGAGTCACCCGATTCAAAAATTAACTTATTGGAGTTAACCAATTTACACTTTCGTGACTAATGTTAGCAACATTACCCACACTATTATTTCGCTATTGAGTTATTACTAACTTCTTAACAATAACACGTTTAGCTTCGTCTGAAATTCTTAAATAATAGATCCCTTTCGAAATATTTTGAATATCTAAAAGGATATCGCCATTCACGTTCTTTTGGTAATTGCTACTAATCAGGCGTCCGCTTGAATCGTATACCTTCATAGAAGAAATGCTTTCCTGATCAGGAACCGATACATAGAATAACCCGGTATTGTTCGGGTTCGGATAGACCAAAGTCAAATCTTCCAGCGACTCCAATTTAAAGGCTTCACTTGAATTCTGATTTGAAAAACCACCGATATTCCCTGCCACAGTTGGAGCACTTGGTTGTGCAACAAAAGTAGTTGTATAAGTACACCCATTTGCATCGATAATGGTTACCGTAAGGGTAGTACCCGGAATAATATTCTTAACAAACGGTGCGGTTGCGCCACTCGGCTGCCATGAATAGGTATATGGACTAGTACCACCTGTTGGTACAGCCAAGACAGTAAGATTTGTAGTTCCAAATACAGTTATGTTGGCTCCTAATGGATCGGGTTCTAGTACAGTAGCTGAGTTGGTTGTGATACAACCATTAGCATCGGTAACCTGAATGCTGTATGTTCCAACTGAAATAGGCCAAATTATTTCATTGGTTCCTATAGTGTTCAATCCATCACTCCATTCAAATGAATAAGGCCATGTTCCACCAGTCATAACAACAGCTGCAGCACCATCGGCACCACCATAACAGCTTACATTTGAACTAAACACTTGGCTAATCAATGGATTCGGGGCAGATATTGTAATTGTATTTGTTGTCATACAATTATTTGCATCACTAACTACAACGGCATAAGTACCAGCTCCTAATCCCGAAAGATCTTCCGTATTATAAGTTCCATTATTCCAGTTGAATGTATATGGCATTGTACCGCCAGAAACTGTCAGATCTAATTCGGCATTCTGATCACTACTACAAAGAACTCCTTGTGCCAGGATTAAACCATTCGTAAAGGCATTGGGCTGAGTAATAGTAATTACCTGACTTTGGAAGAAACATCCATTTGCATCCCAAATCTTTACAGAATAGCTTCCAGCTTTCAGGGCAGTAAGATTCTGACTGTTTGCCAAATTCGACCATAGGAAAGTATATGGTGAGGTGCCACCTGTAATTGAGATGGTAATAGAACCATCATACACTTTGTAACAGCTAAGGTTTGTAGATGTGTATGTTATTACTATTGGATCAGGTTCTGTAATTGTATAGGTTTCAACCTTCATACAGGCATTTGCATCGCTAACAGTAACCATGTAAGTACCGGCCATAAGGTTGCTGCGATCTTTTGCAGTTACCCCGTCGGCCCAACTATAAGCATAAGGCAAAACTCCACCTGTAACAGTAAGGGTAATACTTCCATTCATACCACCATTACAGGAAACATTAGATGTAGCAGCACTCAATAAGATTTCAGCAGGTTCGGCTATGGTAACCGTTCCGGTAACCGAACAAGAGTTCGCATCGCCTACTGTTACTGTGAAAGTACCAGCTGCCAAATTAATCAAATCCTCATCGGATGAACTATTATCCCAAACAATAGAATATGGCATAACACCACCCGCGATAGTTAAATCGACACTTCCGTTGTGAGCACCATAACAGGTAATATTGGTTCCTACCAAAGTAACCTGCAACTGTGCATTCATGGTAACATCAACAGAACCATTTGCCATACATCCATTTGCATCGAGTACATCAACCATATAAGTTCCGGCCATTAAATTAGCAGGATCTTCATCGGTAGAACCATTGCTCCATAAGTAAGCATAAGGTGCGGTTCCTCCCGTAACAGCTAAATCAATGCTTCCATCGTTGCTGCAAAGTGGATCGGTAACGTTGAACGTCAGAGCTAACATAGCAGGCTGTGTAACAGTCACACTCTGGACAGCAGTACACAGATTAGCGTCCTTAATGGTCACAGTGTAAACACCAGCAGCCAAATTGCTTATGTCTTGCATCACGCTCATACCCCAATTATAGGTATAGGGAGCTGTCCCACCTGTTACACTCAAGTCAATAGAACCGTTGGCCATGCCATTGCAACTAACATTGTTAACAACATAAGTCGGTGCAATAGGATCAGGCTGTGTTACTTCAACTGCCAACGTTTGTGTTGCTGAAGTTGCATCGGTAACTGAAACGGTATAGGTACCAGCTGCAAGTCCTGATCTGTTCATTGTAGTTGAACCATTATCCCACAAATAGGTGTAAGGAGAAACCCCATTGCTTATAGCCAAATTAATAGCCCCATTCGCTGAACCATTACATGAAGGTGCGGTGACCGTAGGTGTAATGGTAACAGGAGTATAAGCTGCTGGTTCTGTCAAAGTAAAAGATTGAACCATTGAACATCCATTCAAATCAGTAATTGTCACACCATAATTACCGGCAGTTAAATTAAGCCTATAATAACTATGTGACCCATTGGCCCAAGTATATAGATATGGAGGTGTTCCGCCAGTTGGAAATAAAACTACAAAACCGTTTGATGCTCCATAAGTACTGACATTATAAGGACCATATGTTGAAATATAGCTTGTTAATGTTAATGGCGTAGGCTCGGTTATTATATAGGTGTTTATTACGGAGCAGCCCTTTGTATCAGTAACTGTTGCATAATAAGTACCGCCAGCCAAATTATATTTATCCTGGGTAGTCCCACCATTCGACCAATTGTATGTGTAAGGGGCTGTTCCTCCCGATACCGTTTGGTCAATAGAACCATTGTTGGCACCGTTGCAGCTTACATTAGCCATAACTGCTGTTACATTTAACGGAGCTGGTTGGGTAACAATAAAGGTTTTGTTTTTTGAACAAGTATTCACATCGCTTACAGTAATGGTATATGTCCCGGCAGTTACACCACTAAGATCTTGTGTAATTGCAGAATTCGACCAGATGTAAGAATAGGCAGGTGTGCCACCAGAAACACTCACATTGATTGCCCCATTGTTATAGCCATTACAGGTAACATTCGATATTACCCCTGTAATATTAATGGCAGCAGGCTGATTTATGAAATATAATGCAGAAGCAGAACATCCATTATAATCAGTCACCATGACAGAATAACCACCTGCACCCAATCCAGATACATCTTCGCTGGTAGCACTATTCGACCAGTAATAAGTGTAAGGCGCTGTTCCTCCGGATACAGTAAGGTTAATAGAACCATTCTGATATGAATTACAGGTCGCATTAGCAACTGAAGATGTTAACGACAATGCAGTACTTTGACTTATCGTGTACATGCCCGATAACACACAGTTGTTGGCATCGGTAACCGTAAAGCTATAAGTCCCGGCTACCACACCTAAAAGATCTTCGCTTATACTTCCGTTCGACCATTCGTATGTATATGGAGTAGCTCCACCAAGCACTGTTAAGTCGATAGCTCCATCGTTGCCACCAGAACAAGCTACCCCTGTTAATACTGCACTTTCAGTTAACATATCAGGTTGATCGATAACAAAGGTTCCATAAGCCATACAGCCATTAACATCGCTAACAGTTACACCATACGTTCCGATTGACAAACTGGCAATATCCTCTGTGGTTTCACCATTCGACCATAAGAAAGAGTAAGGCATTGTACCACCCATTACAGATAAATCAACAGAACCATCGGTGCCGCCATTACAGTTAACATCGTTAACCATTCCGCTAGCTTCGAGGAGTGCGTTTTGGAAGATTTCATACATAGCAGTCATCGAGCATGAATTTGCATCCATAACAGTAACGGAATACATGCCACTGGCTAATCCTGAAATATCTTCTGACATAGCACCATTTGACCACTCAACCACATAAGGCATTACGCCCCCGGTAATGGTCAAGTCAATAGCCCCAGTCATATCACCAAAGCAAAGAACATTGGTTGTCGACCCAGCAAGCATAATTTCAGTAGGTTCAGTAATGGTAAAACTCAACATTACATCTTCGTATACAGAAAAGAAGGATGATGTACCAGTAAGTGAAACCAATCCACTAATCCCGTTCGTTGAATAGCTACCTAAGTTCGGGAAAATAGGTGCATATACTGCGGTCATATCAATAATCTGCTGATCGGAAGCACGCCATACTTTCCAGATAAAAGTTTCTCCATCCTGGAAACCATTGTCCATTCCACTTTCAGCACCCCATGCAGTAACAGCTGTTCCACCTGAAACACCAGTCCATTCCACATATCCACCACAAACTAAAACTCCTGATTGATCAAAGAATACTCCAACATAATCACCAGGATTAAGAGAAGTTCCATTTATTTGAGCATCAGGAATAAATATGGTATGATTTGCACCGGTATTTGGAGCTGTCCAATTGAAAGCAGTACCAGTAGGTCCTGTACCATACGTATATGAAACAGTAACATCATAATTACCTGGAGCCAAACCGGAAATATCTTCGGTAGTTTCGCCATTGCTCCATTCAAAATCATAAGGAGGTGTACCGCCTAAAATAGTCAAGTCGATTGAACCATCAGTTGAACCGAAGCAAGAAACACCATATCCATTAAAATCTGAAACAACGCCACTTCCTGATAATTGAGCAGGCTCACTAACTGAATACATGGCAACAACAGAACAGCTGCTTGCATCAGTAATTGTAACATAGTAATCACCAGCTATAAGTCCGACAATATCTTCAGTAGCATCACCACTCGACCAGATAAAAGTATAAGGGGCCAAGCCTCCTACTACAGTAATATCTATCGATCCCTGGTTTCCACCATAGATCATTGCGTCAACAACAACACCAGTAGTAGTCATTCCAGCCGGCTCGTTAATAGTAAATGAAGCACTTGCTGCACATCCGTTTACATCGACTACTGAAACCGTGTAGGTTCCCATCATTCCATTCATTAAATCTTCGTTGGTTGAACCATCGGACCATGAGTATGTAAATGGAGCTGTTCCTCCAACTACACTTAGATCTACAGTACCATCGTTGCCACCAAAGCAGGCTACATCAGAAACAACACCATTTGCAACAAACAGTCCTGGTTCTACAACTACTGCGCTACCATAATATTCACATGAATTGAAATCGGTAATTGTATAATTATAAGTACCTCCAATCAAGTTTGTAAGAATAAAATCTGTTGCGGCATTGGCCCAAACTATTCCATAAAGACCAATCCCACCAGCAGGTACAACTTCAATCATTCCATTATTTCCACCATAGCAATCTATATTGGTTATCGTTTCGGTTACTGATAATGCAGCTGGCTCGCTAATAACAGCAGCGAAATCCATGGTACAACCATAGGCATCGGTTACCGTCAACGAATAACTACCGGCAACTACGCCACTTAAATCTTCATTTGTTGATCCATCTGACCATAAGAATGTATATGGTGATGTTCCTCCAGAAACAAAAAAGTTAATATACCCCGTGGGATCACCCGCGCATAATGGGTCTGATGAAGTCATTCCATACGCAAACGCATCTGGTTCTGTAATGGTGAATGATGCCATCCATACGCAACCATTGGCATCGGTAACTGTGACATCGTAGGTTCCGGCAACAAGGTTGCTTAAATCTTCTGAAACATCAGAAGTAGACCACATAAATGAATAGGGTGCAACACCACCAGAAACGGTAAGATCGATAGCTCCAGTGGCATCTCCGTTACACAATACATGGGTAAGCGTTTCAGCAACAACCAAAGCGGCTGGTTCTAAAACGTCGTAGCTTCCATAGAATTCGCAGCCGTTGGCATCGGTAACTGTGACACCATAAGTTCCACCACTAAGGTTCATTAAATCTTCTGTCATTTCACTGTTCGACCAGGCAAAGGTATAAGGTGAAATTCCACCTGAAACAGTAAGATCAATGGATCCATTGGCATCGCCATTACACATTATATTGACTATGGCTTCAGAAACCATCAATGCAGCAGGCTCTGAAATTGTATATGAATTCATAAATTCGCAGCCATTAGCATCTGTTATTGTAACATCATACATGCCGGCCATAATATTCATCAAGTCTTCGCTTGTTTCGCTGTTCGACCAAGCAAAAGAATAAGGGGCAACGCCACCTGAAACAGACATATTAATTGAACCTGTTGCTGCGCCATTGCACAATACTTCAACGATAGCCTCGGTTGCATCCAATACTGCTGGTTCGGAAATGGAATAATTACCTACATACACACAGTTATTTGCGTCGGTAATGATTACATTATAAGTACCCGCCATGAGACCTGAGATATCTTCAGTAACTTCACTGTTGCTCCAAGAGAAATTATATGGGGCAGCGCCACCTGAAACCATCAAATCGATGGCTCCGGTTGAAGCACCATTGCAAAGGACATTCGTAATTGTTTCTATTGCTGAAATTGCATCAGGTTCAGTAATGGTATAGTTTCCATAATACTCACACTGGTTTGCATCGGAAATTGTAACTTCATAAGTTCCCGCACCAACGGCAATAATATCTTCGTTTGCAGCACCATTCGACCAGGCAAAAGTGAAAGGTCCAACTCCACCGCTTACGGATAAATCAATACCACCAGATAGAATTCCATTACACATTACATTGGTAATTGCTTCGGAGGCCATTATAGCTGCTGGTTCATAAATAGTGTAGTTTCCAATATAGGAACACATGTTACCATCGGTTATGGTTACTGCATAGGCACCAGCAGCTATGGCTGATAGATCTTCAGTAGCCGCTCCATTCGACCAAGCAAAAGAATAAGGCATAACACCTCCCGAAATAGTAAGATCAATAGACCCAGTTGCTGCACCATTACATAAAATATCTGCGGTAACTTCCGTAGCCATTAATTCTGCTGGTCCTGAAACCGTATAGCTTCCGAAGTATTCACACATATTGGCATCGGTAATTGTAACATCATACATTCCTGTACCAATGTTCATAATATCTTTTGTTGATGCTCCACTCGACCATGAATAAGTATATGGTGCGATTCCACCCGAAACAGTCAATTCGATTGATCCGGTCAAATCACCATTACACATTACATCGGTAATTGATTCAACTGCGCCAATGGCTGTAGGTTGATTAACAGTATAACTGCCTGTTGCAATGTTGCTTGCTAGATCCATAACTGTAACCATATAGGTACCAGCTTCCAAACCTGAAAGATCCTCTGTCATTGCTGTGTTGGACCATTCTACATCGTAAGGTGCGGTACCTCCAGAAATGCTAAGATCAATTGCTCCAGTTGCGTTTCCATTACAAGCAACATGAGTAATGGCTGCTGAAATTTGTAATGTAGAAGAAGGATTCGGTTGGGTCAAAGTAAAAGATCCGGTTGCAGTACACCCATTAATATCTGTTACAGTGTATGAATAGTTTCCTGCGGGAATATTGTTCAAATCCTGTGTTGTAGCCCCATTCGACCAAGCATACGTATAAGGTGTAGTTCCTCCCAATATAGAAAGGTCGATCCATCCATCGGAAGCACCATTAATACTTACTGAATAGCCATTGTAATCAGAAACCATCCCAGAACCGACAAGTTCATCGGGTTGAAATAATGTAATTGAGCCAGGAAGCGTACAGCTATTGGCATCAGTAACTGTGTAGTAATAAAGACCAGCAACCACACCGCTAATTTCTTCAGAAGTCGCTCCATTTGACCATAAATACGTGTATGGTGCTGTGCCTCCCGAAACTAATACGTGGGCATATCCATTTGAATATCCAAAACAAGTCACATTCTGGTGTGAGTCTATTAAAGAGCTAAGTTCGACCGGTTGGTTAACTGTTGCTGAAGTCATGTAGATACAACCATTGGCATCGGTAACTGTAACAGCATATAATCCTGCACCAATCCCCGAAAGGTCTTCGGTATTTCCACCATTCGACCAACTAAATGAATAAGGCATAGTTCCGCCCGAAACAGTAAGGTCAATACTTCCATTCATATCACCAAAACATAAAACATCCGTTGCAACTGCTGTTGCCATAATTTCAGTTGGTTGGGTAATCGTAATACCAAAAGTTGTTGAACACTGGTTGGCATCGCTTACGATCACATCATAATAACCAGCGGCCAATCCTGAAATATCTTCGGTAACCGCTGAGTTCGACCAATTATATAAATAAGGAGGAGTTCCGCCACTAACAGAAAGATCAATGCTTCCGGTCATGCCACCATAACATAAGTTATTGATTGCCGTTCCACTTGCAAGCAACTGAGCTGGTTCTGTAACAGTAAAGCTTTCGATTATGGACACACCACCGCCACCGCCACCACTTGGTGTTCCGGTAAGGGTAGCAAGTCCACTCATTCCATTGGTGATGTAATTTCCTTGATTTGCGAAAGGTAAGCCTTGGTATGTTGCGGTCATATCCACAACATCGCCCTGAATAGAACGCCAAACTTTCCAATTAAACGCTTCGTTTGCTTGAAAACCATTGTTTAAGCCAGGTTCACTTCCCCATGCAGTACAAGCAGTTGAAGCATTATTCCAGGCAATATAACCGGCACATACCATGTTCCCTCCTGAATTATAGAATACCCCGATTACGTCTCCAGGCTGGATCGCACTTCCATCAATAGTAACAATACCTGTTGATATAAATATGGTATGGTTATTACCCGTATTCACAAAAGTCCAATCGAAAGGTTGATATACAGGAGCACCTCCCGAAGCATCTGTTACGGTAACATCATAGGTATCGGAGCAAAGCCCGGAAACATCTTCAATTGATGCCCCATTCGACCAGCTGTAAGTATATGGCGTTGTTCCACCTACAACAGTAAGATCGATTGAGCCATCGCAAACGCTAAAACACGAAGCGTTAGCAACTAGACCAGTAGCCCCAAAACCGATTGGTGCTGGTTCGGTTAAAATGTAACTTTCAACAATAGTACAAGCAAGTGCATCTGTTACTGTAAGGTAATGAGTGCCAGCAGCAAGACCGGCAACACTATTTGTTGAACCTCCATTGCTCCATGTAAAAGTATAAGGTGATACACCACCCGAAACAGTCACATCAATTAAACCATCGCTAGCACCATTGGTGCTAACATTGTACCCGCTATAGTCTGAAAATATTGGGGTTACAATTATTTCAGCTGATTCGGTAATTGTATATGAATCGGTAAATGTGCAGTTATTAGCATCAAAAATAAGGACTTCATAAATTCCAGGGCCTACACCGGAAATATCCTCGGTGCTTGCTGAATTGCTCCATACAATATTAAGTGGAGCAACTCCACCAGAAATTGTTAAATCGATAGCTCCATTTTGATTTCCGTAGCAATCGACATTTGTAATTGTGCTTGAAGCCGATAAGGCTGCTGGTTCTGAAACTTGCGCCGATCCAGTGAACATACATCCATTGGCATCAGTCACTGTATAAGCATAAGTGCCAGCCATAACATTGGCTATATCTTCAGTTGAAGAACCATTCGACCAGGAATATGTATAAGGCATCGTTCCGCCTGTAACAGTTAAATCAATACTCCCGGTTGCATCTCCATTACATAACACTTCTGTTGCAGTAGCTGTTGCACCTAATTCGGTAGCTTCGGTTATTGTATAGCTATTGCTTATTGTACAATTATTTCCATCGGTGATGGTCAAGCTATAACTACCGGCTCCCAAATTGGTAATATCTTCGTTTGTCGAACTATTGCTCCATGAGAAAGAATATGGAACTGTTCCGCCCGAAACAGTAATATCAATTGCCCCCGTGGTATTGCCATAGCATAGGATATTGGTACTATTTTGTGTCAGTGCTAATTCTGTTGGCTCACTAACCGAAAATAATGCTGAACCTGTGCAACCATTATCATCTGTAACCGTAATGGAATATGATCCGGCCAAAATTCCGGTAAGGTCTTCTGACGAAGAGCCATTAGACCATAGATAAGTATAAGGGGAGCTCCCTCCTGCTACTGTCATGTCGATCGCACCTGTTGCTGCGCCAAAGCAGTCCGCATTGGTCGCAATATCAGTAAGTGCTATTTCACTAGGCTCGGTAATGGTAATATTGAGCACCACATTATCGGATACATCTGAAACGGTAACCGTATACGTACCGGCACAAATTCCACTTAAATCTTCAACTGATGCTCCATTCGACCATAAGTAAGAATAGGGAGTTGTTCCATCGCTTGCTGTAACATCAATCGCCCCATCGCATAAACCAAAACAACTCACATTTGTTTCCAAAGAAGATGCACTCAGAGGATTAGAACCGGCGGTTCCTTCCAATGTTAAAATACCGCTCATCGCATTGGTTGTATAGAAACCTCCACCAAACGAATAAGTTGCAACCATATCAACTACGGCTCCAGTGCTTGCCACCCATACTTTCCAGCTAAATGCTTCATTGTTTTGAAAACCATTATCCACACCGGATTCGGAACCCCATGCACTAAGGGCTGTTACACCTCCTGTATATTCAACATATCCGCCGCATGTAAGCGTACCTGATAAATCGAAAAACACACCGACATAATCTCCACTGCTAATGGATGTTCCGTTGATTGTTACTGTTCCTGGCTGAATCAAAATGGTGTGGTTAACACCTGTATTTGCATAAGTCCAAGGTAGGGTTTGAGCATTTATTGATGTTGCAATTGTCAACATCAACAGAGTTACCCAAACATTCTTCAAAGATAAATAGTGCTTCATAATCATCCTTTTAAAATTATTAATATTTATTTTTCAGTTGTCTGTATCCATAAATGATAATACTTTTTCCCTAAAAGCTAGGGAAAAAGTACAAAATAATGATATGTTATTTAATAAATTATTTTTCCATACATAATTTTTCTGTTATATATTTATTGGGTGTTTCTAATGTATAATAGTAAATACCAGCTTGTAAACTTCCCCCATTTAACTCAACATTGTGAACACCTTCGGGATAATTTCCTGTGCAAATTTCCTGAACGAATTCACCCACTAAATTATAAAGTAATATTCTAATATCCATACTTTCGGGTAAATAAAATTCGATTGTTGTTCTATCGCGGAATGGGTTAGGGTAGTTGGACAGTGAAATACCCTCCGTATTTACCGATGCAAATTTACCAATTACAGCCTGTGAATTTACAGAGTAAACTGCTGATCCTGAGATAAAATAATCAACTTTCAAGTCAGTGGTTACATACGAAAAACGATCCCATTTTTTGAGTGTGAATTCTTGTCCTTCCTGTATGCCATCGACAGAATTTGTATAGGGATTATTGCCCCAAATTGTAAGAATTATATTAGAATTTTGGTAAACAGAACTTCCAAGAAGTACTCCATTTTGGTCGAAAACAGCAATTTCATCATTTACATTCAGTATTCCTTCTGCTACATTTCGTGGAATTGCCAATGTCATATTATGGCCCGTATTCTCGCAACTATGAAAATATGTCGGCTCTAATTTGTTGCTCCATGATACTTGTGACTTTGTTGTATTAGCTGGATAAGTGAACAAAAAGCTATTGGTTGAAAGTATTTGATAGCCTCCGCCAGGTAACATATTGCCAATTCCATTATATTGAAAACTGGGCCAGTAAACATTGCCATTACCATCTTTAACGATCTCAACATTTAATACTACATTACTTAACATATCGACAAGTGATGCAGGCGAAGTTCGCAAGTAGCCCATAATGCTCCAACCAGAAGGTATAGTAAAGGGTGAAAGTTCGGGCTGAACTTGTATGCCCACTACTTCTAATGTATCCGCTGCGTTCATAAAAATTTGATATCCCTCTCCAATGGTCAAATCACCAACATTATTGAAATTAAATGTGGGCCAATATACATTTCCATTACCATCTTTAACAATATTTATTTTAGTTACCACATCAGCAAATACATCTATTAAATCAGCTTCAAATGGATCTATATAGGATGAAATCATGCTCCATCCATTTACCAATACAATGGATTGAACAGCCTGACTCGATTCTTTTGTTATTGTAATGGTGTCGGTAGAAGTACAACCATAAGAATTGGTTATCTCAACCCAATAAGTATAGGATCCAAGTGCGAGCAAATTGCCATCAACAGGGAGTATCATCGATACCGAACCTGTTGACCATAAGTATGAGGCATAACCAACTCCTGCATCCAGTATAATAACAGTATCATCAATAACCATATCCGGTCCCAGATCAATTAGTGGAAGCGGGTTTACAATAATGTTCATATCATCAGAACCATTACAGCCATATTGATCGGTAACTGTAACATAATATGTACCAGATGTCGCAGCTTGTATTGATTGTGTCTGCTCTCCTCCTGACCAATTATATTGAAAGAAACTTCCCGATCCGGCATCAAGGGTTGCTGTTGCTCCACTACAAATTTCCAGGTCTGGCCCCAAGTCAACATTTACAGAATGAAAACTAATCGTAACCACATCGCTCGCTTCGCACAATTGGTTCGTAACCGTAACCGAATAAGTTCCATCGGTTGATACAGTTATTAATGAAACAGTGGCTCCATTACTCCATATATAATTGTCGGCAATTCCGGCATTAAGACTTACTAAATCTCCATCGCATTTATCCTGGTTAGCCCCTAAATCAACTATTGGTAATGGGTTTATCTGTATATCAACCTGATCGATGCTTTCGCAGCCCCCATTTGAAGATACGGTCACTGCATATTGACCCGTTTGTAAAACATTTATGGTTGAAGTTGTGGCACCATTGCTCCATGTATACGAAGCCGCTATTCCTGCATTAAGGATAACAACATCTCCCTCACATCCAACCTGATTTGGACCTAAGTCCACACTTGGACTGGCCTCTATTATAACTTGCTGGTTTTCAACACCAATACACCCACCCGCACTTGCAGTATAAGTAATTGTGTGTGTCCCAACACCTGCTAACAAAGGATTAAAGGTATTCCCATTTACACCTGGACCCGAAAAAGTTCCTCCAGATGGTGTACCGGTAAGGGTCAAAGGTTGGTTAGATAGACATAGGCTAACCGTTCCACCAACCTCAAATATGGATTCTATTGAGTTTTTTGGTTGTTGGCTTAACGAAACGGTGTAATTTGAAAAACCGGTACCTGTTCCAAAGTTGGGAGTAATTTCCCACCAGCTATTGTTCCATCCATCACCATAAGTATCGTGTGCAATGAATTTATAATTTCCAAAAGGCAGATAAATTGTTCCGTTGTAAGAATAACCATACGTACTCGTGCCCGAAGGAGAGCTAAGGAAAACAGTCCCTGCATCATCTACAATTTCCCATGATTGTTCTTGTGGCCAATTCGAATTGTAATACACTTGAACCAAAACCGGAACTAAAGCCGGGCCGCTGTAAAGGCCAGAAAAACTTACTTCCGAACCTGTCACTGTAACTGATTGGGTTGAAACATTCGAACAGCCTGTAAGAGCATCGAAATAGGAATAAGTAATAACATGGCTGCCTGGTCCAGCATCAGTTGGATTGAATGAACTTCCAACAATGCCATCTCCAGAAAAGATTCCACCGACAGGGCTTCCTGTCAATGATACATCTGGATCGTACAAACAGTAAAATGAATTTAAACCAGAAATAGATACTGTGACCGGGGCTGAATGTTCAACCAAAAAGCTTAGTGTATCGTTTGTGTTATCAATGTCGTCCTGAAGAGCTATTGCAATGGTAATAATATATTGGCCTAAGGTAGATAAATCGGCTGTTTGCGGAAAAGAATAATTTAAAGTATTGCCTGATTCAACTATAGTTGAAACAGTGTTTGATACAAAGATACCACCATTAATACTATAACTTAAATCGAAATTGGAAATACTTGCCCCTCCAAGATTCTGTAACTGAACTTCTATTGACTCTGTAGAGGTTAATCCACAACCTGACTCGGGTGAGACCAATGAAACGATTGCTGCATCGGGAGGGTCAAGTTCTTGAATTACAATATTATCTATATAAGAAACATTTCCAGGTGCGTATTGTAATGAGTTAAATTTATTACATCCCTGAAAAGTAATCGTAAACTGAGTTCCTGCATACGAGGACAAATCGAATCTATGGGTTGTAAAAGGGTCGCTGTAAGAAGTTTGAGGATGAAAATTTTGAATTCCCTGATCACTTGTTACAGGTACACCATTTACTAAAACCCTAAGCCATGTAAAATTTGTTCCTGTCCTATAAAATTGCTTTAGATCAAACAACAATTCAACCGTAGAAAGCTGCGTGGCATCGACCATGCATGATTGTGTACTTGAATGAAAAACAGAATTCGTATTCCATGCTTCTGTTTCAGTAGTAGCACTTGATGACCCAGCCCAAGGTTTATTGGTGTTGCTCGAATCCCATATTACAGAGGCTCCCCCCTCCAATTTTATAGCATAATTTGAATCAAAATAATTAAGGCTGACCTCGCCAAATCTCTCTGAAGCGAAACCCCAATCAGTGTTTCCACTTTCGAAATCTTCGGAATAAGGAAAAGTATTGATAGTGCCTAAATGCGAAATTTCAACATTGTTAAGTGAGTTATTGCTTATATTGAAATCGCCAGTTGCTGTTACAGTTGCAGAACAAATAAACTGTCCGACAGTAGAAAAATTGGCTGTTGCTGTAAATGTATAATCATAGAATCCCCCAGCGGGTATCAACGACGAGACCGATTCGGTTATGTAATTCGCTCCACCATCAATTGAATAAGCAACCGTATAATTGGTGACATTCGAAGCCCCTTTGTTCTTTATTCTTACGGTTACATTCTCGGCACTTGATAAACCACACGCATTATTCGCAGGATACACCCACTCAACCAATGCTAAATCATTGATTGGATTCATTGTAACACTTACATTGTCAACAAATAAATTGTAGCCATATCCTGATACTCCTGTAAACTTAACATTTACTACATTGTTTTCGAATGCAGTCAGATCAATGCTTTCCTGAACAAAACTTCCAGGAGAAACATCCAGCGCTCCGTCGTTCGAAAATAGATCAATGCCGGTTTTCGACCAAACGGTATCCCAAGTCGCACAATTATCAGTTGAAATTAGAACATGAAATTCGTCATTCGGAGCTTGATAGCTATAGCCACTCGACCATGAAAAATTTAATGTAGCCGGATTGTACAAATTGAGGGCTGGGGTAATCATTTGAGCACTTTCGCCTTGCCAGTAAAAGAAATTGCAAAAGGCCGAGGAGTTTGAATAAGAGGCCCAGTCGTTTACCCCATCAAAGGTCCAATTTGCCGGTGGCCAAGTTGAAAAATTTTCTGACCAGGGAAATGAAGAAATGCTAGATAATGAAATGATCTCACTATTCACTGTGTCGTTATTTGCAATAAGGTCACCGGTAGCAGTAACTATTGCCATGCAATCATAAGTACCCGATGCTGCAAAATTAGCACTTTGCGAAAAAGTGAAATTAACCAACTCACCAGAATTTACACTGCCTGTATACGATTGAGTAACAAAACTGGTCCCTCCATTTATTGAATACTTTAAAGAAAAACCATTGACAGCAGCGGAACCATAATTCCGTAGTTGAACTGTAATGTTTTCACTTGATGTTAAGGAGGCGGAAGAAACCGGACTAACCCAGCTTACCATTCCAAGTTCGGTTGTGGATGATGACAAAACAGTAAAATCAGTTTCCTGATAATCACCACTTGGAAAATATACCTGACCGGTTGAAATACCAGATGATGGAACAATTTGATACCAACCAGCAGCTGATGTCCATCCATCACTCTCCGAATCATAGGCTTTAAAAACATACTCGCCTGGATATAGACTTACATTTCCATTTTGCGAAAATGTGTTATCAACCAATCCAGGCCCACCAGACAGCAAAACATTACCGTCCAATTTATTAACAACCTCCCAAGAACACTCGGTGGCGTAACCACCGTAAAAAACCTGAAGAAGAACAGATTCCTGGGAAAATGCAGGTTGCGTAACAATCATTGCTAATAGCAAACTTGATACGATTCTGAATAAATACTTTGTCATAACAAAAATTAATTTGTAAGTGATCTAAATCACCATGTTACGTTACCTTACACCCTACCTAAAATAATCAGTAAATATATATAACTAAAAATAAATATACAAATATTCAAAAATCTATTCTTTTCAGGCTATCCACAATTTGATACATGGCAGCAAAATCGCGTTTTGTAATCCTTGTAAATTATTTAATTCATTAAATCTCATAGTATACTTTGTTAACTTTCAATTGTTTAAGTTATCAGTCATGAAAAATTTCTCTATTTTTTCGGCTTTGTCCTTGCCAATAAGCTTAACAATATACTCAGGATCAATACGCTGAATATTGGAAATAGTTTTAAATTCAATCAATAATTTTTCAATGGTCTTTGTTCCGATCCCGGGAATATCTTCGAGCTTCGATTTGACAACTGATTTAGACCTTTTTGTGCGATGAAAAGTAATTGCAAACCTATGTGCCTCATTTCTTGTTTGTTGTATGAGTTTAAGGGATTCTGAATTTTTATCAATATACAATGGAACAGGATCATTGGGAAAGTAAATTTCTTCGAGCCGCTTAGCAATTCCAATGATTGCGACCTTTCCCACAATATCTAATTCTTGCAAAGCCTCATAAGCCGCACTTAACTGACCCTTCCCTCCATCAACAACAACGAGTTGAGGTAGTTGAGTCGATTCATCGAGCATTCTCTTGTATCGGCGATGTACTATTTCGCGCATCGAAGCAAAATCATTAATCCCTTCCACCGTTTTTATGTTGAAGTGGCGATACTGCTTCTTGGCAGGCTTTGCATTAATAAACACCACGCAGGAGGCAACAGGAAATGATCCTTGAAAATTTGAATTGTCGAAACACTCAATTCTATATGGAATTTCTTTCATTCGCAGGTCGTCCTTCAATTTAGTCAAAATCCTGATTTCGCGGGTTTGACCTTTCAACTGGGCTCGTTTCTTTTCCTGCTCAATTTTGAAATACTTCGCATTGCGAATTGACAATTCAAGCAATTGCTTCTTATCCCCTTGTTTCGGAATGGTGAATTTCACATTATCTAACTGAATATCAGCCACAAATGGCGTAACAATTTCATTTGATGTACTGTTCAGCCTGTTTCTAAGTTCAATAATTGCATACGATAGCAATTCTTCCTTACTTTCATCAAGTTTTTTCTTTAGCTCTATTGTATGTGCTTGAATAATAGAACCATTTAAAATCCTTAAGAAATTAACATAAGCGTATTCTTTGTCATCGATCAACGAAAAAATATCGACATTACTTATTGCTGTTGAGACGATTTCCGATTTGCTTTGAAAGTTTTCCAACAACACCAATTTTTCTTTAATATCATGTGCATCTTCAAACTTAAATTCCTCAGCATAAGTTTGCATCAGGTTTTTCATATAGGAAATTACGGAATGAATATTTCCTTTGATGATTTTACGAATCTCAGAAATTGCATTGTCATATTTCTCTCTTTCAACTTTTCCAATGCAAGGAGCATTGCAATTGCCAATATGATATTCGAGACAGACTTTGAATTTCCCAGCAACGATATTTTCTTGTGAAAGATTATAATTGCAAGTCCTGAGCTTATAAATTTGTCGGACAAGATTTAGAATAATCTTTACAGTGCGAGCAGAAGTGTATGGGCCAAAATATTCTGAACCATCTTTAATTACATTTCGAGTGGAGAAAATCCGGGGAAAGGGTTCGTTCTTTATGCAAATCCACGGAAAGGTTTTATCATCCTTTAAAAGGACATTGTAGCGGGGCTGCCATTTTTTAATCAAACTATTTTCGAGTAACAAAGCATCCTGCTCCGATTTTACCACCACATGTTTGATGTCGAAAGTTTTTTTTACAAGTACCCGCGTTTTGCCATTCTCATGAGTTTTTGTGAAATAGGATGCTACCCTTTTTTTGAGGTTTTTTGCTTTGCCTACATAAATTGTTTTCTCTTCAGAGTTGAGGAATTGATAGATGCCAGGCTTTTCTGGTAAAAGCTGAACCAAGTATTTTAACTTTTCTTCACGACTTGAAGTGCCTGACATAAATAAATTAAATCCTTTTACTGAAATTATTGATCCTTTTACCCAACAATGAGATCGGTAAAACTAAACTTTTCTCCATCGAAAAGGCCTTTATCACCAATTTTTAAATTTGGTATTACAAGCAGGGCCATGAACGATAAAGTCATCAAAGGAGCGGTTAACGACGAACCCAACTCTTTCGCCTTTTTGCTTATCGACTCGTATTTTGTGGCTACAACAGAAGCATCCTTCGATGTCATTATGCCGGCAATCTCTAATTCGAGACTTTCAATTTGATTATTGTAGCAAATAGCAATACCCCCCTTGTTTTCAATAATCGCATTCACAACTTTAACAATTTCCGCATCAGAGCAACCCACTGCGATTATATTATGACTATCATGTGCAATGCAACTTCCGAGGGCACCCGTTTTCAATCCGAAATTTTGTATAAAACCTACCTGTGGCCTCGATGTTTTATACCTATTAATTATAACGATTTTCAATATGTCCTCATTTATATTGCTGATGGCCTTTCCATTATGCACATAAATGGGTAGGATTTTACTTTTCGTGATAAGCTCTTTATCTATCACTTCAATCACATTCATTTGTTGACCAGGCATAGCATCAACCTCGATATCCTTTTCTGAAATGGGTGAACAATGAAAATTGTTTTTGGAATCTATTTCATTATAACCAATCAAAGAATTTTTACCATCAAAAACCTTGATGCCATTAATAAATGTTTCTTTTATATTGAAATCATCTAAGTTGTCAACTAGAATAAAATCTGCAGCATCTCCCTTTTGTAGTAGCCCTACATTAATATTATAATGCTTTATAGGATTAACAGTAGATACTCGTAGCAGATTAAAAAAATCTAATCCCTTATCAATACCTTTCCTAATTAATAAATTAATATGTCCTTTCAATAAATCATCTGGATGTAGATCGTCTGAGCACAACATCACTTTATCCGGAAATTCATCTACCAGCTCAAAAAGCGAATCAAAATTTTTAGCTGCACTTCCTTCTCTAATCTGAATAGTAATACCATTCTTGATTTTATCAAGTGCCTCTTCAATGGTAAAACACTCATGATCAGTGGTAATTCCTGCCTTGGCATATTTCTCCAATTGCTCACCTATAATTCCTGGAGCATGACCATCAATTGGTTTATTAGCTCTTATTGAAGCTTCAATTTTACCAATTACTTCTGGGTCTTGATAAATTACACCAGGATAATTCATCACCTCGCTTAAATAATAAATATCCTCCGAAGAAAGCAATTTCTCAATTTCATTACTATCAATTGTAAATCCCGATGTTTCAAAGTTCGTAGCTGGAACACAAGATGGTGCTCCCCAGAAAATCTTGAATGGGACTTTTTTACTGTTCTCAATCATGAATTTTACCCCATCCACTCCAAGCACATTGGCTATTTCATGTGGATCGGAAACTGTTGCAACCGTGCCATGCTTTACAGCAACTTTTGCAAATTCACTCGGAACTAACATAGAACTTTCAATGTGAACATGGGCATCGATCAAGCCAGGTAAAATATATTGAGTGTTAAATGTTCCACATGGAACAATTTTCTTGATTTTTCCATTTTCGACAAAAACCTTTCCTTGGATAAATTTTCGATTTACAACATCTACGATGTTTCCTTCAACAAAATAACTTTCCATAACTATATATTATAGTTCCACGTGGAACTCTACCTACCAAGAAATACTAAAAGAACATTAATGTCGCTCGGAGAAACACCCGAAATCCGCGAAGCTTGCCCAATTGTTGATGGCCTTTGTTTTTTCAACTTATGTTTTGCTTCCGTTGAAAGCGAATTTAGCTTATCGTAATCGAAATCATTATAAATAACAATGTTTTCCAATCTCTTTAGTTTGTCAGCAATTTGTCTTTCTCTTTCAACATAACCTGAATATTTAATCGAAATTTCGGCAGCTTCCATTAGTTCATCAGCTGTTTCAGAAAAATCATCATACCATTTTTTAATTCCAGGAATGAGTTCCCTTAAATCGCTAATTGAAATTTGAGGTCTTAAAATAAGATCGAAAAGCTTTGTTTTTTGTTTAATATTAGCTGTCCTTAAAATATCTAGCATTTCATTGATCAATTCAGGTAGGACACTACATTTTTTAAATTCATTAATTATCTTTTCAACATTATTATATTTCTGTTTAACAATATTCAACCTTTCTTCAGAAGCTAAACCTAGATTATATGATTTTTCTGTTAGCCTTAAATCAGCATTATCCTGTCTTAACAATATTCGATATTCCGCTCTCGAAGTAAACATTCGATAAGGCTCGTCAACACCTTTCGTAACTAAATCATCAATTAAAACACCAATATATGCTTCATCTCTATTCAAAACAAATTCAGATTGATTCTCAATCTTCAAATGGGCATTAATACCAGCCATAATTCCCTGTGCTCCAGCCTCTTCATAGCCAGTTGTACCATTAATCTGTCCAGCAAAATACAAATTTTCTACGATCTTGGTTTCTAATGTAGTTTTTAATTGAGTAGGGTCAAAATAATCGTATTCAATCGCGTACCCAGGTCGGAATATTTTTATATTCTCGAAACCTACAATCTTTTTCAAAGATGATAATTGAACATCCCATGGTAGTGAAGACGAAAATCCATTTATGTAATACTCTATGGTATTGACTCCTTCTGGCTCTAAAAAAAGCTGATGGCTATCTTTGTCAGCAAAAGTAACAACCTTGTCTTCAATACTCGGGCAGTAACGAGGTCCAATACTTTTAATAGTACCATTAAACATGGGTGATTCTTCAAAACCAATACGCAAGTTCTCATGAACATCTTTCGACGTTCTGGCAATATAACAACTTCTTTGGTCCTTGATTTTTCGAGTTCCCGGCAAAAAAGAAAATTGGTTTTCACCTTCGTCCCCTGCTTGCTCACCAAGCTTGCTAAAATCGATGCTACGTCCATCAACACGAGCTGGCGTTCCCGTTTTCATCCGTCCTGAAACAAATCCAAACTCTTTCAATTGTTCTGTCAATCCTGTTGAAGGAGGCTCAGCATCTCTCCCACCCTTAATCTTGCTTTTTCCAACGTGCATTAACCCATTCAAAAAAGTTCCGTTGGTAAGTATTACAGTCTTCGAGTAAAAAGAAATTCCTTGTCTTGTTTTAACACCAATCACTTTGTTGCTTTCTATGATCAGTTCATTGACCATATCTTGCCAAAAATCCAAATTTTGAATGGACTCAAGGACATTTCGCCATTCCCATGAAAACAAACGACGGTCGCATTGTGCGCGTGGGCTCCACATTGCTGGCCCTTTCGATTTGTTTAACATCCGAAAATGGATCATCGATCGATCTGCAACAATTCCGGTGTAGCCCCCCAAAGCATCAATCTCACGTACAATTTGACCTTTCGCGATTCCGCCTATTGCCGGATTACATGACATCTGACCAATTTTTGTCATATCCATTGTAATCAACAATACACTCGATCCCATATTTGCGGCTGCAGCTGCAGCTTCACTACCAGCGTGTCCTGCACCAACAACTATTACATCATACTCTTGTAACATTTTTTGAATTTCTTTTTATAAATAACAACAGGAAAGAGATTAAGTTTTTAGGCAATGTTTTAGATTATATAGCTTGTGGAAACATTAGAAGATATTCATTTTCCTTTGAAGTCATCAACACTTTTTCCTTTGTGGTTATATCCTTGTACCCAATTAAATGCAAAACACCATGAACACATACTCTTTTTAATTCATTAAGAAATTCAACTCCAAAAAGATTTGCGTTCTCTCCTACCCTCTCGACACTTATAAAAACATCACCAGACACAGTTTCACCTTCAGAATAATCGAAAGTTATAATGTCTGTGAAGTAATCGTGATTTAAGTATTGTTTGTTTATTTCAAGGATATGTTGGTCGGAGCAAAAGATGAAATTTAGATTACCACAAAATTTTTTTTCAGTGGTCACAACCGAGATAAGCCATTTTTCGGCTTTCTTATAATCAAGATTGGGCAGACCAACATCTTCAACATGAAAATATATTTCCACCTCTATTTATAATTTAAACTGAAGTTCTACCTCTGCCCCATCGTTTCTGAAATCAATAGTGTCGCATAAATGCCTCATTAAAAAAATCCCCCGACCATGTGGTTTTTCAATATTTTCAGGGGTCGTCGGATCTGGCACATTATTGAAATCGAATCCTGGTCCTTCATCAGCAATTATAAACTTCATCAGGTTTTCTTCAATTTCATAAGCCAGGGTAACCATTTTTTCAGCATTTAATTTATTGCCATGCAAAATGGCATTATTTACTGCCTCAATGATTGAAACCTGCACTTTTCCGTAAAGTTCGGAGCTTATGCTGAATTCCGATGTAATCTCATCGACCAATTTTTCAACCTCGTTAAGTGTTTTTAGCTCAGAAGCATATTGAATGACTTTATTCATCTATTGATCCTCATTTAATTGTTTCAAATACTTCTTGTACTTGTTGTTATAATAGTTTTTCAAAGCTACATTGTTTTTTTCAAATAATTCGCTAAAATTATGCTTTCTGTCCTTATACTCAAAATATTTTTCTGGGTTACTTAATAATTCTTCTTTATTTTCTTTTGATTTGCGCTTTTTCTCAATTTCTCGCTCGTTTTCAGACTTTTCAGCTTCCAATAATCGGGACAGAATTAATTTTTGTCGCTCAAACAATTCGGGGGAAATTTGCTTGTTCACCAATTCCTTCTCATTATCCTGTACCAACTTATTTATTTCATTCAGAATTTTTTGTGTGTTTGAATTAATGCTAGTACCAGATCCCAGCTCGTTTAACATTTTACGGAATATCTCTTGCTGTGCCAGCATTTGAGCCATCTTTTTATTCATTCCGTTTTTATCCATCTTGCTTTTTTCGCCCTTGCCCGATTTCATTTGATCCAACATCCCCTTAACCTGTTCTTTGAGCGATTGCTGCATTTGCTGCATCATTGAAAAACTTGGTTTTCCTTTGCCCGGCTTTTGGCAGTTTTGTGTTCCTTGCGATTGCATGCTCATTTGCTGCTGCATCGAAGCTAATGCCTCTCCAAGCAATAAGGCAAGGTTATTTGCTGCAGTCATAATAAATTGCTGCTCCCGGGTGACTGTAGCTATCGCTGACTCATCAAACCCATCATCCACGCGTTTAAGCCCCTTTTTAACAGCTAAGAGCTCTTTATTAGCCAGTGTAGACAACTGAGGAACACGTTGAGCTAAGGCGTAAATAGAATCGTGTATAATGTCAAAATCGTCGGCCAATTTATTTTGTTGATCTCTTTTGCTGATAATCTTTGGATCGTTCACATCAATATCAGATAGCTCCTTCATCAAATCCTCTTGATCGAAAGAAAAAGTTACCAGGTTTTCTATGATTTGTCGTATGTCGTCCATGTTTTCGGATGCTTCCTGAGCCATGCTTTGATCCATCATCTTTTGCATGTCCTGGCTCATCTTTTCTAAATTCTGGGAATTTTTCTTTTGACCCTTCGAGGCTTTTCCACTTTTCCCTTTTTCTAAATTCTCCTGATTTTGCTCGAAGTTTTCCTGAATTTCATTCGACTCCTCCGTAAAATCGTCAAGATCCATTGGGGATTTCAATTCTTTATTATCTTTCAATATTTCTTTATATTCTTCTTGGAGCTTTTGAAACTCTTCCTTCTGCTTTTTTTGCTCCTTCGCGAGATCTTCATCCGACATTTCTTTATTATCTGATTTTTCTGAAAGCTTTTCCTGATCGTCTGCCAGCTTTTTTAATTCATCAATTTTATCTTCTACTTTATTCTGAACATCGAACTTCTTTAGCATCTCTAAATTTCGGTCCAACTGTTCGTTCAAATCTTCCATCGACAAATCAAGCTCTTCGGTCAACTTTTCCATATCTTTCGGGCTTAATTTGTCTTGCATTTTCTGAAGCTCCTCCAACAATTTTTTCAACTCATCATCCATAACATTTTCAAGCAAATCCTGAATTTGTTCTTGTTTCTTTAGGATTTCCTCGTTCATTTCCGACATCGAATTTTCTAATTGTTCCTTCGATTTATTCTCCATTGCCAACTCTTCTAACATGTTTTCCAGCTGGTTCTGTTGCTTCAGTATATCTTCGATCATCTGCTTTTGCTCCCAACTGGAAAGTTCGCTTTGAAAACTTTTGTCCTTTAATTTTTTTACATCCTGTTGAAGCTTCTTGGCCATGTCCATACTTTCTTTCAGCATATCTTCCATCTTTTCTGATGAATTGTTTGAAAGAGAATCGATCTGATCTTTTGATGGAATTTTATACACAAAAAGATTGCTTCTCGAACTTTTAGATCCATTTATTTGGTCGTTGTCATATACTTCAAAATAGTATTCAACTTTTTTGCTGTCATCCGTTTTGATTTTTGAAAAGTCGAAGCCAAAATAGAAATCCTGCGCAACCACACCTTTGCTTATTGGAATTGTAACCAAACTGTCAATTTCATCATCAACAGTATATTTGAACTGTAGTTTATTAAAACCATAATCATCATTTATGTTTCCCAGAAAATGAATAACAAAGGGATTAATGGAATCACTCTTGCTAATCACATCAACGGCAGGGTACAAATCAGGTACTACATTAATGTAATAATCAACCACATTATTCTTTTTCAGAAACTTATTCAAAACCGAAATGGTATATCGGCTGCTGTTCTTGAATACTTTATTCAGCACAAAACTATTCTCTTCTGATCTCTCCAAAACATTTAGAATAGAATCGTTGAAACGACAAAACATGCTATCGCTGTCGATGGTGTTGAACCGCCAGCTTACTTTGCTCCCCTCGGGAATGGTAAGGTCTCCAATATTCTCTAACAGGATATCGGTTTCGCCAGTGTACGCCGGGACTTCAACCGAAACAGAAAAATCAAGAATGGCCGGAGAGGGAAGTATATTCAGCGAATATTTCTCTGATTTTAAGGCATCGCCCATGAAGAAAAAGTTGACTGAATTATTGAGGTTTCGAAACAGGTATTCATATTCCACATTCGAAATCTTCTTCATAATGAAATTGCTGCCACTATATCCGATGTAAACTTCCGAGGGGGCATATTCGCCTGTCACATTAACCCTTACCGTGAAATCGTTCCCCTTTTCAACAAAAAGAGAATCGTTCATCAGATTAAATGTAAAGGGTGCCGGGGTGCTATAAAATGTACGGTAATTCAATATCCGTTCCGATCCTTCGGAAATTATCTGTGGGGTGAAACTCAAAATCAGGATAAAGAATACTGCCACTATGCCAAAGTATTTTAAGAGAGGGATATTTCTCCTGAAATCGATTGCTGTTGAAAATGGAATTGGCTTTAGCTCATTTATGCGCTGCTCGATACTTGCCACAATAAGTTCGGTAGAATATGTGGAACGATTTTGCTCCACCTCGTTTAACTCGATTGTATTGAATAGTTTATCCTTGATGTAAGGAAAGTGATCGGCAATAATTTTGGAAGCTTGCTGTCGCGAAATCACCTTTCCAATTTTCAGGAAACCAAATACCGGTAGTAAAATCAATTTTACAAAAACGATAAGGCTAATGGCCAAAGTTGTGTAAAAAAGGATCGTCCTTATCTGTATTGAAAAATGATTAAAATATTCCAACAAAAACACGCTGAGGTAAAACAACCCCAAAATGGAAAGCCCTATAATTAAACCCTTTATTATTTGGTTCTTATAGAATTTCCTAATAAACTGATCTATTTTTGTAATTAATATATTGTAGCTTGTACTCATTTCATTTTTATTTTCGTGCCAGCCAACTCTCCGGGTTTTGGCTCTTGCTTCCCTTCCAAATTTCAACATGTAAAACAGTTTTTTTCCCATCATTATTATCCGTGTAAACGGTTCCAATAACCTGCTTACTGTCCACCTTGTCCCCAGCCCTTACCTTCACATTTTTTAAATTTTGATACACGCTGAAATACTCACCATGCTTGATCAACACAGCCATGTTTTTGCCTTGTATTGCCCATACATCGCGCACTTCGCCTTTGAATATAGCCCTGACCGAGGATCCTTCTTCAGTACTAATATCCACCCCGTTGTTATAGGTTTTTATCCCCTTCAAAACCGGGTGGGCGTGTTCGCCATACGAACTGGTGACGATTCCTCGTTCGGTTGGCCATGGAAACTTTCCCTTATTCTTATCGAAATTCTCCGCAATCAGAGCCTCTTCTGGAGTTAAGGAATACTTCACTTCACCGGACTTCTTTAAAGCCTCCTCCCTTTTCCGCTTCTCTTCGGCCAAAATTTTATCAATAATGCTTTTTATCTTTTTTGCCTCTTTTTCCTTTGATCTGATCTCGCCTTTTAGCTTTCTTTCGTTTGATTTTAGGTCGCTTACTACCTTGCTAATATTTTTCTTTTCAACCGAAAGATTAGCTTGCTCTGTTCTTTCCAATTTCAACAACCTTTCCTTTTCTGTCTTCTTCCCGGATAATTCCTCGATCTCCTTCCCTACCTCAACCTCCTTCTGATTGATCAATTCAATTTGCTTTTTACGATAATCAGTGAACTGCTGAAGGTACTTCAATCTGCGGTAAGCCTGATTAAAATCTTGCGCCGAAAAAACAAACATCCATTTGTTGTACTTGTGTTTATTGTTGTAAGCCGAAACGATTAGGTCAGCATATTCTTTTTTTATCTCCTTGATTTCAATTTCTAACTTCGATATTTCCGATTGCCTGTCATTTATCTCATTGTTTAAAATTTTAACTTCAGTTTGATAAGTGAGAATAAGTTTTTCGCGATACCCTATTTGCTTCTCCAGCAGGTTAAGTTGATTTAGGCTAACCTTCTTCTCTTGCTGCATTTCCTTAAGCATCTTATTCGACAAATCCATTTGCTGAAGAAGCTGTTTTCGTTGCTGCTCTAAACTGTTTTTATCCTGGGCCGACAGATTATTGCACAGAAAAACCATCAGGATAAGCATACTGCCAATAGTTGAAACCTTATATTTCAAGAGTCTTCCCATCAAAGATTTATTATCTCGAAACGCTTAATAATTTTAAATGGATATCTTTGATTCTTATCCATGTTGACTTTTGTTATCTCTATTTCCATCTTCTCTTGCTTCTCTGCCGACTTGGTGGCTATAGCAATAAAATGAGGGAATAGTTTTTGAAATATAGATTCAAACTGAGAATATTCTATGTCCAGGCTGTTTTTATTATCTAAAAAATTAATTGCCTCAATTTTATTGTTATGTTTACCCACTCTGTATGTGATGCCTACTGTTGAACTATCCCCAGGACTAACCACATAAAATAAGCTATTGTAACTTTCTTTCTTCTGAACTTTTTTATCAACAATTTTTAGAGAACCTGTGTTGTTTTTCCATATTTCGTTCACTATAATCGATTGCAAAATATCATAGTTTAAACGAATCCCTTTCCTTTTCTCCAATTGCTCGTAATTGCCCATATAAATCATGTCGTTCACCCGGTCCAATATCTTGATTGTATCGGGTGTAAAACTTGCTTTTCCAATTGGCAAGCCTGTATTCAAATTCAAGGAAACCCAAATAATACTATCGCGCTTAATCCTGATGGAGACTTTTAAAGGATGCTTTCTATCTACAAAATCTGCCATTATTTTTGCCTTGATCTCAAGATTCTCGAACTCTAAATTTTGTTTGTCAATCATATCAATCAATGCCAAATTATCATCGGTGGTTTTCGGCTCGGTGTATTGAACCAAACTTTTGCACGATTGGAATATCATAAACACCAATGCTATAATCATTAACCGTCCTATCCTTCCCTTCATATCCCTCATTCTACCAATTCGCCTCTCTCTATTTTAACATCTAAAAATTCCGACCCTTGTCCCTTATCTTTTGCACGTTTCCACTCTGCGAGGGCCTTTTCCTTATCACCCGATTTAAACAAAATGTCACCATAATGTTCAATAACCACAGCGCTGGGATTATTGTCTTTTTCAACAGCCAATTGAATATATTTTTTGGCCTCGATTATTTCATTCAATCGATATAAAACCCAGGCATACGTATCCAAATAGGTACTATTTCCAGGCTCCAAATCAACCACTTTTTTAGCCATCTCTTTTGCCTTGCTTAATTTTTCATTTCGCAAAGCGAGATAGTAGCTGTAGTTGTTCAACACTATCCTATCGCTGCCATTAAGCTCCAATGCCTTATCGAAAGCCTTATCCGATTCCAAATATTGATTATTCCGATAATAAAGCTCACCAAGGGAAGAATAAAATTGCCCTTTCAAATCATCCTGGTCAATGACCAGGTCGATACCTATTTCAAGAGCTTCGATACCCTCCTGAAACTTTTTTAGTCTCTGACAGGCAAAGCCATTGTATAATAAAAACTTGGGATAGTTAGGAAAATACTCAATAGCCTCTTTGCTGTGGGCATACATATTTTTGTATTCATCCAAATCGGAGTCGATCAAAACCAGCTGTTCCCAAACCATATAATTACTTTTATCTAATTCCAGGATAAACAAAAGCTCTTGCTGTGCTTCTTTCAGCCGATTCTCCCGAATATATAGCTCGGCCTTAATGCTGTGCCCCTCTACTCTATCAGGGTGTGTTTGGTCAAGCATGTCCAACAATATATGGAACATGTCGCTTGTGAACTCTTCGCCATAGAATTTCATCAAACTTAAAATAAGATCAAGTTTGGGCTTAATGTCCAGGTTTTTATTTTCGATCCCCTTCTTAAACTCCGCAATTGCATCTTGTTTGTTGCCAATTTTCAATAAAAACTCGCCATACGACAAATGGCCAATAGGATTCTCCGGATCTATCTCAAAAAGGGTTTTATAGGCTTTCAAGGCCTCGTCTTTTTTGCCGAAATTCATAAGGGTTTCTGCATAGATGCCGATGTATCGCGGATTGTCGGGAAAAGCCATTACTAATTTCTCCAATTCATTGAGCAATTTATCTTCCTTGCCCAACTTTATATACAACTTCTCTTTTTTGAAATAAATTTCTTCTGAAAACCCAAAACTCTTCTCAGCTTCATCATAAAGCTTTAATGCCTTGTTGTAATCTTTTTCCTTCACGGAATATAAGTCGGCAAGGCTCATCATTATTTCAAAATCATTGGGGTTCGCTTTCCGAAGCTTTTCAAACACGGAAACCGCTTTGTCGTACTGCCTGTTTTGTGCCAACAAATTAGCATAGAGCAATTGATACCAAACATTATCTTGCCTAAGAACAGCTGCCTTTTCGGCGTATTCGAGTGCTTTTGCGAAATTGTTCGCATAGATGTTCAGGTTGGCCAATTCGTAATTGGGTGCTGCTGCTTTTTCTTTTAGGTCGATACACTTTGTGAATGCAGCAATGGCCTCGGGAAAATAGCCCAAAGTTTTAAGCTTATTCCCTTCGATGAAATAGTGCATGTATTCCATTTCCTGCTTCTCTTCAAGAAAACTATCTTTTTCACTTGTAATTTTCTTTGTTGATGAACAGGAAACAAGCGAACCAAACACTAAGGCCGCAATTAGACCAGTTATTATCTTATTGTTGGTTTTTATCATTTTCTCAATTCAATATCAATCTATTTTACACCTGTATGCCCGAATCCGCCGGCGCCCCTTTCTGTATCATTCACTTCGTCAACCCTCTCCCACTCCACCGTTTCGTGTTTCGATACAACCATTTGGCAAATCCTCTCCCCGTCTTCTATTATCACATTTTCAGAAGAAAGATTAATCAATATAACACCAATTTCTCCGCGATAGTCTGCGTCGATGGTTCCCGGCGTATTCAAAACAGTTAACCCTTTCTTCAAAGCCAGGCCACTCCGGGGCCGGATCTGTGCTTCAAAGCCAATTGGCAATTCAATATACAACCCAGTTGGTATTAATTTTCTTTCCAGTGGTTTTAGCTCGATGCTTTGATCTATGTTGGCCCTCAAATCCATACCGGCAGCATGTTCGGTGCTGTAGGATGGAATTTCGTGTTTCGAATTGCTTTTTATCTTCACGATCATTTTTGAAATGATTAATTTTTATTGATTAATGATTAATTTCACAACTTACAAAATTCTACTTAATAACATCCATGATCTTCCTTTTATCAATCACAAAAATACTTCCTACAAACAGGATAAACAAAATGCTGTTGATACCCAGCTTAAAAATCAAGGCATCAAAGGTATTAAACAAACTGATTGCGTAAATGATTGCGGCAACAAGGGCAAACTTTCCGATATTCTTCAAATCGTAAGAAATAGGAAAATGCTTTTTGCCCCAGTAAAACGAGATGATCATCATAACAAGATAACAGGCAAAATGACCCCAGGCAGAGGCAATATAGCCATAAACCGGGACAAACAACACATTTATCAGAATGGTTATCGCTGCGCCAATCAGGGCTATTATTGCACCATACTGAGTAAGGTTTTTCAATTTGTACCACACCGACAAATTGTAAAATATACCCAGAAAGAAATTTCCTAAAAGGATGATCGGTACTACGAACAAACCCCCGTGGAATTTTTGGTTGATGAAATACTTGAATATATCAAGATAAAGCATTACCCCAAGAAAAATAAGCAGGCCGAACACAAAAAAATACTTCATTACATCGGCGTAGGTTTGCCTGGCGTTTTTTTCTTTTTCCTGAGAAAAGAAAAATGGTTCGGCGGCAAACTTAAACATCTGTATGAACAAGGTCATCAACACGGCAATTTTTGTGTTTGCCCCATACTCTCCAATTACCCCCTGTATATAATCAGCTTTGTCGGCCACATGATCGGGGGCTGTAACCAAAAACTTCAACATAATTTTGTCCGACACCTCATTTATCATTCCGGCAATCCCGATAATAACAAGAGGGTACGCATAGCTGATCATCCGTTTATACAATGCAAAATCAAAAGAAAACTTAATCCTAAAAATTTCGGGGAGCAACAACAATGTGGTACAAATTGTAGCTATTAGGTTAGCTATAAAGGCATACCCTACGCCCATGTCGGCATTGTAAAATTGAAGCAAAAACGAGTTGCTCCCTTCCTTATCGAGGTAGGGCATGTAAACAAAAAACAACAAATTAAAACCAATATTTATACTGATGTTGGCTATGCGGAGCAAAGAAAAACGAAGGGCTTTATTCTCGTGCCTCAACCTGGCAAAAGGAATGGAAATAAAAGCATCGAGCGATAAAATAATGGCCAACCAAAGAATATACTCCGGGTGGTTATCATATTTAAGTGCGCTTGCAATTGCCGGAAGGAAAAAATAAACGACAACAATAAATAGGGCAGAAGTAGAAAACAACGATAATGCACTGGTACTGTAAACCTTTTCGCTGTTGGGTTCGGATGATGCAAACCGGAAAAAAGTGGTTTCCATGCCAAAGGTAAGAACAACCATTAGCAAGGCCACATACGAATACAATTCGGTAACCACCCCATATTGGCTAAGGCCGAAAATGTAAGTGTAAAATGGAGTGAGCAACAAAAAGTTTAATACCTTGGGGGCAATCGTTCCCAAGCCATATACCAATGTTTGACCTGCTAATTTTTTAATTTGATTCAAGTAATCCTAAAATTAAGTTTTTACAAAATCGGCCAATGAATTTACATAAATAGTAGCCTGTATATCTAAATCTTCCCTTATTGCCTGTACAAATTTTCTTGTAATCGAATGTGTATCTTCAAGCATCATTTCTCCAGGCAAACGAATATGAAAAGTCAACTCGACATGATCGCCATAGGTATGCACATGTATATGATGAATATGTAATTCTTCGTGAGTCACCGTTTTTGATATTTCTATTAATCTGTCAAGTAATTCTTCGGTTGCAGCTTCGCCAATCAACGGGTTAATGGCATTTTTAAGCACCTCTACTGCTGTGACTAATATGAGTAAACCCACAGCAATGCCAAGCACAGCATCGACCCACCAAAACTGGCTTCCAATGAGTATCCCCACCAAAATAACCACCGAAGATAAAGCATCGCTCCTGTGGTGCCACCCATCAGCAATCATCGGTTGAGAGTTGACTTTCTTTCCGTATCGAATAGCCAATTGAGCCATAATTTCTTTTGATACAATAGAAATAATCGTAACCACAATGGCCACAGTACCAAAATTGGCTGACTCTTTTTCGCTTAGTTGAACGATTGATTCTCGCACAAAACTAAAAGCCACCACAACTAACAAAACCCCAATAATAATACTTGCTATCAGTTCAGAGCGGCCATGACCAAAGGGATGTTCTTCATCGGGCGGTTTGGCTGAAATTTTAGTCCCAACCAGTACAATAACCGAAGTAACCGAATCGGATAGAGTGTGCCAGGCATCAGCAATTAAAGCTACCGAATTGGAAACAATGCCCGCCCAAAGCTTAATGGCAAACAAAATTATGTTTCCAATAAGCGACAACCAGCCTTCTACATAAGCATAATGTTTTTTTGTATCTCCTTTCGATCTTTCCACTTTTCTTCAAAAATCCTAATTGCTTGCAAAAGTATGAATTATCCAATGGGAATTCTTATTTTCGTTTCGTTAATATTTATTAAAACAATATAGAAACAGCTATTTATCAAGGTAGTAAAAAATTAAATGCTAAGTATCATATTACCATCCTATAAAGGGGCATCGATCCTGCAAAAACAACTACCAAGTTTTATCCAATTTTTAGATGACCATAATCTTAAACATGAAATCATTATTGTAAACGATGGCTCCTGCGACGGAGACAAAACCAAACAAGTTGCCAACGATAATTCCTGTGTGTATATCGAAAACAAAACCAACCTTGGAAAAGGGGCGGGTGTGCGCAAGGGCGCGCTTGCGGCCAAAGGCGATTATATTTGTTTTACCGATGTGGATATCCCATTTGCTTTCGATGATTACATCGAATTTTACGATCATCTTAAAACCAGAGGGTTTGATATTGTGGTTGGCGACAGGACCTTGCCGGAATCGACCTATTTTACCAAGATAAGCACAACCCGGAAATTAGGGAGCGACCTGTTTTCGGCCATCGTGAGCCACTTTTTCACAGACGGCTTGCACGACACTCAATGTGGCATGAAAGCTTTCCGGCGTGACGTTGTGATGGACCTATTTTCTGTAGCCCGGGTCAACCGTTTTGCTTTTGATGTGGAACTGATATCCATTGCAGTAAAACGCAATTATTCCATCAAGCGGTTACCAGTGACCTTTCGTTGCAACGATAGCAAAAGCGTGAAAGTAATCCAACACGGAATAGGTATGTTGTTCGATTTGGTGAGGATACAGTGGAATCATTTTGCTGGAAAATACAAGAAAATAAAAATATCACAGATTAGCTGATTAAAACATTGATTCATAACTTTAAAGATCAATTTAAAAAAACGCTTTTTTCAAACATAACTCATTAGGGTGCATTCCCAAAATATGACCATTATGCAGCCCTTGTTAGTTCTTTACTCATAATCAATTGACCTTTCACGGTTTCTCCACCTTCTGGTACGAGAATCATCTTTCTTATGCTGTTGAGAAAGACAGGCCACCTGCC
>JAIOYV010000066.1 GCA_021740905.1 Bacteroidales bacterium
AACCTATGGATCGGAAGTAGTATTATGCACAAACCCTGAAGGGGTTTAACTGCATTCAGGTAAATTCATTGGCTGATTCGAGGAATCTCTTTTCTGTCATCTCTCTTTGTGGACAAAATTTTTGTCTTATCGCTCGGAATAACAAGGCTTTGGATATATAAGGGGGGGGGTGGAGAAAAAGAGACGGCAAAGCCGTCTCTTTTTCTCCACCCTTCCCCACTTAAGTCCTGTCATTCCGAAGTGAGGAACCTGTATCAATTTAAGTAACCAGCCAATATCACAACAAATTGATAATAATGATTCAAAAGTTTGTGGAAATGGTTTCTGGTCGTATTTTTGCAATCGCTCAAAAGAATTTTAAAATTATACAGAATATGAAAAAAGTACTTGTTGTATCCTTGATGGTCTTAAGCTTTAGCTTTGCCTGGTCTCAAATCCCAAATGTGCAGGTGAAAGACATCAGCGGAAAAAACTTCTCAACCGAAGGCATTACAAACGATGGAAAACCCATTATCATTTCGTTTTGGGCTACCTGGTGCAAGCCTTGCGTGAAAGAGCTATCGGCTATAGCTGAAGTGTACGAAGACTGGCAGGAAGAAACCGGTGTAAAACTGGTTGCTGTGTCCATCGACAATTCACGCAGCATGAGCAAAGTGGCTCCTTTTATAAACGGAAAAGCATGGGAATATGAAGTATTGTTAGACCCGAACAGCGAATTTAAAAGAGCCATGAATGTGGTGAACGTGCCCCATGTTTTCCTTATCGATGGCAAAGGAAACATTGTTGACCAGCACACCTCGTATGCCGATGGCGATGAAAACGAACTTTACGAGAAAGTAAAGAAAGTAGCCGCCGGGAAAGCAGTAAATGAGTAATTAAGAAATTGGGTAATTAGGTAGTGAAGCGAAGGAAAGATGGAGAGAAAGAACAACCACCCTGTAACCCAATACCCAGTCGTAGCGAAGCGGAGATCCCGAGAGGAACGAATCGGGACAACCAGCAACCAGCAACTAGTAACCAGTAACCAGTATACTATGAAGAAACATTTATATCTGATTGCCCTTTTCCTTGCCCCTACCCTTTTCACCTTAGCCCAAAATACCGATGAAGGCCAATTTAGTGGCAATTTCCAATTTGATGGGCAATCCTACCAGGAAGATAAATTTATCGGTGCCGAAAAGGCTGAGGAAATCATGCTGGTGAATACGTATGCGAATTTCAGGTATGTGAAAGGAAACTTTTCGGCAGGCACCCGTTTTGAGGGTTATATGAATTCCCTTCAGGGTTTTGAACCTGTAAATAGCGGTACAGGATTTCCGTATGCATGGGCCAGCTACGAAAAGGATAACTTAACAGTTACCGTTGGGAGTTTCTACGAACAGTTTGGCTCAGGAATGATTTTCCGGGCCTACGAAGACAAAACCCTGGGATACGACAATGCCATGAATGGGATTTTTATGAAATACCGCATTGGGAATGGCGTTACCTTTAAAGCCGTTTATGGCAGGCAGCGCGAATTGCAATGGAATTTGGAAAACCATGCGCAACTGAGACTGGGAACCGGACTCGTAAGAGGGATCGATGGCGAATTCTATCTTAACGATATTATTCCGGGAATGGCCGAAAAGAAAACCCAAATTTCGCTTGGGGCCAGCTTTGTGAGCAAGTACGAAGCCGACGACAGCGACAAATACAAACTGCCCGAAAATGTCGGGGCCGGGGCTGCCAGGTTCAATATTTCCAGAGGGGGGATTGGCCTAAGTGGTGAGTATGCCTATAAATCCATGGATCCGTCAGCGGGTGGCTTCGACAACAGCAATGGCAATGTGGGCCAGAACTACATTTACAAAAACGGACAGGGAGCATTTATCACGGCCACTTATTCGCAAAAAGGCTTAGGCGTGTCGTTGATGGCCAAGAGTGTCGACAACATGAATTTCCGTTCCGACCGCAAAGCCAAATTAAACAACCTGAACATAAATTACATTCCCGACATCACCAAAAATCAAACTTACGCCTTTGCCGCCATGTACCCTTACGGGACGCAGATAAATGGCGAGGCAGGTTTTCAGGCCGAGGTGGTTTACAAAATACCAAAGGGCTCAAAATTGGGTGGAAAATATGGGACAGGTCTTACCTTAAGCTACTCACGCATGTTCAGCCTAAAGAAAGAAATGGTAAACGATACTGTTTTATTGAATAGAAATGCTGGGACCAAGGGATATAAAACCTCCCTGCTCAGTTTTGGCGACGAATTGTTTTATCAGGACCTAAACCTTGAAGTGAACAAAAAATTCAACTCAAAACTAAAGGGCATATTTGCCGCTCAGTATTTAAGTTACGACAACTCAATCCTGCACGGAGCTGCCGAAAATAGCCCAATAACCTCGGATGCCATTTTGGAACCCATCGAACATACCATCGACGCACTGACATTGATTGCCGATGTGTCGTACAAGATCACTACCCGCAAGGCCATGCGGGTGGAATTGCAACACCTTGCGACCCAACAAAACATGGGGAATTGGGCAATGGCCATGTTGGAATATTCAATCCCCCATTGGTTTTTTATTGTCAGCGACCAATTCAATTACGGAAACGACTATACCGAACGTCAAGTGCATTATTACAAAGCATCGGTGGTATATGGCCACGAAGCCAACAGATTTGAGCTGGGTTATGGCAAACAACGCGAAGGGGTGGTTTGTACAGGTGGCGTTTGCAGAAGAGTGCCCGCTGCGTATGGATTCACCATATCAATAACAAGTAGTTTTTAAATTGAATAAAGATGAAATGTATGAAATATTATAGCCGAATAATAATAGTGTTTGCAGCATTGTTCGCCTTTGCCTGCGATACCGTGGAAGGACCGTATATCGAGAAAAGCTCTTTCGATTGCAATTACGAACCAGGATTGCCTGTACGTAAAATATTGATTGAAGATTTTACCGGATGGAATTGCCCTAACTGCCCCGAAGCAGCCAGGATAATTGAAGACATTGCCGACCGCTATCCTTGTCATTTGGTATCCATTGCCGTACATGCCGGTTATTTTGCCCAATTCGAAGGAGGTCCCGAATTCACCACCGATATTGGTTTTGAACTGGGAGGGGACGGCACCCTCGAAAACCCTGGTTTCTTCAACGTGTCGTTTCAGCCCATTGGCACATTGAACCGCAAGCAATGGAACGATGAGTATAAAGTACAAAAAGAACAATGGGCAGATTTGTTGGTGAGTTTTCTTGAAGAGGATGTGTTCTCCAATATAGGGATCGAGATCAGCAACGAATTCGACACTGCTTCAAATGTTCTAACATCCACTGTAAAAACGACTACCTACGGTGAAGTCCAATCCAAATTATCGCTGGTGGTTTATATTACCGAAAGCCACATTCTTGCCAAGCAGGTGGATGGCGGTCAGACCTTTGACAATTACGAGCACAACCATGTGTTGCGTAGCGGATTAAACGGAACCTGGGGCGAAGAAATTTCAATAATTGGCACAGTTGCTTCAAATACTGTTTTTACAAATACGCTAAGCGACACACTAAATGCTGAATGGGTTCCTGAAAATTGCAAAGTAATCGCTTTTGTTACCAATACCGATACCAAAGAAGTGATCCAGGTGGAAGAACACGAAGTTGTAATTGTTGAATGATTATTTATTATTGATTAATGTTAGATGTTGAATTAGGCAGATAACAAGTTAACAAAAATTATGATGTTGAAAGAAACAACAACATTTCATTTATACGATAGGTTGCGACAGGGGACTTTCTCCCCTTGGGGGGAGAATAAGAGGGGGGAGTTCCTGCAATTAATCCATTCATGCCTAATCCCACAACCTAAAAATCTCAAATAAAATGAAAAAGTTAGCCCTGATTGTATGCCTCTTAATTTCACTTTCTGCCACAGCACAAGAGTTTAAGGGGGGAATCATGGCCGGGTTCATCACCAGTCAGGTGGATGGCGATAGTTGGGCGGGCTATAACAAATCGGGCTTCAGTGCAGGTTTTTTTGTGAATAGGCAATTCAACACAAAGCTGGCTGGTCAAATGGAACTGCGCTATATCCGAAAGGGGGCTATCCACGATGATACAAAAACCGGAGGGAGCAGCTATTACCGTTCCCGCTTGAATTATGCGGAAGTTCCTTTGATGGTCCAATATTTTAAAGGGAATTTTATATTTGAAGGCGGGGGTACATTTGGGGTCCTCATCAATTCTACGGAAGAAGATTTGTACGGCAAAATTTCGGAGAACGAACTCATCGCTTTTAACAAGATTGAAATAGGTAGCCTGATTGGATTTTCGTACCAGGTATTTGAAAAACTGAGGATCAATTTCCGGTTTCAATATTCCATCCTCCCTATCCGCACAAATTACAGCGACAACATCTCCACCGTAAACGATTATTACAACCAGAAATACTCCTTCAATAATGTGTTGGGTTTTTCAGTATATTATTTTCTGTAATACCCTGAAAGGGTTAAAGTTGAATAACCGTGGGTGCAACCCACGGCTATTGGTAATAGTAAAAAAAACAGCTCCAAAGTGGGCTGAACTTTAGTTTTTCAGTTCAGCCACTTTGTGGCTGGAGTAGAAGATTTCAATAACCGTGGGCTTACACCCACGGTTACTGAGATTTAGTCACTTCGTGACTATTGAGACTCAACCCTTAATTCGCATACTACTATTAAGGGAATCGGAATCTCAAACTGTACAATAAATAAGATTTAAAAAGTTCAGACATGTTTAAAAAAGTACCACACACCTACGTCATCATCTTTTACATCATAATCCTGGCAGCTATAATGACCTGGTTTATTCCGGGTGGTGAATATGTCGAACAGGAAATCGCTGGTCAAAAAGAACTGGTTTTTCAGAATATGGAAAGCCAGGCCCAAACCTGGCAGGTGTTCGGGGCTTTGTTCAAAGGCTTCGACAGGCAGGCAGGTATCATTGTTTTTATTTTGATGATTGGCGGTGCCTTTTGGATCATGAACGACAGCAAGGCCATTGATGTGGGTATTTACTCCTTCCTTAAGTTCACTAAAAAACTGGAACGATGGAAGTTCTTTAAAGCCCTTGGGGTGCAAAACATAATCATTACCTTGGTGATGATCATGTTTTCTATTTTCGGGGCCGTGTTTGGCATGAGCGAAGAAACCATTGCCTTTATTATCATCCTGGTCCCACTGGCTATTTCGATGGGTTACGATTCCATTACGGGTGTGTGCATGGTTTTCGTTGCAGCCGGACTTGGATTTGCAGGTGCTGTATTGAATCCCTTCACCATTGGGATAGCCCAGGGATTATCCAACCTTCCCCTGTTTTCGGGTTTTGAGTACCGCCTGTTTTGCTGGGCTGTCATCAACAGCATCGGTATTATCTGGGTGCTCCGCTATGCCAATAAGGTGAAGAAAAACCCCGAAAGTTCGCTGGTTTACACCGACGACGAATATTGGCGCAAAAGGAGCAATTCAGAAGTGGAAAATATCAATTATCACACACCTGTTGCAGCCTGGGTTGTTTTTGTTTTTATCTCACTTTGCCTGGCAGTTTTTACCTATTTCTTCCCCGAAACCGAAATGAAAATCGGCAAGTCCTCCACTACTCTACCCATGATGCCTATTGCAACTGGTTTGTTCATTCTGGCCGGGATATTTGCACTTCGGAAGTCGGTACACTTTTTTGTATTGAACCTGCTTTTGTTTACCATTTTATTCCTGATAATCGGTGTTATGGGCTATGGCTGGTACATCATGGAGATTGCCACCCTGTTTTTTGCCATGGGGATTTTTTCAGGAATAGCCATGAGCAACAATGCCAACCAGATTACCAAACTTTTCCTCGAAGGCGTGAAAGATATTATGTCGGCAGCCCTGGTGGTTGGCCTGGCCGGTGGGATTATCGTAATCCTTGAAGACGGTAAGGTAATCGACACCATCCTTTTCAGCATGTCGCGTTCGATGGAAGGCTTAGGGCAAATTGCCACTGTCAGCATCATGTACCTGATCCAAAATGTGATCAACATTGTGATCCCATCGGGTTCGGCCAAGGCAGCCCTCACCATGCCCATCATGGCTCCTTTCTCCGATTTAATAGGATTATCCCGACAAGCAACCGTAATGGCTTTCCAATTTGGCGATGGCTTCACCAACATGATAACCCCAACATCGGGGGTTCTAATCGGAGTTCTGGGGGTAGCCAAAATCCCATACGAAAAATGGGTGAAATGGATCACACCTTTTATGATTGTCCTGATAATCCTGGGCTTTTTATTGCTGATCCCTACAGTTACGATGGAGTTGAATGGGTTTTAGGTGTTTTTAATTGTGTTTTGTATTTTACGATTTGCAAAAACAATGGAATTAAATTGAACCCTTTAGGGTTCTATCATCATATTGTCAAGCTACCATGCACTTTGTACTTGGCTATTCAGATTTAATCCTTTCAGGATTTCAATATTGAATTTAATACACCGGCAACACTACCTTACCCATAAAAACAATGGCTCCTGTCGATTCTTCGCAGATGGTAAAAAGGAAGGGCCTGTTCACCATCATCAGGTTTGGGTTTACGCTTGTGTAGCCTATGCCAACAATGGTCACGGCAGCTGCTTCGGTGCCTTCCTCGTTCACATCCACGAAGGTTTTATGTTTTACCATATTTATGAAAAGGGGACCAAAATCGCTGATGCCTGAAAAATCGGCCATCCCGGTAAAGGCAATGCCCATTCCCATTTGGGTAAGGGCAGGGATCAGATCGGTTTCGTATTCAAACTTGAATTTTGGCAGGTATAATTCAAAACCTTCCGTAAGTGAAAATGAACTTTGCCATTCCGACCAATTCTCCATGGTAAGAGATGCAATCAAATCGTCCACAGAATTAGGTTCATTGGGCAACATGACTGTCATATAAAAACTGCCATTGCCATAAGGTAATTTTACGGCCTGGAACATCCCATTCGAGTAGGTTTCAAGATCGGCTTCCAGGCTCATAGTAGGTACATCGACAGGAGTGCCATTAGCGGGGAAAAATGGAAGATCCGCTGTGTTGGCCGGGTCGAACTCATATTGCCAGGTGCCTTTAAAATAAATGGCATTGATTAAAAACATCACTTGATCATAGCCAATTTCATCAATTATCGTTTCGATCTTATTATTAGTATTTATAGCCACCCAATGGTTGATCGCATCAACCGATGCAGGATCGCCAAAATCGAGTGGGCTAACCTCTGCACCATAATATTGGATGTTGGTGTTCAGGAAATCGGGATGGACGCTGAAAGTTTGCTCGTACCAGATAGAATTGGCCACCGTAAAGGCCACGTCGGGGTCGGCACCTACCAAGCCCTGCATCAGGTTTTGATACACCTCGTTAATTTCCTGGGCAGACAATCCGCTTACCTGCATACACTCTTCCATGGCTTCTTTGGTCTCGTTTTTAGCCCCATTGTAGGTCATTGCCAAAGCGAGACCAACACTGGTTGGCGAAACAAAAAGGTTCTCGGTGGGACCGGCCTCATCGTTTATCTGCTGAAACAATTTAATACCAAAAGCATTGTCGGCTTCTACCAGGGCCAGGCTTTTGGGGTTGATGTCAATATCGATACCGGGAGGTTTTGGTTCAGTTTTATCATTTTTGCAGGCTACAATAAAGCCTAAAAATACAATCAGAAGCAATCCAATTTTTTTCATGATGTTGCGGGTTTTGTTTACATACTATCCGTGGAAATACAATAAAATCCACTTTATAAAGATAATTTATATTTTATTTCTACACAAAAATGCTGGAGAGATGCCTTAATTTTGGACTATCAGTTTTTTGGTTTCGAGAACCGTGTCCCCATCAATCAATTTCACAAAATAAACACCCCGGTGCATGTTGGTGAGTGAAATTTCGTACGGCAGATCAACCTGGTTCATGCGGGCCAACTTAACCAGCTCGCCAAGCGAATTGTAGATGTTTACTTTCGCAATGCCTTTAATCCCTTTTGGTTGAACAGTGATTTTTTCGGTGGCAGGGTTTGGCGAAATGGTTATCTGTGGTTTTATTGCTTCCTGAACAAAGCTGGTCTGGCTTTCGTAATCCAGGTCATCGATCCAAAGGACACCTCCTGAAACAGGTTCTAACACATCGGTAGTAGTAAAAGCGATGACAATAGAATCGGGTGAAATAGAAGGGACCAGATCATAGATTGGCAATTCAAACTGGCTAAAGATGGAGGATGGCCCCAATTTTAAAAAGCCAATGGCTACGGTATCGGAGTGTTGAGTCAGGACATCAAATTTCTTCAGGAAAACATATACCCTTGCTGAATCGGTCGACACGTAATTGTTTTCGAACCGATAGTAGCCTTTAAAAACCTGGGGCTTCTCGGAAAAACCCGTACCTGCCTTAAAAAAATCGAGTACCCCGGTGGAATAATCAAGTTGGGGTATCCCGTTTACCAGCCATCCAGCATAAGGTGCACCGGCAAAGCCAAGGTTTGTGGTGTATAAAAATGCCGACAAGCTTCCTTCGATATTTTCGGTGGAACTTTGCACGCTGATTGTGTTGGTAAGGTTAAACGTAAATTCGTTGGAGCTGGTCCATCCATCCGGGATGTCGAAAGGCCCATCGGTGGACCAAATTTCAAACCCGGAATTGGATATAAGTTGGGCAGATACCGAAATCGACACCAATACGAACAAGATAATATGTAAAATTCTAAGCTTCATTATTTAAAAATCCCCCATGGGTAAAATTCGCGTTGCACACAATAGCTGCCGGAAAGTGAATCGTTCAGGTTGATGGTCAGTTCGATTTCCTGACCTGCCTGTGACGCATAAGGTTCTTCAAATATCAAGTGGTATGTGCCCAGTTGAAGATTGCCAATTTGCATTTCAATATCGTACAGACAATTGCAATTACATTCGGCCACCGTTTCATGCTCATAGATGGTAATTGTGTTTCCATTTACGATAAAATCGGCGGTAATGTCACCTGGGCAACAATTGAAACCCGCATTGAGATGATCGATTTGCAGCAGTCCATCGGCAAATAGGTATTCAATACACGATTGATTCGCAGCAGTCAGGCTCGATTTCATGTTTTTGCAGTCGGAGACATTCAGCACTTTACCACCATATCCCCAGGGATAAAAGTTCCGGGTCACGCAGTAGTTGCCTACAACCGAATCATGGAGGTTTAAGGTAAAGTCAATTCCCTGCCCTGTAACGCCGGCATAAGGTTCAACAAAAACAAAATGGTATGTCCCAGCCGCAATGCCAGCCATTTGCATCGTAAGGTCGTAGAGGCAATCGCAGTCGCAGTCGGCAGCGGCTTCATGTTCGCTAATGGTAATGGTGTTGCCATCGAAAACAAAATCAGCGGTAATATTGCCGGGGCAACAATTAAACCCAGCATTAACATGGGTCAGCAATAGAATGCTATCGGCAAAGCTAAACTCAATGCACGATTGATTGTCTTGCACCGAGTCGGTAGCATAATACGATTTCATGGTTTTACATGTGCTGAAACTAAGCAGTTCGGCATTCTCATTAGGAGAAGGGCCCTTTTCTGTGTCCTCACAGGCGATAAAAAGCATTGTAAAGATCAGTCCAAAAAAGAAATAGAAATATGGTCGTTTCATAATTTTAGGTTTTTGGGTCATTGCTGATTGCTTTGATGGTGTTTAGGTGTAAAAGGTTGCGTTTGTTAGAAAGGAAAATTTGGTTTTAAGAATTTCAATTCGTGGATTTCAACCACCCTTTGTATGTTTTTGCAAGGGGCAAAAAAAAACACCTCCGGAACGAGTACCGGAGGTGTATATTTTTAGATTCAGAATTGCATTTTAATCAATCAGAAATTTGAACAAGTGGTTTTGGCTTTTGCCTTGAAGTTGAATAAAATAAACACCGGCTTCGAAATTGTTCAAATCGAAAGTTCTGTTTATTTGTCCATCGAAACTGTTAAAGCTGGCGGTTTGTATTTCTTGTCCCACAGCATTAAATACATGCAGTGTAAATTCTTCATTGGCAGGCAGGCTTCCACTCATGGTGAAAATACCATTGCTTGGGTTTGGGAATAGGGAAATGGTGCTTTCGCCGCCCAATTCTTCAATATCAAAAGTAAGAAGGTTTTTGGTTAGGGTATCTTCCATACATTGGTTGCCTGCAATAAGGGTAACTGTATACCAAGTATCATTCATATTCAAAGGGTAGTCATGCTCAGGGTTCTCTTCAATTGACGTGGCAGTGCCATCGCCAAAATCCCATACAAAATTCCAGGCATTCTGCGATTGGTTTTCAAATACCACGTGGTTATTGGTTTCGTAGAAAACAAACATCGGTATTGCCTCAGCCTGAAAGACAACCTCAACGGAACTGTGATCCACGCAGTTCATATCGCTTGTTACAGTAACACCGTACATACCTGTGAGATTAATTTCCAATGAGGCATCTGTTGTTTCGTTTTCATTATCCCAAAGGTAGGTATATCCGGCTCCATCGCCTGCAATAAGGACTATGGTGCCACCTGAACACACCGCAGTATCAGCAGGAAGCAAAATTGCAGGCAAGGGGTATACAGTTACTTCAACCGTATCGGAATTTTGGCAGCCATTGTTATCGGTAATCATAACCCAAAATTCGCCAGATGTTGACACAGTCAGATTCTGTGTTGTTGCACCCTGGCTCCATAAATATGCTGATGAGGCTGGAGCGTGGAGAGCCACATTACTCCCCTGACAAAAGGCCGTATCCAAGCCCAGATCAACAGAAGGAAGTGGAATTTCTGTAATTTCAACTGTATCGCTATTTATACATCCATTTGCATTGATAACTTCGACCCAAACCGTAGAAACCGCATTTATTTCAATGCTTGGGATTGTATCGCCATTGCTCCAAAGAATTGACGCAAAATTATCGACCATAAGGATTATAGAGCCTCCTTCGCAAAACATATCGAAAGGGCTTAAATCAACAACTGGCAAAGGGTTGACAACTACCTGGAAAGTGGTATCAACAGTTGTGGTGCCATCGCTAACTTCCACAGTGTACATTGTGTTTGAACCTGGTGACACGTAGGTGCTTGGTACTGTATCGGTAAAACTACCTATATTGGCACTCCATGCGTAGGAATAAGGAGTTGTACCGCCTGTAACAGTCACAAACAACTCGATTGAATCGCCGTGACAAATCGCACTTTGCCCAGTGAAGGAGGTTATCACAAGATTCTGTGCTGTGACATTTCCTGCGAAAAATAGAGCTATAACAGATAAGGTTAAGAATGTAGTTTTCAATACTTGTATAAGTCTCTTCATGTTTACAATTTTTTTATTTTATGCAAACATAACAGATTTTTCTTAATTCCTCAAAGTAAAAAGAGGGGATAAAAAGTGTTTTACAGCTATGCTGTCTATAGCTGGAAATAAAGGCATGGAGTTAAAAACCCAACAATATTTTCTGGTTTTAACTTATTAAATTTCTAAAGAAACACGATGATTCTCCTTTCCAATATTCAACTGATGATCTTGACAATGTAACACTTATGTTACTTTGAGCAAGATGACAAAAAAATGATACGTGAGAGTCGCTTTGGATAAGCTAAGTGATGTATACCCTATTTCGTTAAATCCCACATATTATTGAATTGAATCGATAAGGAAAGTAATATGCAAAGAGGCACGGCGTGTGCCTCAGCCTATATCAAATTGCGATAAATAGGATTTCTTTAACTCAAAAATTTTCAGCTCAAAACTAAAGCTTTGCCTTAATTGCCGATGCTATTTCCTTGAATTCTTCTTCGCTTAGTTTTAGCTTTGGGTTGGTGAAGCTGATATCCTTCTCCTTGCTCATTGGGATAAGATGAATATGCGCATGGGGTACTTCGAGGCCAATTACGGTAACTCCAACCCGTTTGCACTCGATGGCAGCTCCAACGGCTTTGGCCACTTTTTTGGCAAAAACCATCATCCCTGCCAAAAGCTCATCTTCCATATCGAAAAGGTAATCAATTTCCTTTTTGGGGATTACAAGCGTATGGCCTTTCACCAATGGAAACACATCGAGAAAAGCATAATAATTTTCGTCTTCCAGAATTTTGTAGGAAGGGATTTCACCATTTACGATTTTTGTAAAAATGCTTGCCATGTCAGAAATATTTAGGGTGTATTATAAACTTCGGTTTTTGAAAGAATGGTTTTCTGGATTTGTGCATGGTTCTGTGGTATTGGAGTAATGGAGTGTTGGAGTAATGGTGGATATTGGCAAGGTTCACTCCAGTACTCCAACTCTCCATCACTCCAAATCGGAATAGCCTATTGCTTCAATGCCTCTTTGTCAATTGGGTAAATACAATATAAACCCCTTATCCTATCAACGAAATATCCATTATTTCAAACCGAATAACTCCATTAGGAACAGTCACTTCAACCTGATCTCCCACCTTTTTGCCGAGCAACCCCTTTCCGATTGGGGTATTTACCGATAGCTTCTTTTGTTTAAGATCAGCCTCGCCGTCCGAAACTATGCTGTATTCCATTACCGTGTTATTGTCAAGGTTTTTAATTTTCACCTTGTTAAGAATTTGAACTTTTTCGGTATCGATCCTCGACTCGTCGAGCAAACGCGAATAGGCGAGAGTGTGCTCCAGTTTCGAAATCCTAAGTTCTAACAAGCCCTGTGCCTCTTTGGCAGCATCGTACTCTGCATTTTCCGAAAGATCGCCCTTGTCTCTTGCTTCAGCTATTTGCTTGGATATAGAGGGGCGTTCAACTTTCTTCAATTGCTCAAGTTCGGCCTTTAGCTTTAACATTCCTTCTTCGGTTACATACGATACATTATTCATTTGTTATTCCTTTAATGGATAAGATTGAATATTCAGCAATTCAATATGCCGGGTATGGCATACTATGTTTTTATTTCTGAATACTGAAGCTCATTTTCAATTAATTTAATAAATGCCTATAACGAAAAGAATCCCGAAACAGTTTCGGGACTCTTTTTATTTTGCAAAGATATATTGTTTTTCTTAATTACAAACTTACACGTACTCCAACACTGTGTACTCCTGTAAAAGGATCGGTGTCGCGGTAGGAGTAATCTACCGACAAGTAGGTGCCGTTTTCCTTATTTAGAGGGATCTGGAGCGAAACCCCTGCGGATGGGCCGGTAAAAACTGTTTCGCGGGAATCAAAATCGTCACCAAATATTTTATCGCCTTTTTCCCATTTGTAACCACCCCGTACAAAAAGGATATTGCGGTAATTAAATTCCATCCCAAATTGAATCTGGTCTTTGGTAAACGAGTTGGATGTATAATTCGCCGCAGCAATCAATTGAGTATTCCCTGCAAAATTGAAATCGTAGGCTCCACCAATGGTAATAAGTGAAGGCAATTCGAAATCGGCAGAGCGTTGTTCAACGGTTAGGTCTACTTCGGTAGCTGGTACCACGCCTCGGAACGACATTCCATCACCCTTATATCGCATAGTTGGCCCAACATTTTTCATCGAAATCCCAAAATGGATTTGCTCCTGGCTTCCGGTCACGTATTGGATGCCTGCATCGAAACATACGCCACTGGCCGAAAGGTTCGGGATGGCTTCGTTGATTATTTTAACAGCCAATCCACCGTAAATGGCATTGGAGAATTCTTTGGCATAAGCCAGCGAAATAACCGTGTACTTAGGGCTATAAGTGCCAATGCCTCCTTCGGGTAAATCAACGGTTGTAATTTCGATCTCCCCAAAGTCGAGATTCTGAACTGCCATGCTTAACACACCTGCTTCGCCCACTTTTTGGGCAAATCCAAATGCATTCATAGTAATGCCTACACCACCATATAGATTTGTACGCACAAATATCAATTCGGTCCCTTTCGTGAAAGCGGTACCTGCCACATTCTGAAAAATCCCTTCCAGCCCACGCACGCATGAGGTGTTCGCATCGCCCCACCCAGTGCTTCTTGACCACGGATTGATCAACAATTCGGAAGCTCCGGCCTGGCCAGCTCTCTGCTTGTTCCCCGCCTGTCCTTGCAATGGGAAAAGGAGTAAGGCAAACAGAAGTATGCTGATACTATTAATATAAATCTTTTTCATATCCATCGTTTTTATTATTTCAATACCAGTCCTAAATTTAGAATGCGTTTAAGTCGATTGGCCTTAGAGCACCAAACCATTTTAAGATTTTCTCACCAATCCCATCTGCATCAATGTGAATAATGTACACGCCACTTGCAATGGTAATCCCATATTGGTTCTTTAAATCCCAATCCTGATAGCTAAGACTATTGTCTTTCTTGAAACGACGAACCAGGGTACCTCCCACATTATATATCGATATAGTACATTTTTGAGGAAGATTTGTGATCTTGGCCAGGTTTTCGAGCTGGTTAAGTTCATACTCCGAATATCCATAATATGGATTTGGGACTATGTTAATCTTATCGAGCATGTTTTCGGCTGTTTCCTTGTCGTTCTTTATAGCCATAACATCGTGGGTATTGATAGAGAACATCGGGAAACCATTGTTCATGCTATCTTTAGGGGCAAAGTTTTTATACCCAGCCCTGTGTGGGTTTGCCATGCGGATGCTCAAATGGTAATCGGATTCGGGAAGTACCTCAGTAAAGAAATCCTTTCCATAATATTGGCCACTTAACACCGGGATGCTACACCACATGATATTTCGATACCCATCTTTCCTTTTAGTAGTACCAAATTTACCGGTAACGTATTGATAAAATCGTTTTCCTCCATCATAAGCCGGCATGTAAACTGACGTATCCACATGGTTCGACTTCAGAATTGTATTTTGACCTATGACATAAATAACATGTTTTCCTCCAAACCTCTCTTCACCAAAATTAGAGAATGCCCTGGCAGTGGGGTTCCATCGCATATCACGTCCGTTCTCGCCTGGCAACTCCGAAGCCTCGCCAAAAGCAATATTCAGGCGGGTTCCTGTTTCGATGTCGATGGCATAGCCTGGGAACCAACCCATGCCTTTACCTGCAATAAAATTCGGATCGTTTTCATCAGTACTTGCGGTTTCCACATCAGCAAAAACACCCTCCTTGTCGACCGAAAAAGTATCCCGAAGGTCGAATTTAAAGGCATTGCCTTGTCCAAAGAGTGCTGGTACGGTTACGCCTGAGTTGGAAGTATCGTTTTCGCTCATCTCAATTACACAGGCGCGGGTCCACAAGTCCTTGTTTTTGGTAATTACCAAATCAATACTGCTTAAGCGGAATTGGGTAAAAGTGATCAGTGCCTGTCCATCGGGGTTTCCAGGGCCATCCAAAATATTCGACGCCAACTTATAGGGTGCCCACGAGCCAAACAATATTTTCTCAAATGACTCTTCTTTATCGCGTACCTGATTGCCTACAAAATAATCGTTGTATTCTTTTTCATTAGGATCTTCTTGTGTCCCTGCCCTGATCCAGTTTAAAGAATTAAAATCATCACCATCGTAAATAAACGACAGCCAATTTTTTTGTACCGGATCGTGGTATTGAGTGTAGTACATAATCCCCATCGAAGGATCCACTTCACCGTCTACTTTTTCGTCGACGTAGCCTTGATACTCAATAATAACAGACAAACCTATTTCTTTGATAATTTGTTCGTTTCGTATTTTTATCCCTTCATTGGAATAAATGGTATCGAATAATGGATTTACCGTGTCCTTATCGTAAATAAACCATTTGGTATCATTGATTTTCCAGTCCCAGTACCCGGCAGATCCAGTTTGGTTATACTGCGAAGAATCGGGGTCGAAGGCAATTATAAATTCCCCATCTGGAATATTTAAAGGGTCAACAACTTTTACCTGGATAGGGGCAAAACCTGGTTCATATTTACGCTCACCTAGATAGTTTGTATAAGGTTTTCCCAACTTCACCGAATCATTATCAATTGACATTTCCAATATCTTGTCAATGGTTTCCTGCTTTAGGTTGACAAGGTTTGGACCGCTACCAAAACCTTCCCACTGAGTTACTGCAAGCCCATCGCCATATTCCGAGTTTATGATTGTGCCGCCATCTCTTGGTTGAGGTATGTGCGGAATAACTTCGTAAATCTCAATAGCACCCGTAGCACCTTTACGTCCGGCTTTATATGGCAATTTCTGACCTTTGACAGTAGACCCGTCATTTTGATCATACGTCATGTAATTGTTATACCCGTAAGCGATAATGGCAAAGTAATATTTTTTGTGGTTTACCAAACGGTCGTCTCCTTGTGCAAATGCATCGTTGGTAATGGTAAAAGAATGATGGATACCTTCGTTGGCCCCGGTCACCATCATTTGAGGAATATTTGCTTGTAGTTCTTTGCTCCAGGTATAATTTACAAGTTGCTCTACATCATTTTTCACATCACACTGAAATACTTCACGCGCAAGGTTTATATTGCGGATATCACCAATGGAAACAGACTTGCTTTTCAATTGGAAAACCTGATATCCTTCAAAACGGTAATACTTGTCCACGTCGATTACTTCGTCATTAACGATAATATTTACTATCGAAAAGTCTTTTTCGTTGTAATGCTCGAGATAATTGTTCGATTGGATTTTGTTCGATATATGAAAAACAACCTGACGATCGAGTTCGATAAAATCCAAATCAGGAGAGTCGGGGCCATTTACTACTTTAAAGCAATTGTCGAACAATAACTGGGCTTTATCATCGGCTATCCGAACATCTTCAACCGATTGAAAAGGGTTACCACCTGTTGCACGTGCCCAAACAGCACCGGTTGTAATATTGTTAGAAGCCCCTGGTTCTAGGGTAAAAGGTCCGGCAGAATGGACAAAACGTCTATCACCCGCAGGATTATCTGAGGCTTCCTCGCTCCAAACAGGCATTTGCTGGCCTTTCTGGCCCCAGCCACAAGGGTCGGTGTCGCCAGGGAACATAAAGTCGGTGGGTATATCAGTGGCTTCACTATCGTTTCGATGTCCAGTTCCTCCATACACCATATTCGTACCGTCGAGCCAAATACCTCGCAAATAGTTATAAAAATCGGGGGCATCCTTTGGATCGACCATTGGTCCCGATCCTCCATTATTGAAATACAGGAACCTTCTCATACCCCAACGTTCGTTATCGACTACTCCATCGCCAAAGTTCAAACCATTGATGTTCCCATTTAAAATATTCCCATCGCAAATCAATTTTCCTGTAATCGGATCCCAACTGCTGGGATTGTCCAAAAAGTCTTTGTCCTGGTATGGACCTTCGAAAAAGTCGATTCCAATAGCCGGTGGGGGCGGTGTTGGGCCCCCATACGCATTGTACTGGCCATTTCCATCAACTGCCTCACCATTGTATAAATAACCTAAACCACGATTCACATCACAACCGACATAGTCGTCTTGTGCATAGCCCATATCGGCATCGGTCCACACACCAAAATAAGTTTCGTATAAAGTATAGGTGGAGCGGTTTATTAAACGATAATTGTAAAAGGTCATATCGTTGAGTTCGTCGTTGGTCGAAAAGGCAAATGCCTGCGCCCTAATTTCCATCCCGATGGCATCGCCTTGTGTTTCGGTATGGATATTTCCACGGTCGTTATACACCCACCACAAAGTCTGGTCGCCGAACAAACGGGGAATGTCCTCCTTCCGGGTTGTCCCACAGGGCATTTCACCTTCCAGGTCATACAAAGGGTAATCACCTGAATAAGGATCGTAATATTCATCCCCATTCACATCAATAAAAGGGGCAAGAAACCGGTCGTATCCATTGGCTACATCGCCATGGGCAGGCCAATCCAGAATTATGGAAGGGATCGAATATCCCGGATACTCTGATGCTCTGGTCTCCTGATCGGCATTGTACCATCCTACAAATTGGGCAACCTCATTGCGGGTAATGGTAAAATGTTTGTCGTATTCCAGGCACACATCTGATGTGGTAGTACCCTGGTCGGGACCACCTACAATAAGAGGGCCAGGCCAGTAGTCCGTACCATTGGCCCGAAACTTTAAAGCCGAAAGTTTCAATTGCCCGTTCACATCTTCTCCCCCTATCCATATAGAACCTGCAAAAAGAGCTGTTTTTTCAGAGTTCTTAGGAATTTCATATTTGGGGTTACCCTGAAGGTCCCACCACATATCACCACCTGTGTGTATCAGCGCCCGTACATTGTTCAGGTTTAATTCGGTGGAAGTAGTCGCCATGGCACAACCTGCAGTCAGTGCATGAGTCGATTTCAATCCCGTCTGATTATTATGTTCCCATTTATTATTCTCAGCGTACACGTTGGCGCCTGTAAAAAGCCACAACATGATAACTATGGTTGAATACTTTAATTTTTTCATTGTATACTGATTTATTTTCTTTTCACGATTAGAAATTCATCGAAACACCAAGCCTGATAGTTCTTGGCCGGCTGTACATCCCTGGATTCTGTAAGTTCATGGTATAATAGTTTCTGTACGCTTCAGGATCAAGGGTTGATTCGATCAAAGGTTGGTTGGCGGCTGCCAACAAGAAACCGTTGTCGCTGGGGTTACCGGTTTGACTGTATACATTGATAATATTTTTCTTATCCAATATATTCATAATCTCAATATACACATTCAGGTGTGCCCGCTTTTTGCTTTCGCCTTCTCCCCAGGAGAGCATAATGTCCCTGTCGAATTTAATGTCGATGGTATTCCTCCAGGGTTTACGTGAGCCGTTCCACGATCCTTCCATCACGCCACCAACAATTGACCTTTTTGTATAGGGAGAACCTGAACCCGCCCGGATAACCATGTTGGCACCAGTATTCTGAAGGATGTCTTTGCCAAATAATTTTGGCCCGTTGTAAAGTTTGCCACTGGCAAAACGGAAATCCACATTACCCAGAATGGAATGGCGTTGATCGAAGTCGAGAGGGATGGTGGCCCTTAAATTAGGTTGGCCAGAATTTAGCAAGCTTACACCTTCTGTAGCTGTTGATCCTGTACCATTGGCAAATTGCAGGGTATAGCTGGCACGTAAGGCTATATTGCCCGTACGTCTTAAATCATACGACATGGTAAATCCTTTTACGGTTCCAAAGTCGATGTTGCCATACGTAAGGTAACTGTAAACCGGATATGCTCCAACTACTGAAATGGCTTGCTGCATATCCCTCATTTCGCGATAAAATGCCGATAAGGTAATGGCCGACGTATTTCCAATTTTTTGTTTAAAACCAAGTTCGTAGTCAATGGTCTTTTCGGGTTTCATATTGGGGTTAGTCAAGATGTTGCTATTGGTTGCCCTTACCTTCATAAATAAATAGTCTATTGGGCTAATATTGATGCCGCCAGGTCGGGTAGACAAAACATCGTAGTGAGCAAAAAATAAAGCGACATCCGAAATCGGGAATGAAAATGAGATACGTGGCATCACGGTGATTTGAGGCTTATAATCTTCGAATGATTGGCTTACCTCATAATTTTCCGATGTCATTTCAACATCCGGGTTAACCAGATACGGACGGATCCCATTTGCGGAAGCTATTAATTCAGGGTCATCAATTTCGGTTCCTTTTGCATCGTACCATGTATCGCCACTGCGATAGCCCATAATGCCGGTTGGATTGGTGAGATTATCGACATATACCACATAGCCTTCTCCAATATTATCGGGATGGTCAATATTTAGGATCTTTCCACCATCATCATCGCCTACTTTATAGGTTTCGTATAAGGTATAAGGATCTTTCAATACCATTTGGTTGGCATCGAAACGGTCGACCCGTAGACCTACGTTAAACACGAGGTCGTTAAAGGCAAATTTATCTTGTATGTAAGCAGCAGCATAAGTTGGCTCATAAGGAGCTCTTTCACGAGTGTTTACTTCTTTAGTAGTACCATTGCCCATATCAATTTGGGTGGTTTTTGTGAAGAAATCCTGCAAACTTGGTTTGCTCGTAAGCCTATTTCCGTATACATCGTAACCCAGGTAGCCAACATACGAATTCCCACTGTTCAACAATTCATCCGCACTAAAATAGGAAATATCGAAATCGGATGGGTCGTACTTGTCAACATCGACCCAATCCAAACTGTTTACTGGCAAGCCAAGATACTTTCTGAAATTAATATCGAATGCAGACTGGTCGTTTGCACTATACAAGCGATTGTAGGAAATGGTGTCGCTGAACACCTGATTGCCAAAATCATCGATTACTATTTGACCATTTTCATCAGTTAGATAATGGATTATGGGGTTTTGGAGATCAAGCTGGGCTATGTGCTTGTTCATTAAATTTCGTCCGAGCTGCCACAATTGAGTCGAGCTAACATTATAGGCAGTCGACGTTCTTTGTTCAAATTCAAAACCAATGGTTATTGCATGGTTTTTAATGTCTGCCGAACCTGATGCACTTATTCTGAATTGATTACCTCTACCTAAGCTATAGCCTGATGCCAACTGACCTGGAAGAGCCCACATACCATATACATTATCGGGCGAATCGCCATTGGCCAATCCCCTGCCATTTTGAATCCGTTCTAAGTTTCGATAGTACGTTGGGTCGTCGAAAAGGGCGAAGTAATTCTCCATGTAGTTCCCCATTTCTGGGTTGATTTCGGAGCGCTCGTAAGTAACCAGTGTATCGAAATAATTTTCCAACAAGTGAGCATACAATCCGGTTACAGAGTCTTTTTGTAGTGTGGGTGAATAATAAGGAGTGCTATAGGTTGTGTACTTCCCTATATACCCATAGTTAAACAGATTATCTTTATGCTCTTTGTCCCAGCTTTTATTAAATGTTTCTTCATAGTCGGCCTGGATAGTATAATACGCATTCTTGATTACCGGGTTTTCAATATCGGGATTATCGGGGAATTTCTGGGTAAAGCGCAAATACATTCGCCAGTTGTCATAAAAAGATTCACCAAAATTGTCTTCATTAAACATGGCATGGCCATAACTCCAGTTATTGTTCCTTAAGTGAAGATATGACCCACCTAGTACAAGGCTTGTGTTTTTGGTGGGTTTAAAATCTATTTTTCCCGAAACATTGATCCTTTTATCATCATCGCCCCTCTTTACATTATACTTTTCAAAAGCATCTTTGTGCAAATATTCGGCATTGAGGTTTGCCCCAAAACCAGCACTAACAGCGCGCAAAGGGTTATCAATTAAACTTTGTCGGACTTCGTCTGTGGCCCTATATAAAGGTATGGCTGAAGGGCTGGGATCCTTAACATACTGGAATTCGCCACTAATGATATAGCCCACCACTGCATCTCTCTTATCAGGGTATTCTTTATTTTGTTTTGTTACCAAAGGACCAGAAATACTTAATCCTATCAAATTGTAATCATAAGGATCGAGAAAATGGGATGTAATGCCCTCAGCGCCTCCGAATAATTTATTAGAAGGTCCCTTTGTGGTAAGGTTGGTAACACCACCAGTTACGTCGCCATACTTAGCCGGAACACCACCGGTTATTACCGAAACCTCTTCGATGGCAGATTGTGGAAGCGACGATGAACCAATTACTTTCACCCCATCAACATAGGTGACGTTACCGCTGGAACGTGCCCCACGGATACTTCCCACTTCACCATTTTCGGAATACACACCAGCTACGGTAATGGACACTGCGGCAGCCGAACGTCCGGGCATTTTTTCTATTTCTTCCGATGTCATGGTTGAACCACTTTGCGTTTGATCCTTGCTGATCAAAGGAACTTTATAGGAAACAACCTCGACTTCCTCGATCAATTCGCTCGAAGAGTTCAGTTCCAGGTCGAGGAAAGTGATTTTTTCGTTTCGGATTACCACCCCTTCCTGTTGCATAGTTTTGTACCCCACATAAGTTGCCTTTACGGTATATTTCCCAGCAGGAATAGGCTTGACGGTGTAATTCCCATCAAAATCGGTACTACTCCCCCCAACTAAATTTCCATTTAGCTCCACCACAACATTGGCAAAGGGAATGGCTTCGCGGGTTTCTTTATCGAGCACCTTACCTTTCAATTCACCCGACTGGGCCATAAGGCTTTGGGTGGCAAGAAAAGCAAAAATAATAAAGAGTAATTTTCGTAGCATAATGTATAACTTTACGTATTATAAATAATAATTTATTTCCAAAAACTTAGTCAGAAATTTACAGTCGGTAAATATATAAAAATCTGAAACACCCCACCTAAACTTTTTTGAGGTCTTCAATATGTTGTACAGCCATAATAAATGGCCACCTAAAATGATCTTCTCTTCAATATTTCTGAATAAACAACAGCCCTTCGTAAATCGAAAGCTTCGCCGAATATCTCTGGGTAATTTTTTGAGGGCACTTCTTCATTATCTCTTTCATCAACATTATTTTCCTCATAGTTTATTGCTGATATTGTTGACTCTGCATAACCGTACTTCTCTACTTTTGCTGCAACTTCCTCTTCTTCAAATTCATTGGATGCGAAAGTGGCAGTATATCTTTCCTGTTGATGCCAATCTACCTCGCTTTCAGGCTGTACAAATTCTGGCTGAGGCTGATAGATTTCTTCCGAAAACAATCGCTCCAAAATGCCTGGCTCCTTGTTTCTTTCTGGTTCTGTATCGTAAGGAGTGTTGGCAGGCTTCTTTTTCTTTCTGCTACCAAATACGGCAAATAATATGATAGCGAGTAAATAAAGCAGGTTCCCCCAGTCAAAATCGGCCATAATAATCAAGATATTAATCAACAATTTATATTTTTGCCAAAAATACAAACTCAATGAATAGATTCACTCTAAATAAGGGAACAAAGTTCTTTTTAACATTATTTTTTCTGGTATCGGTCATTTCTTCCTGCAAAGATAAGAATCAGGTCGTACCATATAAGTATGTAAACTTTTCCTTCTCTGTGTTCGACCCGGAATATGCGGCATTGACTGTGCCCGGCAATTCCATTACTGTAAAAGGCGGGGTGAGTGGAATCTTGATTTACAGGATTTCAGAAACCGATTTTGCAGCATACGACCGTACCTGCACTTATGAAATTAGTGATAGCTGCAAAGTGAAGGTGGACGATTCGGGGATATTTGCAGTAGACTCTACGTGCTGTTATTCGGAATACCTGCTTTTGGATGGATCGGTTACCAAAGGACCCGCCACCTATCCCTTGAAAAGGTACAACACCAGTTTCGATGGGACATACTTGAGGGTGTATAATTAATAGTTTCGGATCTCAGGTTTCGGAATGAAGACTGCCGACTGAATTGTCCATTTATGAACAACTGATGTTCTCATGCGTTCAGAAAATGTCTTTTTTATAATATTGAAAATTGGTCAAACATCAGATTATAAAAGCATTAAAATTTAGGGCATGATAGCTGATAAGAAAACCATCAATTTTTCGGTTAGAGGATACATCACATTAATGTATTGAAAAATAATTTTTTATTGTTGAGAGATCTTTTTATTTATTTTTGTACAATGATTTTCAAAGATAAATAATCGAATTTACATATTAACTAAATATATTATGAAGAGTATGAGGTTTTTAATCCTATTTTTATTGGCTGGATTCATTTCAGTCAGCAGTTATGCACAACAAACTGCCATGGAGCTTGACAATCCTTTGCCTGTCGATTCGAAGGTAAAAATTGGAAAGCTCGATAACGGAATGACTTATTATGTCCGCGCGAACAGCGAACCAGAAAACCGGGTGGAACTCACCTTGGTGGTAAAAGCCGGTTCGATTCTCGAAGACGAAGACCAGCTGGGTTTTGCCCACATGTGTGAGCACATGGCATTTAACGGCACCGAGAATTTCAAGAAACACGAGATTATTGAATATCTCGAATCTCTGGGGATGAAATTTGGCCCCGAAGTGAACGCCTATACCAGTTTTGATGAAACTGTATACGGTATAAAAGTTCCCCTCGACAGCATCGAATATCTCGATAAGGGCTTATTGGTATTGCACGACTGGGCAAGCGGTGTATCGTTCGAAGACGAAGAAATTGACAAAGAACGTGGCGTGATCCACGAAGAATGGCGGATGGGCCAGGGTGCCCAGGAAAGGATGATGCGCCAGTACCTTCCGGTTATGTTGCACAATTCTCGCTATGGCGAACGATTGCCAATTGGGAAGATGGAGGTAATCGATCATGGCGAGCGCGATGCCCTGCGTAGGTTTTATGCCGATTGGTACCGCCCCGATTTAATGGCTGTGATTGCAGTTGGCGATTTCGATGCCGATGAAATTGTAAAGAAAGTGAAAGATTTGTTCTCAAAAATCCCGGTTAAGGAAAATCCCCGAGAAAGGGTTTATTATGAGGTACCAGATCACGACAATACCCTTGTTAAGGTGGTGACTGACAAAGAAGCCCAGCAAACATTAATTCAACTTATTCACAAACACCCTACTTCGGTAACCAAAACAGTGGCCGATTACCGTGAGAATATCATACACAACCTATATAATGGTATGATCAATGCCCGCTTGCAAGAACTTACCCTCAGCGAAGATCCACCTTTTATTTATGGATTTTCGTATTACTCCAACTTCATTGGCCCTAAAGATGCGTATTCAAGCATGGCTATGACCAATTCGGATAAAATTGAAAGTGCACTGAAAGCCATTGTTACCGAAAACGAAAGGGTTAAAAAGTTTGGCTTTACGGCTACTGAATTTGAGCGCGAGCAAAAATCGACCTTGCGGAACATGGAAAAAATGTACAACGAGCGCGACAAAGTGAAATCAGAATCGTACGTTAACGAATACAAACGTAATTTCTTGCCAACCCAGGAATCTATTCCAGGTATGGAATACGAATATGCCTTGTATCAAAAGTACGTACCTACCATTACACTTGAAGAAGTAAATGCCTTGGCCTCTAAATGGATTAGCGACAAAAACCGGGTACTGCTCTTGATGGCTCCCGAAAAAGAAGGCCAAACTTTGCCTACCGAAGAAGAATTGTTGGCCATGTTAAATTCTGTGGATAAGAGTAAAATCGAAGCTTATGTTGACAAAGTATCAGACAAACCTCTTTTAGCCGATATGCCAACTCCAGGAAAAGTGGCCAAGACAAAGAAAAATAAAGACCTGGGATATGAAACATGGACCATGAAGAATGGCGCGAAAGTGGTAATCAAACAAACCGATTTCAAACAAGACGAAATCCTGTTCCGTGCCTATAGTTTAGGTGGAAATTCTCTTTATGATCTAAAAGATGATATATCGGCAAGCATAGCGACCGACATTATCGACGAAAGTGGTATTGGCAGTTATGACAAAACAGAACTTGACAAATACCTTTCCGACAAAGTAGTACGAGTATCTCCATTCATCGACGAGTTGACCGAAGGATTTAATGGAAGTGCAGCCCCTGCCGACTTTGAGACCCTCCTTCAGCTTGTATATTTATATTTTACCAACCCACGACAAGACAAAACAGCTTTCAATTCCTACATTTCAAGAATGAAAGGGGTTTTGGAAAATCGTTCGGCCAGCCCCGAAAGTGCTTTCCAGGACACCATTCAGGTAACCATGGCATCGCACAACCCACGCCGCCAGCCAATGACAGCTGAGCGATTGGACGAAGCCGATTTCAAACAAGTAAACCGGATTTTCAAGCAACGATTTAGCGACCCAAGCAATTTCATATTCTACTTTGTTGGGAACATCGATCCCAAAGAAATGAAACCTTTGATTGAGAAATACATTGGTGGCCTGCCAATGGTCGAACGAAACGAGACCTGGAAAAACCTCCATATTAATGCACCCAAAGGAATTGTCGAAAAAGTAGTGAAAAAAGGCTCCGAGCCCAAAAGTGTTGTGTACATGAAATACCATGGAAGTTTCGACTATACCTGGAAAAACCGTACCGACATCGATGTGCTCAGCGAAATCCTAACCACCAAATTGTTGGAAAGCATCCGCGAAGATGAGAGTGGTGTATATTCCATTGGCGCTTACCCACAATCGGAGCATTTCCCCGAAAGCGAGTTTGGGATCACCATTTATTTTGGTTGTGCCCCCGACAATGTCGAAAAACTATCGAATGGGGTTTATGCCGAAATCGAAAAATTGAAAAAAGACGGTCCAAGCGAAGGTGATCTGAAAAAGGCCCAGGAAAAGAAATTACGCGAACGCGAAACCGGCTTGCGTGAAAACCGTTTCTGGCTAGGTACCCTTCGCAATTTCGATTATCATGGAACCAACCCCGACGATTTAGGAAAATACAACGATTATGTAAAATCGCTTACTAGCGATCATCTGAAAAAAGCCGCCAATGCCTATTTCTCGAAAGAAAACTTTGCAAAAATTGTTTTAATGCCTGAAGAATAATCAACAATACAAAATGCCTTTTGTGGCAAGAAAACGAAAAGAGCTGCCGGAAGGTGGCTCTTTTTTTTTGCAGCGTTTTGGATCAAGGCTAAAATCTGTGTGAATACCACTCACAATTCTATTCTTTTTGAAAACTAAGCTTTTCATCTATTTTTGTAAAATTGTACCAACTTTATTTCATTGTTGAAGAATGCACTTATACAGACAAAAAAAATAATTAAACTCAAGAACTATGAAAATCAGAAATTTACTTTACTCGACTTTCCTTCTTTGTTTTATGCTTTTAGTCTCTATTCCTTTAATGGCACAAAAGGATATGGACACCACAAACAAAAAACCTATCAATTCCGGTGTTTTATCGGGGTTGAAGTTCCGGTCAATAGGGCCATCAATGGTTTCTGGACGGATTATCGACTTGGCTGTGAACCCAACAAACCCGAGCGAGTATTATGTAGCTGTGGCCTCTGGTGGAGTTTGGAAAACCGAAAATGCGGGGGTTACCTACAACCCAATTTTCGATGGGCAAGGCTCCTACTCCATTGGTTGTATAACGATCGACCCAAACAATCCCAATGTGGTTTGGGTTGGATCGGGCGAAAACAATAGTCAGCGCAGTGTATCGTATGGCGACGGGGTTTACAAATCGGAAGACGGAGGAAAAAACTGGACCAACATGGGCCTGAAAAAATCGGAGCACATCGCTAAAATTTATATCGACCCCCGAAATTCCGATCATGTGTATGTTGCAGCCCAAGGCCCATTGTGGGGGCCAGGAGGAGACCGTGGTCTTTACAAAACCGAAGACGGTGGCAAAACATGGAAAGCTATTCTTGAGATCAGTGAGAACACCGGAGTAACCGATTTGGTGGTCGATCCACGCAACCCGGATATTATGTATGCTGCCTCCTATCAACGTCGTCGGCATGTCTGGACACTCATTGATGGGGGTCCCGAAGCGGCTGTGTACAAATCGAAAGATGCTGGTAAAACCTGGAACAAGCTGGACAAGGGTTTGCCCGGAGGTGAACTGGGAAGGATTGGTTTGGCCATTTCGCCCGTAAACCCCGACTATGTTTTTGCCTTGATCGAAGCTTCTGGCGATGTGGGTGGTTTCTATAAATCGACAAACCGTGGAGCCTCATGGGAAAAGGCTTCAAACTACAAAACAGTATCAGCGCAATACTACCAGGAAATTGTATGCGACCCCTTCGATGTAGACCGTATTTATTTGCCCGACACCTGGACCAAAGTATCGGACGATGGTGGCAAGAACTGGCAAAACCTGGGCAACACCAGCCGTCATGTCGATGACCATGCTTTATGGGTAGACCCAACAGATGCCAACCATTATTTAATTGGAGGTGATGGTGGCCTCTACGAAAGTTATGATAAAGGAAAATTCTGGGATTTTAAAGCCAACCTTCCACTTGGCCAGTTTTACCGGGTTTCGGTCGACAATACCAAGCCCTTCTATTTTGTGTATGGTGGAACCCAAGACAACAACAGCCTGGGTGGGCCGTCTCGAACCACGAATGCCGCAGGGATTGTCAACGACGACTGGTTTATTACCAATGGAGGCGATGGCTACGAAACGGTTATCGACCCAGTTGATCCCAATATCGTGTACACCCAATCGCAGTATGGAAACCTTCACCGGTTTAATAAAAAGACAGGTGAAACAATTTTCATTCAACCTGTTGAAGACAAAGGTGAAGATGCCTACCGATGGAACTGGAACACACCGGTCATAATCAGCCCGCACAATCACAAACGCTTGTATTTTGCAGCCAACTTCTTGTTTCGCAGCGATGACCAGGGAAACACATGGCAGAAAATTAGCCCCGACCTTACACGACAAATCGACCGAAGTACACTGAAGGTGATGGGGAAAATCCAATCGGTGGATGCTGTGGCCAAAGATGCTTCCACTTCGCAATATGGGAACATTGTTTCCTTAAGCGAATCGCCAGCAAAAGAAAACCTGGTGTATGTGGGAACCGACGATGGGCTGATCCAGGTTACTTCTGATGCAGGTAAGAACTGGCAAAAAATCGACAAAATAAAAGGTGTCCCGGAAATGACTTATGTAAGTTGTTTGTTGGCCTCACAGCATGATGCCAACACGGTTTTCGCTTCCTTCGATAATCGCAAACGCGCCGACTTCAAACCCTACCTAATGAAAAGTACCGATGCCGGAAAAAGCTGGAAACCTATCATCGGTGATTTACCCGAAAACCTGCCCATCCATTCTATTCTTGAGGATCACCTAAACCCCAACCTTCTCTTTATCGGGACAGAATTCGGTGTCTATATTACCATTGATGGTGGCCAGAACTGGGTACAACTAAAGGCTGGTTTGCCCACAATTTGTGTGAAGGACATGGCTATTCAAAAACGCGAAAACGACCTGGTACTGGGAACATTTGGAAGGAGTTTTTACGTGCTTGACGATTATTCGCCCCTACGCGATTTATCCGAAGAATTGCTGAAAAACGAAGCCCATATTTTCCCCATTAAAGATGCTTTGATGTATATCGAAGATACTCCACTTGGAGGCCGGGGCAAAGGAAACCAGGGCGAGTCATACTTTACGGCACCGAATCCACCTCTTGGGGCCGTATTTACCTATTACTTGAAGGATAGCTACAAAACCAGAAAAGCAAAACGAAAAGAAGACGAGAAGAAAGCTGTTGAAGCCCAAACCGATGTCCGCTACCCCGACTGGGACGAATTACGGGTAGAAGATCTGGAGAAAGACCCCTACTTGCTCTTTACCATTTTTGATGCAGATGGCGAAGTGGTTACCCGGATGAAAACAGCAGCAACAAAAGGGGTCAGCCGGATTGTATGGAATTTCAGGTATGCACCAATAACTCCAGTCCAACTAAAGGAATCCGAATCTGATAGATGGTCCTATCCCAATCATGGCATGTATGCATTGCCCGGCCAATATTATGTTTCCATGTCGAAAGTAGTGGACGATCAGGTCACAGAACTAGTCAGGAAACAGGCTTTTAAAGTAAAAACGCTGGAATCGGAATATATTTCGATGGATAATATAAAAGCCCTGGCCGAATTTCAGCATAAACTGAACAAGCTTCGCCGGGTAACCCAGGCCACCATGAGCATTGCCAACGAAACCCAGAATCAAATCAAATTCATCAGGGCAGCAGTGGATGCAAGCCCGAAAGCTGGGAAAGAATTACGCGATCAGGCTAAAAAACTGGAGGATGAAATCATTGCCATCCAACTTGTCTTGCAGGGCGACAATACCAAAACCAGCCGCAACAGGGACATCCCTCCTACTTTTTACAACCGGGTTGAATCCATAATTTATGGGCAATGGCGCACCTCAGGGCCACCTACACAAACACAGGAAAAGAGCTACCAAATTGCAAAGGAAGAATTTGAAGCCCTCTATATCCGCTTAAAAACTTTGGTTGAGAAAGACCTGAATTCAATGGAATCAAAACTCGAAGCCATAGAAGCACCCTATACACCGGGAAGGTTTCCGGTATGGGAAGTGGAGTAGGTTAGTGATTGGAATCCACCTTCCCTAAAGCATCGGGCGGATGAAAATTGGGGTATTAAGGTGAGTCTGAACTATCAACTTACTAAGTCTCTTGAAGATGCTTTGTGAATTGGAAGTCACAAATTGTGATGAAAAGGTAAAAAGCTCTGCCAAGTGAAGGGGTGACTTGGAGTCGCCCCATCACTATTTCGGTAGGCTTTTCAGGCCGGGTTCAAAGATAAATAGTTGAGAAATGGGGAAATGATTATTGGGATGAAAAAGAGGATAAGCAAAAAAGACATTGATATTAAATCCTCGTCGGCGAAATAAACGAAGGATATCACTTCGTTGAATTATATCAAGCCATTGCCTTCTTTTTAGAAAGCTTGGCGACATTCATAACCAGTTTGTATACAGAAAGCGACTTGCTTTCCCGATAAAGAACATCTGGATCGAAGTCAAGAGCTTGCGATTGTGTTATCCCATTCAAATCGGTGTAACTTATTTCAACCGAAGGCCATTGTAAAGTACCGTCTTTTACAACTACATTTTCAAAATTTTCATATTCTTTCAATGGCATTATAAAGTTCCTACCACTTTCTTCCCATTTTTCAAATTCGGGTTCGAGATCATTTACGCGAACCTCACCGGTAGTCCAACGGCAGGTAATTTTGAAAGGTTCAATCTTGATGATCTCAGTTATTCTTGGTAAGTCTTTCATTTCAAGTCTGGATTAAATTGTTCGAAAATAACACGTAATGCATCCTGTTTGTCTGTTGCCCATTTTTTTACTTTTTTAAATTGCTTTGTTGGCAATTCTCCTTTTTCAATACCCAAATCAGCAATTCGGATCATTGCTTCATACTCCCCATAGATGGCATGAAAATGAAATTGCAAAATGCTCGTTTGCATAAATGTTGATCTTTACACCATCAACTATTTCTATTGTGGGCATATCCTGTATGGTTTTTCGATTCACATACTTATCTCGTACAAAAATAAGGGAATATTAGAAATAACTGGAAATAACCCACAGATTTTTCAACTCCTTTTTCAGTAATTGAGATAATCTACTCTTATCTTTTTCAACACAAAAGAAGATTAGCTTGAAAATTTCTGCTAAGTGACGCGGTGACTCCGAGACCTCCCGACACTATTTTGGCAGGCTTTTCAGTCTGGGTTGAAAGATGAATAGTCGAAAAATGGGAAAATGATTCTTGGGATGAAAGAATGGGGGTGAATTGGAGGACCTGGGCTGCAAGTCTGCGCCAGCGCGGGTAATGGCTGTAGTCCGGTAGCAATACTTCCGCAGCCTTTTTCATTTGGTTTTTAGCCGCTTATTCATGCATCGAATGAATTGTTTTTTCAAGCACATAAATCCTCTTCTGAAAGGTAAGCGCGTAATCTCTTTTATCAATTCGTTTGTTCACATTTTCAAATCATTTCTCATGCAATTTTAATCTTTCCTTCCCTAACTTGTTTTAAGAATTCACGTTGTTCCTCGAATGTCATATTCGCCATTCTGGCTGCTAATTTCTCCTTAATTGAACGAAAGAATTGAACAGTATCAAATTTTTTTTCAGTCATTGTTTTCATATCTCACAAATTCTTTTGGTGAACGAATTTCAATCAACGGATAGCCGAATCGTAAATTGATTGAGTTAAATAACTTTATCTTGTCATAATTTACAATGTGCTTAAAATTCCAACTCACAAGCACATCAAGTCTGTTAACTGTTGCAATAGCAATATGGTAGGCATCATCAAGGCTTGCTTTTCCTAATACTTTTTCATTGATGTATGTGTCTGCCAGACCTCTTGACTCTTCATCTAATTCAAGGTACTTTAGTTTAGTTTTCACACAAAGATAAACCAATTTGCGTTTGCAAGCGAATAAAGTTCCACAACAAAAGCATTGAGTTGACCACCAATTCAATTACCTGGCCCTACCCTACCAAATGACGGGGTGACTCCGAATTCACCCCGTCACTATTTCGAGAGGCTTTTCAGGTTGGGGTTTAAAAATGAATAGTTGAGAAATGGGGCAATGATTATTGGGATGAAAGGAGGTGGGTATGGAGGGCACGGGTTGCAAGTCCGCGCCAGCGCGGGTTTTCCAGATGTCGATTATTCAACCCCAATTCCATTGATAAAGCTTCTTAGTTCTTTATCGCTAATGCTTGCAGTTTCACTTTTATCGTAAATTGAAATCAGGTTTACAATAATCGTTTCTCCTTCCACTTCAATAAATCCAATCAATTCCGTTTCAAGATGGCTGATTACCCTCAATCCACCTCTCTTACCTTTTCCCTTGCTTTTAGTGGCCAAACGAATTTTGTATGAATCACGACCAAGCGGTTCGCCAAGCTTTGGGTTTTCGAATAATTCGGACTCAAGTTGCAATAGTTCTTCTTTTAGAGAAGGAAATTTCTTTAGAAGTGGCTTTGCTTGTCGCTTGAAACTCCGTGTGGTGTTAACTATTACTCTCATGCAGAAAATCGGAAAGGGTTTGTAATTTTTTGCCCTGAGCCTTCGCTGTTTTTATTTCATCCATTCCATCACGAATTGCCAGAAACACCTCAAGCTTCTTTTCCAATTTATGATAATCCGAATTGATTTTCTCCCAGGTATCAAAAGGGACAATCACTGATATTTTAATTCCTTTATTATCTACAATATATTGCATCGTACTTTTCATGATTCCATTTTTCACAAATTTAATCATTTATAAATACTGTTGCAAATGATCTTAAATCAGTGTTGCAGGGCAACAATGCCTATTATCTATGCCCAAAAGATGAGTAGTTTAGAAATGGATGTTTATTGGGGTGAAAGGATATGGTTGTGTAGGAAAGGCAGGGATCGAAAGACCGTGTTAGCCTCATGGATTTCATTCTTTTTATTTCCATGAATACTTTATTCGAATTGAACTCCAATTTCCCACATCTAATCCCACCCCCCCTTCCTTTCCCCAATTTTTTCCCCTATTTTTGGATTTTTAAATAGCAATGAAAGAAAGCATAAAGATAATTCTTGTTGGTACGGGGAATGTAGCCCATCACCTGGGCTTGGCTTTGCTCGATGCTGGGCACGAGATTATGCAAGTGCTCGGGCGCAACAGGGAAAAAACAAAGGCCCTGGCCCAAAAGCTTTCGGTTGATTTTTCGGTTGATTTTGGTGGATTAGACAAAATCGCCGACCTGATTATCCTGGCTGTCAGCGATAATGCCCTGGCAGAGTTGGCTGGGAAGATTGATCCGGGCAAGGCCCTTGTGGTGCATACGTCGGGCAGTGTGCCGGTGGATGTGTTGAGTGCATTACCTAATTATGGGGTGTTTTATCCACTCCAAACTTTCTCGAAAGAACGCCTGGTTGATTTTTCCGACATCCCAATTTTTGTGGAGGCCAACTCCGAAAAAAATGTGAGGCGATTAAAAAACCTGGCTTTGCAGCTTTCGCCCAAAGTGGAAGTCTGCGATTCGGAGCACCGGAAATACCTGCACCTTGCTGCAGTGTTTGCTTGTAATTTCAGCAATCACATGTGCGCCATTGCCGAATGTTTGCTCGAAAAACACGGTTTGAAATTTGACCACCTGGCACCCCTGATTTTGGAGACAGCCCAAAAAGCCATCGACAAAAAACCCAAGAATGCCCAAACCGGCCCCGCCCTGCGAAACGACCAAAATACCATCAACGAACATGTAGCCCTTCTTGCCGATCATCCAGAGTACCAAAAAATATATAGTTTTGTAAGCAAAAGCATCCTGGATTTCAGTGCTGGCAAAAAGTGTGACGGACTTGCGCATATTCAGGGTGATGAAAATGGTGAGGATATTAAATGATGGTCATTCAATAGTCATTCGCTTCGCGTCATTAAGTTGTCATTCAATTGTCTTTAAATTGATGCAAAGCAAAATGACAGCTATTGACGCAAAGTCCAACACGTGTGGGAACAATAAATGACGGCGTAGCGCAAATGACTATTGAATGACATCCGAAGGATAAATGACGCGCGAAGCGCAAATGACGCGAAGCAAATGACGCGAAGCAAATGACGCGAAGCAAATGACAGCGCAGCGAAATGACACGAAGTAATTATGGGATATTTTAAAACAACTTTGAAAAACGTAAAGGCATTCGCTTTCGATGTGGATGGCGTATTCTCCAACAACAATGTATACCTGCACCCCTCGGGCGAGATGATGCGCAGCATGAACGTGAAAGACGGTTTTGCCTTGCAATTTGCCTTGAAGCAAGATTACCCAATAGCCATTATTACCGGTGGTTGGTCCGAGTCGGTTAAAATCCGTTTCAACAACCTGGGCATTACCGACGTGTACCTGAAATCGACCGACAAGCTCGATGATTTCACTGACTTCATCTACAAATATGGCCTGGAAGCAAAAGACATCCTGTACATGGGCGACGATCTGCCCGACTACGAAGTGATGCGCAAAACCGGCGTGGCCTGTTGTCCCTCCGATGCTGCCGAAGAAATAAAAGCCATCTCGCATTATATCTCCGACCGGCCCGCTGGCGAAGGTTGTGTACGCGATGTAGTGGAGCAAGTAATGCGGGCTCAAGGAAAATGGCCTACACATTTAGAGGACGCACAATTAACTCCATCGGGCTAATGGCATTTTTAAAACTCATACGATTCCCAAACTTGCTCATCATTGCCTTGGTGCAGTACTTGATGAGGCTGGCTATTATGTCGCCTTCCTTGGAAAGCTATGGGTATTCACTACAAATGAGCGAACTTGAATTTGCCCTTTTAGTAATCTCGACTTGCTTGCTGGCGGCTGCAGGCTATGTGATCAACAATTATTTCGACCGCCGCAGCGATATGATCAACAAACCTGATGAGGTGGTAGTTGGAAATGTGATCAACCGTAGGTACGCCATACTATGGCATTTTATTTTGAACGGAATAGCCGTTGTTATCGGGTTTTATCTTTGCTACCGGATCGGCATTTACAAAGTGGGGATTGTGTTTGTGATTGTGCCCACTTTGCTGTGGTTTTATTCGAGCTATTTTAAAAGCAGGGTTTTGATTGGGAATATTCTCGTGGCCGGTTTTGTTGCTCTGATCCCGCTTCTGGTTCCGCTTTTTGAAATACCCCTTCTGAAGCGCGAATACCATGAAGGCATCCTCGAAATTGTAAGCAGTTTCAGCACCCTGTTTAAAGGTGTTTTCTTGTTTTCGGTGTTCGCCTTTTTAATGACCATGATGTACGAAATACTGAAAGATATTTCGGGTTACGAGGGCGATCAGGAATGTAACCGCCGTACCCTGGTTGTAGTTTTGGGGATAAAAAAGGCCAGGAATATTCTTACAGCCATCATCATTGGCACCTTGTCGATGTCAACCATAATCCTGGTAATCCATTTCCACAACTTAATCACCATAGTATATTATAGCCTGTTTATCCTCCTGCCATTTACCCTTTTTATTATCCAACTAATGAATGCTAAGGAAAGCGACGAATACCGTAGGATCCAAATATTCCCCAAAATTATAATGATGGCCGGGATTCTATACAGCCTCGTGGCTTATTATTTTATCACCCAAATTTAGATTGATGTTTTTCGACAACTTAAAGAAATACAACAAAATAATCCTGGCCAGTCAATCACCTCGCCGTCAAAATTTATTCAAAGAACTGGGGCTGCCCTTCGAAATAAAAGTAATCGACGGAATCGAAGAAGTGTATCCCGATCATCTGCAAGAAGAAGAAATTGCCCTTTATCTTGCAAAGTTGAAAAGTTTACCCTATCAGGAAGATATCCAAAATAGAAACCTTGTAATAACTGCCGACACCATTGTATTATTGAATGGCCAAATTATTGGAAAACCTGTCGATCATGCCGATGCAATTCGAATAGTGAACCAGTTGTCAGGCAATATGCACAGGGTTATTACCGGAGTTTGCCTCTCAGCCTTCGACAAGCAGGTTTGTTTCCATGCCGACACCGATGTGTTTTTTAAACATCTTTCCTCAGAAGAAATTGAATATTATATTGAGACTTACAAACCCTTCGATAAGGCTGGGGCGTATGGCATCCAAGAATGGATAGGGTACATTGGGATCGAAAGAATCGAAGGTTCTTATTTTAATGTGATGGGGCTGCCAATCCAGCGATTGTACGAGGAATTGCGGAGGATGTAGAAGGAAATCAAGAGATTAAAGTTTTGGAAAAACTTGTAATTTCAGAGCAAGGTTCAACTATTTTTGAGTTACCAACAAGCTGAAGAAAATGCTACCTCAGATCATTGGGCTGGATATTTTTGAGAAAAACTCTCAATAATGCTACATATTTTAATTATTTATAGGTATATTTGCAAAATAATTGAGATTATACCGAAATATTTAAAATATGATTATAGATTTTACTGTCGGAAATTTCCTTTCCTTTCATGATAAAAGAACTTTAAGCTTTCAGGCAAGTGGGATATCTGAACTACCAGAAAACATTATAAAAATTGGGAAAAATAGATTATTGCGTTCGGGTGTTGTTTATGGCGCTAATTCAAGTGGCAAAAGCAACCTTATCAAAGGGATTGACAGGATGCGTGATTTAGTTTTAAATTCAGTAAAATTAAATGATAATGATTTATTGGAGTATTCTCCCTTTTTGTTGTCAAATCAAGATGATGAACCAACTTTTTTTGAAATGGAATTTTATCTTTTGAATAAAATTTTCAGATATGGTTTTGAATACACGGATAAAAAGATTATTAATGAATGGTTGTTTATTAAACAAGGTTCAAAAAAGGAGGCAGTTCAGTTTATTCGAACGATTGACGGTATTGGAGTTTCTCCGGAATTTGAAGAAGGACTTGGTAAAGAGAAATCGACAAATGACAATAGGCTTTTTGTTTCATTAGTTGCGCAGCTTGGTGGTATAACTTCCAAAAAAATACTTGAATGGTTTCGTGGGTACAATGTATTGTCAGGCATTGAACACAAAGACTATACAGGATTTTCTTTAAGAATGCTTCATAAAAATATAAAAGGGTGTGAACAGTCTCTTTCATTATATCAAAAATTAAAACTTGGGTTTACAGATATTAATGTAAAAGAAGTTGAATTTAATACGAATGAGTTGCCCTCTAATATGCCTGATAGTATGAGGACAAAACTCGTTAAAGAGTTCCAGGGAAAAACAATGGTATCGATTAAAACGGTACACAACAGATATGATAAAAGCGGACAAATCATTGGACAAATTTTGTTCGACAAAGATGAGAATGAATCAGAAGGGACAAAAAAAATAATTGACTTGTCAGGGCCTATTTTTGACACTTTGATGCTTGGGAAAATCTTAATTATTGATGAGCTTGATGCAAAGTTGCATCCGCTTATAACAATTCAAATTGTTAAGCTTTTTAATAATCCTGATACAAATCCCAATAATGCTCAATTGTTTTTTGCAACTCATGACACAAATCTTTTAAACTCCGAGCTTTTTAGGAGAGACCAAATCTGGTTTGCTGAAAAAGATGCTACCGAACAAACCGATTTATATTCTTTGATTGAATTTAAACTGCCTGATGGTTCAAAAGTCCGGAATGATAGTAATCTTGAACGAAACTATATTCGAGGTCGATATGGTGCGATTCCTTTTATAACCTATTAATCATAGCTGTCCGGTAGTTTTTGAAAATCTTGATTTCCATGAGTTAAAGTACTGATTTGCAGGCGTAATATTTCAAAAAAAACGAAATATCATGCTTTGATAAAATTAAGACGAATTAAAATTCATAGCCAACTGTT
>JAIOYV010000067.1 GCA_021740905.1 Bacteroidales bacterium
TTGTTTCAACAAGGGGAAAGTCGAATTTTTTATACTTTTATGCAGTGGAATAAAGCCCATAATTTTTTTTAAAAGTTTGCGCTTCAAAAATTGGAATTTTCGGGCTTTATTCCTATATTAATCTTTCGGACAGCTATGCTTTGAAAATAATAAATTCTTAATCTTTTTAAAATATTAATTAGATGACGAATAAATTGAGTAGTAATTACCTGAAATCCAATTCCAAAAAGTGTACTTCTGAGGTGTACCTTGATCATGCTTATAAGAATGATAATTTGGATCCTGTATCGGTAAATTAGATTCCTCCCAATCTCCAACAGTTGTTTCAGCTGAAATGTTTGTAACAATAACTATATCATTTCTGCCATGAGGTACTGACCAAGACCATACTTGACCAGGGGCAATTGTTTGTGTAAGCGTAAATGGTGTACTAGTTGGTGGGAAAGTAGTGGTTTGAACAGCGCCTGTAACAGTCACCGAATATGAACTTTCAGAGCCCGAAAGAACACTAATGTAGCCATCTTGTGCGATCGCCGATGAAGCGAAAATTAGTAATATGATACTAAAAAAGATATTTTTTTTCATTTTTTTCATTTATTAAATTAGTCTTATTATTTAATTTCTACTAACAAAATATTTTCAAAATAATTTATCGCATAAATATATAGATAAAGATCATATATAAAACATGAAATTTGTCATATTATCTTTATCAAGATTTATATACATCAATTTGGAGTTTCATGGTTTACATAATTATGGTTGGAACCAGAGGGCCGCGTGCAAGTTACATGAAAATTGGATCAAGTTTATAGATTTTTCGGGTAACTCAACACTGGTAGTAAATAAGGGTTTTTATGATCGAATGCTTCTATTGGCAATAGTGTTGACGATGCTGAAATTGTTGAGTATATGAAAGTCCGCAATTCAGGTAGCTCTAACTTAAGTGTTGTTTTCAAGAAAAAAAATCTTACGAGTGTGGCTTGCGCAACCAATGACTTCTGTGTTGGTTTCAATTGCTATCCTGCAACCAGTATGTTTTCAAATCCATTTGTTGTGATGGCAGGAATGTTGCAAACAGAAGAAACTTCGTGTCATTACAGGCCACATGGCTATGCTGGTAGTTCAACTATCAGGTACACATTCTACGATCAGAACAATCCGAACGATTCGGCTTCTGTTATAGTTGAATTTGTAGTTACCAGCCAAATCAATGAGGCCAATGTTTCTGCTCTTGAAGTGTATCCGAACCCAGCTGTCAATATGGTGAATTTCGATTACCGCATTAATAGCACAAACGACAGTTGGTTCACCCTTTATAATATGCTTGGCAATGCTGTAAAATCGGTATGTTTAGAAGAAAGCTCTGCTACTATCAGTGTGCCTGTCGATGACCTTGAGGCAGGAATCTATTTTTACTCGGTATCGGTAAACGGTAAGGCCATAAAAACAAGTCGGCTTATCATTAACAGATAAAAAAATCGAAAGATTATAAAATATTGAAGGGAGGCAGATTGTTTCCCTTTTTTTTGATTTCAGAACAAGGATCAATCCTGCATAAATGACGGGACAGGCTGATTTTGGATTTGTGGGTTTTCCAACCGACTTACTTAGTATCTCTAAGATTAGTAAGTTAGCGAGGCAATGCCTTCAACCATTATGGGAAAGTTGTTTTGATACAGAGTAGAGGACTCCATCATTCCAATCCACCACCACTCCATCACTCCATTTTTTATAAGTATTTCGCAACCAGCATCTCTTTTAGCTTCTTCACCCCCGTTCCGGCTTTTTCCTTAATAAATACTGTGTTTTGTCTGGGTGTCATCATGGTATCGTTTGGGTCGACCAAATAGATTTCGGCCATTTTTGGGAGATAGCGCAACAATCCGGCAGCAGGATACACATTCAATGATGTTCCTATTACTGCGCATACATCGGCACTTTTAAACAGAGGGGCAGCATTGGCAATGGCAGGCACAGGTTCGCCAAACCAAACAATATGTGGCCTCAATTGAAATCCCTTTTCGCAGGTATCGCCAATTTTCAGTTCCCAACCATCCAGTTCGTAAATTAGATCTGGATCGCCTGTACTTCTTACCTTGTTCAATTCGCCATGAAGGTGGAGAATGGAAGAACTACCCGCTCTCTCGTGCAAGTTGTCAACATTTTGAGTAACAATTTGAACATCGAAATATTTTTCCAACTCAACCAATCCTTTGTGTCCATTGTTGGGTTCTACCTCGTACAATTGTTTGCGGCGTGCATTGTAGAAATCGTTTACCAGTTGCGGATTGTTGTCCCATGCCTGGGGGCTTGCTACTTCGATCACATCATATTCTTCCCACAAACCACCCATTTCGCGAAAAGTCCGGATGCCACTTTCGGCACTGATCCCGGCACCTGTTAAGACTACTAATTTTTTCATATCAGCATTTTTTACAAATGTAGGGAAAATGCGGTTCTGGGAAAAGTACACGGTTTTAATTTATTGACCTCCAAATTGTCGGATACGACCAACAATAAATCAAGCTTTTTACCTAATCAATAAATATCATTATGCCCTCTCCGAGGGCGGAACATCTTGCCAATCTCTTTTCTATGGTTATTTCACCCTTCGTAGCTTTAGCGTAGTAGTGTTGAGCTTTTCATTTCCGAACCATTGGGGGATGGAAATTGAGACACATGCCATGCGTCTCTACCACACTAACATCTGCGAACTACCTCCGAACTTCTCAACTTTGAACTCCGAACCACGAAACACTTATTCCAGGTTGTTCTCAAAATTCCTTTCCTTGTACCCGGCAATAAGGCTAAGGATAAAGAAAGCTGCGATTGCAACATAATAGCCCATCGGAATACTCATCTCATCGCCCTTTGCATACGAGTGCATCCCGCCCAGAAAAAAGTTCACCCCAAAGTATGTCATAATAATAGCACTGTATGACCAGAAGGCGGCAAAATTAAAGGCAAAGTTGGTTTGTAGCCCCGGAATAAATTTGAGGTGGGCCGTAAATGAATACACCAAAATCGACACAAGGCACCAGGTTTCTTTGGGGTCCCAACTCCAATAGGTTCCCCAGCTTTCGTTGGCCCAGATACCACCAAGGAAACAACCAATGGTGAGCAGGTAAAGACCGAGGATGGTAGATAGTTGGTTGAGCGTTGTCAACTCATTTATCATCCTGTCGATCTTCTCCTTGTTCTTTGGGGTTTTTATGACCATCAAAATCAAACTCAAAAGAGAACCAAAAAACACGCTGCCAAGCACACCGTAGCTGGAAGTTATCGTAGCCACGTGTATGCTCAACCAGTAGGATTTCAATACGGGTACCAGGTTGGTTATGTCGGGGTTCATCAAAGTTAAATAGGCCACAAGCAAAGGAGCAGCAGCAAAAAGGGTAACCACAGGGATCAGCAACAATGATTTTCGCGATAACAACAATCCCGCAAACAGCCCCGACCAGGAAATAAAAATCATGGCCTCGTACCCGTTGCTAAAGGGGGCATAACCCGAGATATACCAACGGATGCCAATGCCGGCAGCATGAATAATAACGGCCAGCCAAAGAGCGATCTTTAATGCCTTGATCCCAAAGCCAGGTTTCCCTTTGCCCCTGAAAATATGACCAAACACAAGGAATATGGCCAAGATGCCCAACAGCAGGTAAACAATAGCTAGCTTCGAAAAAATATTGTAGCGGTCGTACAAAACCTCCATGTTCTTTTGGGTATCGGAAGGAAGTACGGAAGAGGCATTTTTTGCCTGGTAATTCGATAAGCCGTCTATCATAAATTCAGCATTTTCTGAATCTCCACTTTGCAGATACCCAAGGTACATCGACAAGGCAGTTTTGATAAACAGCGAATCCATTTCTGGGATATTGTTCAACTTTGAATTAGACGAATACCAAGGTTTGTGCGTATCATCTGGATCGGGGAAAATGGTGAACAGCATCTGGTACTGGAGCATCGAATAGATGTTCACCCGTTCGTCGATGGCAATCACATCACGGTCGAACTTACTGCGCTCGGCAGGGAATTTTTGGTTGCTTTGATCCAACAAGTTTTGCAGTTTGTACTGCGACCCTGTTTCCATATCGAAAAAATTGCGGAACGAAGCATATTTACCCTCCAGGCCAAGACGTTCGTTTAGGTTTTTATTGGCCACTTTGATTATTTTCTCGTCGTACCATTTGCCTGGGTTCATCATCATCCCCAATATAACCTGATCGGCCGAATAGCCCTCATAAGTGGCTTTACCATAAATCTTGCGCAATAAATCGAGGTTGTAGCTATGCAATGGTTTTATCCGGCCTTCTTTTTCCTGAATCCATAATTCGCCAAACTTTTTTGCTTGGTCCTTGTCCGGAACCAATGCTGCTTCGCTTTGCGCAAAAGAACTTGCAGCCATTCCAAATAGTATGACAAATACCAAGGCGGCTTTTTGCTGGTAGCTGCTCAATTTGCGCAACAATCCTCTAAACTGGGAGCCTTTCCAAACCAAGGCCAATAGCATCCCAAGTATCATCAGGAAATAGCCAAGGTAGGTTGTCCTCATCCCCATCTTATCATAGTTTACCGATAGGATAGTACCCTTTTCATCGGTATCGTAAGAAGATTGAAAGAAACGGTAGCCATCATAATTCATGATATGGTTCATATAAATGCTGTAGTCCATTATTTTGTTACCCTTTGAGTCAATAACCTGCACATCGCTAAGGAATGAAGAGGGACTTCGAGAACCGGGGTAGCGTTCGATGATAAAATCGTTTAAGGCTACCGCGAAAGGCAGTTGATAATAGCGTGGCCCATAAGATACTTCAATCGTATAGCCATTGTCGCTGATAAGATAGGGCACAGCGCGAAAACCACTTCCACCTCTCAGAAAGAATCTTTTCTCAACCCCCTGGTATTCATATTTCATCTCAACCACATCGGGTTTGTTGGTTTGCTCGCTTTGATCGGTAAAAAACATGATCTCGCCTTTGGGGAGATAATCCATTAGAACGATCATGGCCTTATCGAACGAATACAACAATTGTTTATTGAAGGGATAATAGATGCCCGGCACAAGTGTACTATCAATTCCCTGGGTCATACTTTTCATGCTACCCGAATAAATAGATTTAATGTAAAGTTGTCCGTCTTCAACTTTCAATGATATATCGCTTTTTGGATATTCTTTAAAGGCAATAATCATGTCGCCCATCTTATTCACATCGTCGAGGCCAATTAATAGCTCTTGTCGTTGGTCATTGCTCGAAATCATAAATTGGGCAACCGGCCTACCTGTTTCAAAAGGGGCTAGGCGGCCGGAGGCAGAAGGGATATAATTCTGGCTTTCGAACTTGAATTTCTGCCCATCGAATTTTATGGTTTCATCAATATCTTCTGGTGAAAGCATGGATAAAAAGCTTTTCTTAAATTGATATTCGCTTGTTGTTCCATTGCTGATTTTAGTTTGCAAGAATGAAGCGGATGAACCAAAATAATCGGAACTTGACCCCTCGCGGATGTGCATCATGCCATCTATACTATTGTATCGCGTAAATGCTGCGCCAAGTACAATGACTATAAATGCAAGGTGAAAGAGCAAAACAGGCAATTTGCTCATCCGGTACATCTTAAACCTGAATACATTTACAACCAGGCTAATGGCCAAAACAACCATGATGGCCTCGAACCATTTGGCATTGTATATTACAGCTTTTGAGGCGGTTGTGCCATACATATCTTCGATAAAGGTGGCATAGCCAATGGAGATTGCAAACACAATGAGCAACACAGCCATGAACGGCATCCCAAAAATGGAATAGAATATTTTTTTCATATTTACAGTAATTTCAATAAAAAATTAAAGGCAGCAAGATTACTAAAAAATGGCGAATCATATCAGGTAATTGAATACCTAAATTGAAGATAAAGTGGATTTAGTCACTTTTTAACAATTTTTTTCAAATCAGCGAGATTGCAGAAACAAGTTCGCTGAATTAAAAAGAAAAAATGCCACAGGTTCACAGATTGTTTCAATTCTCCCATATCGAATCATGAATAATTAAGGATGATGAACCAAATCCACTTTGGAGATTCTTTTTGCAAGTTTAACATCAGGAAATTGATCATCCATGTTTCTCATATCTTTTTTTTTAAGATTAGTAAGATTTTCAACAAAAAGGGTTTATCTTTGCAGCCCGAAAAAGGACTCGTAGCATAATGGATAGTGCACCTGGTTACGGCCCAGGAGGTTGGGGGTTCGAGTCCCTCCGAGTTCACAAAAGGTAGAGACACCATGTCAATTACGATGTGGTGTTTTTTTATACCCAAAGGGACGAGAAGTTTACCAAGTCGAGGCGCGACTTTTAGTCGCACTCCGGCATTGCAAAGTCAATCACAACCCAACTTTAATATTTCGCAGGATGATTTCGAAAATCAAAATTTCTGAATTTTCAAGAGATAATTGCGGCATACCGAATTATTTGGGATATATTTGTATATGATAATAAATCGATTGTCATCAAAATGCAAGTTATGGGCGATTAGGTTATTGTCTCTTATCATTGTTCTGTTTGTTTGCAATTCGTGCAATATGGAGAAAAATGAGGGGATTAACTTCGAGGTAAACGAATGTAAAAGCCTGCCTTCATTACCACCAAATGTTGCATGGTGGAATGCTGTAAGTCCTGAGTTTTATTATAATTTCTGTTGTATTAGCCCTATGAATGAACGGTTAATAGCTTATTGCAGAGAAACAGTTGAAAATAATAGACAAGATTTAGTTGTTAGAAATCTTGATACTGATTTTCAATACACCATTGATATTGGGCATAGTATTATCGTATCAGAAATTGATTGGAGTACGAAGGATTATTTGGTTTTTATAAACTTGGACTGTCAAATTGTTACAGTAAAAAGCAATGGTGAGGATTTAAATACTTTACCCATCGAAGGAATATTTTACTCCGCCCATTGGAACAATGCCGGAAATAAAATAATTGCTGTTTTGTTTTATTCCACTGAATATCCTGGTAACCGTGTAGTGATAATGGATAAGGATGGAACGAATATGGAAATTTTTAAATTTGAGGAAAGTATGTATGATGGGCGCTTTGCATCAGACGATAGTGGTTTCATTTTCAAGGATTCGCCAAATGGTTGGGGTCTGACTCATTATGACCTTAAAACAAACACAATAGATTTCAATCCATTATATGGTGAGAGTTTAGGTAGTTTTTCCTATGCCGTAAACCCAAAAGGTTCATCTGTTGTGATCTGTGAAAATTATGGATATATGTATCTTATGGACTTAATAACAAATGAATATACTTTACTTCGTGAAAGCTGTCGAACAAAAACATATTTCTCCCCTTCCTTCTCAAGTGATGGGAAAAGCCTGTTGGTTAGACGAAGACATACACAGGCTCTTAATAGCACTACCTTAGCAGGTGAGAGCCATCTATACATGATTGATTTGGAAACAGATTATGAAGAGCGGTTAAAGTTGGATTAATTAGGTTAAACCTGACAGCGTACGAAGGACCTGTCAGCGTTTCCGTTTTTTGGAAGGACTTATTTCGACGCTGTCATAGCCAGTCCCGATCATCTCGGGATCCTTCGGACGATGACAGGTCGGCGGCGATGACAGGTCGCGGACAGTTCTATCAACTCCGATACGATTGAAACACCGGGATCACCTCGTAGTTTTGAGCTTCCAGGTCTTTTTTGGCTTGCTCGAAATTGGCACTGAAACCGAGGATGAAGCCACCCCCGCCTGAGCCACAGAGTTTCAGGTAGTAGCTGGCAGTTTCAATGCCTTTTTGCCAAAGGCCCTTGAAAGGCTCGGGGATCATGCGCTCCATATATTTTAATTGAAAACGGGACAGCTCTTTCAGATGAGCAAAAAACTCGTCGATGTCGCCCTGCACCAGCGAGTTGATGCAATTGTCGGTGAGGGGGATCATCGTGTTTTTTACTTCCCGGGCAAAGGCAATTTCGTTCTTCACCTTGTCGATGAAATAGTTCACCAATGGGCCTGTTTTCCGGGGTTTTCCGGTGTTGATCAAAAAAATGGCACCATCGCCAAATTTCTTCTTGCGAGGCAGGCCCACTATTTTTATATCCGATTTTGCATTGATAAGCAAGGGCATTTTAATGTAGCTGTTCAAGGGGTCGATGCCCGAACTGGTGCCATGAAAAAAGGATTCGAGCTGCGAAAAAATATTTTTCAGCTTTAGGATTTGCTTCTTGCCAATTCTCCGAAGGTTTGTGATTTTTTCTGAAGCGTACCGGTCGTAAACGGCTGCCACAAGTGCCCCCGAGCTTCCCAGCCCAAAACCTTGCGGTATGGACGATTCGAAAAACAGTCCCCTTTCAATATCTTTTTTGAATTCATCAATATTGAAATCGCAAAGCAATTTACCGTCCTCAATCAATTTGTCAATGTAAGTGGCAAATTCCACCAACATACGGTTCGATTCGTTAGCAAAGGTAAGGTCGGTGTATCTATTTTTGTTTATAAAATCTAGCTCCCCTTTAAAATGGCTGTAGGGCACACTTAATCCCTTCGAGTCGTAGATCACACTGTACTCCCCGAAAAGGAGGATTTTGGCATAATATAGTTCGTTCTTGTTTATCATCGTTAATCTATAATCATTTTAATATTTCCTTTGGCCCGTTTCCCACTTCATCATTCAACAAAAGAAGATTTTTATTTTTACATATGATTTCGTTTTTAAGAAAATCAGTTACTTCTTTTTTCGCACTGGCGGGGTATAGTACATGGATGTTTGGTCCCGCGTCGAGGGTAAAGCAAACCGGGATATTTGTATCTAATCTGAAATCCTTTATTTTTTGAATAGGCTTCAAGGTTTCGGGCTTCATCAAAAAATAGCCGGGTTTCGAACTCATCATCAGGGCATGCAAACTCAGGGCTTCGTGTTCAACTACTTCGGCAAACTGCATCAGGTTGCCAGTTTCAAGGGCCTTGGTCAACATTAAATAGTTGGACCGTGCCTGGGCATAGCGCGCCTGGGCATAAGGATGGTCGATCATGGCGATATGGCCCATGGTGCTCGAAACTTCCTTTTTCTCTTGGCTTACCAGGATAATAGTGTCCTGAAAATCGTTGTACACCTCATGTACCGGCAGCGAAAAGGGATCGGCAAAATGATCGGAAGAGCCACCTTCCCATTCCACCCTGCCCCAGTTTACGAACCCACCAAAAACCGAACGGGCCGCGCTTCCCGAACCCAGCCTGGCCACATACGATGCTTTTCTGAAAAAATCATCGGGGTGCTTTAAATGGCCAAATTCGTTGCGCTCAATGGAGCAAAGGCATAAGGCCAGTGCGCTTAAACCCGATGCCGACGATGCAATGCCAGAGGAATGGGGGAAGGTATTGGTACTGTTGATCTTCAATTCCAATTGGTCGAGAAAAGGAAAAATAGGCCTTATGTTTTCGAAGAAGGTTTCAAGCTTGAATCGAAAGGCCGTTTCTTTCACACCATCGAAAAAGAATTCAAATACAAGGCCCTTCTCTTGTGAAGTTTTATATTCAACAGTCGTTCGGCTGAAGGCATTTTTCAGGCTAAAACTCAGCGAAGGGTTCATGGGCATCTGCTTGCCATGCTTGCCCCAGTATTTTATCAGGGCAATGTTCGATGGACTTTCCCAAGCAACTGATTTTTCAATATTGGCCGAATCGGGCAGCCGAAGGTTTGGGTTGTCATAGCTTTGGTCTGTGTATATTATCATACTTTGGCCTCCTTCAAAATATTTATTTCGTTAAAATTGATGAGCGTCTTCAACCCTTTCTTTCCAAAATATTGCAGAATCCGTTCTCTGTCAAGATGGCTGGATACAAGGGCAAAGTCGCCGCCCCAGGCTCCCAGCGATTTTATCTCGCCGTCGAAAGAAGAGAAAAATTCATCTTTTATAGTTCTCTTGTTTAAAACCGACGAAAGGATCGACTCATGTTCCTGTACAAGATAGTTAAAACCTTTCAGATTTCCGGCATTTAAAATCTCTTTGCTGATTTCCGATACTGCACTTATTTCGCTTGCGAAATCTTCCTTTTTTTGAAGAAAATCACGAACAGATTTTGACGACTCCTGTTTTTTTCCAAGGTATAAGAAATAGATGGAATCTTGATATTCGGGGTCAAAATCTACTTCTTCTACCAATGGTTTAGAATCTTCAAGTTTAAATAATATCGGTGATTGACTCCGGGCACACGCTACATCGTAACCCGAACCATTTGATATTGCAAAGTGATGTTCGAAGGGGTCGATGTCGGCGAGCCAGGCGATATTTGATAAAAGGCTACTGCTGCTACCAAGACCCCAGTTAATATCGAAATCTATTTTTGTGGTGATTTTCTTCCCGGTCAGTTTTTCTTTGAAAGAGGGATTGATTTGTTGTGCCGCTTTCAGGATTTTAATCAGCGAGACCGCAATGTCCTCCTTGTTTGTTTCCAATACTGTCCAATCCGATAAATTAATTTTTGCATCAAACCAATTGTTATCAAGCATCTGGGTTTCCCACAACAAGACATGGCCGTCGTTGTGTTCGAGCATCTCCATCGATTGCCCATATCTCACAGGCATCGCCAGCGACAAAGCACCCTTCAGAATAAGGTACTCTCCGGTAATTAGCAATTTGCCGTTGGAGTAATGATATGTGGGTTTGTGGATCACAATGGGTTTTGGTATAACTGTGTATTAATTTCCAACTCGTCTTTATTTCAGCACTTCGACTCTTACAGAGTTCAAGTATTCCTGCACTGCCCTAAAACTCACTTTGTGTTCAGTGAAATGTTCGATGGCATGCTTTTTCTCCTTATCGGTGGCCTCCATTTGGTTAAGGATATTCATCAGGTGCATTTTCATGTGCCCTTTCTGGATGCCTTTGGTGACAAGTGATTTCAATGCCCCAAAATTATTGGCAAGCCCAACTGTTGCCGTAATCCGCATTAGGTTGTGCGCCGTGGGATTGTTCAACATTTCGAGCGATCGTTTGGCCATGGGGTGGAGCGATGTGAGCCCGCCAACGGTGCCCATTGCCAACGGTACGGTGAGAGTATATTTGAATTTTCCGTCTTTTAGTTCCAATTCGGTGAGGCTGCTGTACTTCCCACTCCGCGAGGCATACGTATGCCCACAGGCTTCGATGGCTCGAAAATCGTTTCCGGTTGCCAGGGCCACTGCATCGATACCATTAAAAATCCCTTTGTTGTGGGTGGTGGCACGGTGTGGGTCTATCTGGGCGATTTTAACAGCATGGTCAAATTTCCAAACAAACTCTTCTGCGCTCATGTCGTCATCAATGGTTCCCAGTTCCTCAATGTCGCATTCTACCCACGATTTAACCACACAATCGGGAGTGTAGTTCGACAAGATCGACATGATAATCCGGCAATCTTTTTCTCCGTTCACGAAACCTGGTTCCTGCAAAAAGAAAGTGCGGGTAATCTGTGCAAATTCTTCGAGGCATGAATTGATGAAATTGGCCCCCATCGAATCGACCGTTTCAAATTCGGCCTTCAATTGGTAGTAATCTGCAATTTCGTGGCGCATGTCAACCAGTTCGATGTCGAGGATGCCCCCGCCACGGTTTTCCATGTTGGATGTAATTTCTGCAGTGCCTTCAAAAAGCCTGGTCTTCAATAGTGGAAACAGGGCCTTCAATTTAGAATTATCGCCGTGCCAGATAAAATGCACCTGGCCAATTTTTTTGGTTGAAACAATCTCGGTGTGAAAGCCTCCCCGCGAAGCCCACCATTTAGCGGCATTCGAGGCGGCGGCAATCACCGAGCTTTCCTCAATTACCATGGGGATGATATAATTTTTGTTATCGATCACAAAATTTGGGGCAACACCATAAGGGATGAAATAGTTCGAGATGGTGTTTTCGCTAAATTCGTCGAACTTAAGCTGGGTCTGATCGTCGCTATGCCAATAGCTTTTCATCTCGGCCACAAACGCTTGGGGCGATTTTTGCACCGCACTGATAAGTTCTAATTTTTCGTCTTTCGACAATCTTGAAAAACCTGTTACAATTTTTTTCTTTTCCATTTTCACTTTTTTCTATCGGATGCTCAAATAGCTTTGGGCCAATTGAAGCCCTTCAATCTGGTTCTTTATATAACTTTGAAGGCTTACGTAATCTTCGCGGGCATGTTTTAAAAATGCCGATGCCTGCCCGTAAACAGCCGGGAGTTTTACTTTATTTATCAGGTGAAAACCATCGAGGTAATCCTGTACACCTCCCGATACAATAATGTTTTTACACTTTGGTTCAGGGCTTTGTTCAATGGCCTGGTTCACAAATTCCACCATATCTGCAGCTGTGTGGCCAATTTTTGCAAAGGGGGCAAACAATTCAGCTTGCTCCTCGTTGCCACGCATCAACTCTAGTTTGGCAAAATTGGTCCCGCCAAATGCCCCAAATTCGATGGCTGCCAAGGGAAGCTGCAAAAGTTCTTTGATCGATTCCGGACCAAAGCCCTGACCTACTTCTTTCACTATAACCGGAAAGTTGAAATCTTCTAAAAACCGATTAATGGTTTCAAGAGGTGGATATTTCAATCGGTCGCCTTCGGGTTGAAACCACTCCTGCAAAGGGTTTACATGGACGATGAGGCCATCGGCACGTAAAAGTTCGACAAGCTCACTTGCCGAGCGGGCTTTGCTGTTTTCGAGGGATAGCTCAATCTGGGCAATTCCGAGATTGGCATAAAAGGGTAGGTCATCGCCAATGATATCCCGCATGTCGAAATCGGGCAGATACTTTTTGTCTTCCAGTAAAATACGACAAGAACCCAGGCCCATGCCAAAACCAAATTCGTGGCAAGCTTTGGCAAGATTGGTATTGATTGTCCGGGCCAGTTTGGTCCCACCCGTCATGCTCGACACCCACAAAGGATGGCGGATATTTTTCCCAAGAAACGAAAAGGGCTTGTTTTCACCGGAAGGATGGCTTGCCAGGAAAGGTTCGTAATAAAAACGTCCGTCCTGTTCCGCTGCCTCAACCCGCGATTGAAACGCCATTTCGATATGGTCTTTTTTCCTGTCGTCCATTTTCTGGATGCTAAATCATTTTCAATTTGTTACACTTCCTTTTTTCGACCCGGCAAAAATACAATTAAACTCAATGTGAGCAATCTTGCATTTTTACTCTATTGCCAAAGTTTGATCTATTAACAAACGTGTTTTATTTTTGTTTTATGAAATGTAAAAAAAATTAAACAATCGATCGTTTTCTTTTGATATGGGTTTTGCAGCTTCTCGGTCCTGTATTCGAACTGGCCCAATTGCAGAGCAATAAATTGTATTTGTTGTGGAGTAAATGCTATCGCTGCTTTTTTTGGTCGAAGGATTGATTAAAAAATGCCAGTAAAAGTCGGGGCCGCGTCAAATAGGAGCAGGCAGCGTCTCAAAGGCGCCCTCTAACTTCTCTAAGTTGGAAGCGCGGGTTTTGCTCAAAGCGAAGCTCTCGCAGGAGTAGCCCCCAATTTAAAAATCCTTAATTCTTTTTCTTCATCAAAATAATTCTTTCATCTTTTAGTTTATGGCAGAAGATATTAGGTCTTGAATTTAGTTTGTTTTTCAGAGATTGATCGAAAATAACTATTTTCACGCCCAGAAAACGAATTGGCAAACTAAATTGTATAAGCATGAAAAATAGTGTATTTACCCAAAAAATGGTATTCGCAATCGGGATCCTTTTTATACTGGTTGCCCCTGTTATGGCACAACAGGATGTTGCGGCGGCAAAACAGGATATAAACATGTACCTCACCAATAACCAGGGCGAGAAAGTGTTTTCGTACAACAACAAGGAATCGCTGTTTGTAAAGCTGGTGGCTGTTTCGCTAAATGTGGACCCTACGGCCAAAGAAATTATTGCTGCGACGGTGACCAGTGATATGGAACCCGAAGGGGAACCCATTATGCTGCAGGAAACCGACAAGAACTCGGGTATTTTTATGGGGGAGTTGAAATTCAAGAAAAGCCCCATGCCTTTTAAAAACAGCAAATTCCTCGAAGTGGCCGACGGCGATAAGATCACAGCTACTTACCTTATTTCGAAAGATGTACAGGGTGTGGAAGACAGGGCTTACGACAATGCCTATTACAATGGTCCCAACTGGGTTTTTCAGAATACCGGTGAGAGCCACATTATTTTATTGCACCCCGACATGAAAATTACCATTGCTGGCAAACCTGCCGAACCGGGTATTTTTATAAGCGTATTTTATGATAAAAAAGTGGGCGACAAGACAGTACTCGAAAATGCGGGTGGAACCGGTCGTGGCATTGCACCAGGAGGTGTTCGCTGGATAGGAAAAGTAAATACCATTGCAGCCTGGGGTGCACAGGATGGCAAGAACAATGGGCTTGCCGAAGGCGAAAAATTCAAATGGAAAATATGGAATCCAAAAGATGGCAAAGAATACGATGCCACAGCTACCTACATGACAGAGGATCCACATATCACCCATACTGATGGCTATACCAACAACGGCATTAGCGGGGTGTTGAAGCTGGAAGCGAAGTAAATGATTATTGAGCCACTCCGAAAAGTCCAATTTGGCCAAACTCTGCGTTACTTTAAAATTTTAACACCCTCATTTACAGGAGTAAACTCTGGTGCTAAAATTTCAAAAAGCCTTGATTTTGACCAAATTCTTACTTTTCGGAGTACACTCATTATTGATTAATTTGATCCTCGTTTTTGTCCGGGATCACTTCAGGAAAATCGACAATATTCGGGCGACTATCATGGCCCATAAAAAAGGCTGGAACAGTTCCGGCCTTTTTTTGTTTAGAGGGATGATAGTCAGAATTGTTAAAATAAAACCAAAATTGTAAAACAAAAAATTTCATTTTAAAATTTCTCTTAATTTTACCGTTGGTTTAATCAGAATTTAATGAAAAAAATATATTTACTCCTTTTCCTTTCCTGTGGCATTTCTGGCGCAGGTTTTTCTCAAACACCCCCTTGGTATTTTATCAACACAGGGGTCGAAAATACTCATGTTATTTTGGTACAGGAAACAATACCCATGCTCCTCGACGGTCAACCTTTGCAGGTGGGCGATTACATTGGTGCATTTTATCAAATACTCGATACCCTAATTTGTGGAACGGGAACCGGAAATACAGGCGATGTGGGAGGATTGATGGTTATCAACTCCGTTTCGGCAGCTACAATATGGGGCGCTGAACCCAATGTGTCGAATGGGTTTCAGGTGGGCGAAGCATTTCAGTGGAAAATCTGGAGAGCCTCCGATGGTAGCGTGTTCAATGCCACTGTAGAATACGATCTTAATACTCCTAATATTACCGATTCGGGTTATTATGTTACCAATGGCATTAGTAAAATGGCCTCGCTCACTGCTTATAGTATTCCCGGTATCGACCTTAGCGTGAACCAGCAATTATCGCCCATTTCGGGTTGTGGATCGCTTCAAGACCAAGCGGTTGTTGTATTGTTGGAAAACCACGACACCCTAGATGTTATTGGGTTTAGTGTAAATTTTACACTGAATAATGGGGATACGATTACCGAATTTGTGAACGATACCATTTTTGCCGGGGCAACCTACGAGTACACTTTCAACCAGCTTGTAAGCCTGTTAAACCTTGGGGATTATTTCTTCCACGTTTGGATCAATTTTCCGGGCGATGTGAATTATACCAACGATTTCAACAAGCAAAAAGTGACCATTTCTAATTTTCCGGTAGTCGACCTGGGAGATGATGTGTCGATTTGCGAGGGCGAAACTGCACTATTGCAGACCGACACTTTTTTTGCCGGGTATTCGTGGAACACAGGTTCGAATATGCAGTTTCTATATGCAAGCGCTGAGGGCTATTATTATTGTACCATTACCGACCACCTGGGCTGTCAGGGATTCGATTCGGTGCATGTAACCGTATTGGCCCTTCCTCAATTCGACTTGCCCGATACCGTGAGATTTTGTGAGGGCTTACATAAAACGGTGACCATTGAGGGCACTTTTGAATCGTACCACTGGAGCAATGGCATTACCACCCCCAGCCTGTATATTTCAATCCCCAATATGTATAGCGTTACGGTGACCGATTCTGTCGGATGCTCATCGGTTGATTCGTTGATTGCTATTGCAACCACTCTACCTCAGATTGATTTGCCCGATGTTGTAAAAATTTGTGAGGGCTTATCCACAAATGTGACCATTGAGGGAAGTTTTGAATCGTACGTTTGGAGCAATGGTGATACAAGCCCCGAATTGAATATTACGATCCCTGATTTATATAGTGTTACGGTGACAGATATTGCCGGATGTACATCGGTTGGCACATTGGTTGCCGAATTAATTGTTATCCCGCCCATCGATTTGGGAGATACCATTTATTCTGATAAGCTGGATACCATTTCCTTAGATGCAGGCGTAGCCTTCTATTCTTATTTATGGAACACGGGTGGGATAAACCGCGTTTTAACCCCAACTGAATATGGGGAATATTCTGTTACGGTAAGCGATGGCGATTGCGAAGGGGTAGGATCGGTTTGGGTGAAACAGGACACTGTAAAATATTTTAGGCAATTGATTGTTTGGCCCAACCCAAGCAATGGTTTGTTGACATTTTACCTGCCCAAAACCGAAACTATTTCGATTGAAGTGTACAATGTCCTAGGCCAGCAACTTATTTCGGATGAGATAGAAGCAGATAACATAATAGAATACGATGTCCGCCATCTTCGGTCGGGGCCTTACATTTTAGTAGTGAAAACAGACGATCGGAAATTTACAAAGCGATTGATCATTACAAAGTAAGAGTTTTCCCGCAAGGGCTAAATAAGAAATTTCTTCTCAATCGTATTATAAATTTGCCCACTTTTGTCGTTTCAGTGGAATTTGTTGAACACACATCATGGGCAAAAAACTATTCATTCTTCAATTGTTCATTTTGGTAGCCCTTTCCGTTGTGGGGCAGGATTACTTTTACAAAAACTTTACGAAGGAAGACGGGCTACCTGGTTCCGAAGTGTACGACCTGATCCAGGATTTGGATGGGTACATCTGGATGGCCACCAGTTATGGGGTGTGCCGATACGACGGCTATGAGTTCAGGACATTTACGACCGACGACGGATTAGCTGATAATTCAACAATCACTTTAAGTTTGGATAAGAAAGGAAGGATTTGGGCCTCCTCCTATTCGGGCGATATTTCCTGGTATGAAAACGGAAAGTTCCATGCCCATCCACTCAATGATGAATTGCAGAAATACACCCAGGGTTTTGTCGAGCTCTTTTTCGATAGCGCTGGCAACATTTATTTTACTTCTTTGGCAAATCGGACTATTGGCGTTAAAGTAACACCCGACAATAAGATCGTTTTAGATAAATCCATAAAAAGTGATAGTGTAAACCATGATTATAACTTACGGTTTACACCTACCTCTTTTGGTATACTGATTTCGGGATGGGAAACCACAGATGATGATCGTTTCAACCAAACTGTCTTGAACAAAAAAGAGGACACCTTTCATCTGAAATACCCTGAAAATTATAAAGGTTTCTTTTTTAAATATTGTAAAATATGTGATGGGGAATTCCTGCTATCATCAAACAATTGGCTATTTCACATCAAAGACGACAAAATAGTAGCCAAAAAAAAGTATAATTCCAGGGTCAATGATATTTTTGTAGATGACCGAATGGATTTCTGGATCAGCATTGAAAATGAAGGCCTATTTTTATACAAGGAAAGAGATATTGCCTGCGAATCTCATGTATTCTTTCCTGGAATGGGTATATCCAATATAATTCAGGATAAGGAAAAAAATTATTGGGTATCGACCAATGGGCAAGGGGTGTTTGTTATTCCCTCGATGCAGATTCAATATATGAACAATCCGGCCATAAAAAATTCAAAGATCGTGGCCCTTCGGGTATTCCAAGATTCAATCTACTTTAGCACATGGGATAAAAAAATGTACAGGTTCCATCCCTCATCTTCCAACATTGAGCGAATCGATCAATCTATTTTCAAAGACCATCCCGAAGTATGCAACGACCTGTTGATTGATTCACTAGGAAGCTTATGGGCTTTGGGTTCGCAAGGCTTATGTGTTTCAAAAAATTTGAGTACTGGTATTCTTAGCTTTAAAGAATCTGGCTATTTCCTTGCTGAACTGGAAGATAAAAGAATCGCTGTGGCCTCCTATTTTGGTTTGATTATTTTTGACGATTATAACCAGATTCAATATTCGCAAAAAGAAGGCAATACAATTCGTTCGAGAACATTATACAATGATAGCAAAGGTGCCCTTTGGATTGGTTCGCTCGATGGCCTGTACAAATATGACAATGGTGCCTATACCTACTTGGGAAACAATTACCCAGCCTTATCCGAACGTATAACTGCTATTTGTGGAAACGATAGTTTGTTATTTGTAGGTACACGGGGTAGTGGAATAGTCATTGCTCGCGATGCTACTTACTATGCCATCGGGGAAGCGGATGGCGTACGGGCAAACAATGTTCAGTCCTTGTTCCTCGAAAATGACTCCTGCCTTTGGATTGGTACAAATTCAGGCTTGTCGAGGCTCCGCTTTCATTTCTCAGATTCATTCCAGTTTTCGGCCATTAATTTTACTATATGGGATGGTTTGCCTTCCAATAACATTACCCGGATTATTAAGGTGAAGGAAAATATCTACCTCGGGACAGAAAAGGGGATCGCTTTTTTCAATCCCGATTCAATTTCCGTTAACCATACCCATCCATCAATTAAAATTGAAAATGTCAGGATAAATGAAAGAGATACACTGGTATGCGATTCATACACCCTGAAACACTTTCAACGAAACCTGAAAATCAGCTTTAAAGGCTTGCATTTCAAAAGTATCGGAAACATTAACTACAAATACAAACTTTTTGGGTTGAGCGACAAATGGACCTACACCAACAATACAGAGGTTGAATATGCCATGGTCCCTCAGGGCGAGTACCGTTTTGTGGTTTATGCTCAAAACCTAAACGGATATTGGTCGGAAGCACCAGCTACTGTATCTTTTGTTATTGAAAAACCATTCTGGAAACATATTTGGTTTTTAATTTTGACAGGGCTTTTTGTGCTGGTATTGGCCCTACTGATTGTGGTAGCGGTTATCCGAAATATCAATAAAAAAAATCAAAGGGAACAAGATTTAATACAATATCATCAGCAAGCGCTAAGCAAACAGCTAAACCCGCATTTTCTGTACAATTCCTTAAATTCAATTCAGCGATTTATCCTTGAGAACGATAAGATTTCCTCATCCGAATATTTATCCAAATTTTCGAAGTTGATGCGGATTATTTTGGAAATGTCGAATAAACCATTGGTCACCCTTCAGGACGAGATAGATTCCTTGCATCTTTATCTTGAATTAGAATCCTTGCGACTGAAGGACTCATTCCATTACCGGATAGATGTTGACGAGGACATTAAAAAGGACGAAACAAAACTGCCATCTTTTATGATCCAACCTTTTGTTGAGAATTCTATTTGGCACGGGCTTATGACCATAGAGGCGGAAAAGAAGTTGGAAATATCTTTCAGTAAGAGAAATAGCGGCCTAATTTGCCAGGTCCGGGATAATGGTATTGGGAGGAAGAAATCGAATGAGATAAAAGAAAGGCAAGGTTCTAAAAATAAAAGGTCGCCTTATGGCATAAAAACTACTCAGACAAGGCTCGATTTGTATAACAAACAATACAATACCTCGTCGTCGATAAAAATTATTGACCTCACAAATGAGGAAGAGGAACCGGAAGGCACTTTGGTGGAAATATATTTTTTGGAGTACTCCCAGGCTTGAGCAGCTAAACAAAAAATATAATTCAAGTGTTTTGATTTCTGAAGAAGTAATGCAGCACGTTGATAATAATAATGACTATGTAGCATTGGGAGCTGTTCTGAAAAGAGGAAAGGCTGAACCCATAAATATCATGAAGCTAGTTTTAACTGAGAACAAAAAAGCACCAATGATAGATTTACTAGAAGAAACAGAAGGCTATGTTAAAAACCTATTTGAGAATATACCTGATAATCTTATTTATCACCAACTCAGTCATACCATTGAAGTAGTAGAAGCGGCCAGGACAATTGGACAGGCAATACATTTATCGCCTGAAGAAATGCAAATCCTGTTACTTTCAGCCTGGTTTCACGATACCGGTTACCTTAAAACCTACCTTCATCACGAGGAAGAAAGCATACATATTGCAAGACAGTTTTTTAATTCGATAAATGCCAACTCAAAGCTGATTGAGCAGATTGCAGGATGTATAAATGCCACCAAAGTTCCTCAAAAGCCAAAAACAAAAATTGAAGAAGCCGTGTGTGATGCAGATATGTTTCACCTGGCACAGGATAACTTTTGTGATAAATCGAAGTTGCTTTTCGAGGAGATGAACGCAACTTCAAAATTTAAAATGGATATGATCGCTTTTCGAAAAGGCTCAGTCGAATTTTTCGATTCCCATCATTATCATTCGAAATATGGAAAAGAAGTTTTGTCGATTGGCAAAAAGAGGAATAGGAAGCATTTGATAGAGTTGATTGGATGAATTGAGAAAAATCGGGTCTTTGCCAAGCTTGGAAAATAAAAATTTGAATAATCGCACAAATCAAAATAAAAGTATGAAAAGTATAAGCATTATTATCACAGTTTTAGCATTTTCCCTTACCGGGAATTCTGTCTTGGCCCAAGGCCTTAGCTCAACGCAAATTGATTCCCTTGTTCAAAGGACATTCGAATTGTCTCCTGCGGTTGGGATGGCCATTGCAGTAGTAAAAGACGGAAAAGTAATTCACTCCAAAGGCTATGGAGTTTCATCTTCGGAAACCGGAAAAAAAGCCGACGAAAACACCTTGTTTGCCATCGCATCCAATTCAAAAGCCTTTACGACTGCTGCATTGTCCATACTGGTCGACGAAGGAAAAATTTCCTGGCAAGACAAGGTGGTGGATTATATCCCCGAGTTCAGGATGTACGACGACTATGTGACGGCCAATTTCAACATCGAAGACCTGTTGACCCATCGCAGTGGTTTGGGGCTGGGTGCCGGCGATTTAATGTTTTTTCCTGATGGGGGAGATTTCACCATTGAGGATGTCCTCACCAGTTTTCAGTATCAAACCCCAACCTCTGCCTTCCGTACCAAGTACGATTACGACAACCTGCTTTACATTGTCGCAGGGGAGGTGATCAAAAGGGTGTCCGGCATGAGTTGGGCCGATTTTGTACAGACAAAAATATTTAGCCCCCTAGGTATGAGTCGGACCGTGCCTGTATATTCCCGATTGGGCAGTGATGAGAATGTGGCCTTCCCCCACCGTTCCTATAATAACGAAATTGTGCAATTAGAAACCTACAATGGAGGTGACCTATTGGGTGCTGCAGGTGGCATTTATTCGTGCGCCAACGATTTGAGCAAGTGGTTGCTGTTGCAGTTAAACGGGGGCAGATATGGAAACGATTTATCGAAAGAAATTTTCTCAATGCAGAGGCAGCATGAAATGTGGTATCCCCATACGGTAATGGGTTTTAACTCAAGTCCAAATCCACGAACCAACACACATCTTTCTGCGTACGGCTTAGGGTGGGATATTTTAGATAAAAAGGGAAGTTTCATTTATCAACATACGGGAGGGTTGCCCGGGATGCTTTCGAGAACGATTTTGGTGCCCGAACTTAATCTTGGAATCGTAGTGTTGACCAATTCCGATCCGGGAGGGTATGGCTTTTACTCTATTCCGGAAGCCATCCTGGACTCCTATTTGAAAATCGAGAAAAGAGATTGGGTGAAAGCTTTGGCCGAAAGGGCAGAGGCCAGGAATAGCGAATCGGATTCGGTAACAACCGCTGTTTGGGAGACAGTGAAAAAAAACAAAAAGCAAAAAATTGACCCCGCCAATTTTATTGGGAAGTATCGGGATCCCTGGTTCGGCGACGTGGAGGTTTCCTTGAAGAATGACAAGCTCTGGTTTACATCGAAAAGATCGCCCAAACTGAATGGCCAGATGTTTTTCTACAAAGCAACAACGTTTGCTGTAAAGTGGGAATATACCGATATGCCTTGCGATGCCTTTGCCACTTTCAATTTTAACGAAGAAGCCAAAGCCATTTCCATAAGAATGAAAGGCATCTCTCCAAACATAGACTTTAGCTTCGATTTTCATGATTTGAAATTGGAAAAGGTAGTAGACTGATTTGATCTGGCAAGAAATTGCTATGGGTATATGTTTCTTGCTGTGCGACAAAATTTCCATTTCAAACATCTGATGATACTTTCTTCATCGAACTTAGCGAAGCGATCTCACCGAAGGTAATTGATCGAATTTCACCTGACTTTGGCAGGTGATAATTCGTGTAATTCGATGATAAAAATTTTGTTGACAGAAATTTGTCATACACCCTACTAGTCTTGTACCCACAATTCTTATTGCTATTTTTGTTTCAGAATAAATCAAAATCAAAATAAAATGACCACAATTAAATCATCTGCTAGTATGTTCGAGGAAGGGCAAGCTTGTTCGCAATCGATCCTAGTCCGGTATTCCGATAAATACGGACTCGACGCCAAAATTGCCATGAAACTTGCAGCTGGCTTTGCCGGAGGGATGCAAATGTCGGAAACTTGTGGCGCTGTTACAGGCTCGTATATGGTGCTGGGCCTTCATGCCTCCGGTAAGGATTGCCACCTTGCCGAAGGGCGGGAAAAGACGTATTCCATGATAAAAGATTTTACCGCACGTTTTAAAGCAAAGAACGGATCTGTAAGCTGCAAGGAATTGCTGGGTTGCGATATAAGTACCGAAAACGGCTTGGCAGAAGCTAAACACAATGACTTGTTTAATACAAAATGTGTTGAATTGGTTAGAAGCGCATCGGAAATTTTGGAGATCCTAATCGAGGAAGACAAATAAGAAAGTTTCTCTTTAATTTTTTTAGTAATTTTGAAAACACTTTCAACATAGAAGCCTATTGGATAATGGAAAGGGATTCAAAAGTGCAATACGATCAACTGATTATTTATTATTTCTCAGGAACCGGCAATGCCCGGAACGCAGCCCGATGGATCCAAAACACCGGCCAACAGAAAGGTGTTTCAACCCAACTGATAAACATCGACCGATTCGATAAAATAGAAGTTCCAGGGCATTTTGGGAAAATACTTATTGGTTTTTGTTGTCCAACCCATGGATTTAACTTGCCGCCATTAATGCTTAAGTTTATCTTTAAATTTCCAAAGAGAAAAAACTGCGATGTCTTTCTCCTGAACACCCGGGGCGGCTTGAAATTGTACAATTGGCACGTTCCGGGTTTAAGTGGAGTTGCCCAGATTCTACCTGCAATCATTCTTTGGATAAAAGGATTCAAGGTTGTTGGGATGCGCCCTTTAGACCTTCCTTCGAATTGGTTGATCCTACACCCCGGACTAACCCAAAAGGCAGTTACATCAATTTACCAACACTGTCAACCTAAAGTGCAGCAATTCACCCTGAAAATAGTAAGGGGGAAGAAAGACCGCCGTGCACTTTGGACTTTGCCCATCGATATTCTGTTGATCCCGATAGCCATTGGCTACTATTTCATTGGTCGTTTCTTTCTCGCCAAAACCCTTATTGCCACCGATACCTGCAACAATTGTGATGTATGTATTTCGAAATGCCCGGTCGAGGCTATCGTAAAAGTTAATGAGCGACCCTTCTGGACCTATCGTTGCGAAAGTTGCATGAGGTGTGTCAATATCTGTCCGCAACGGGCCATCGAAACAACGCATGGATATTCTACCTTGGTAGTCTTTGTTTCCTCTTTAGTGATATCGCCATTCTTAATGGCCGGGATTAAAAAACTTGGGGCGATGGATTTTTTTCTACAATCGGTTCTGACCGAAAAAATATTGACCTTAATCAATGCTTTTTTCTTTCTTGTGTTTGTTATTTTAAGTTATGGCGTGTTGCATTTTTTCATGCGATTCAAATTCGTTAGCCGGATAATTGCTTTCACATCTTTAAGCAAATACAGGTTTTGGAGAAGGTACAAGGCACCTAAGCAGGTTGTGTGACAAATTCCACAAAGTATGATTGATATGTAGTTATAGAATGGAGCGATGGAGTGTTGCAGCGATGGAGTGTTTAAGATTTCTAAGTGTTACTTAGTGTCCTTAGTGCCTCAGTGGTTAGTTTTTTTACCACTAAGACACTTAGATCACTAAGTTTCACTAAGGTGAATTTTGTCGTACACCCGCTAAAAATAAGTTCAAATAATTAAGGTATTTTCAAATTATGCTCAAGGACGAAACTTTAAAATCAATATTAAAAACAAACCCTAATCAGAATATTTCAATTCTCGGCTTTTTCTTCAATTATCCGGTCGAAGACTATATGGTTGAAAATAATTCGGCCTTGGTTCTCGGTAAAAGCGAGCATTTGTGGGTGCATATTGCCAGCTCCTCGGCCAACGAATTGTCTTCGCTTTTGGCCAGGCACAACAACAAGGTAAAATATTATTTTTCGGTCGAAGATTGGATGATCCCTTTGATATTGGATCATGGCACCGAAGAATGGAGGATGCTTACCTATCGCTATATTCTTGATCCAAAAATCCATACAGATTCTCCACATGCCGAAGTAATTGAACTGGATAGATCGTATGCAAATTACATCTACGAAAAATCAAATTATAAAGAATTTATTTCGGTAGCATATATCGAAGACCGGTTGAATAGGGGTATTTCTGCGGCGATAATGGAAAATAATAAACTGGTGGCCTGGGGCTTCACACACGACGATAATGCTTTGGGGTTTCTGCATGTTCTTGAAGATTATAGAAGAAAAGGGTATGGACGAGATATTTTATTGAGTTTGATCAAGAAAAAAAGAAATGAAAACATGCCGGTAATTGGAAATGTCATACCCGGTAATACCTCATCTGTCGCCCTTCTTGACAAACTTGGTTTCAAGTTCGACAGAAATATTAGTTGGATCAAATTGAAATGAACTTAAAAGAATGCGATAATGGAAAGAGAACCGAAAACAAACAGAATTGTACTCATCGTACTTATCATCTTAAATGGGATTGTTTTATTGGGGCAGGTATGGCCGGAAGGTGCACCTCCTTTTGCAAGGATCGTGAATATTATATTTCTGATATTTAGTATGGTATTCTTTCTGTCGTTTTTTAGGAAGAAAAATAAATCTGAGGACTAATATGAGAGAGTTAGGGAAATGTTTTATTTTTACAGAAAAACTAAAAGTGATTTTTTTGTAAGCGTCTCATTGAAACTTACTTTTTGCAGGCAAAATACATGAAACAATTATTCATTTTCAATAAATAGGCGAAGCTGAAAAGCCGCACAAAAAAGGAAAATAACTTAAACCGACAAAAATGGACTCACAAAAAGTAGACATGTTTATTATGACAAATGGCAAATTCTTTGAAAGCCATCAGGTTGCTCAGATTAGAGACCGGTTAATAAGCATAGATGATTCAAAATGGAGCGTACTTCAAACACTCCAGTTCAAAGATCCCACTGTAAGCATAATTGTGTCGTTATTAGGTGGAAGCCTGGGCATCGACAGATTCATAATTGGTGACACCGGTATGGGAATCGGTAAATTATTAACCTGTGGAGGTTTAGGTATTTGGACAATCATTGATTGGTTTCTGATCATGGGAGCCACCCGTGAAAAAAACTATGAGAAATTGCAACGAGTCCTATAGAAATGTCATCCAATAGAAACAAGCTATACTTTTTTATACTTATTTCTTGTTTTATCGGATATATCTGGATTTTCTATTGTTACACAAGAGGATCGAATGGAGCAAGCAATGATATTACTTATTGCTTTATAAAACAGGCTACAAATATACCCTGCCCATCGTGTGGTAGCACCCGTTCAGTGCTTTCGCTGATGAGTGGGGATATCCTTGAAGCAATCAATTATAACCCACTTGGCATCTTGAGCAGCCTAGTGCTTGTTGTTGCTCCTTTTTGGATTTTTCGGGATTTGATATGTAGAAAAGATTCATTTCATACGGCATATCAAAAAACTGAATTTTATTTTAAAAAGAAAGTAGTGGCGATTCCTGCAATAGCATTAATATTGGCGAATTGGATTTGGAATATTTATAAAGAACTATGATAAACATTAAAGAATTTGCATATACCCCAGGGGAACACGAGGCAGAGAAAGCTGCAAATAGCTATATTATGTCGGTGGTGGCCTTAGTGGGTGGCTTACCACTTCCCATAATCAATTTGATTGCCACCCTTGCTTTTTATGCCGGGAACAGAAAAGGGACCTATTATGTACGTTGGCATTGTACACAAGCCTTGCTTTCGCAGTTTTCGTTATTGCTGATGAATAGTTGTGGGTTTTGGTGGACCATAGCAATACTATTTGGTCCCGAAACGATCACGAATAAATACATTGCGTATATTTTTACCATCATAATTTATAATCTGATAGAATTTGTTGCAACAATATATACAGCAATGAAAACCGGGAAAGGAAAACATGTTGAATGGTGGCTCTATGGAAATTTAACGAATCTAATCTGCAAGCCTTAAAATGAATCGAATATCATCTCAATTAGTAATAACATTAGTCTTATTTTTTGCGGTATGGTTCGCATTAAGTAGGGTCGATTGGATCGATGTACTGAATATTGAACATATAAATAAGACAACCGAAGAAAAGTTGGGTGAATTTTTCTGGGACATTATCAAGCAGACCGAAAAAGAAATTCAGGATCACGATATCGAGTTATCCATCGATAGCATCCTTTCGCGCATTTGCGATTCGAATCACATCGAAAAAGACAATATTACTTTACATCTTGTTGAAAAGGATGAGGTCAATGCCTTTGCCCTTCCCGGCAATCATTTAGTATTGTATCGCGGATTGATTTTGGCAACCGATGATGAAGCTGCGCTATGTGGTGTGATTTGCCATGAAATTGCCCACATGGAAAAAAATCATGTCATGAAGAAACTAGTCAAAGAAATTGGTCTGTCGGTAATTATCTCTATGGCTGGAGGGAATACTGGCTCGGAGACAATGAAGGAAGCATTAAAGCTACTTTCGTCTACCGCTTATGATCGAAACCTGGAAAAGGAGGCCGATCTTTTAGCCGTAGAATATCTGATCAATTCAAAGGTTGATCCAGAACCTCTTGCCGAATTCTTATACGATATTTCAGGTGATGAATCTTCGATGGAAAAGCGGTTGTCATGGATTAGCACACATCCTGCATCAAAAGAAAGAGCCGAATATATAATTGATTGTTGCAAAGGCAAGCCTACCGAGTATGTGCCAATATTATCAAAAGAAACCTGGGAGGGGCTTAGGGAAAACCTATCTACGTACTAAGAAATCCTTTGCTCCTTTATAATTGAAGCCATGCTTGTTTTACTGGGGCAAGTATGACCGGAAGGTGCACCCTCTTTTGCCAGGATCGTGAATATTGTGTTTCTGGTTTTGAGTTTGCTATTCTTCTTTTGCTTAAGTTTACATCAAAAATGAAAAAGAATGATTGCAAAAACAATTGATGAGGTAATCGAGAACCTGGAGCAAATAATTCAAGCCTCGATAAATGAGGAAAGCCCTTTGGGATATTTTGCGGCCTTATATCAAAAGGTAACTATTGAAGTTAAAGCGAAATTAGGCAAGGATTATTTCGATGATGACAAAAGAATGGAGCAATTGGATGTAGTATTTGCGAACAGGTATTTGTTGGCTTGGGCAGATTACAAACAGGGAGATGGAACCACAAAGTCTTGGGAGCTGGCTTTCAGTTCATCAAAAAATAAAAATCTAATCGTACTTCAGCAATTGTTGTTTGGAATGAATGCCCATATTAATTTGGATTTAGGGATAGCCGCTTCTGAAGTAACCTGTAAATCAACAATTCAATCTTTACATTCCGATTTCAATAAGATCAATAAAATACTTGCGTCATTGGTCGATGAAGTGCAAAAAGATTTATCGAAGATATGGCCTACCTTGCATGTAATATTAAAGCTTGTTAAAAAGGCTGATGATTTGCTGGTAGACTTTGCCATGACTATTGCCAGGGATGGTGCCTGGAAGTTTGCCAATGAGTTGATTGTGGAAGAAAAGGAGGGTCGTGAAAGCTTGATTTTCAATAGGGATAAAAAAATAGCAAAGCTTTCGAAATTGATAACCGGCCATGGGATTTTAGTTCGGATCCTTTTGAAAATAATCCGATGGGGAGAACGAGGAAAAACATCCGATAAAATAAGGGCACTTGAGAAAGTAATTGATAATGTGAAAAGTTAAGGCCAATATAAAAGATACCTTTGGTTTCATTGATCTCGATTACGATTTGAAATGCACCTTTCGTTCGTTTCGCCTCGCTGGCGCAGATTCCAAGCTCTTTTAATTGGGATAATTCAATACCTAACTGTATTCAGTTAGATAGGATTTGCAATCTCTGCCATTTTTGATCAGCACAGATTACAAATCCACGCTAGAATTAGGAGTTTATATTCATGAGGATTAGAAAGAACCTCAATCTATTTCTTGACAAATTTCAAAGTTATTTGCTCGCTTTCCATGTTCAACATTAAAAAATAAACCCCGCTATTCAATTCGTGTATGTCAATTTCATTGGAGGCTCTTCCTTCTTTTATCGTTTGTCCAAATATATTTAGAATGGAATAATTTCCCTGGCTGTTTGATGGCAGGTTTGTAATGCTGATTTTATCAGATGCCGGATTTGGATATAGGCCTATTTCACGCTGTGGGGCAATATGTATCGTGCTTGTTAAAATCGTGTTATCTAAAATGGCCAGGCCATTGTCGGTGCCCAACCAAACCTTGTTGTCTTTTGCAATCTCAACGGTATTAACCTTATTCGAAGGGATGCCGGAATTTGAAGTATTAAATAGGGTCCAATCTGTACCATCAAATTTTATCAAACCGCTATCCGAAGCAATCCATTTTGTCCCATTGTCATCAATGGCTATCGAAGGGAAAGCATCCAAATCATTGCTGATCAACATACCTGAATTCGAGGTATCGTACAAAGTCCATGCTTGATTATCATATTTTATTAAACCCAGGGAAGATGCAATCCATACGATTGAATCGTTTTCCACAGCAATACTCCTTTTGAAAGCATAAGGAACTGTACTTAAATAGGGGTAAACCATCCAGGCAGTATCTATCATAAGGCCAATTTCATGGGTTCCAATCACCCATCTTTTTTCTTGGCTTATTATTCCAATCCCGTATACATAGTCATTTGGGTTCCCGGAATTTGTTTGGTTATACGATGTAAAAACACCATTCTCATATTTAAAAAGACCACCATTTCCAAAATTGCCAATCCAAACCACACCCGATTGGTCAATCTCCACACAGCTTAATTCGTAGTTGAACAAAAAGCCGTGTTGGTGCCAATTTGTATTGTCGTATTGAATCACACCACTGACAGTCTGTGTTGTTATCCACACATCGTTGTTGGGCGCCACACTTATGTCGCTCACCACACTATTAGCGGCAACCTGGCTTGTTGGGACCTGTTCCCAGACTTCATTTTTAAGTTTCATGATCCCGCCGTTGTCAATTCCAATCCATGCAGTAGAATCTTGCTGGAATGCGATAGCCTTTACATTGTTATAGGGCATTGCTGAATTGCTTGAGTTATAAACCACCCAAGATTGTGAAAATGATAATTGAGTTAGGCTTAACAGCACTGTAAGGGTAAATATTTTTAATTTCATGACATTCTCCGAATTAGTGGATTGAAGAAATCCGCTGCCCAAACTTGGGTATAATTTACTTCAATTAACATCTAAGGTTTGAACAACCGTATAGTTCAAAAGCTGCCTGTTAATAAAAGGTTAAAAGCACGAAGAGCTTATATGCACCGACTTCTTACACCGAATAATTGAATATGGCAACGTGGACTCCTTATCTATACTTCAACTTTCTAAAGGAATCTTATATTTTGGAATAAGTATCACTGGCGAAGGCTCAGAAAGGGATTCTTGAGTGATTTTGAAACCCGATCATGTTGCAAAACATAAAGCAAAAAAAGCCGACTCGCAAAAGTCGGCTTTCTTTATCATAAGCATTGGGCGAACCAGAACGAACACAAAGTCAGTGATGTTTGAGAACTGATAGCTTGCCAGTTCTACCTCTCAGGCTTATTTTAAAAAAGTCATTTTTCTATTACTGATTAAGCCTTTCAACACTTTGTGCATCGATTACGGCTACCGTGACCATGTTTACAATTTCTGCCACACTGGCGCCTATTTGCAATACATGGACCGATTTGCTCATCCCATTTAGAATGGGCCCAATGGCTTCAAACTTGCCCATCTCCTGGATCAGTTTGTAGGCAATGTTCCCAGCGGTGAGGTAAGGGAAAATAAGCACATTGGCAGCCCCACCTGCTAATTTTGAAAAGGGAAATGAGTTTTTCAATAAATCTGGGTTTAGGGCAAAGTTGGCTTGAATATCACCATCAACGATCAGATCAGGATAGTTTTTGTGCATAATGCTAACAGCCTGGCCAACTTTGTCGGGTATCGAAGCCCTGGTAGATCCGAAATTTGAGTAAGAAAGCAAGGCAACCCTTGGTTCGATGTTAAATTCACGGACTGCCCTGACAGTTTGCATGGTAATTTCTACAAGCTGTTCTACCGAAGGATTGAGGTTTACCGTGGTATCTGCAAAAAATATAGGCCCTTCCTTGGTGTTGATTATGTACATCCCGGAAACAAGGGCATCTCCTTTTCGTTTCCCAATAATTTCCAGCGCGGGTTTTACATAATTTGGGTAACTTTTTGTGATCCCCGAAACCATTGCGTCGGCCATTCCAGTATTTACCATCATCGGGGCAAAATATGTCCGTGCATTCATGCGTCCACGTGCTCCCTGAAGGGTAATTCCTTTTCTTTTGCGGTGTTCGTATAACAGATTCGCGAACTTCTCATGGGTTTCTTTCATTGCTTCCGATTCAGGATCAATAATTTCTACTCCATTCAAGTCAAGTTCATTATCGAGTATCATCTTCCTCAACAGATCCTCTTTGCCGAGTAAAATAGGGATCGCCACTCCATCGTTTTTAACAATTTCGGCAGCTTTCAGCATGTTGTAATGATCGGCTTCGGCAAAAACAACACGTTTGGGATCGAGACGGGCACGTGCCTTCATATTTCTAACAAGGGCACAACCAAGTCCCATGCGTTTGGTCAATTCGTCTTTATATGCTTCCCAATCTTCGATAGGTTTTTGGGCAACACCCGATTCCATCGCGGCCTTGGCCACGGCAGGTGCTACGGTTGTAATTAACCGTGGGTCCATTGGTTTTGGGATGATGTAAGTTGGTCCAAAAACTAGATTATGCGCGTGATATGCAATATTTACTTCTTCCGGCACAGGTTCTTTGGCCAGGCTAGCCAGGGCATATACGGCGGCCAGTTTCATTTCTTCGTTTATTTTTGTGGCTCGTACATCCAAAGCGCCCCTGAAAATAAATGGGAAGCCCAGCACATTGTTTATTTGATTGGGATGATCGGAGCGACCGGTAGCAAAGATAATGTCATTGCGGGTTGCCATTGCAAGGTCGTAACTGATTTCCGGGTCGGGATTGGCCATAGCAAAAACAATGGGGTTTTTGGCCATTGAAAGTAACATTTCGGGACTCATCACATCGGCCACCGACAGGCCAAGAAAAACATCAGCGTCTTTTAGAGCTTCAGCTAATGTGTAAACATCACGGTCGGTCACAAATTGTTGTTTTATTTTGTTGAGGTCGGTGCGTTTCTTGTTCAAAACCCCCTTACTATCGACCATTACAATATTCTTGCGGTCCACTCCGAGAGCCATATAGAGTTTGATACACGAAACGGCAGAAGCTCCAGCACCATTCACCACAACCTTAACATCAGTAACTTTTTTGTTAAGTACTTCGAGGGCATTCAACAAACCGGCAGCCGAAATAATGGCAGTACCGTGTTGGTCGTCGTGCATGAGAGGGATCGATAGTTCGTTTTTCAACCGTTCTTCGATGTGGAAACATTCTGGGGCTTTAATGTCTTCGAGGTTAATTCCACCAAAAGTGGGTGAAATCGCTTTAACAATTTCCACCAGCTTGTCGGGGTCTTTTTCATCCACTTCGATATCGAACACATCGATATCAGCAAAAATTTTGAACAATAAACCCTTTCCTTCCATTACAGGTTTGCCAGCCAAGGTGCCTATATCGCCCAGGCCAAGCACTGCGGTGCCATTTGAAATAACAGCAACCAGATTTCCTTTTGCTGTATATTTGTAGGCATCATCGGGGTTGTTCTGAATTTCCCTGCAAGGTTCGGCAACACCTGGGCTATATGCCAGCGATAGATCGTGTTGAGATTGATACCGTTTGGTTGGGACTACTTCGATTTTTCCAGGTCTTCCGCTCGAATGATAATCAAGCGCTTCTTTTTTGGTGATTTTAGCCATGACAGTCAATTTTTTTTATGTTTTATCATACAAAGGTAATCTTATTGTGTATGGGATAGGCAAATTTAGTTCAAAGATTTTTTATGTTCTTGAACACAAAAAATAAAATTTTTGCGAACAATTTCCCATCTTCATACGTAGTTGTTTTAGTTTTTGTATATAATCAAACTTTTGTGTAATTTTGAAAATAATTCTTAACCTTAATACAGTTTATCATGAAAACAAAAAATTTACTTACGGGAATGTTGTTTTTGAGCTTTGTTTTTTGCCTTGGTCTTGGCAACATCAATGCACAAAACAAAAATAAATCCCCTCAGCATTTTTCAGGTGTAATCAATACGGGCGATAATATGACTATCGGCATCCCCGAATACGCATGGAATGTAAAGCCACAAATGGGGGACGAGGTTGGAGCTTTCAACAGCGATGGAAAAATGGTTGGCAGCACGGTCTATAACGGAGGAAACCTTGCTATTACCGTATGGGGCGACGACGAAACCACCAAATTGAAAGAGGGTGTTTCTTCGGGCAAACGATTTACCCTACGTTTATGGCATAAGGCCAGCGGTGCCGAAAGTGTAATTGAAGTGGCGAATTGGCTCGAAGGAGATGATATTTATAAGTCGAATGGCATAAGTGTAGTCGAGAAACTACAGCTGGCCAGCTTTACTGAATCAAATGGCGAGTACACGCTCGGACAAAATATACCGAACCCTGCAAAGGATTTTACCAAGATTGATTATTCAATCCCAGTAAATGGACATGTAAAAATTGTGCTTTTCACCACCGATGGAAAATTGGTCCGCGATTTATTGTCGGAAGAAATGCCAGCCGGCACACATACCCTTGAAGTAAATGTAAGCGACCTGGCTGCCGGGACTTACTACTACAAAATGATGACTGCCGATTTTTCGGGCAGCAAGTATTTGAATATAGTTAGATAGAGATAGTTCTCATAGTTTGAATGAAAAGAGGGATGTGGTTTAGTCGCATCCCTCTTTTTTTGTTTTGTTCTGTTATGTTATCTCGGTTCCTCTAGAACTGAAGTATAAAAAGCTTCGCCTGTCATCCAAGCTTTAGCGTAGGATGGGGCTTTGGGTTGAGATTCTTGTAGCGCGATTAATCGCATCTCTACAAGTCAGGTGTCAAATGCACCTTAATTCTACTCACCCAAATTCCCTAATCAACAACTTACCTTAAAAATCCAAATTCAATTCCCTGGGCCAACGGCAACTCAGTTCCATAATTGATGGTGTTGGTCTGGCGGCGCATATACACTTTCCAGGAATCGGAACCCGATTCGCGACCACCGCCAGTGTCTTTTTCGCCACCGAACGCCCCACCAATCTCGGCCCCTGAGGTTCCAATATTGATATTGGCGATACCACAGTCGGATCCTACTTCGGATAAAAACTTCTCCGATTCGCGCACATTCAATGTGAATATGGATGATGATAAACCTTGTGGCACTCCATTGTTTAGGGCAATTGCCTCGTCAATGTCGCTGTATTTTATCATGTAAAGAATAGGAGCAAAGGTTTCTTCCTGTACTATTTCGTAATGGTTCTCCGCTTCCACAATGGCCGGGACAACATAATTCCCTGATTCGTAGCCTTCGCCCGACAAAACTTGTCCGCCATAGATTATCCGGCCCCCCTCTTTCTTCGCTTTTTCGAGCGCACCGGTAAAGGCATCAACCGAAAAAGAATCAATCAAAGGTCCTACTACCGTATCCTTATCGAGCGGGTTGCCTATTTTCGTATTAATTTGCGAATACGCATCAAGCAAGGATGATTTTACCTGGTCATACACTTTTTCGTGAACGATTATCCGGCGGGTCGAAGTGCAACGCTGACCGGTTGTGCCAATAGCCCCAAATACAATGGCAGGGATGGCCATGTCGAGATCGCCGTGTTCAGATACAATAATGGCGTTGTTGCCACCCAGTTCGAGGATGGTTTTCCCGAGGCGTTTTCCCACAATTCCCCCAACCCGTTTTCCAACGGCAGTCGATCCTGTTACAGAGAAAAGAGGAATCCGGCGGTCTTCCAAAAACTTATCGCCCAATACCGACGATTTGGCGATTATCATATTGAATACGCCCTCCGGTACTTCGTTTTTCTTCAATACTTTTCGAATTATATTCTGAACCGCTATAGCCGAAATAGGTGTTTTTGAACTAGGCTTCCAAACTACAACATCACCAGCAATGGCTGCCAACATAGAGTTCCATGCCCAAACGGCCACCGGAAAATTAAAGCTGGTAATCAAACCTACAATTCCTAATGGATGGTACTGGTCGTACATCCTGTGCTCGGGGCGTTCGCTGTGCATCGTAAAGCCATTCAGCAAACGCGACTGCCCAACTGCAAAATCACAGATGTCGATCATCTCCTGGATTTCACCCAAACCTTCCTGGTAAATTTTACCCATTTCGAGACTCACCAACAGACCCAGGTCTTCTTTGGCATCGCGGATGGCGCAACCGATCTGGCGAACAATTTCGCCCCGTTGAGGTGCTGGGAATTTTCGCCAGGTCAAATAGGTTTCCTGGGCTGTTGCCATTATTTTTTCATAATCGTCCCAGCTGGCATTTTTAACCCGGGCAATGGGCTGCCCGTCGATAGGCGAAACCGAAACCGATTCATCACCGGCAGTATCAAACCATTCAGTACCGGTGGTTGCCCCCGAGTTTAATTCCTTAATGCCCAATCGTTCGAGCATTTCATCTACATTATATTCTCTTGCTATTTTTTCGTGCGACATGATGTCCTTTTTTTGATTAGGTATGAGTAACAAGGAAGAAGGTGAAATGTTTTGGTTGCTTAGTTGGAAAAAGTTTTACCATTCACCCTGTATTTAAAAAATTGAAAACTTATGCCTACCTTTGCTTATGAGATAATAAAATGAACAGCCGGGGTGGCTATATAGGTGCCAAAGCGGTAAGCCAACCGGCAAAATATGAATCCAAAAAATATGAAACCATGAAAAGAAACTTATTGTTATTCGGAAGTTTATTGGTATTACTTTCTTCCTGCGCCAAAGAAGATTCGGAAAATGTTAACCAAGACTCCATCTATTCTATTTATGAATTGTTCTATGATGTAAGCACCGACAAAACAATTGCCAGGGCAACATTTAGGTTTGGTGGCCCAACCGGTACTTTGTTGGAATTGAACACACCTGCCATTTCAACTTTCAATGGCGATGAACTTCTTTATAATGCAGTTACAGGGGTACATAAAAAGGAGTATGCAGGGTTTACAACTTCCGGCACTTTTGTTTACACCGACCACGACAACAATACCTTCACCAATACCACCCCAACAATAAATTCCATAGCCTTTCCTGTGCTCGATACAATCAGTTCGGCAGGGGCATTTACCTTTGCCTGGGTGGGTGACCCAATTGCCGCAAACGAAACGGTTACCTTGACCATTGATGGGATCCAGCAAGGAAATTTTGAAATTTTTGCAAGTTCTGTTCAAGGGGTTAGCGAACTTGTACTGGCGGCAAACAGAATTCAAAACCTGGGGATCGGCAATGCGACCTGCACCCTTATGAGGGCATATAACAAAACCACCATCGACCAGGGAACCTCCGAAGGTGGAAGGATGGCGGTGTGGTACTCCACCACAAATACCATATACATCGGTAATTAGTGACTTTAAAAAGCCTTCTAGGGTCAGCCTTTTCTGGTGCGGACTTGTAGTGCCTGCCAACCAATCTTGCCGATACATGCAGGATTCTAATGATCCAAATCAATTGTTTTATCCTGCCTGAACAATAGATGCTCCCCATTCCCGACATACCCCAATTGATTGGTTCGCATTTGGGTTTCTCCGATGCTGAAATCGGGCGTATTGCTGTGGTGATGGCCATAAATCCAAAAATCGGGCCCGGTGGATTCGATCATATCAAATAGTTCAACGGCAAATGCCTCGTTCAAAACGTCGCCCTTGTATTGTTCGGGATAGTGCATAAAGGTCGGGACATGATGCGTTGCTACTACCATTCTTCCGGGATAATCTTTTCTCAATTCTTCCTGGACGAATTGCAGGCAATGCAAATGCAATTCGGTAAAACGTGTGGATGAAAAGCGAAAGCCATCATAGCGGATCAGGTGAAAATCGTTCATTGCCCGTTCGATGTGCCATTGATAGGCCGGGTTTATCTTCGACCACAAAATTGAGAAAATAAACTTTGTGCCTTCTTGCTCCACTGTCACATTGTTCACAAGAAAGACATTGGACCGGATTTTTTCGTTCAAAGGATCGGGCTTGTCGGATATATCGGAACGATAGTATTCATTGAGTATTCCGGACAAAATGTACAATGATTCCGGGGCAAAATGTACAACGACACCACTGGTTAATTTCACTAACAATTATACTAAAAAAAATTATCTATTTGAAGGGCCTTCAAGGTTAAATTGATGTGCACTGGCT
>JAIOYV010000068.1 GCA_021740905.1 Bacteroidales bacterium
AAAACCAAATAAACCAAAAAGGAGGCAACATGTAAACCAAACATAAACGAATCTTGACAGTAGCGTAAGCCACTGAATAGGGAATTTATGCGCTTATCCCAAATGGGTTTCTAATATTACTCAGATTAGGAATAGCTGCGGGTTCCATAAATAGCATCGCTGTTCAACTTCATCCAATCGCCAATTTCTTCGAACAATTCAAAGGCAGCATCGTGCCATTTTCCATCAGGGCCGGGGGCCACATTGTAGAGCAGGTTTCCACCTTTGGCAACAATATCCACCAACATGTGGACGGCCTTTCTGCCGCTCATATATTTTGCATCGGGGACATACGACCAACCCCCACCGGCTATAATGCACGATTCCCAAGGATAAGGTAATTCCTTTTCAGGCACACGGTTTTCAGGTGTCAGGTAGTTCTGGTTTTTGCCAGGCACGGCACGATCAACAACGATTAAACCGGGTTGCTTTTCCCGTGCTTTCTCCACCAGTTCATCCATGCGAATATCCTGGTTGACAATGGTACCTTTAAGAAACCTGGTTTCTATTCCTAATTGTTTATCACTATACCACTTGTTTATACTCTCATTCGATTCTTTGGCTACCCAGCCCCCATCGAGCCACAGGATGTCCACCTTGCCGTAATCGGTCATAAGCTCCATGATCTGGTTGTGGGTATATTGAACGTATTTCTCCCATTTTTCGGGGTATAATTCAGGATCATAATTCACATTCCGGTCGCGAGGTGGAAAGTAAGGATCCCAATAGTTTTGGTTGTGCCAGTCGGGTTTCGAGAAGTAGGCTCCGGCCCACATACCCTCGGCCCGGAAAGCATCAAAAATGGCTTTGGTCACGTCAGCTTTCTGATTGGTATGGAAGGGACAGCCCTTGTCGGTTAGTTTATAATCGGTTAGTTTCGAGTCGAACATGCAGAAGCCATCGTGGTGTTTGGTTGTAAAAACAACATATTTCATCCCCGCACCCTTTGCAGCTTTGGCCCACTTTTCAGGATTAAACCCAACCGGGTTGAAGGTCGTTTTCAGGTTTTCATACTCCTTCACATACTCAAAATAGTTTTGCGGATTGTTGCCTTTTTTCCTTTCGCACCAGCCATAATCCTCGGGGCATATCGACCACGATTCCACAATGCCCCATTGGCTATATGCGCCCCAGTGCATCAACAAACCAAATTTAAGGTCTTGCCATTGTTCCAATTTTTCCTGAACAAATGGGTCGGGATCGGGTACATACGCTTGTTCTTCATGCTGGCCGTATCCAAGCATTTGGATTAACATGAGTGTGATAATTACAAAACTGAGTTTTTTCATTTATTTTAATTTTTGGTCATTTGCGTTGTTACTCACTTTCAGTTCGTGAGATCGCTTCGCTAAGTTCGCGTCATTAGTTGTCATTAACTGCGTATCATTCAATTATAACAATATTCGTTGCTAAGATAGAACAAGTATCTTCAACTTTATTCCGTCACTGTCAAAACTTCCCGCAATCGAATATCTTTACAGGAAGCCCCAACCATAATCCTAAACTCGCCGGGTTCCACAATCTTTTTTAAGTCGATGTCTAACATGGACAATAGCTCAGGGGTAATTTGAAATCGGATTTGTTTGGAGTCACCTGGATTTAAATATACTCTTTGAAACCCTTTCAACTCCATAACCGGACGAGCAACAGAGGCAAACAAGTCTTTGATGTAGAGCTGGACTACCTCATCACCAGAATAAATTCCTGTATTTTTTAGATTGAAACTAAGTTCAACAGTATCGATAGCTGATATTTCATTACTTGAAAACTCAAGCGAGGAGTATTCAAAATCAGTGTAGCTTAATCCATAGCCAAAGGGAAAGAGAGGATGCCCGGTAAGGTCATTATAATCGTCGCCCCGTCCGGTTGGTTTGTTGTTGTAATAGAGTGGAAGTTGGCCTTCAGCAACTGGAAAGGTGATGGGCAAACGCCCGGCAGGGTTGTAATCTCCAAACAATACGTCGGCCACGGCATTTCCTCCTTCATCGCCCGGATACCAAACATCCAAAATGGCCGGGACATCACCGATCCATTCGTTCATCACAATGGCACTTCCTCCTACAAGCACTACCACAACCGGTTTTCCAGTGGTGGAAATTTGTTTGATCAAAGCCTCTTGATGGCCGGGGAGATTGAGGAAAGCCCTATCGCGAAACTCACCCTCCTCAATGCCAACCACAACAATGGCCAGCTCACTTTCCTTTGCTAACTCCACAGCTTCACTAATTTTTTGTTTGGATGAATCGTCAACCCCAACATTCCAGATCAAATTGAAACGGACGTTCCCAGCACTTTCAAAGAATTCAAGCTTGATATCATACTCTTTTCCTTTCTCAAAATGATAAGGAACTGTAATCCTTCGCACAGTTTGCTTTTTCCAATTGTCGATAATGAGTTCACCATTCAAACTCAAGCGGTATCCATCGTTGCCTTTTATCCCAATTTCAAAATCCCCGGTTTCGGGTGCTGTCAATTTCCCTGTCCACCGTGCCGAGTAAAAATCGTAGTTGATCTTTTCCTGATCAGGCGAGAATAAGGTCCAGCCAAACTTAATATCAGGATCGAGGCGGGTTAGGGCGGGTGTGCCTTCCAATTTGATATTGTTGAAATATTCACCTTTCAGCCCCGATTTTGCTTGGCCTTCAAAATCAGTGGAAAAGTTTTCTGAAGGAATAATCAGAAAATCAGTTGATTCACGCCCACAACCTGGGGCATATCCAATCTCGCATGTTTCTCCAATTTTATTTTGAATGCCTTTTATAATACTGACCTGATTATTTCCTGGGCCGGAATAGCCGCCAAGCCTGGCTTCAACAGCATCGATCCCAATTACAGCAATTTTCTTTATCCCTTTATTGATGGGCAATACCTGTTTTTCATTTTTGAGCAATACGATGGATTCGAGGGCTGCCTTTTTCGCAATATCGCGATGTGCCTGACAGCCGTTCCATTTTTCTGCATCTTCGGTTTCGATGTAAGGATTCTCAAATAAGCCCAACTTAAACTTTGCCTTAAGCACCCGTCGCACAGCTTCGTTGATGGCAGCTTCATCCACCATCCCTTTTTCAAAGGCCTCATAAAAAAGTGGATAGTGATCATACGAAGTTTGGAAAATAACATCCAATCCACTTTCGATGGCTTGCTCGGTTGATTCGGCATAGTCCTTCGCCGTAAAGTGAAGAACATTTGCCCCACCGGTTGCCCCGGCATCGGAAATCACAAAACCCTGAAATCCCCATTCGTCTTTCAGTTTTTTATTCAACAGCCAATCGTTTGCTGTGCATGGCCTGCCATGCAGCGAATTATAGGAAGTCATTACCGACCATGCCCCGGCTTTTTGGAAACAGGCTTTGTAGGCCGGAAAATAGACCTCTTCCAATATTCTTTCATTAAAATGAATGGGATAACTGTCGCGCCCACCATTTCCAAAGTTTGCCACAAAGTGTTTGGGAGTGGTTATTACACCCATATTTTCAAATTGAGAAATAAAGGATAAAGCCATTTGGGTAGTCAAATAAGTATCTTCTCCGTACGTTTCCTCTGTCCTGCCCCAGCGAACATCGCGGGCAATGTTTAAAACTGGTGACAGGATTTGCCTGATCCCCCTCGATTTTGTTTCCCGGGCTATGGCTTGTCCGACATCACGCATCAGAGCCGTATCCCATGTTGCCGCCAGGCCAATGGACTGCGGAAAGGCAGTTGCCCCATCGCGGACCAATCCATGCAATGCCTCGTCAAACGCAATAATGGGGATGCCCAAACGGGTTTCCTCGACAAAATATTTTTGCATCTCATTAACGAGCTTTGCCGTTTCCGTGGCTGTTCCCCCGCCTGAATAATCGAGCAACTGTTCTGCCTCGTTTCCCGATTTCCCTTTTGCTGAAACCTGAAACCCGAATATTCCATGTTTGTATCTTTCCTTTCCATCGGACAAATCGCCGGGGATCATAAACAGTTGCCAGAACTTTTCTTCGAGGGTCATTCTGGATAAGAGGTCGTCGACACGTTTTTCGATATGTAGGCCAGGATCGTGATAGTTTAATTTTTCCTCCTTATTACAAGCGGTGCCTATAAATATGAAACCTATGATAATGAGCGATTTTACTATTTTTCTTGTCATCCAAATGTAGATTTAATCTCTGTTCCATGAATTAATTTTTTGATGGGTAAGCGGCTAAGTCTATGATAAGTGGCATATTGCGTGGTACTTAACTTTCAATCAACTCGAATGTTTGTGCGGACAACGAAGCTTCAACTATACTCTAAAACCCCCCATTTGTAACAGCCTTTGTTATTCAGTCATTTTTTTTATTGTCCAGCAGTGAATCCATACATATCAATAATTTTCGCTTTTGGATAATTTATTGTTGTTTTTTTGCCAGTAATAAAGTCCGTAGTATATGTCTCAGAAGATAATCTGTCGATTGTATTTTTGTTTGACTCATAAAATGCCTTAATGAAAGATAATGATTTAATATTTAGTTTTCTAAAACCACATTGACCATCAGAAATTGCCCTGAATGCAACGCAGAAGTTGTTGTCAAATGCAGGGATGAAACCAAAAACTCCAAGTAGTATTTTGGTGATTAATGTCAAGTCTGAGTTGTTATTATTAATTAGACAAATCTTGATGTTTTTATAGATTTTGATGATTGTCTGGATATTATTATCATCATAACAGTCAACGTCAATTTCCCAGACTGATTTGTCAAATGTTGCGATGCATAGAATTGCTGGTTCAAAATGTTTTACACTTTTTTGAAGCAAAAAACTTGAACCTCTGAACATTCCCCAACTTGCCAAATAGAATCCAAGTACTAAACAACTCTTTTCAATGTCCTTAGTAAGGTCATTTGTCGTACGAAAGTAATTGTAACAATAGTCAAACGATGAATATCTATCATTTGGTTTTAATTTAGACTTATAATTGTCTATAACTAATTCAATATCTGAACTTTTCATAACATTCCCGTTTATTTTTTAATAAGTTTTTGCCTATTTAAATTGAATCTTCTTCATCTTTACTAATTATCTTCGCATAATGTTTAGTTTTTATAAATTCAGTTAATACATTTTCGGGAATCATTTCAATTGTTATTTGTTTGTACCAAAGCCATTTATAAATATTAACAATATTCCTGAAACTTAATGGAGTTTGAATAAGCTTCAATCTTCTTTTAATATCTGGTACTTCTTCAGCAAAATATTCTTCACTATCCTTTCTATGGCGATTTAATTGCTCTTTGGCTTCTTGAATTGTAACTCGGTCCATTAGCATTACTTCAATCATTCCATCTACATTTCTTCGAATATGGTATTCGTTTAAGTGATTGCTTTTTTTATTTTCAATTTCATAATTCCTTATTCTGTCTATCTCTGATAGAAATTCTTCGGGTGTAACACGAAGTCGCCACAGTTCTCCTTTTCTTGACAACTCGTTTTGTTTTTGGAAGTAATCGTTCAAATATTCTTCATTTGATTTCATTAACAAGATTTGTTTTTGATTGGATTCAATTACAGTTGTTGATCTGCAGCTTACTTGAATGTTTATTAAATGCCTATAATGTGCCGCATAATGTCGTGGACCGGTAGATTGGCCCTGGAATTTCCGTGCAGTTCTACTGTTCAAATATACACTTGTCCGCTGCACACCAAAACTCGGCTTGGGGCTATGTACAGTTAGCAGTAGGCAATATTATTTCCATTTCATTCCGGTCGCTTTGATGAGTTGAATAAATCTACCAATTTCAGTTGCTTCAATTGTTGTATTCTTTTTTTCATTAAAAATTTGTTTCAACATAGTTTCTAATTCCAAAAATTCGATCTGGACTTTGTTTTTTCCATTGTCGGATAAATTATCTATGAATAGTTTGCAGTTTTTAAAGTCGTCAATTTTCTTGTCTTTGTTGGTTTTTAACTTTGTTACCGCAATGTAATAAGTAAAGTCACTACTTAAAGTCTCTCTTTTTATTGCGTCTCTGAAAGCTTTTGCCCAAATTGGTTCAACTAGTTCTCTAAATTTTTTCCAAGCACTACCTGTTCCTACTTTTTTATCTCGCTTTGACGGGTCGGTCAGGTGGTCAAAAAAGAAGTCAATGTCAAAACCATCTTGCCAAGATTTACAGCTAATAACCGATACTTTTTCTAGTCCTTCTTTGTTTAAGTGAACTGCAATTACGTCAATATCTGAAGAAACCGAATATTTACTTTTTTCTTTATTGTCTAATGAAAAAATGTCGGATTGACTTGGCTTAAATTTAATATTATGTTTCGTAAAAGTTGAAGGTTGTCTTAAAAAGTAGCCATCAACTAGTTGTTCTAATATATCTTCTTTCATTCCTTTAAAGTATTATTTGGTGTTTTATTTGTTTTTTCTTGTTTATAAGTTTTTACATTTTGTGTACATATCATACAAATATTGCATGTTGAATTAAATCCTTCCTGCGCTGAATAACCTTTCAAATATACCCGATTCTTGCTATAATCCAAAATTATTATTTTTTGCTGACATTTTTAAAATACCTTCTTTGTCTCTTGATGCAGCCAATCGCAAAAACAAGGATGTTTTTTTTTGACGTTTTAAATCGGTTGTGCTCCAGTTTTCAATAACAGATTGCTTTTCATAAAAGGAACGTTCTAGTGGATCGTCAATTTTTAATAATTCACAAAAATGCGTCCAACTCAATTTGTGAGGAAGCTCCTCACAAATTGGGTAACACTGATAAAACAACCTCATATAGTTTAAATTTGAACGGCTGAAACCCTTGCCATGAATACGGGTCAAGTCGTTCGAAAGGTTCTCCAATAGTGCTTTTCCATAGGTAGCCTTAAAGCTGCCTCCCTGCTCAAATTCAACAATATCATGCCCTATTCTCCAGTAGGTTTCAACCATATTGGAATTTACCGCCACAACCGCTTTCTGCCTGCCCGAAGTGTAGGTGAAAGAAATCTGATTTACCAAACTTTGGTAATTGTTTTTCATATTGTCAGGTTTTGTTTCCATGTTCAATTATAAAAATTATTTGCTTTTCGTAAAACGAACTTTTAAGTGGGTCATTAATTTTGACCTTTTCGCTTATTCGAGCAACTCAATTTGTAAGGAACTGTCTCTCCAATTGAGCAATGGTAAAATAATGTGTCCCTAATCTTCGTCAATTCAACTAAATGCATCTTGCTCAACTGGTGCGGAAGCTCCGCACCAATTAGACAAAGGGCGTATAATTGCCCCATTCGTTCAATGTTACTTAACATCCCCTTCCACCGATTTTGCCAATTCACGAGCCTGGGAGAGGAAGGTTTTTACATCCATCTCTTTAAAAAAAACCAAGCCATGACAACCCCTCAACCTGGGTCGATCGTTCTCGTAAAAATAGTTCTTTCCCAACAACAGTTGAATTTGCTTTAGTTGTTCTATCCAAATCCTTTGTGCCAACTGACTAAACCGTCCATCCAACATATAACTTGGAAAACTGGCATCAACCTGGCTCAGGTAACAATTTGTGAAAGCATTGTCGAGCGACGAGAGTGAGTTTAAGGATACGGGAACGATCACTTCGGCCTCGGCGGGGTGGAACCTGTACCAAACATTGCGGTAGCCGTAAATCTTTAGATGGCTTAAATCTGCTTCGTCCGACCACAGCCTCACCGCATCGGCAATGGCTTGCAGGACTTTGTAATGGGTATCAGGGCCACTGCCTTCGGGGTCGAGGGCTAGGCTAACAATAGTGGGTTTTGTCCGCCTCAATTCTTCCAAAATGGGAATAACATCCCTGCTCCTTTCGGGTTGCTCGGTAAAAATATCACCGGTGTAAAACTTCAAACGAAGGTGCTTTATATTTTTTACCTGTACCCCAAAATGTGCCCACACCAATTCTTCCTCAAACTCACGGATGCGGCCTTTTAAATTTTGAATATCAACCGGGTTTTTCTGCCCGTCGTAGCTGTTATCTAAAATAGTAAGTATGCTGTCAATCTTATCAATCAATTCATTAACCGATTTGATGCTGTACAATTCCACCATGTCCCTGACAACACGATGGCTCACCCCCCTTGTCCTTTCGATGGGTTCGCCCGAGGCTACTTTATTCAGATAATGATACACATCCTTGTCTCTTTTCAACAGGTGTCCAGTCTGAAAGAAATCGGCATATTTCAACATCTGGATTTGCCCATCCTGAATGAAAGCTTTTGCATCTCGCAGAATCGAGCGAATGAACTGATTGGTTACGGCTGTAAATCCTGAAGTAAGCACACTAAAGGTAAAGGAATTTCCGACACCCCTTAGTTCGTGGCTAATATGTGGAAAAAGCCCCAACATGATGTCGTCGTGATGGGGGCCGGTGTGATAATAGTTCTGATTTGTGAGGACTTCCCTCCCCTTTTCAATCTTCCTTTTCACCGATTCGATCACCTCAGCCACCGTGCTTTCCGATAAACTGGGTATCATCGAACACCATCTATCTTCTTGCAAATCTCGTAGTTTTAGATGATGCCCATATATATTGTTTTTCACACATAAATCAATAATAGCCCTTTCGGTTTTTTCGAAACTCCACTCCCCATCCTGAAAATACGCTTCGATGAAATCGTCCAGTTTTGAGGCAGCACTTTTGGTTACATAAAAACGCCCGTTTTTCAATTTATGGAGAACCGTGGCAGGATACTCATTGGAAGCTTTCCTCTCCAGTGCATTTTTCACCACATCGGCTTTGGCCTCCCCGGCAGCAATAATGATGGCCACAGCATCGGGGTTAAAAGTAATGGTTTGCAAGCCAATGGTGATGACCAGCCGGTTTCTCGAAATTTCGATCCCACCCAAATCGCCGGCTGCCACTGCCTGTGTTTCAAAATTGGTTTCGGTGAGCCGGGTGGTAGAATAATGGTCGGAGCCACGGGTATTGAAAGCGATATGGCCATCAGGGCCAATGCCTCCAAGAAAAAAGCCGATGCCACCCAAATCCCTGATTTTCTGCTCATATTCCGAGCACCAATTGTCGATCAACAGGATGGATTCTTGCTGTTTTTTCTCAAAAGCTGTCTTCGCCTCCCGGTACCGCAAACTGAGGTCTACTTTTAAATCGGGAAATATTTCCTGAAACCTGGCCCCCTCAACCAAGGGAATTTGCTCTGCATTTATCAGTAAGGCATTTTCGGGATTTAAGCCAAAGCCTTTGATATAGAATTCTTTCACGTACCAGGCAAAACTGTTTTGTTGCTGCGAGCTGATAGGATAAAATTCATCGATCTGCACAAATTTCAGGTGGCTCAAATTTGGTTTTTTACTTTTGTTAATGCCGTATTCATCGCAGAGATTATTTATCTCAAGACTGCCCCAATCATGGATAATATGTTGTGTCCATTTAATAAAATGTTCGGGGGTTTTCCCGGTTGGCAGACTTATCACACCTTGTGGGTTTTCAAGTACCCATTCGATAAAACGAAGTGCCGCGAACATGCCCAGGCGTGGGAAATTATCCACAGCGATGTAGGGCATTTTTGTCCCCATTTTGGAATGACCGGAAAGACTCTGGAATTTTTTCTCTACGCGGGTGAAATTGGTGTTGGTTTTCATATTGTTTGATTTGTCATTAGGTGTAAAACTTATCGCCTTTCCATTTTGCCGGATTGTCTCGGATGTAATCTGAAATACGCTTATAAGATTGCTCGTTGCGGATTATATGCTCCCAATAATCGCGTTGCCATAATTTTTTATTGAAACGTGGCCAATTGGCATTCTTAACGCCACGGATATATTCCACGGTAACGATTGATTGAAATGCCCCGACCATATCACCAACTGTTTTACTGGTCGGGGTATCTGTTTGGGCAATTGTCGGGGCAATCCCTTGTGGTTGCCCTTTTGGGGCGACCACAAGGGTCGCCGCTACTATTTCCAATATGGCGTGAAAATGGTTGGGCATGACGATAAATTCGTGCAATTGGATATTTTTAAATCGCTGGGGCAATTCTAACCATTTGGCTTCAACCATTTCCCCTGTATCATTCAAAACCATTTCATCATTAATGATTTTCCCAAATAAACATTTTCGGTTTTTCACACATATTGTAATAAAATATAATCCGGCCCGGGAATAATCGTATCCCTTTAATCGGATGGAACGCCTATGGGGGATATTTGGATTGTATGTCATTGTTCGCTTTATCTTAGGGGGCGACCACGAGGGTCGCCGCTACTGTTATTTCGTCGACAAACAACCATGCTTTGCTGCCCGCCCCATCGTGCCAATCGGGGCAGGTGCCGATATTCTTTGCGTGGACTTTTATGAATTGTATTTTTGCATTATTGAGGTCGACTTTGAATTTCTTTACTTCCTGGGCATTATCTTGTATTTGGCCATCTTCTGTGAAACTTTGGACCAAGGTGTATTTTTTCCCATCCCCTGAAACTGAAATATCCACTTTTTCGGGGCCGAAAATCCATGATTTCTGGTTTACGAGAAAACCACATTCTATTTCTGAAATTGCTGTTAATTCTTCCAGGTCAATAATGGCATCCAAATCATTCCCTTCAAACCCCAGCCATTCATCATCAGAATAATCGAGGCTGCCAAGCACCCCATTGATCAGCGTTTTTGGGCCAGAGCCATCGTATTGATAGGAATATTCATTTTTGATAGAAATAGTTTTGTTGATGGCCAGGTGCTTGACATTCTTTTTTTGAACAGTCCTTCGTCCGGGTTCGCGGACGCTCTTACCTTTTCGGTTCTGGATACGGTCGCCGAGTTCGCTTCGGGCCGAATCGCCAATGATGCTCAGTTCTTCGACAATCTCAGGGTATTGGGCTGCCAGGTTAGTGCTTTCGCTGATGTCTTTATCCAAATCGTATAATTCTTCTTCAGCAACAACACCTTTGGAATAAGGCCCTGGAAAACCATCCTTGCCAGGCTCAACACCTTTGTATGAGCGGTATTTATGAGGAAAAACCAGTTTCCAGTTATCTTTTCTCACGGCTATCAAATCACCACCATAGTAGTAATAAAACTGGTTTCGGGGATTGGCCTCTTTTTTTCCTTCCATCAATGAAAGGATGCTCACACCATCAATCTTCTTTTCTGGAAGGGAGGTTCCGGAAATTTCCGATAGAGTGGGTAAAATATCTATGGTCGATGCAATTTTGTCGCAAACCAAACCAGCCGGGATTACATCTGGCCATCGCATCATGGCTGATACCCGTGGCCCGCCTTCCCACATGCATCCCTTACCCTCTCGAAGAGGAAGTGCCGAGCCTGCATGTTCTCCATAGTTCAACCAGGGGCCATTGTCGGCAGTAAAAATGAGGAGTGTATTTTCGTCTAAACCATTTTTTTTCAAAGCTTTCATGATCTCTCCAACCGACCAGTCCACTTCCATCATTACATCGGCAAACAGTCCCTTTCCACTTTTTCCTTTGAACTTTTCAGAAACTGCAATGGGCACGTGTACCATCGAGTGAGGCATGTAAAGGAAGAAAGGTTTTTCTTTATGATTCTCAATAAATTGAACCGCCTTATTTGTGTAGATTGTGGTAAGCTGTGCCTGGTCGTCGAGGTTAGCAATGGTATCGACCACATCGTTTCCATCGATTAAAGATAATGGTGGATAGTTCGATTTTTTTCTGCCGCTTCCGGCCAATGGCACACCATCATAACCTACCGGCCACATATCGTTTGAATAAGGCAGGCCAATATATTCGTCGAAGCCGTGCTGCAATGGCAGAAACTCCCGATGGTGACCCAGGTGCCATTTTCCAAAAATCCCGGTGGTATAGCCCTTTTCCTTCAACATTTCAGGGATTAAGGTTTCATCCGGATTGATCCCTACATTTGAGTAGGAGTTCAATGCTCCCTGGATACCTACCCGCTCGGCATAGCAACCTGTCAGCAACGACGACCGCGATGCACTGCAAACGGCCTGGGATGCATAAAAATTGGTGAAACGAACACCTTCCCCGGCCAAGCGGTCGATGTTTGGGGTTGGATAATCGCTTGCCCCAAAACAGCCCACATCGGCATATCCCATATCATCGATAAAAATGACAACGATGTTGGGAAGCTTTGGTTCTTCTGACTTGCAGCCAAATAAGCTAAAAATAAGAAGCAAGGAAAATCCTGTTAAAATTCGATTAATCATAATGGTTGTTTTTCTATTCAGTAATAAAATACTCTTTGTTTTCTTTCGTGTCGATAACTTTGGCTTTGCCATCATACTTTATATGAGCCTTGCCACCCTTTTTTGATAAAATCCGTGCTCTCACAATTTTTCCGTCTTTCCATTCCATATCCACTACAAACCCGCCCCTGGCACATAGTCCAATTACTTTCCCGTTGGGCCAGGCACCGGGTAAAGCCGGAAGTAGGTCGATCGCCCCATTGTGGCTTTGGAGCAACATCTCAGCAATTCCGGCAGTCCCTCCAAAATTTCCATCTATTTGAAATGGCGGATGGCTGTCGAACAGATTACTTTGGGTCGATTTACAGAGCAAGGCCTGCACATGCTCATAAGCAATATCGGGTTCTTGAAAGCGTGCAAAAAAGTTGATCATCCAGGCACGGCTCCATCCTGTATGTCCACCGCCATGCTTTAGCCTTTTTTCGATGGTATGTTTTGCGGCCTCGAACAAGTCGGGGGTTTCTGGCGTAATCTGCGACAAGGGGTGCAAGCCTAACAGATGAGACATGTGGCGATGCCCTGGCTCCCACTCGTTGTAATCTTCAACCCATTCCATAATGGTGCTGTCGGCTCCGACTCTAACAGGTGGGATTTTCATCAGGATGTCTTTCCATTTGTCCCTTAAATCTTCATCCACACCCAATATTTCGCTTGCCAGGATGCAATTATTGATATGGACAACAAGGGTTTGGTTGTCGATGGTTGCGGCGTAGGTCAACTGGCAGGGGTAATCTTTCCCTTCGAGGATATAAGCATTTTCGGGCGACATAGTTGGGTTGGTCACGAGGTAGCCATCCTTCTCAACCAAAAAATCGCTGACAAAATCCATCGCTTCCTTCATTATAGGGTAAGCCTGGTTTCTGAGGTATTCTTCATCCAAGGTAAATTCGTAATGCCTCCACAGCGGGAAAGTCATCCAGACTCCGCTCAGGGGCGACATCCCCCAACGCATGTCGGCATTAGGTACTGTTTTTCCAAAAATATCGGTGGCATGGTGCATCATCCAGCCATTGCAGCCATACATTACTTTTGCAGTTTCCCTTCCCGGCTCCCTCCATTTATCAACAATATTAACTAGCGGATCGACGGTTTCGGAAAGGTTGCAAACTTCGGCAGGCCAGTAGTTCATCTGAAGGTTGATATTGGTGTGATAATCGGAATTCCAGGGAGCGTTGATGTGTTCGTTCCAAATACCCTGCAAGTTGGCAGGCAAAATTCCAGGAACCCTCGAACTTCCCATCAACAAATATCTTCCGTATTGAAAATATAGAGCAATCAAGGCCGGGTCTTCACTGCCCTGTTTCACCGAATCTAAGCGAACATCAGTGGGTAAAGCTGCAAGATGGTTTTTTCCCAGATCAATTTCAACCCTGTTGAAAAGCGCTTGGTGTTCCACCGTATGTGCTTCTTTTATTTGGTTGAATGATTTTGATTCAGCATTGCTTAAAATCTCATTACAAAGAGAAAGAGGATTTATGCCCCTGTCGAAATTTAGGCTATCCAGGTTGTAATCGGTGGTGGCAGTAAACAAAATAGTCAGCTCATCAGCATTATCGACCTGAAGAGTTGAAGAGTCATTGCTTAACTCACCACCTGTGTTAATGGCCAATAATTTTGCTGCAAATTTCGTATGGGGACCTCCTGGGCCTTTCTCAATGTCAGTCTCATCAATAATCTGTCCCTCCAATATCAACTGATTGTTCGCAGCAACAACTACGGCATCCTGTTGCCGGGTCAGTTCGATTTTCGTGGTGATGCTTCCGGGTTTGTCGGCTGAAATATGCACTGCAATTACATTATCCGGTGCCGATGCAAAAACCTCTCTGGTGTAAGTTACCCCGTTGACAGTAAACACAGTTCGTGAAATCCCTGTATTTAAGATCAGCTCCCTTTGGTAATCAGAAAAAACAGACACACTATCGAACGACAAATAAATATCGCCCAGGGTTTGATAGGATCGAAAACGTGGTGGGGTTCCCAATAGGCTTTTATTGCCAAGCTCATAAGCTTCTTTAATTTTCCCTTCAAAAATCAGTTTTCTGATTTCGGGAAGGGCTGAAAGTGCATCGGGATTATTGGTATTGAAGCGCTTGCCTGCCCACAGGCTTTCTTCATTTAGCTGGATGCGTTCCTTATAAACACCCCCAAAAACCATTGCGCCCAAACGGCCATTCCCAACCGGTAAGGCTTCGTCCCATATTTTTGAGGGTTGTTGGTACCAGAGTTTGTATTCCTGAATGTTTTTTGTTGAGCTTGAACTACTCTTATCTTGTATATCACACCCAACTATGATTTGGATCAGAAGTATGGCATATAGTATTTTCTTCATTTTTTTGTCTAAAAATATATTTATTGGTTTTCTCAGTGAGAATCAGTGTAATCCGTGTTCCATACCTGTTTGGGTTTCAAATTTTACATCTCCTTAACTTTTTATTCTTAGTTCAAATATCATCGCCGTGATCCTCGGAATTTTGATAGAACGCGGATGACGCGGATAACACGGAAAAAAACGGATTTTTTTAGTAAGAATCTATATAATCCGAGTCGTCCATGTTCCATTTCAGTCCGAGTTTACAATTCCTTAATCTTGATATTCCTAAACCATACATCATCGCCATGATCCTGAAGTACGATGTAGCCTTCTTCGGCAGTGTTCAAAAAATTAGGATAATCCTTGAACTTGCTGTTGAGTACCATTTCCTTCCAGTCGTCTGTCCAAAGATGATACTCGAGCACTTGCTCGCCATTTACAAAATGGACTACTGTTCCCTTATAGACCAGGACTTTCACTTTGTTCCATTCGCCGGCAGGTTTTACTACTTCCATATTTCCGGGGATCAGGTCGTAGAGTGCACCGGCGGCACGGTTTCCATCCTTGCCCAGTTTGGCATCGGGGTGTTTTGCATTGTCGAGGATCTGCATTTCGGGGGCACTCTTCCAGACGGGGTCTTCAGCAACTTCACGGGCCAGGTAGAAAATTCCACTGTTTCCACCTTCCGAGACTTTCCATTCGAGTTCGAGTTCGAAATTTTTGAACTTTTTGTCGTACAGGATATCGCCACCTTCCCCGGCTTCGCCTTTGCCCGAACCCATTACCTGGATATTGCCATCGACAATTTGCCAACCCGATGGGAAATGATCTTTGTTATAGCCTCTCCAGTTTTCCGATGTTTTTCCATCGAACAGCAAAACCCACCCATCCGCGATTTCAGCTTCAGAAAGGGTATTGGGGGCTTCAACTTTATCTGAAACTTCTGATTTGGCTTTTTCTTCAGTGGTAGCCTTTTTTTCTCCTATGCTATTACAGGATGCCATCATCGATAGGATGAGGCCTAATTGAAAAATGGTTTTTATGGTTTTCATATCTTATAGGTATTTAGATTATAGAATTTTACAAATAAACTATCAAAATTGATTACGCCCTTTCAGGGCTAAATTACATCACTTCATTTAATACATAGGGCTTCACCCTATGCTATTGCTTTCGCACCTTTGGTGCTTATAAGTATGAGGTTTTCAAAAAGCTACATATTATAGTTTCCAGCCATCACGGTATGTGTGTTTGATATATTCTTCGGCGGCAGGTTTCGCTTTGATCGTATCATACTGGGTATCAAAATGTGGATGACCGTCGATTACTGTGAACTTATCCGAAGTCACCACCCGGATTTCATCCTCATCGCTGATGTTGGTAATCTGCATATTTTCGCCATCCCATTGCAACTTCCGTTTTAAATCCTGGAGCCTGACAGCCAAGTTCCCCATAACCACTAATTCGTTCAACGGGCCCGAGTAGTTGAAGTTGGAGCTGGTTTCGACCCTGTTTTCAGGGCTTTCTTTGCAAGCCCGAATCCAATCCACTTCATGACCACCATCCATAGCATTTTCAATTCTTCGCAAGGTCGGATCGGGTCGTTTATAGTCTTGATGTAATTCGTCGGGTAAAAGGATGGGATCTCTGCCATAACAACCCGTCATTAGTTTTCCTTTGGTGCCGATAAAAAGGACCCCGCCGCTCTGATCGCCCATTATTTGGCCATCTTTCAACTCTTCGGGACGGGGGGGCATCAATCCACCATCGTACCATGTTAGTTTTACCGGGGGGAGTTTGAATTTGCCCACCTTGCCCCTATCGGGAAATTCGTAATGAACGGTTTCTGCGAGAGGCGCACTTTCAGTATTTACCTGGGTAGAGCTTCCGTAAATAAAGGTTGGATGCCCAAGTTTGAGGGCCATCACAGCCGGATCGACAATATGACAGGCCATATCGCCCAATGCCCCTGTTCCGAAATCCCACCAAGCACGCCAGTTCCAGGGTGTGTACGATGGATGGTAAGGCCTCCATTTGGCTGGGCCGATAAAAAGATCCCAAGCCAGGGTAGGTGGTGTCGAAGGTGTTTCAAGCGGTCGTTCCAAGCCCTGTGGCCATATCGGGCGGTTGGTCCAGGCATGTACTTCGGTGACTTCGCCAATTGCTCCGTCCCATATCCATTCGCAGGTCTGCCGGATACCTTCGCCCGAGTTTCCCTGGTTGCCCATTTGTGTGGCCACTTTTGTCTCATTGGCAAGCTCTCGCAATACCCTCGATTCGTAAACCGAATGAGTCAATGGCTTTTGAACATACACGTGTTTGCCCATCCGCATGGCTGCCGTGGTGATAATGGCATGGGTGTGATCGGGTGTGCCAACCACAACAGCATCGATTTCATCGCCCATATCGTCGAACATCTTCCGATAATCTTTAAACTTTTTGGCATTCGGGTATTTTTTCATGGTGCCTGCAGCATAGCTCCAATCGACATCGCACAGGGCCACAATATTTTCGCTCCCACAGCGCTTAATGTTGGTGCCGCCTACGCCGCCGATACCAATTCCGGCAATGTTTAATTTATCGCTTGGCATTCTATGACCCAATCCAGAAATTACCGAACTGGGAAGAATTGTAAAACCGGCAGTGGCTGCTGCCATTGTGCCGATGAACTTTCGTCGACTAAATCCCTGTTGTTTTTTAGAATAGGTTTTTTTCATAAGCTATAGTTTAAGTTATTTTATGGTTTGTTATTACTTATTTCTTTAGCCTGTTCAATCATCGCAATTACATTCCTTGCTTCAACAGGCTTTATAGCCATTTCTTTTTTGTTGATGAGAACATCGAATACATTATCATAGAATCCCATGTAATTTCCAGGCTCAGTTTTTATACGTTTTGTCTTTTCTGTTGATGTGATCGTCCCGTAAAACTCAGGATTTTCAATACCCCAATTATCTGAATTTGGCAAAATCCCTTCTTTCAAAGAAGCTTCCTGGGGATCGATCCCATATTTGGTAAATGTACCCTTGCTGCCGCGAATAATGTAGCGAGGACCAATATCTTTTACCAGCATCCCGGCTGTAAGCACTGCCTCCATGTTGGGATATTTAAGATTCAACTTAAAGTAATCATCTACAATGGTATTGTCTCGCTGCGATTGGATATCGGCTGTAATGTTTTCCGGTTGGCCAAAAAGGTGCAATGCCTGATCGATTAAATGAGATCCCAAATCGTATAAATTTCCGCTTCCAGGTTGTGGTTCTTCCCGCCATAGAGCTCGTCTGGGTTCCGGAGTGAAACGGTCGAAATGGGCTTCGTAATAATTTATTTCTCCTAATTCCCCGCTATCAATAATTTTTTTGATAGTCAGGAAATCGCCATCCCAACGTCTGTTTTGGTAAACGAAAATTTTTACTCCTTTCGATTCGGCAATGGAAATAAGTTCATCGGCCTCTTTGGCAGTTGGGGTGAAAGGCTTTTCGATAACCACATGTGTGCCCGCCAGCAAACAATCTTTCACATAAGGGAAATGATAAATATTGGGTGTGCAATGTACGATCAAATCAATTTCGGAATCATCGATTAATTCCTGATAATCCTTTACTATATCCACATACGTATAAATTGTTTTTGATTTTTCATCATGCCGTTCTACCACTTTTTTGATTTCAAATCCTTGGTGTACATGCAGAAATGGTGCATGAAAAACCTGGCCCGACAAGCCAAATCCGATGATGCCTGTTTTGATGGGTTTGTTCATTTTAAAATTTTAAAGAGTTGATGTAGTTGTAACTTTGAGTAATGCTCTCGATGGGGTCTATCGTAAAATGTTCCTGTTCAACAATAATATGCTCCATTCCTGAAATATTTGTTGCGCCGACTATTTCCTTAAAATTGATGATACCACTTCCAATTTCTGTTGAATGTTTTTCGGCCCCTTTGTCCATATCTTTTATATGCAGGTGCTTAAAGCGGCCTGGGAACTTGTTGAAATATTCGACTGGTTGGTAGCCACCGTAAACAATCCAGTAAGTATCTAATTGGAAGAAAACTTTGTCGGCTTCTGTTTCATTTAGCAAGACATCATAAGGAATTTGGCCATCCTTTTTCTCAAACTCGAAGGCATGATTGTGATATCCGAAACCAAAACCATTCTTTTTGCATAGCTCGCCTATCTGGTTAAATTCATCGGCCAGCGTTTTATAATCGTCGATTGATTTTCTTTTTTCACCGGGAATACTCGGCAGAACGATGTATGAAAATCCTCCCTCCAGGTGATCGTCGATGGTTTTCTGAGCATTTTCGATAGTGATACCACAATGACTGCTCAAAGGGTTTAGTCCTTCATCGAAAACGATCGTTTTAAAATCGCCTGGATTTAGATCATAGAAATTGTTGTTACCATAGCCTGCTGCCTCAATGGTTGAGTATCCAATCTCTTTCAGAATTTTCAAAGTTCCGGCAAGGTCTTTTTTCACAAGCTCCCTGATGGAATACAATTGCAAGCCTACTTCCTTATTCGCAGGAATAGCCAGTGCCCTGTAAGGAAATACCATTCCCGCGACCGTTGCTGCTGAAATTGTTTTAATGAAGGATCTTCTTGTGCTCATAATCCAATTTTCTTGTTATTTTTTCTCTGTGAAACTCTGTGCCTTCTCTGTGAAACTTTGTGTAACAACTTTTAAGCTATACCACAGAGTTGCACAGAGGTTACGCAGAGTTACACAGAGACCATCTATATTTTCATTTCTCATTGTATTTCAATTATCACATGTTCAAAAATTATATGTGATACATGAATAACTAACATCCTCTAAATAATCTCTTGCTTTTCTTCATCCCAATATACCTTCCGGTTTTCCCGGTATGCAATGGTCCCCATGTGGGCCGAAATGGCTTCCTCGAAACCTACATCCACATTGCACTCGGGCTGGTCGCCGGTTCTAATACAATCGAGCCAATCTTTGATGTGTAGATGGGTTGTGTCCACACGCTTGCCATGTCGGTAAGTGTAAAGTAAGCCGCGCCCGACAAAATATTGCTCGGTGGCAGAGGTAATGGCATCCACCTGTTTCATGCCTGGGGTAAAAGAATAGATAGGGATGTTGGGGTCGATGAGGTGATTCTGAATTTTCTCTTTGTATTTGGTCGATTCACGATCGGCAAAAATCTGTAGGTTGCCACCCACTTCCATGTAGGCATCGTGCCCCATAATCCGGTTGCCCCGGTGCATATTGCTGGCCAACGAAGCACTGTACATCAAAGTTAGATCCTTGTGGGGGTATTCAAAAGTTTGCTGAAGCACATCGGGCACTGTCCTTCCATCTTTATAAAAATAGATACCCCCCGAAGATACCGCCGAATGGGGGATCCCCAAGCCCAGTATCTGGTTCATGGCATCGTACTCGTGGGTGAACAGATCGCCGGACAACCCGGTGCTGTAATCCCACCAACAGCGCCAACGAAAAAACCTCTCTGGACTGAATGGGTGATCGGGTGCAGGGCCAATGAACTGTTTCCAGTCGATATTGTGTGGCCCTGCTGTGGGATCGATATCGTACACCCAGGCACCATTCGGACTATTCCGGTTGGTGGTTACCTCAACCAGGTTTACCTTTCCGAGGATGCCTTTGTCATAAGCTTCTTTGGCTTTGAAATAACTTTCGTTTTGCCTGTTTTGATGGCCCAATTGAAACACCACATTATTCTCTTTTACTGCTTTCACCACCTCAAAAGTCTCCGGTACCGTCCAGGTCATGGGCTTTTCGCAATACACATGTTTGCCGGCTTTTGCTGCCGCGATGGTGATAGTTCCGTGCCAATGGTCGGGTGTGGCAATGATAACCGCATCGATGTCGGGGGCGGCAAGAAGTTCCTGATAGGTGCTGTACCGTGTGGGCAATTTTGCCATGTTCCCAACGGACCCAACACGGTTGATGTTGGCACAGGTAAGTTGGGCGTATTCGGCGTTCTGATCCCAGATGTCGCAAACCCCGTTTATAACTATATTGAGATCATCCTGATCGTAAAAATCCTTGTACCTCTTATCACTGCTATTGTTTGCGGCTGCTTCGATCCAGGAGTCGATTGTTTCGGGGTGCAGAAATCCGGCAGCCCGTAAAAGGTATCTGCCCCGCCCTCCGGCTCCAATTATCCCAAGCCTGATCAATTTTTCGTTCGATACCGTCCGCGCCAAAACAGGGTTTGAATTTTCCAATTGCACTTCTTCCCTAATGGCAATTTTCATCAGGTCTTCATACTTTTTCTTTTTGAACCAGCTATAGGCAAGACCTCCCAATACAGGAAAGGTAAGTAGCCCTTTGATTACCTCTCTCCGACTGTTTTTATATTTATTTTCCATGGTATCCCTCCTTCTTTCTGAATATCAATCTATCGATGCCAATTCGCTTGCTTGTCGGGAAAACCAACAGCACCAACAAAGCCGATAGTTCGATCAATATTTTGTTTACGACCAAGTAGTTCCCTTCCGATGGCATTGAATATTTTATACCCACAAAGGGTGGGTGCGACAAATAATACATGGCCAGCAATACCACCCCTGCCCAAACTGCAACCCGACTAAACAAACCTAAAACTAAGCCCAGACCAATAGCGATCAATCCCCAGGTATTCATAAAGTCGACTACCTCCAAAACTTGTGGATTGCTGGCAAGGGATTCAAAAAACCCTTTTAGAAAACCACCCGAGTCCATCAAATAGCCGATGCTCGACCAATTGGGGTTTGTAAGCTTGGCGAGGCCTTCGTATAAAAAATGCCACCCGATGAGGACCCTCAGTATTATGAGGAGGGAGAGTTGGGTATTTGTGTATTTCATTTTTTCTGGGTTTAAATTTATTGAATTAGGCATATAGAAAATATTCTGATTGAATTTTATCAAAGGCAATAATGGAAGCGAGTCCTGAGGATTTCCCCCAGTCTATCCAGATGTAGTCGGGACTGCGGGGGTTAGGGGGTGGAATTACTTGAAGGAACTCCCCCCTCTTATTCTCCCCCGAGGGGGAGACAGTGCTCCGTTGCAACCTATCGTATATATAAAATCCGTCGTTTCCTTTCAATATCATACTTTGAATGTATTTAATTATGTGCCTAATTTAATTAATTTATTGTCGCTTCACTTTGCTGTAATTAAATGTCTTTAATGGTTGTAGACTGTGGACTGTGGACTGAAGACTGAAAACTAAAGCTCCCTCACAAAAATATTCCGCCAATTCACCTTTACGCCGCCACCATCGTGGATTTGTAGTGCGATAACACCAACTGCCTGCCCGATTTTTTCATCCTTGAGATTGGTCATCATCTCATTGTTTAGCCAGGTAGTTACATGGTCGCCCTGTACTTTAATTACCAGATCGTTCCATTCGCCTTCTTTGAGGATGTGTTCTTTCTCTTCGGGTATTTGATAGAGCCAGCCACGGCCATACGATTCATAAATTCCGCCAGAGTCTTTGCCTTTGGGAGCTACTTCTACTTGCCAACCTGATATTTTTGTGCCATCGAGTGATGACCTGAAAAATACACCACTGTTGCCGTTGGCTCCTTGTTTAAATTGAAGATGGAGGATGAAGTCCTTGTAGGTTTTTTCGCTTGCAAGGTAGCCGTATTTCTTGTCCTGGCCACTTTCACAGATCAATTCCCCATCTTTGGCGTACCATTTTTCTGTCCCATGAATTTTCCATCCATCAAGGTCTTTTCCATTAAAGATAGCTGTTCCCGGATTGTCGAGTTTCCTGATTTTAATATTCCTAAACTTGATCTCACTACCATGATCCTGCAATCCGATATGTCCTTTGCAAGCACGGCCATAATCGGGATAATCCTTCCACTTCGATTTTCCCAATCGGTCGAACCAATCGTCCGACCAGGGTTCGAAGGAGAGAATTTCCTTTCCATTCAACCAATGGGTAACTTTTCCATTCTCGACCCTGATTCTCGATGTGTTGAATTGCCCGACAGGTTTCAGTTTTTTCATCAGCGTATCCGCATTGTGCATCCCATAATCGGCCCCTGCCATTTGCCATTCTTCTAATTTCTGAGGAAAACCGACATCATCAATCAATTGATATTCGGGGCCTGTTGCATAGGCTGCCGAACGGTCGCCTTCCAGCACATGATAAAAAATCCCACTGTTGCCACCTTCCGAGATGGCCCATTCGAGGGATAGCTCAAAATCTTCGTACTGTTCGGTTGTAATAATATCGCCTCCCAGGTCGCCCCCTTTGCCAGATGTGATAAGGCATCCGTTCTCAACGCTCCAACCCTCGGGCATTTCCTGTTGATTGTATCCCCGCCATCCGGTGGTTGTTTTTCCATCGAACAAGAGCTGCCACTCAGGAGTATTGTTTTTCTGGGCTTGACAAGCCAATGAGACAATGACTAAGAAAATGATAATTGCTGATTTCTTCATAGCTTTTTTATTTTGTTATCACACCTATTTCATTTTTTGAACTGTAATCCCTTTTGTCGAATGCTCCAAGGGATTCAAGACAAATATAGTTGGCTTTTACCAATTTGTTAAACTTTAAGACCTGTTTCACAGCATTGTTTTCAATACTTGAGGATTTCAAATCTGTTCAGGGGCTTCGTACACTTCGATATTCGAAATTACCGGACAGGCCTTTGCATCCAGAATATTCAGCCTGAGTCGTTGACTTTCCACCATAGGAAAACGCAAAATCCTTTTGTAACCTATTGTGGTCCCTTCAGAAATGACTTCCCATCTATCCTTAATATAAACTTCAATCTGAAATGATTTAACTCGTTGTCCCAATGGAATGTATTCCTGCACCAAAAAGAGGTTGAATTTTTCCGGTTTTCCAAAATCGATGGTAAGTGACGACTGAATCACTCCATCATCGGTAGCCCAGTAGCTATTTTTATCGTTGTCAAGGGTGTTTGAAGGATAATATTTTTTATGGTTTCCACGAAAATTGGATGCCTCTGTTTTTGCATTTTTTGCAAGGTTGTTTGCAAAGGTCCGATCGAGCATTGCTTTTAGATTCATCAGGGCAGCGGAATCGTTTTCATGGATAAGCCCACGTTTGTCAATGGGAATATTCAATAAGAGGTTTGAATTTCTTCCTACCGAAGCAAAATAGATGTCGAGTAAAGTTCCCAGCGATTTTACCTCATTGTCCTGCGATTCGTGATAAAACCAACCGGGTCGGATGGACACATCTGTTTCGCCAGGAATCCAATGGGTGCCGTTTTCATCTCCTTCGTTCAGCATTTTTCGTTTGTCACCTGCACCTCCAATGGTAATGCTATCCTGATTAAGAAGACACCAGTTGGTTTTGCCGGCATAGCCCTGTTCGTTGCCAATCCATCTTGTTCCCGGTCCTTTGTCGCTAAAGATGATGGCATTGGGTTGTAATTCCAGGACAAGCTTTTGGGTATTTTCCCAGTCGTAATACGTTTTTTTATCGATGATCCGGTTTTCGTTTACCCCGCCATAGTATCCATCTCCCCCATTGGCTCCATCGAACCAGACTTCAAAAATTTCTCCATAGTTGGTCAGAATATCCTTCAATTGATTCCGATAATAGTCCAGGTATTCGGGTTTGCCGTAATCAGCATGGTTGCGGTCCCAGGGCGACAGATAAAATCCAAGTTTTAGGCCATATTCATCGCAGGCATCCCGGAGTTCCCGCAGTAAATTTCCTTTCCCTTCGCGCCATGGTGAATTTTTCACAGAGTGTTCAGTACCTTCCGAAGGCCACAGGCAAAAGCCGTCGTGGTGTTTAGTGGTAAGGATGATGCCTTTCATTCCGGCGGCTTTGATAATCCGTGCCCACTGGCGGCAATCAAGCTCCGAAGGGTTAAACCACTCCGGTTTTTCATCTCCAAATCCCCACTCTTTATCGGTAAAGGTATTCATGCTGAAATGGATAAAGGCATAGGATTCCATCTCGTGCCAGGCAATTTGCTGTGGCGAAGGCAACGGACCAACAGGTTCGGGAGGGGCAGGAATTTGGTTATTACAACTTGCAAGAAATAGGTTAATCAGCAATAAAAATAATGTTGGCTTCATATATTCAGATTTTAATTGTTCTCATTGAATTGGCTAGTCAGGATGAATTATTTCTGATTTATAATCAATATTTTGTCGGGCTTCTTCAGGTGATTGATAAATTCCGGCACCGGAAAAAGCAAACACGGCCGCACCCAAAACGGTGGTTTCCTTTTGGTCGATAAGTTTTACCGGAATACCTAAATGGCTTGCGCGAAGCTGATTCCATAATCTGTTCTTTGAACCACCACCCACTACAATAAGCGACTCGGCTTTAAATCCACAGGCTTGTTCCAGAATATCCAGGCTTTGTTTGGTTTTATGTGACAGGGCCAACAATGCAGCCCGATAGATATCTTCCCGTTTGGTATTTATACCCAAACCCGACAGTACCCCATTTTCATTCAAAAAGTCTATGCCAAGATTCAACTTGCCGGGTATCGCTTTTTCAGCTTCCGAAATCATTACATCATAAATATTTTCGTTTGCTGATTCAATGGTATAAAAAGTGGTTTTGATCCATTCTAAAATTCCCGATCCCAACCATTGCACCCCTGGATTATATAGATCCTGTATGGCATCAAGCTCAATGGTTACGCCTTGTGCTAAAAACTCTTTTTTTGTTTGAATTTTTGATGTCCGGGCCATTAATATTTCCCAAGTACCTGAACTTAGCACCACCTCATTTTCCTTTGCCCCCGACCCAAAAATGGCAAATTGGGTGTCATGCCCGGCTGCAATAACCGGGACATTCGGAGGGATTCCCGTTTCGTCGGATCCTTTTTGATGGAGCCTTCCGACCATTGTGCCAGGTTCAACCATTTCAGGAAATTTATTTTCAATGCCAATTGCTTTGAGGATTTCCTCTGAAAAATTCCTGGTTTTGATATCCGTCAGCATGGAAGTTCCTGCCATAGTGGTATCGGTGATGAATTCGCCTGTGAGTTTGTGAATGAGAAGTGAAGGCATGAACACAAAATAATCCATCCGATCCAGGATTTCGGGTTTGTTTTCTTTGAACCAGATGAACTTATTGATGGTATTAAAACTGAACGCATTGACACCGCTTATCTCATACAACCTTTCCAAAGAAATATGCTTTTCAATATTTTCCATGAAAGGGACTGTGCGCTGACAAGCCCATGAAATGACAGGATAAAGCAATTCGCCCGTTTTTTTCATTGGAGCTCCATCTACCCCAAATGCGGTTATTGTAATGCCAACAATATCCTTTTTATTGATTTGGCTTAGAACTTCTTTTGTTGCAATGATGAGCTTTCCCCAGATTTCATACACATCCCAAATTAACCCAACTTTAAAAAATGGATCGGGTTGCGTAATGTTGGGCACTGATTTCTGAGCCAGGATTTCACCTTTTTCATTGATGGCCACCGAACGAACATTGGTTGCGCCACAATCGAGGACGATGATTATCTTATTCTTCATGGCAGAGAAAATTCAAATCTGGTTTGTCTTTATTAATTCATTATAACTACTTATACAAAGGTCCATAATTTTCACATGCCCTATAATCTGCCCCTTCTTTTTCCATCCCATGCAACGACCATGCACTTGGCCTGTAAATCTTTTCCTTATCAATATTGTGCATATTTACCGGAATCCGAAGCATCGCTGCAAGGGTGATTAAATCGGCACCAATATGACCATAGCTTGAAGCGCAGTGGTTGGCTCCCCAGTTGGCCATTACCGAATATACATCTTTGAATGCACCATCACCCGTCAAACGCGGGGCAAACCATGTGGTTGGCCAAGATGGATTGGTTCGGTCTGTCAACATTTTGTTTACATCCTCAGGTATCTCTACTGAATATCCTTCAGCAATTTGAAGTATCGGACCGATGCCTTTTACCAGATTGATCCTGGAAACTGTAATGGGCATGCCTCCTTTGGTAAGAAATTCGGACGAGAATCCCCCACCCCTGAAATATTCACTAACTGCCGGACACCACGAAGTGGCTTTCAGGCATTGATCTACCTCATCATCCGAAATTTTCCAGTATGGTTTAACTGCAGGTTTCCCATCAATTTGCTGTTGTCCTGAAAAATCGAGAGCCGATGCACCTGAGTTGATTAAGTGGATCAATCCATTAGCTGCCAGTCCTTCCAATTTTTTTCCAGATACTCTTTCAATTGCCTCAGGGCTCCAATAAGTTCTAATGTCGGAGAACATCTGAGCCGTGTTGGTCAATAAATATCCGAAAAGCATGACTACGCCATTGAGGGAATCGTTTTCAGTAGCCACCAAATAGGGTGATCGTTTTCCATTCCAATCAAATGAAGAACAAAGTATAGCTTCCAAAAAATCACCATTAGGTTGATAGTCGGTCCACTGTCTTTGACCCTGGAATCCTGCAAGGATGGCATTATGCCCAAGGCCTTCTTCGCGATAGCCCATCTTAACCAGGTTAGGATTTCCAACCATCAAGTCGCGGGCTATCATGGCCATTTTTACCACCTTATCCCATTCGGCATCTTTTTGCTCACGGGTCTTTGGCGTTGTATTGTAGTCTTTTCCTTCCTTGCAATTCTCTTTTACCCAGGCCAGGGCTTTTTTAAACTCGTCATTATCGTAAATTCCCTGATCCATTCGGCGCAGAAATTCGGTCATGTCAATATATTCATTTCTCATGCCTAAGTATTCCTGAAAGAAATCTTCATTTACAATGGATCCGGCAATTCCCATGGAAACAACTCCCATCGACAGATATGATTTTCCTTTCATCATGGCAACGGCAAGGCCTCCTTTCATAAACCGGAGTAACTTTTCCTGAACATCTTCGGGAATTGAGGTATCTCCTGCATCCTGAACGTCCTTTCCATATATACCAAAAGCGGGGATTCCTTTCTGGTTATGACCAGCAAGAGCTGCAGCCAGATAAACCGCCCCAGGTCGTTCGGTCCCGTTAAATCCCCAAATTGCTTTTGGGATGGACGGGTTCATGTCGATGGTTTCGCTTCCGTAGCACCAACAGGGTGTAACTGTAAGGGAGACACCTACACCGGCTTTCTCAAACTTATCGGCACAGGCCGCTGCCTCAGCAACGCCGCCAATGCAGGAATCGGAAATAATACATTCCACAAAACTGCCATTGGGGTATTTTAAATTTTCACTGATAAATTTGGCTGCCGATTTTGCCATGTTCATTACCTGGTCTTCGAGCGATTCGCGAACACCACCTTCTCTACCATCGATAGTGGGACGTATTCCTATTTTTGGGTAGTTATTCATATTTAAATTATTTATAGTTTTATGGTTCGTTAAATCAATTGCATCAAAGACTCAATTCCTTCCGTCTTATTTTAATCCGCATGGCACCATGTATGGGTTTATCTGAAACCAAAATCAAGTACCCGCCACCTCCGGCACCGGCAAGCTTCCATGCTTTTGCCTGATCTTTATATTTTTCAATTGCTTCCTCTATTTCAGGATTTAACATCGCCGGGAACATGCGGGTTTGGGCATGGAAAGAATCGAGAAATGCCGCAGAGAAACGATCCAGGTCTTTCTCCCTTAAAGCTTGCCAACAATTCTCGGCGGCATCGGCCAAAAGCTTCACATTTTCAGGATTTATGCGTGTGTCCTTCAATAAATCAAGCCCATTAGGGCGAGGCCATAGAAGCACCAGAAAGAGGTGGTCTTCGAGCCAATTAAGGATATCCGGGTCGTGTAGTGATTCAATTTTGGATGGCCAGTAATCTCCACTGTAATAATGTCGGTTTATGCCGGGCATGGCAATCCCTATGGCATCCTGTGCTCCCGAAATCATTTCAGCTCCAGGTTCGTTCTCAAACTTGAAAAGTATTTCGGCAATTTCTCGAGGTTTTCGTAAAGGCAGGTGTACAGGCCATATCTTTTTCGCAGCATTTCGGGTAGAGGTAGACATGCCACACCTTTCCATATATTCGATGATCGGTTCGAGGGACAAAGTAATGGCCCAACCCGGGTAATATTTAGATACAAAAGGCTGGTCGATCCAGGTTCCTGCCAGGTCGATGCGATAGGGCAGGTTGCAAATATTCGAGATCCTAATATCAGTAGTAGAACGAGGGGGTAAATCACCCTCAGGGATTCGCTCCAATACCTTTAATTCGATGCCCTGATTATTGCAGAGCTGTTGTTTTGTGGGCGAAAATCCATCTTCATTAACCACAAAATAATCCGGTTGCAATTTTTCAATTTCCTTCTTGAAATCGATAAGACCGGTTCCCGAATTTATAAAGGCATCTTTTACATATCGGATTGATTTTACCATGTATAGCCGTTCTTCTTCGCTGTTTATGGTTTGCCTTCCTTTCAATTCGGCAATTGTGCTATCCGATCCTAATCCCACGTACACATCACCATATTTTGCGGCTTCCTTGAAAAAGGCAACATGGCCGGAATGAAGCATGTCGAAGCAACCTGATACAAAAACCTTTTTTGAGTTATTTGTTGAACTCATATTCTTTCATCATTTATTATGTAATTGGAGTCACACCCTTTTTTAATATTATATTTCCGTATTTGGCTGTTTCGCCGGTCATCACAACGGCAAAGGCCTTTTCTGTTCGTTGGTAGAAATCGTATCGATCAATCCGTAATATTGAGGCTTTATCAGGATTCGTTTTATGAATTGAATCCAGGTATGATTTCTCAACTTGAGGATCAAGCTTGTCTCCTTCAACTGCAGCCATCATAACTAAAGCATGATCGACATAAGCATCCAATTCGAAAAGGGGAAGGATGGCTGCCAATAAATCAGCTATTTTTAATCCATCGGCACGGATTACCCGGCTGTTGTAGGTTTCGCCAGGGAAGTGGGCATCGGCAAGAACTATCTCATCGCCATGTCCCATGCGGGCTAATATTGCAAGAAGTTCGGGGCTGATTATGGGAGATATTCCTTTTAGCATGGTTTTATTGATTTGGTTTGACTTTGGATTAACCTACATGTACTTTTACTGTTCTATAACCATAAATACCTATTACAACAAAACTTATGAATGGGAGGATGAAAGAGAAATTCACAGCTGGTAACCCTGCAACAGTGCCCAAATCAATTATTGCACCTTGAAGGGGTGGCATTAATGCACCTCCTACAATAGCCATTACCAGTCCGGCTGCACCAAGTGTTGCATCATCGCCAAGACCTTCCAAAGCAATCCCATAAATGGTTGGGAACATTAATGACATAAAGGCTGAAGTGGCTATCAGGCAGTATAATCCACCCATGCCCTGAATAAAAATCACTCCAAGCATAGTTGCCATTCCTCCAATTGCAAAGGCGGTCAACAAAACCCTAGAATTCAGATATTTCATAAGCGCTGTGCTAATAAAGCGGCTGGATAGGAAAATCCCCATTGCCACTATGTTATAGTTTTGTGCTGTAGCTTTTGAGATTCCCAGGTTCTCAGCATAGTGAATAATGAAAGTCCAACACATAATTTGTGCGGCCACATAAAATACTTGTGCCATGACACCTTCGCGGTATTTGGGATTCTTGATAAGTCGGCCAAATATATCTTTCACCCTTATGGTATGGTCAGCTTCTTTCCGAACGGGCATTTTAAAAACAGCGATGAGGATCAGCATTAGAATAACCACAAAACCAAGAATGACGTAAGGGTCGCGGATTATGGCGAGGTCGTGGGTCCTTATCCCGGCTTTTTCGACTGTGCTAAGGGTCTCAAAAATCAAATTGCCCGAAGCGTCCCGTTTGTCGGATTCCAAAGAGGAAAGGATGAAATTTGAGGCGACAAACATTCCAAGCAACGAACCCATTGGATTGAATGATTGCGCCAGGTTCAATCTTCTGGTAGCGGTTTTTTCGTCTCCCATCGAAAGGATGTAGGGATTTGCAGTTGTTTCTAAAAAAGCCAACCCAAAAGTCAAAATATAGAGTGAGCCCAGGAAGAACCCAAACATCTCAAATTTTGCAGCCGGATAAAACAACAATGCCCCGATAGCATATAAAGCCAAACCAAGCAATATCCCTTTTTTATAGCTGAACCGCTTAACGAACAATGCTGCGGGGATTGCCATGGTTGCATATCCGCCATAAAATGCAAACTGGATCAGGGCAGCTTTTGCATTGGAAATTTCCATTACCGTTTTGAATGCTGCCACCAATGGATTAGTGATGTCGTTGGCAAAACCCCATAGAGCAAATAGGCTGGTTATTAGAATAAATGGCACAAGCAAGGACTTTGCTATTACTGGCACCCTTTTTTCGTTTGTCTTCATTCAAATAGTTTTTTGTCGATTAATGTCCAAGCTTAAAATCCACTTGCAAACTTTGCTTTAAGCTCCTGCAACTGAGACTCACTCAATCCTTCCGGTTCGAAACCGGCCTGCATACATGTAAACCAAATCTTGGCCGACTTGCTCACAATATCAATGCTGTCGAAAGTATCGAAAACACTTTCGCCTATGGCAAACACACCGTGTTTTTCCCATAATACCACATCGTGATTTTGGAATTCTATTAAAGTTAAATTCGCAATCTCCACCGAGCCAGGCATCACATACGGCACAAAGCCCACTCCCCTTGGAATAAAAACCATTGCCTCGGGATGCATGCCCCATATTATATTATTGACCCGATTTTTTGATTTCATATCAGGCGAATGGGTAAGGGCAACCAGTTCGTTGACATGGGTGTGGATAATTACTTTTTCACTGCCCCCTCTTTCAGCAATTTGCTGATGAATGGCAAGATGGGTTGGTAATTCTGATGTTGGTCGCAAATCGGGCTCATCGAGTTTGTGCCTCGAAATAATATGGTACGACTTTGCATCCTTTGTAATTTTAAGGATGATCGCGTTTTTTTGAGGTGCACGTGCCAGGTCACGCATCCTTTTACCAGTGCCGGTTACAAAGAAATATTTATTGGCCAGTTGAGGGTAGGTTTCGGGCAGTTCAAAAACAGGGTATTTGTTAACATCATCGAGTTCGCCATCAATTAATTGATCTATGTTTACCGAAATATTCCCGGCATTGCGTTCGGCCCAACCTTTTTGCCATAAATATCCGGCCACTTCAGCAACTTGAATAATTGTCTTTTTGAGGCCTCTGTTTTGATTTATCTTATTCTTCATCAATAGATTATTAATATATAAAAAACCTAATTCAAAATCAACTCAATCACCGGAACCTCCACATTTGGCTTTACCATAGGCAAAATTAAAATTACATCTTCTTCGGCGAGGGTTTCCTGGTGTGTTACGTTGTGGCGTGGCTGGCCAAATTGGATCTCTGATCCATCGTGAAGGAACTGTGCATATTTCACTTTTCCTGCAAAACCTTTAAGGGTGAACCATTTCATCGGGTAATCCAGCAAATGAACATACAGCCTATTAGTTTCGGGATTGTATGTTAGCAAACAATTATCCGGTGTAATAAACTCCTCAGGGGCTTGTGTGCATCCATAAATCGAACGATCGTTAAATTTCATCCATTCGCCCATTTCTTCCAGCTTTTCATTGGTGCGATAATCAAATGTTCCACGGGCAGTCGGGCCTACGTTCAATAAAAGGTTTCCACCTTTGCTCACCGATTCGATCAATAAAACGAGTAATTGCTTGGTGTCTTTCCAGGTCATTTCGTCGCGGTAGTAGCCCCACGAACCGGAAAAGGTCTGGCAGGTTTCCCAGGGTACTTTTTGCCCGTTCTTTTCGGGCCACTTGGAAACTTTGTATTGTTCGGGTGTTGTGAAATCCCAACCTCCTTCAACCTCCAGCAAATCCAATCGGTCGTTTACAATGATGCCCGGCTGTAGTTCTCGTACCATTTTCAGTAGGTTTTCCGAATCCCAGTCGGTTCTTCCTTTTCCATGCTTACCAGATGGAAATGAATAATCGAGCCAGATAATATCGATTGTTCCATAATTGGTCAACAATTCTCGAACCTGATCTTTAATATACTTACGGTAGACATCCATGTCTTTTCCCTGGTTCTGCTTATCGTACTCTTCATCAGAAGAAACACTTAGGGGATGGTTTCGGTCGATGGTATAATCGGGGTGGTGCCAGTCGAGTAAGGAATAGTAAAACCCAATTTTTAAACCTTTTGCACGGAAGGCTTCCACCCATTCAGCGATTAGGTCTTTGCCGATGGGTGTGTTGGTGGCCTTGTAATCTGTGTATTTTGAATCAAAAAGACAAAAGCCTTCGTGGTGTTTGGTGGTGATGACGGCATATTTCATCCCGGCTTCTTTTGCTTTTTTGGCCCACTCGTGTGGGTTGTATAAATCAGGGTTGAAAATTTCAAAGTACTTTTCGTACTCTTCATTGTTCATCTTTTCGTATTTTTTCACCCATTCGTGTCGGGCTGGTGAAGCATACAAACCCCAATGGATAAACATCCCAAACCGGGCATCGGTCCACCATTCCAGGCGTTTTTCCTTTTGTTCGGGAGTTTCTTTTGGCAATTGTGAAAATCCGGAAAAGTTTAGGGAAATTAACAAGAGGACTGAAATTGTAATTTTCTTTCTCATTATGATCAGGTATTAATTCTTTACACAAAAAAGGTTGATATTGTCTCTCTGCTTTTTTCAAATTTCTTTCTATCAAAAGCATATAACATGGCCGGTTTGTGGGCCACACCATTCTGTTTTTCGCCAAGGGGGACAATATAATCGGCCTTGCTCATTTTCTTCCTGAAATTTCGTTTGTCGAGATTTGTGCCCAGGATTAATTCATACATCGACTGTAATTGCATGAAGGTGAATTTTTCGGGGAGCAATTCAAAGGCGATTACATTTTGAAGTATCATATCCATTTGCAGGGCTTCGCGGGCATGTTCAAGGATATGTGAATGATCGAAAGCAAGGTTGTTGGCATTATCAACATTTATCCATCGAAGCTTATCCTTGATCATGGACTGATCGGGATTAAGCTTGTCAATCCTGATAAGGGCATAATAAGCAACTGTAACTACCCGGTGGATATTAACACCATAATGCCGTTCGACCCACTCTTTTTCTTCACCGTTTTTTATCCGATCCGGATTGCCAAAAGCATGAAACTGTTTCAGGCAAACATTTTTAAGACCGGTAAGCTCATTTAAAACCTGATAAGCTGAATCATCGAGATTCTTATCTTCAGCCACCAAGCTTCCCGGAAATTTTAAATTCTTATTTCCCGGATACTCATTATGAAATATGTCCCGCTCGTATACCAGAATTTTCAAAGCCTGTTCGTTGAGGTCTAAGCCAAAAATGACACAATCGACAGATAATGATGGATTATATTCACTCATCTTGTTAGTGTAAATTAAACACTAACAAAAATAGATATTTGTTGGTATTTGCCAAATGGGATAAATAAATAAAAGTCAGCTAAAATAATGACCCTAAATCTGACTTGTAAAAATTTGGAGTAAACGGATTTACACTTATTTTTAATACAATAGGTTTAAATCTCAATGAATAAAGAAAGAAAAGCATTCCTTGGATATTTAACAACTCATACTATTCTCCCTAATCACCCAATCTACATAATTGCCAACTCTACTCACTTACTTCTCAACCAAATCTCACAACCGTAATACCTGCCCCGCCAAACTCTACATGCTCATCGCCAAACCAGGTAACCAGATCAACAGTGCGAAGGTATTCGCGGATAAATTGCCTGAGTATCCCACTTCCGGTACCATGGAGGATTTTCACTTCTCGTTCATTCAGTGTGATGCACTCGTCGATGTATTCGTAGACTTTGGGCATGGCCTCTTCTGTTCGCAAGCCTCGCAAATCGATTGTAGATTTGAAATTCATCCTTTTGTTGTGCAGGTTCCAGCCCAGGTTTACCGTGCTCCTCTCCTGCCCTCTTGTAAGTTCCCGATATTGATTGTTAGAAATTTTCTCCACCTTATTTTTCGCAATACTGGTCATCAGGTTTCCAAAGGCCACGATGTAATCTTTATCGTTCATTTCGACAATTTCGCCAGCCGTTTCCGAATCTTTCAACACAACCTTGTCGCCTATTGTAATGGTATTTTTTATATTCCGAAGACGTGCTTCTTCGCTCGCTTCATGGTCAACTTGCTTCGGATATTTTCGACGGATGGCTTTTTCTTTCTTCTGAAAATCGTCGAGTTTCTGCCCTAACGACTTTTCTTTGTCCGCCATTTCCTTATCAAACTCCTTTTTGAAATCTTCCAGCTCCTGCCGCGCCTTCCGGGTTGCTTCTTTGTCGGCCTGATTTTCGCGAATAATACGGATAGTGTTTTCGATCATCTTGTTCGCACTGGCCAAAAGTTGGCCTGCCTCGTCTTTTGCTTCCTGGATAATCTTTTTCCTCTCCTTCTTCGACCGCTTGTTTTCATCGGCCAAATCTTCGAGCAAGGTGTCGAGGCTTTTCTCCTCCTGCCTGATTTTTTTTCGTTTGGTTTCCCAATATCGCTTGTCGCGGGTAACTTCTTTCAGCAACTTATCGAAACTGATCTGCTCGGTGCCGACCTTTTCTTCTGCCGATTTTAAAAGGTGCTCGGGCAGTCCAATCTTACGGGCAATCTCGAAAGCAAACGAACTGCCCGGTTTACCAATTTGTAGTTGAAACAGTGGCTCCATCCGATTATGGTCGTACAACATGGCCCCGTTGATAATCCCCTTCGATTGGGAGGCATAATGTTTAAGGTTGGTGTAGTGTGTGGTAATCACGCCAAAGCTTTCGCGCTGATTCAGTTCATCTAAAATGGATTCGGCGATGGCCCCTCCCAGCAAAGGCTCGGTACCAGCCCCAAATTCATCAATTAAAATCAGGCTTTTCTCATCCGCATTCTTCACAAAATTCTTCATGCTCAACAAATGCGAACTGTAAGTGCTCAAATCGTTGTCGATGGATTGTTCGTCGCCTATATCGATAAAGATGCTATTGAATATTCCCATCTGCGAACTTTCGTGCATAGGCACCAGCAAACCACACTGGAACATATACTGGAGCAAACCGGTTGTTTTAAGGCAAACCGATTTTCCTCCGGCATTGGGGCCTGAGATGAGCAAGATCCGGTCATCCTTATTCAATTCGATGGTGAGTGGCACCACTTTTTTCTTTTCCTTTCTGAAATGCAGATAGAGCAACGGATGCCTGCTGTTCTTCCAATCGATGATAGGTTCCTCAACAATGCTGGGCCGCACAGATTCCAGGAGAATAGCAAGCCTGGCTTTTGCCCTGATAAAGTCGATAATGGCCAAAAAATTATAGGCAAGTAAGAGGTCTTCGAGATAAGGCCTGATAAACTCGCTGATTTCGTGGAGCACTTTTAGTATTTCGCGCTGCTCGGCATATTCAAGCTCGCGGATTTCATTATTCGTTTCAAAAATCTCGGCTGGCTCCACAAAGGCTGTTTTTCCGGTAGCCGATTCATCATGGATAAATCCCTTTATGGCCCGTTTTTTAGCCGCCGTCACAGGGATTACCAGGCGGCCATTTCGAAGAGTCAAAGTTGTATCCTTTTCGACAATGCCGTCCTGCTGGGCTTGTTTTAGGAGGCTGCTCATCCGACTGGTCACCGCATATTGTTTCGACAATAAATCAGACCGTATCTGTTTTAAGCCAGGGGAGGCATTATCACGTATCCTTCCTGTCTTGGTCATCACCATGTCTATTTTTTCAAGCAACATGGGATGTAGCGAAATGTCTTTTATCAGATCGCAAAGAAAGGGGAATTCGTCCTCGTTAAGTTTTTTCAGGAAACGATACACCGAGAAAATGGCTTCCAGCGAGCGTTTGAAATCGAACAACTCAGCCAATTCGAGATAGCTGCCGATTATCCTAAGTTTTTTCAGATAAGGTGTTACATCGAAATAGAAGTCGATGGGGAAATCTGCCTCACTTTGAAGGACAGAACAAAACTCGGCAGTCTGTCCAGTTAATTTGGTGATGGCGGCAAAATTGTCGGTAAACCTTATCCCGGCTACTTTCTTTCGGCCTAGCTCGCTCAGGCAATCATCGCTCAACAATTGCCTGATGCGGTCGAAGCCAATTTTCGTTTCAAAATTATTTGGGTATATCACAATAAATCCTTGGTACTATCAAATTATTCACAGCTATTCCTTATGAATTTAACTTTTGCCCTAACAGCCTGACAGCAAAGCCTTATAGTGAGCACCCTAAAAAACAATCTTCGCGCTATTTTTAAGGGATTTGAGGCGGCATCTCAGGTTTTTTGATACAAATT